>JAJSLK010000050.1 GCA_021272165.1 Methylacidiphilales bacterium
TGGGCAAGCACGGGAACGAAAGAATGATCGGAACTTACGTGAAACAACAGGGCCACACGTACAAAAAGCTTCATGAGGACTATCAACTGGTTCTATTCTGAATCGGCAATACCCCGCTGCTTGCGGCGGGGTTCTTTATTCCCAGTTTCGGATTTCGCTGTGATCCATGATGCGCCTTGAGTAATTTCACTATCCATCCATATGTCCATCTTCGACTGGGTCATCACGGCAGCCCCTTTGCTCATTGTGGTGTTCGTCGGCCTTTACGCCCAACGGTATGTCAAGAGCGTCGCCGATTTCATGTCAGCCAATCGATCTGCGGGCCGTTACCTCCTTTGCATTTCGGGAGGGGAGTTGTATACGGGCGCGGTTGTTTTCGTCGCCTATTTCGAGATGTTTTCCCACGGCGGATTTTCCATCGGTTGGTGGTGGAATTTCAACAATTTGGCTATGGTCGTCATGGCGATCACGGGATGGGTTGTTTATCGCTTTCGCGAAACGAGGGCACTGACTCTTTCCCAGTTTTTCGAGATCCGTTACAACAAAGCCTTCCGGCTTCTTGCGGGCACGGTGGCATTTTTGTCCGGTATTCTGAACTTCGGCGTTTCTCCGGCCATCGGTGCCCGTGTCCTAGTTTATTTTCTGGGTTTGCCCGAAACAGTCCAGGTTCTTTCTCTGACCCTGCCGACCTACGTTCCACTGATGGCGTTCTTTCTCACCATCACCACTTTCATCGCAGTGTCCGGCGGAGCCGTCACGTTGTTGGTCGTCAATACGATCGAAGGCATCGTTACGCAGGTATTCTACCTGATCATCATTTTCACGATTCTCTATTTGTTTAGCTGGTCACAGATGCATGCCGTGCTTACCGATCGGGTAGCCCATCCCGCCGGCCATTCCCTGGTCAATCCCTTCGACTCCTTCGGTATCGCCGACTTCAACATCTGGTATGTCCTGATTGCCGTCTTCAGTGGTGCCATTGGCAGAATGGCATGGCAGGTTACGGCTGCTTATAATTCCGCCGGCTTGACGGCGCATGAAGGTCGAATGGGCAACGTTCTCAACAGTTGGCGCGACATGGGCAAGGGCGTCGTCCTCAATCTCCTGGCGCTCGCCGCACTGACTTATCTGCACCATGCGGATTTTGCAACCGGAGCGGCTCACGTTCACGCGGCTATGCAGCGAATCAACGATTTGCAGGCGCGGGAACAGATGGAAATGCCGATTGCGCTGGCAACTCTCCTGCCGGCTGGAGTCAAAGGTGCCTTCTGCGTGATTCTATTGATGGGAATTTTTGGCGGAGACTCCTGCGCGCTTCATTCGTGGAGCAGCATTTTTATTCAGGATGTCCTAGTTCCTTTGCGGAAGAAACCATTTGGCCCGAAAGCCCATCTTTTCATCCTGCGATGCGCCATTGTCGGCGTGGCTTGCTGGGCATTTATTTTCGGCACCTTGTTTCACATGAGCGACTACATTAACATGTGGTGGGCGATCACCGGATCGATTTTCAGTGGAGCCAGCGCGGCCATTGTTGGCGGCCTCTACTGGAAGAAGGGGACCTCGGCCGGCGCCCTGGCTGGTTTTATCACGGGAGCGGTACTTTCACTCGGCGCGATTATTATCCGACAAATCTATGACTCCTACGGCGAGTCCTTTGTCACCCACGGCACCAAGCTCGGCTTCATTGATCTCGGTCGACTTGCGGTCGAAAAGGACGGTCATTACGGATTCTTCCTGAACGGGGCGTATCTCGGTTTTTTCGCCCTTCTGTGCTCTCTCGCGGTTTATTTTTTTGTTTCGCTACTGACCTGCCGGGAAGACTTCAATCTCGACCGCATGCTGCATCGCGGTGAATATGCCGCTATAAAAAAGCTGGTGGGAGATACCGCGACAGCGCCCAAGGGCAAAGTCGGCTGGAGCAAGCTCGTTGGCTTTGATGAAAATTTCACCCTTTGGGACAAGTGGATTACCGGCTCGTTGTTCGGGTGGACGTGGTTCTGGTTTGCCGTCTTTATTGTGGTTTCGATTTGGAACCTAATCGCGCCCTGGACCGAAGATAGTTGGTCGAACTATTGGCATCTCACCGCCATCAGCCTTCCGATTTTCTTCGCAGTCGTCACCGGCGTCTGGTTCACCTGGGGTGGCCTGAAGGATATGCGCGCGCTTTTCCAGCGCCTCCGCCATCAACACATCAATGTGCTGGATGACGGCACCGTGGTCGACAATCAAAACCTCGACGAACTAGCTGTGGAAGAGAATGCCCAGGATTCACCTAAAAGCCATGATGTGATGAAAAAATGATGGCTGACGTTTTGGATGAGGATGGGCGTATCATTCATGCGGCGAGTTCAGGGTTTAGTTTTGAATTGGCGGAATTTATCTGACAGCAGTGTCTGGACATTCCTTTTCGGAAAGCCCGAGATGAAGCGCCTCAGCCACAAGCTGCTCGATGGCGGGCCCAATCTGGGCGCGACGCGCATCCATTCGCAGGGCCGGAGATTGGTGGGAGACGTAGGTGCCTGTTCCCCGCTTGGTTTCAGCAAAGCCCTCCCGCTCCAATAGCTGGTAGACCTCGACGACGGTAAGGAAATTGATGTGCAGTTCTGCAGAAAGCTCTCGCACCGAAGGAAGCTGCGCTCCGTGCTCGATCTGCCCCGAGAGGATACGCTGGCGGATTTGCTGTTGCAGCTGGACATACTACCGCGAATTGGTCACGCCAGAGGCGGCGAAAGCTTGGTATGAAGTCGCACCTTAAGGCGCGAGTCATGCCCCAAATGATCCCACCTTTATAGGTGGGGCCGACTTACCTTCGGCTTTCGTAATCAGCTTGCCAAGAGGTACGTCCAAGGTATCGGCCATGGCCTAGGCTGGATCCAAGTTAGGGCTGCGCTCCCCGTGCTCCAAAAGCCCGATGTAAGTTTGGTGAAGCCCGGCTCCTTTGGCCAAGGCGGCTCGGCTTAATTTTCTTGCTTCACGAAGCTGTCTCACGACATCGGAAAAGGAATAAGCCGTTGATAAAATACGCCAGGTATTTATAATCTGGTTCATATCACTGGAAGGGGATCAACAGTTACGCTCGAGTGGTAGTAGGCCGGAAGCAGCATGGGCCTTTGATTAGGGCGATTCAAACTGTTTGAATACTAAGAAAATAATTTGAACTCCGCCACACCTTCAGATAAAACAGGTGGATGAACGAATTGGCTTCTCGGATCCGCCGCCTGCGTCTTCGCCAGCAGCGGACCTTGCTCGACGTGGCCAAGCGATGCGGGTTTACCGTCAGCCTTCTTTCCAAAATTGAATCTGGAAAAACCGCGCCACCCCTGTCGACCCTCGCCAAAATTGCGACGGCGTTGGGAGTGGGCCTCGGACGTTTAATTGAGGGCGGGCAGGAGGACTCCACTGTCCTTACCTCGGTCCGGGAACGGGCTGGCCGAACGCTCACGATGACAGACAAGGGATATGGATTTCACCTCCTGGCGGCTGAGCGGCCGAACAAAATCATGCAGCCGTTCATCTTCGTGGCGGAGCGAGGCAAAATCAAACGGGGCGCGCTGGCCCATTGCGGCGAGGAATTCATTTATGTCTTGGACGGTCGGATGCGTTATTTCGTGGGAGGAAGCGCTCACATCCTAGGCGCCGGCGACTCCCTCTATTTTAGCTCCGAGGAAGAACACGACTTGGAGCCTTTGACCGCCAGGGTCACCTACCTCGCGGTCTTTGTCGAACGAGCCCCGGCCGTGAAGACAGTTTCCCAACAATCCAAGAAAAAGACGCGAAGATGACCTGCAATATTCAAGTTCTCATGCAGAAGCACACTCTCAAGAGCGATTTTGACTGGGGCAGTTTGACTTGGTTCGCAGGCCGGCCCCTGGGCAATTCAAACGACATGACCATCGGCTGTTGCATTCTCAAACCCGGTCAGGCCAATCCTCGGCACTATCACCCGAACTGCTCGGAAATCCTTATCGTGATGCAAGGCCGCATCGAACACACTGGTCCAGGCGCAGGAACAGTTATGCTCAGCGTAGGCGACACCGTAACGATCCCGGCCAATGTCTGGCACCACGCGACAAATATTGGCGAAACAGAGGCAATTCTCTTCATCGCATTTTCTTCGGCCGACCGGCAGACGGTTGGCGAATAACTTCATTACCTCGCCATGAACAAATCTGTTTACGTTCTCGGCACGATGGACACCAAGGGGGCGGAGGTGGCCTACCTGGGCGACTGCATTCGTGTCGCGGGGGCCATCCCCGTGCTGGTCGATATTGGCACGGGTGGGCCGGCCCAGAGATCGCCCGCCGTGTCCCGGAACACGGTGGCCGCTTTTCATCCCGAAGGACCCGATGCCGTCCTGTCGAAAAAGGACCGCGGGCAGGCCGTGACCGCCATGTCGCAGGCCTTGAGTCTTTTTCTCCTGCACGAATTCCGGGCGGGTAAATTCGGCGGGGTCATTGGCATCGGTGGCTCCGGTGGCACGGCGCTGATTTCCCCCGCGTTCCGCGCCCTGCCCATCGGTGTGCCCAAGGTGCTGGTTTCCACGGTGGCCAGCGGCAACACGACTCCTTATATCCAAACGTCCGATTTCACGATGGTCAACTCCGTGGTGGATGTGGCGGGGTTGAATCGCGTCTCCCGGCAGGTGCTGGGCAACGCCGCCCACGCGGTTGCGGGCATGATGATTCACACGCCTTTTTCGCCGGAAGACAAGCCGACGGCAGGCTTGACGATGTTTGGCGTGACCACGCCCTGCGTGACGCAGGTGCGCGAAGCCCTGGAGGAGGCGGGTTGGGATTGCCTCGTTTTCCACGCCACGGGAACCGGCGGCCAGGCGATGGAGAAACTGGCCGAAAGCGGTTTGATCCAGGCCCTGCTGGACCTGACCACAACCGAGGTGGCGGATGAAGTCGTGGGTGGAGTGTTTCGGGCGGGGCCGTCCCGCTTTGATCTTTTGGCCAGGCAGAAGATTCCCTGTGTGATGAGCCTGGGGGCGCTTGACATGGTTAACTTCGGCACGAAGGAGACGGTGCCGGAGACGTTTCGCCACCGGAAACTGCATGTCCATAATGCGCAGGTCACCCTGATGCGGACCACGCCGGAAGAAAACCGCGCCTTTGCCCGGTGGATGATGCCGAAGCTCAATAGAGCTCTAGCGCCGTTGGTCCTTTTGATTCCGGAAAAAGGCGTATCGCTCATCGATGCGCCCGGCCAGTCTTTTCATGATCCCGCTGCCGACGCCGCCCTGTTTGAAGAGATTGAAAAATTATTTCAGCCCGATAAAAACCGCCATCTCCGGCGGCTTCCTTATCACATCAACGATCCCGAATTCGCCCGGGAGGCCGTCCGGGAATTTCAAGCCATCACCGCGCATCTCACGTCACGCTCATGAACAACGACCGAAAAAGTATTCTGAAACGCCTGCGGGAAAAAGTCGACCGGGGCATCCCGATCATCGGAGGCGGCGCCGGCACGGGAATCTCCGCGAAGTGCGAGGAAGCCGGTGGCATCGACCTGATCGTCATCTATAATTCGGGCCGCTACCGGATGGCGGGGCGCGGCTCGCTCTCGGGCCTGATGGCCTACGGAAACGCCAATGACGTCGTCAGGGAGATGGCCTTCGAAGTGTTGACCGCGGTGCGGCACACGCCGGTGCTGGCCGGTGTCAATGGCACCGATCCTTTTATGATTGCGCCCTATTTTCTCAGGGAATTGAAGGAGCTTGGCTTAGCCGGCATCCAGAATTTCCCCACCGTCGGCCTTTGCGATGGAATTTTCCGCGCCAATCTGGAGGAAACCGGCATGAGTTATAAACAGGAGGTCGAGATCATCGCGCTGGCCCACAAGATGGATTTGCTGACCACACCGTACGCCTTCAACGTGGAAGAGGCGCAACTTATGACGAAGGCCGGCGCCGACATCGTGGTGGCTCACATGGGCTTGACGACGAGCGGCACCATCGGTGCGAAAACAGCGAAGACCCTCGACCACAGCGTCAAGGAAGTGCAAGCGATTGCCGACGCCTGTCACGAGATACGGCAGGACGTAATCGTGCTTTGTCACGGCGGCCCAATTGCCATGCCGGATGACGCGGCCTATGTGCTGCGCCGCACCAAAGGCGTGCATGGATTTTATGGCGCCAGTTCGATGGAAAGGCTTCCTACCGAAATCGCCATCACTGACCAAATCAGGAAATTCGTTTCCATCAAATTATAAATACCATGAGCACACCCTCTTCCTTTCGGGAACAATTGGTTTCCAGCCCGGTCTATTTTCCCTACTGGCCGCTGGAGAAAGTTCTCGCCGCCTGCCGGGATCTTGGCTTTCACAAATTTGAGGGCTTCTCCGAATGGCCGGTTTGCAAGCTCGACTGGCGCGACGATCCCGCGACTCCCCGCCGCCTGGCCGAATCAATGGGCCTTCGCTTTACGTCCTTTCACCTGCCCACCATTCGCGAGGATGAAGAGGTGGGGCTGAAAAACGCCTTGACCGCCGCGCATTACGCGGCAGGGCTGGGTGCAAAGATCGTGCTTTTCAAGACTATCAGCCGGGAGATTTTCGGACGCGTCACAAAAAGGTTTCTTGATGCGCTCGACCAAACCCGTCTTGGCCTAATTCCTGTGGTTCAAAATCACAAAGGAACGGCCATTTCAACCCTTGACGATTACCGGGAAGTGTTTGGGAGCATCGGGAACGATCCCCGCCTCAAGGCCGTTCTGGAAGTGGGCCATTTTCAGCGCGCGGGCATTTCCTGGAAGGCGGGTTGGGATAATCTTGGGGACCGCGTTGCGCTGATTCACGTTAACGAAATCCGCAATGACGAGTCGGTATTATTCGGAAGCGGAGAAGTCGACTTTCGCGGCTTGATTCGGCGGGTCAAAACCTACGGCTACCGAGGCGACATCGTCGTTGAACTGGAGCTCCCTAGCCGTGAATCCAATCCCCAGGAAACCATCGACGGCGTCAGGCATGCCGTAGCGCTTTTGGAAAGCTATTATCAGGAGGCCTAGCCTTCGGCCCGGTCTAGCCATTCAACCGATCATCTCTAACCCTGAATCCGCCACCTTTATAAAATCATGACCACTCCCACTTCTATCACCGATCCTCTTCTCTGCGTCGTCGGTGCGGGCGCGTTGTCGTCACGCCGTATTTATCCCTACATCGGCGCGGCGGGCGGACGGCTCGTCGGTGTTTGCGATCTCGACATGGAACGCGCGGCAAAGACCGCCGGCCGGTTTGGCGGCACGGCCTACACGAACGTCGATCAGATGCTCGCAGAGCTAAAGCCGGACGGCGTGATTGTTTGCGTCGGGCCAGGGGCGCACGCGAAGCTGGCTCAGCAGATTCTCAAACTCGGCTACCCGGTCTACACCGAGAAGCCGCCTGCGGCTACAGCCGACGACGCGCTGCAGGTCGCGCGCATCGCGCAGAAGACCGGGCTGCTCTGCACAACGGCTTTCAAGAAACGTTACACCGAGGCCGCCGCGCGCGCGCGGAAGTGGCTGGAGAAATTTCCCGAAGCGGATCGCCTTTCGCTTTCAATCGATTACTGCTCCGGCGGCTACGCCAACGACACGATCGAGAAAAGCTTCCTGCTCGACTTCGCCATTCATGTGATTGATCTCACCGCCTACCTGTTCGGCGAGGTCGAGTCGGTCTTCGCCTTCGCCAAGGGGATGAATGCCTATGCCGTCTCATTGCAGTTCCGTTGCGGCGCGGTCGGTTCGCTGAACCTGAGCGACGGACGTTCGTGGAGCGTGCCGACGGAGGAGACGGAACTGACCGTGAAGGGAGGCCACTTCATGACCATTCACAATTCCGCGACATGGCGGATCGCAGAGGACGGCAAGCCGGTGGAGTG
Source organism: Methylacidiphilales bacterium (assembly GCA_021272165.1). Classification (GTDB taxonomy): domain Bacteria; phylum Verrucomicrobiota; class Verrucomicrobiia; order Methylacidiphilales; family UBA1321; genus JABDGH01. Next base: position 7,859 of record JAJSLK010000050.1, read on the forward strand.
GCGCGAGCCGTGCACGTTCATCAGCACGGGCGACAGCGGCCGTGACACGGGGCATCTTGCGGAGATCGAGGATTTTTTTGCGGCACTGAAAGAAAAGCGCACGACGCGCTCCAACATTTACGAAAGCTACAAGAGCATGGTTCTCTATGAGGCGATCCGGGCCTCGGCAGAATCGGGGCAGGTGGTCCGGCCGGTTTATCAGCCGCTTTGATAGCGGAGACAAGGTATTTCCACTGTGGGAAACTCTTATACTATTCCTCCCCCCCGAGCCGGAGTGGGATCAGAATCCGGGGGCACTTCATCATGGATTGGGCCAGAAAAATGAGGCCGGTCATAGTCATCTTTTTTACGGCGCGAATACGGTACTGATTCCCTCACTAAGGTTCACATATGAACCCGTAGCGCCCGTAAACAATCGCGCCGTCCGCACCATATAAACCGTCCCGGGCCGCGCCACGCTGTCGGTCCAGGTGGTTTCGGTAATCGGTTTGGTGGTAAGAAGCGTGCAGGGAGTGTTCACCGCTGGAGCGTTATAAACGTAATACCCTTGAAATCCCGGCGCCGTGGCATCGGCGGAAGCAACCCAGGAAAGAGTCGCCTTGTCCGTGCCGGAAACTGTCAGCACTGTTGCTGGCGCAACCACATCCTGCCGCAATGTCGGATCGCCCATCAGTCCCAGATTGGAGGTTGCGGTGATGTCCCAGCCGCCCGCTTCGTATTGATGCGTCAGGTCATTATTCATGGACAGCCGAACACATTCTCCCAGCGTTCCGCCCATGCCCATTGGAAACATATAGACATGCGGGGTTTCGGAATACATCGCGCTCAACGTAAGTCCGTCCGCCGCC
>JAJSLK010000031.1 GCA_021272165.1 Methylacidiphilales bacterium
ATGAATAAAAAAACCAAGTCCCTAACGGCGAAGGGTGTTGGCTTACACCCTTCGCCGTTAGGGACTTGGTTTTTTTATTCATGTTTTCTACAAAGCAATATGAGTTCTAGCTTCTGTCATCCTGAGCTTGTCGAAGGATCAGTTCGGGGCAATTCTCCCGGGGCATGTCCGTCATCTTCGGCCTCGACCCCTCCCTGCGCAACACGGGTTACGGCATCATTGAGGCCGAGGGCCAGCAAATGCGCGCCCTCGCCTACGGCGTGATCCGGAATTCCGAGAAGCTCACGCCGTCCCGCTGCCTCGTCGCCATCCACCAGCAGATCACCGACCTGCTCCAGCAATACAAACCCGATGTCGCGGCGGTCGAAGGCATCATCTATCTCCAGAATTACCAGACCGCCATCACCCTCGGTTCCGCCCGCGGTGCCGCGCTCCTGGCCCTGGCCGAGGCCGGTCTGCCCATCTACGAGTATGCGCCCCGCCGGGTCAAAGCCGCCGCCACGGGCCGGGGCGGCGCGCAAAAGGCCCAGGTCGGTTTCATGATGCGCGCGCTCCTCGGCCTGACCGAAAACCCACCTTCCGACGCCGCCGACGCCCTCGCCATCGCCCTCACCCACGCCCAGAACAGCGGCCTCCGCGGCCGGATGAAGGAGATTTAAGCCGGTAGCCACCGATGTCCCCATCGACGGACCATTTCTCGATTCTGACTTCGCGATCTTTGTCTTCTTTCGCGGCTGATCTGCACTTTTGAAGTGCGGCACTTGCCAGTGACCGCTACATTCCGGCCATGATTTCGTTCCTGCGCGGCACCGTGGTCGAGGTCCTCCCCACCCGCCTGATCCTCGAAGTCACCGGCGTCGGCTACGACATCAATATCCCGTTGTCGACCTACGACAAGCTCCCGCAACCCGGTCAGGAGCTCAAAATCCTCACCCACCTCCAGGTCCGCGAGGACGCCCACATCCTCTACGGCTTCGCCACGCCGGAGGAACGCGACCTCTTCCTTCTGCTCCTCAACAACGTCAGCGGCGTCGGGCCGAAACTGGCCCTCGCCATTCTCAACGGCATCACACCGGTCATCTTCCGCGGCTTGGTCGTCGCAGGCGACATCGCCGCCCTAAGCAGGATCAAGGGCGTTGGCAAAAAGACCGCCGAGCGGATCATCGTCGAGCTGCGCGACAAGGTCGGCGTCTCCGCCGCGTGGGAGGCCGCCTCGGCCCGACAGGGCCTTTCGCCCGAGGAACAGCACGTCAACGATGCCGTCCTCGCTCTCATCTCCCTCGGCTACAAGCAGGCCGAGGCCCACAAAACCGTCCGCGCCATCCGCGATGCCCAACCCAAGGCAACCGTGGAGGAATTAGTGAAGGAAGCGTTGAAGGCGCTCTAGGAAGTGTTAGCGATTTAGCTTGATCTGGATGAGGGTTGAGCAGATAAAGTGGGGATGCGACAACGAGAGGAGCAACCCCGAAGACTAATCAACGACGAGATGTGGCGGATGCTGGAAAAGCATCTGGAAGAAA
>JAJSLK010000032.1 GCA_021272165.1 Methylacidiphilales bacterium
CTCCTCCCGAATCGTGCGCGGGCGACCTGGGCGCACCTCATCGCGTAACGCTGCCACCCCGCCCACCCGAAAGCGCTCGCGCCACTTGCAGGCCGTCTGCGCACTGATGCCGAGATCGGCGGCCACGGCTGGAGTGCCCTGGCCTTTGGCGCAAGCCAGTACGATCTTGGCGCGTAGCGTAAGACCTGTCGGCAGGCTGCGTGACCGGACCATGGCCTGTAGTTCCTGTTGTTGTTCTTGTGTGATATTTAGTCCGATGATGGGGCGTCCGAGGGGCATGATCTATTCATGCCTTCCCGCATTGACTTATTCCAGATATTTCAGGGACACAACACTAGTCTTCCTCTTCCTCAACGATGGTGCGCGAGCCGTCGGGATTGACGGTGGTGGTGCGTCGAATGATGCGGCCGCGGGCGTATCCGGTTTCGCCGATGAGGCCGACGACGCCGAGGATAAGGTAGGCCCAGAACCAGAGGTTGTTCGGGCCCGCGTCAAGGTAGATATAGTAGGCGATGAGAAAGCGGGGGAGGAAGAGCCAGCCAAGGAAGTTGATGAGAACCGGGAGGGGGTTGGGCGGGTAATCACCGCCCCAAAACGCGGCCAGGAACAGCGAAAGGCGAGGCAGAAAAAGGCCGAGGACGAGGATCCAGAAATCGATGTGGCCGGAGTCGAGTAGCGAGACGCTGTGCATCAGCCAACGTAGACCCGGAGCGAGCTGTGTCCACGGGCAATAACAAAAAAGTCGTGCGCGGAACTTAAGTAAATTAGGGGAGGCGGGTCCCGCGAGGACGAGGCAAAACGGGCGCGCTCCCAGTTGGAATCGAACCAACACTCTACGGTTTAGAAGACCGTTGCTTTATCCGTTAAGCTATGGGAGCCAAACCCATTGATAGCAGGGGAGGGGAAATCGGGCAAAGGTGAAAGGCATGATGCAAAGTAGAGGGAGAGGAAGACGAGAACTCATTTTCCCACATCGCTCTTAAATTTTAATCTTGTGATTTGAACCGCGTAGGATAACTGAATAGTAGCTGAAACAAATCACAAAAAGGTAAACTAATGCTTACACCAGAAGACCATAAACCCTTTGAAGACATTGCTCATCGAAAGGGCGTCGAAATTCACTTTGGAGATTACGACACAAAACTTGACGAGAGTAATATTCATTTGGATATGGAGATGATCGAGCAATCAATTCGATGTGCGATTGCAAACACCAAAAATAGCGAAATCAAAGCCAAGTTTGAACACCTCCTCAGTTCAGGTACTGATTCGCAAAAGGTCCACTTTGTTGTGGGTTCAGGAACATATTATTTCCCCGATGATATCGAAAACCTTGCCAAGTTGTCTCGTCAGTCTGGCGGTAGGCCCCTTGGCGTTGACTGTCACAGGGTGTGCGAAACTATATGGTACACCATTTGCCGCTGCACTGGTAACGCTCAATGGTGCCGCGATGAGGCTCGTGCAGTGTGCCATCTTGTCTGCGATTGATCCCCTTCCTCCTGTGGATTCAGCCGAAACCGTTGTTAAAATCGCTATTACAGCGGGAGGCAAATGAAGCTTTTCGAAGACTTTATACGCCTCCACACATTCGTGCTGATTTGCTCATTTATCGTCTTTTTAGCGGGAATTAGATGGTGAATAATGGGCTGAGTAGAACCTATAGCATATTGGTTATCTTGAGAGTAATGGCTGAATTTTCAAATTAGGACACTACCTTTATTTATGGCGGCTTGCTTGGCGGAGCATGCCTTTGGGCTATCGTTCGGGATATGGAGTTGAGGCATCTGCGATATTTTGTGGTGGTGGCGGAGGAGCAGAATGTGACGCGGGCGGCGGAGCGGTTGCATTTGTCGCAGCCGCCGTTGAGCCGGCAGATTCGCGACCTGGAGGAGGAGTTGGGCGTGGAGCTTTTCCGGCGGACGGCGAAGTCGCTGGCATTGACGGAGGCGGGGAAGATTTTCCTGGCGGAGGCGCGGGCGGTTTTATTGCGGGCGGAACAGGCGGTGCAGACGGTGAGCGCGATGGCGAAGGGGGAGCGGGGTCATTTGCGGGTGGGCTATGCGCCGTCGCTGACGGTGGAGTTCCTGCCGCGGGCGCTGAAGTTGTTTGAGCCGGAGAATTTGGGGGTGAAGATTTCGCTGCACGATTTGTCGACGGAAGAGTGCACGCAGCGGTTGAAGGGGCGGAAGCTGGATGTGGCGCTGATTGTGCGGCCCCTGGGTCGGGCCCTGCGCGGGCTGACGTTCGAGAAGGTGGCGGAATATCCGTTTTATGTGGCAGTGGCAGTTTCGCATCCGTTCGCGCGGAAGCGGCTGGTGTCGCCGGCGCAACTGAAGAATGAACGGCTGATGGCCTACAACCGGGAGGATTATCCGGAACAGGCGGAGTTGCTGCAGCAGCTTTTCGCGCCGTACGGTTTTGAGCCGCAACTGGCAGATGAGTGCGACAGCGCGACGAGCCTGATCGCGGCGGTGGAGGCGGGCCGGGGTGTGGCGCTGGTGGCGTCGTCGATGCGGTGTCTGGCGGGGCCGCGGCTGAAATTTCTGCCGCTGAAACCGAAGCTGCCGCCGATCACAGTGGGGGCGCTGTTTCTGAAACCGGCGGGGCGCTGGGTCGAGCCGTTTATCGCCGCGGCAAAGAAAGCGGCCGCGTCATCGGCGATCAAATGGTGAGTCTGCTCAGAGCCGGTCGCGGCCGTGGGGTTTGGTGAGGTCGAGGTCGGGACCGATGGGGACGATGCGGGTGGGGTTGATGTCGTCGTGGGTGTAGTAGTAGTGGCGCTTGATGTGGTCGAAGTTGACCGTGGCCGCGATGCCGGGGAGCTGGTAGAGGTCCATGAGGTAGCCCTGGAGGTTGGAGTAATCGACGATGCGGCGGACGTTGCATTTGAAGTGGCCGTGGTAGACGGCGTCGAAGCGGACGAGGGTGCAGAAGAGACGCCAGTCGGCTTCGACGGGTGTTTTGCCGAAGAGGTAGCGACGGGTGGCGAGGCTGGCTTCGAGTTCGTCGAGCGCGGCGAAAAGGGCGCGGCAGGCTTTTTCGTATTCCGATTGGGCAGTGGCGAAGCCGGCTTCGTAGACGCCGTTGTTGACCTTTTCGTAGAGGAAGGCGGAGAGTTTGGTGTGTTCGGTTTCGATTTCCTTCGGGAAGAGATCGACCGGGCCGGAACCGAGGGAACTGAAGGCGTCGTTGAACATGCGGCAGATGTCGTCCTCGGAGTTGTTGACGATGCGGCGCTTTTTCTTGTCCCACAGGACGGGCACGGTGACGCGGCCCTGGAAGTTCGGATCGGAGGCGGTGTAGGCCTCGCTTAGGAAGGAGAAGCCATTGATCGGGTCCCTGCTGTAACCGGAGCCGTCACGGAAGGCCCAGCCGCGGTCGTCTCGGATGGGATCGAGCGTGGTCATGTCGATGACGTTTTCGAGGCCCTTGAGATGCCGCACAATGACGGTTCGCGAGGCCCAGGGGCAGGCGAGGCAGACGTAGAGGTGATAGCGATTGGGCTCGACCGGATAGGGCGCGGATTTATCGGTCGAGACCCAGTCGCGAAAGGCGTCCTCCTGACGCTTGAACGCGCCGTCGGGGGATTGCTCGGAGGGGAATTGAGCAGTCATGAGGACAGAGAAGCTCAGGTTAAGGAAGCATCAGGCTGTTTTGTCGGCAAGGGTGCGGTCGACGGAGAATTTGCCGCCGCCGGCGGCGACGAGGGCGAGGGCCATGCCGATGGCGAGGAGATGGTACTCGAAGCCTTCACCGGCCTGCTTGCCGGACCAGTTCATGAAGAAGCCGTTGGAGATGTGGACGAGGAGGATGGCGACGAGCATGTTGACCGCGGTGGCCAATGCCGCGATCCGGGTGAAGAAGCCGAAGAAGAGGGCAATGGAGCCGAGGAATTCGGTGGCGACGGGTAGGAGCGCGATGGCGTAGGGGAGGCCCATCTTGCCGGTAAACATGGCCATGGTGGCGGTGAAGCCGTAGCCGCCGAACCAGCCGAGGACTTTTTGCGCGCCATGGGGAAAGAAGACGATGGCGAGGAAAATGCGGGTGATGAGGGGGCCGGGGAGGGCCGGGGTCTGGGTGAGGAGATGGATGAGTTTTTTCATTTTGGTTTTAGGTTGGAGGTGATTTCTTTTGCTTGGTTGAACCCTTGCTATTCCGAGTCTGCTGAAGGATTTATTAGCCTTTGCCTAAAATAGTTAGATATCCTTCGACAAGCTCAGGATGACGGGCTTTTAAAATAAGGTTTCCACAAAGTCATTTCAGTTGAGGTCGAAGAGGAGGAATTCGGCCGGTTTGCGAGCGGTAATGTTGACTGAGGTGACATCGCTCAGGGCCGCGGCATCGCCGGGTTCGAGCGTCTTTCCATTTACATCGAGCGGGCCCTTGATGACCTGGAGCCAGGCATGGCGATCAGACCCAAGCGGATGCGTGAGGGAACCATCGGCCTCGAGCTTGCCGAGATAAAGGTCGGTGTCCTGGTTGATGGGGATGGAGCCGTCGCGGCCGCTCTTCGAGGTGACCAGATGCAATTTGCCGGGTTGGGCCTGCGAGAATGATTTCTCAGAGTAGCGGGGCTGGGCGTTTTTGTGATCGGGGAAGAGCCAGATCTGAAGGAGATGGACCGGCTCGCTCGTCGATTCATTGATTTCGCTATGTAGGATACCGGAGCCGGCGCTGATGCGCTGAACGTCACCGGCGCGCATGACGGCGGTGTGGCCCATGGAGTCGCGGTGACGCAGTTCGCCGCTGATGACGTAGGTGATGATTTCCATGTCGCGGTGCGGATGCATGCCGAAGCCCATTTCGGGCGCAACGATGTCCTCATTGATCACGCGCAGGGCGCGGAAGTGGGTATGGGCCTGGTCGTAATAATCGGCGAAGCTGAAGGTGTGGTAGGAATCGAGCCAGCCGTGTTCGGCGTGGCCGCGTTCATTGGATTTGCGTATCTGGATCATAGGAGTTCTTTCGTTACTCCAACTAAATCCAACCGGGCGAAATCGCCAAAGACGATGTTGCTTGGCTGAGAATACCTTTTAAGTATCCTTATTTTCGGGCTCTTCGCCGAGCAGTTTCTGAATCTTGCCGACAAGGCGGGGCAAAACAACCGGCTTGCTGTCGAAGTCGCCGCAGCCGGCGTCGAGCGCCTTTTTCTTGTCGGCGCTCATGGCGTGGGCGGAGAGGGCGAGGATAGGAATCGAAGCGGTGGCGGGTGAGGCCTTGAGGCGCTTGGCGGTTTCCCAGCCGGAGAGGCCGGGCATGCTCATGTCGAGAATGATGAGGTCAAAGGCCTGGTTGGTGATGGCGTGAAGGGCCTTATGGCCGTCCTCGACGACGACGACTTCATAACCGCTGCGGGTGAGGCGCGTCGAGATGACGTCGCGGCTCATGTCGTCATCTTCGACAAACAAAAGGCGTTTCATGGGGGGTAGCGAGACCACCTAATTTGGCGGCAACGGCTAATCGTGGCCAGCCCGTTCTTTCGAACGGATCGGAACCTTTAGGTTGAACGTGGTTCCCTGATTGACGACGCTCTGGACGGTGAGTTTGCCGCCGAGCATTTCGCAAAACTGCTTGCTCAGGCTGAGACCGAGGCCGGTGCCGCCGTAACGGCGGGAGATGGAAGAATCAGCCTGGTAAAACGATTCGAAAAGACGGGTCATTTGCGTCTCCGACATGCCGATGCCGGTATCGGAGACGAGAAAGAGGGCCCAATCACCCGCATTATCGGTTTCCCGGCGGACCTCGAGGCTGACGCGGCCCTGGTTGGTGAACTTGGCGGCGTTGCTGAGGAGGTTGAGGAGGCTTTGCCGGAGCTTGGCTTCGTCGCTGTGCATCTCCGTGAGGGTGGAATCGGCGCTGAGGGTGAATTCATTGCCGTTTTTGTCTATGAGCGGCTTGGTGACCTGGGAGACCTCGAGGAGAAGATCAGGCAGCGAAAAGGTGGTGAGGAAAAGGTCCATTCGGCGGGCCTCGATCTTGGCGAGGTCGAGGAGGCCGTTGATCATTTCGAGGAGATGGACGCCCGACTTGATGATGGCCTCGAGCCGGGGAATTGACTCATCAAGCTGGCTGGCCTTGACGTCCTCGACCAGGATTTCGCCATAGCCGATGATGGCGGTGAGGGGCGTGCGTAATTCATGGCTCATGTTGGCGAGAAAATCGCTCTTGGCGTTGCTGGCGGAGACGGCAGCGGCGCGCTGGGCGTGAGCCTCGATCTGGGCGGCGGTGAGCAATTCGGTTTGCTTGAGGATGAGGGCAAGAAAGTCGATGAGGCGGGGCGGTTCATCCTCGATGTTGACGACGAAGGGGTCGTAGACGTATTCAACCGGACGGGCGAGGCAGAGGATGGCGGCGTTCTGGACGGTGGTTTCCGCCGGCATTTGCAGGGGCGGGGAGGGGAGGCTGTCGAGAAAGGCGGTGATGGGGCGCGAGGAATAGACTTCGATGCCGAAGAGGCGCCCGAGGCGTTGAAAAAACTGGCTGCGGGAGACCAGTCCGCGGAAGCGGTTTTGCTCCATGACGATGATGCCGGGAAGGGAATGGTTTTGTTCGAAGAGACGCGCGACTTCGGAACCAAGTGTGGCGTCGCTGACCCGGACGTCGAAGAAGGGCAAATCAAGGACCGTGACATCCTGGGTTGCCGGGGCGCTCATGATTCTCCTATTCGACGAGGGCGCGAAGGGTGCGGTTTTGCTGTGTCACACGCTCGGCGAGGACGCGGACCATGAATTCGTGAAAAGCAGAGGCGAGGGCGGGGTCTTCCTGTTCCATGCGATGGAGCGATTCGGTCTTGAGGCGATAGATGGCGCATGGTTCCTCGGTGACGACGGAGGCAAGCCGCTGCTGGTTGAGATAGAGGCCGATTTCGCCGACAACGGTACCGGCGCCCATGGTGCGGATGCGCATGGTGCGGCCATTGTCGAGTTCGACCATGACCTTGACCTTGCCCGATTCGATAAAGAAGAGTTCGTTCGAGGGGTCGCCCTGGAGGATGAGGTAGTGATTCCGGTCGACTTCGAGGCGTTCCATATAATTGAGGAGAGCATCGGTCTTGACCTGCCAGGGATGGAAGTCATTGAGGATATGCGGGAGGGAACGGACATCCCGGCGCGTTTCGGGCAGTTCCTTTTTGAGGATCTCATTTTCGCACCATTCGATGCTGTAATCGCGGTCGCGGAAAATCCGGATCTGGCCGGGGCCTTCCTCGAGAAGTCCGGCGTTGCGGAAACTGTTCTGAATTTCGACCGGAACCGAGGCGGCGACGTTGATAAAACCGGCCTTGGTGGCGAGACGGGAGAGCTTGGACATGCTGACGAGGCCGGAGGTATCGAGGCCGCTGACGTGCTGGAAATCGAGAATGACGTAGGTGAGACGGGGCAGGCTGGCGTCGGCCTGGCGTTCGCGGATGGTGTTGAGGAGGTTGTCGGCGCTGCCGAAAAAGATGAAGCCCTTGAGGCGGAGGATGTGGATCTGACCGCCCTGGCGGTCGAGGAGCCGGGCCTCGATCGGTGGACGGTCGACGGAGCTGTGATGGCTGTCGCCGGAGAGGATGTTGCTGATGACATTCACGCTGCTGTATTTGAGCACGAACATCACGGTGGCGATGATGACGCCCGCGCCGACGCCCTGGAGGTAACCGAAGACGGCGACAATGGCGAGGATGAGGATGACGAGGAAGTAGTCCTCGCGAATCAGGCGGAAATAGGAGTCGACGGCCCATTCGGTGAGAAAGGCGAGGCCATTGTAAAAGAGAATGCCGCCGAGAATGAACTTGGGGATGTAGCCGACCAGGCCGGTGCCGAACCAGAGTAGGACGAAACAAACGATGGCCGAGATGAGTCCGACCAGGCGGCTTTTCACGCCCATGCTCAGAGGCAGGGCCGAGAGGCTGAGCGACTGAAATCCGACCATGCCGCCGGCGAAGCCGCCGAGAAGATTGGCCATGCCGGCGGCGCGGAGTTCGTTATTGAGGTCGATTTCCTCATCCGCGGCGAGTTCCAAGGCGGAGGTGTTGAGCAGGATCGAGACAATGCTGGTGAGGATGAGCGCGATGACGCTGCTGTATTGATTCAGGACAACACTCCAGTCGGCATGGAGAAGGGAAGGGAACGTGTGGATCTGGAGCAGGCCGGCGTCGGGAGGCGCGCCGAGAATCCAGCCGTTTTGCCGGGCCTGATCGAGGGTATGGTGGCCGAGTTCCAGCCAGCCGTAGAACCCGAGACCGGCCAGAAAGACGAGGAGGGGAAGGGTGAGATAATGCCGCGAATAACGGACGGCGAGATAGGCGACCGTCCCGAAAACGCTGCAGGGTATCCAGGTCGCGAGGGCGCCGGAAAGATAGTTCTCTTTTAGCGTGAGAAGAGAGAAGGGCTCACCGCTGACAACGCGAAAGGAACCGGTGAGCAGCAGCCAGCCGGAACCGGCGAGAAAGCCACCGATCACCGGATAGGGGGCGAAACGGACGATGTTGCCGAGGCGGTAGGTGCCAAGAAAGAAGAGGACAAGGCCGACCAAAAGCGTGCTCGTGGCCATCGCGGCCAGGACGGTAATGCCGATGCGTTCCGGACTTTCGCCCGGCATTTCGTGGATGATGATCGTGGCCATCAGCGCGATGATCGGCGCGATGCGGTCCTGGGGGATGGCGATGGTTCCGTCGTAGGAACTCAGGATGGCCATGAAAAGGCCCATGATGACCGCGGTGAGAAGCATCACGCTGGTTCCCTCGCCGGTGAGGCCCGTAATCGGGTCAACGAAAATCAGGGCAACAAAGGAGACGCTGAGCACGACCGTCATCAGCGCGACGACCGACGAGGTGATCAGGCTGGGCAGGATTTTTTCCGGGGCGGCGTCCCGGCGAAGGCTCAGCCAAAATTGCTCGGCGCGGGCGCTAAGAGGCATGGAAGGACAAAAGAGGGTGAGAAATCCTCAGGATATCTCCCATGCACTGATACAGTTCTTCCGGTTTGAATCAAGAGGAAGCTGATTTATTCCAAAGGGTTGATTCGATTAGGCCTTTTTGACATCCAAATGCCGCACAAACGACGTGATTTTGTCGATAACGGAGCCTTTACGACGGATGCACGACTGACTTGCCACGTAAAAAATCACCGCGCACTCTGGCAGCACCACCAGCAATGCCACTTCCATCTCCATCGTTTTATTGGGCTTACGGTATTTGCGCGAGTGTGGTTGGGATATTTGCGCTGGTGGTGGGATTCAAGATTCGTTCGCAAAGCCGGCGGTTGCTACGGCAGGTGGAGCGGGAAAAAAAACGGGCAGACAAGCTGGCGAATTTCGTTATTCCGGCGGGGCTGTCGCTGGTCACGAATACCGACCTGAATACGTTGCTGGAGAAAATCCTGGCGGAGGGAAAGACGTTGGCGCAGGCCGACGGGGGGACGCTGTATCTCGTGACACCGGAAAAGACATTGCGCTTCGTGACGGTGCTCAACGATTCACTGAAGATCGCGATGGGCGGGACGTCCGGCCAGGAAGTATCGCTTCCGCCGCTGCCGCTTTACGATCCGGGCACGGGCGAGCCGAACCGGAAGAATGTGGCGGTATCATGCGCGCTGGAGGGCCGAGCCATTTCCGTGGCCGATGTTTACGCGGAAAAGGGCTTCGATTTTTCGGGAGCAAAGGCTTTCGACCAGAAGATGAATTACCGGACGTTGTCGGTGCTGTGTGTGCCGTTGAAGAATGCGCAGCAGAAGGTCATTGGCGTGCTGCAACTCATCAATGCGCAATCGCCGGATACCGGCGAGGTGATTCCCTTCGACGATCATCTGCGGCAGATGATGGAGCTGCTCGGACTGCTGGCGGCGGCGGCGCTGGAATCATATTTGCGGATCAAAACGCTGACCGACCAGATCGCCGAATTAAAGATTCAAATTGACGAGGCGAAAAAGGAGCGTCAAGTAGCGGAGATTGCGGAGACGGATTATTTCAAGGGACTCCAGAGCCGGGCCCGGGAAATGCGGGAGAAGGTAAAAAAACAAAATCGATAATGAAAGCAGCGTGGCTAAAATTGTTTCCATCCATTCCTACCGGGGCGGCACGGGCAAATCGAACCTGACGGCGAACCTCGCGGCGTTGACGGCGCTGGAGGGCAAGCGGGTGGCCGTGGTCGACACGGATATCCAGTCGCCGGGAATTCACATGCCGTTCGGCTTGAGCGAGGAGCGGGTGAAGTTTGCGCTGAATCATTTTATCTGGGGCGAATGTCCGGTTGAAGAGGCGGCGTATGACGTGACCACGGTTTTAGGCAGGCCGGGCGGGCCGATTTACCTGGTGCCATCGAGCATCAAGGTCTCCGACATCGGGCGCATTCTCAAGGAGGGGTACGACGTGCGGCTGCTCAATGACGGCTTCCAGGCGCTGATCGAGAAGCTGCAGCTCGATTATCTCTTCATCGACACGCATCCGGGCGTGAATGAGGAGACGCTGCTCTCCATCGCGATTTCCGACGCGCTGGTCTTGATCCTGCGGCCCGACCAGCAGGATTTTCAGGGGACGGCGGTGACGGTGGAGCTGGCGAAAAAACTCGATGTTCCGCAGATGATGCTGGTGGTAAACAAGGCCCTGCCGAGCATGAACTTCGACGAGCTGCGGGCGAAGGTGGAAAAAATCTACGATGTGCCGGTCGCGGCCATTCTGCCGCTGACAACGGAACTGGTGCAACTGGCGAGCGCGGGGCTGATTTCGCTGATTCAACCTGACCTGGAGGCAAGCCGGGAGATGCGCAAGGTTTCCGCGCGAATCCTGGCTTGATCAGGCCGGCTGGTTCCGGCGCATTTTGATCTCGAGAATGTTTTTTTCATTTTCGCGCCGGTAGTTGACCTCGTTGAGCAGTTCCTTGATGATGTGAATGCCAAGGCCGCCGACCTTGCGTTCGGGCAGGGCGGCATTTTTGTTTTTCAATTCCTGTTCGAGCGGATTGAACTCATGGCCATCGTCGGTGATGGTGCCGACGATTTCCTCGGGGCGCAGCTCAATCGCAACATCGATCTGATGGCTTTCGTAATCGTCGTAGCCGTGCTTGATGATATTGGTGATCATTTCTTCGAGGGCGAGCTTGACGCGGTAAACGGCCTGGGCGTCGACATTCTGGTCCTCCAGGAAATTCGTCGTGGCGTTCATCAAGCTTTCAAGCTCGTGAACTTCGTTCGTGATGGTACGACGCAGGGTAGTTTCCATGAGTATGGGGGCAGGGGTTAGAATTGGATGCTAATGAGGGAAAGATCGTCTTCCAAGGGGAAAGGGCCGCGAATCGTTTTGATTTCGTCCACGATGATATCAAGGTTGACGGGGGCGTTTGCGGGTATTTTTGCCAATAATTGGGTAAATTCATCGAAGGTGAAGACCTTGCCGTCGGGCCGGGTGATTTCGTAGGCGCCGTCGCAGAAGAGGAAAAAGCGGGAACCGGGCGGGATCTCGCAGGATTGCGTGACGTAACGGCTGTTGGGCATGCCTCCGATCATCATTCCCTTGGCGGCGAGTTTTGTGGGTTCACCGGCCGGAGGAAGGAGGAGTGCCGGGGGATGGCCGCCGCTGCCGTAGGTCATTTTCCGGGTTGAGCGCTGATAGACGCCATACCAGAGCGTGAAGTAGCGGTCATGCTGTTCTTCCATGGGAAAGGCGCGGTTGACGGCGCCGAGAACGGCGTCGGGGAGGCGGGGGTCGGTGCCTTGCAGCGCGCCGGAGCGGAGGACATTGAGGACGGTGACGGAAAGCAGCGCCGCACCGACGCCGTGGCCGCAGACATCGAGGAGGTAGACGGCGAAATGGTCATCGTCGATCCAGTGATAACCGAAGGCGTCGCCGCCGACCTCGCTGGAAGGGATGAAGCGCCAGTCGATGGCGAGAGGTTCGGCGGTGGGTGGCGGAAGGAGCGAGCGGAGATATTCGGCGGCTTCGGCCAGTTCCGCGTCGAGGCGATCCTGCTGCGTTTTGATCGTGGCCAGGAGGCGCTGTTCCTGATCGCGGAGGTTTTTTCGTTCGAGGCATCCGCGAATGCGGGCCTTGAGGAGGGCGGGGTTGAAAGGCTTGGGCAGGTAATCGTCGGCGCCTGCTTCGATACAACGGATGACGGTGTCGGTATCTTTTTGTTCGGAAAGCAGGACGATGGGCAGATGGCGGAGGGCAGAATCGCTTTTGACCCGCTTCAGCATTTCCAGACCCTTGAGGCCGGGCAACTCCACTTCCCAGAGCACCATGTCAAAATTGCCTTCACCCAGCCGGGCCAGGGCATGGTTTCCGTCGGGCTCGATTTCGACCGTATAACCTTCGCGCTGGAGATTGCGGGAAAGGATGTCGCGGCTCAGGCGGTCATGATCGACAATAAGCAACCGGCCCGAGGCTGATACCGGGCTCGCCGATTTTTTTTCCAGGACGTACTCGAAAAGCTGGCCGCCGACGGAGGAGCGGATTTTTTTGGAAACGGCGGTTCCTCCTCCCGAGCCAAAAAGCTGGTCGAGGGGATCGCGGGATGCACTTTTCGGGCGTCTGCTTTTGGGCTCCGGCGTTGGGTCCATAGAGGCTGAACCAGCCTTTCCCCACCGCCCGGCTGCGTCAAGCCTTGGCTTTGGCCACAGCCGCAGTCTCGTCGCTTTCAATCGCCACGACATCGCCGATGCCGGAGGCATCGAGGACTTCCCTGACCAGAGGTTGCGGGTTCAGCAGGACGACCACCTTATTCTCGCGATGGAGTGCTTTGGCCGCGCTAAGGAAAAGGCGAAGTCCCATCGACCCCATGAAGGTAACGCCGGAAAGATCGATCACAGCGCCCTTTTTGCGGGCGGCGGTATAGCCGATAAATTTGTTTTCGATTTCACCCACGCCCGGGATGTCGAGTTTGCCGACCAGAGCGAGGTGGGTATAGCTGTCGTCCGTGTGAATGGCCTTTAGTTCCATGAACTTTTTTCCCTGTTTCGGATGACAGTGGCAGCCTCTCCCTTGATTTCAAGTGGGAAACAAATAATTCTGTGACAAACTGGTGACATTCGGGACCACCAACTTGAAATAAGCGCGACCCGTAATCAGCGTTTCCAGTAGATCCGGTCCTTGTTTTCGTCGTAGCAAAGGACGCGGCCGCTTTTTTCCACTGCCTCAAAAATCCCATCCTTCTTGCGTTTCGCCGGAATGCCGAGACGGGTGAGGGTATCAACCAGCTTGGGGAGTGCGGTGATGTTTTCGGTGCCGGCCAGGCGCAATGGCTTTTCGTCGACGGTTTCGAGCTGGTTGGGGCCGTAGACGATGACGCGCGTTCCGGCCTTGGCCTGCTTTTCGATGAGCTTGATGATGTCGTCCTCGACGATGGTGAACCCGGGTACGATGAGCACGCGGTAACGCGGCAAGATGTCGTTGCGGATGAGCGAGTCGTTGACGAGATCGAAATCGAAGTGGTAACGCAGGCGGTCGAAGAGCCGGTGCGGCTGCTTCGGCATGCCCCATTCAAAGTCCTTCACGTCCCACGCGGTGGCGTGTTCGTCGTGCCAGTTGATATAAGGCTCCGAGGAGAGGACGGCAACGTCGACCTTGCGCCGGAAGGGGATTTCGAGCCATTTGCGGAAGCGCTGGAAATTCCGGATTGCCTTGGGCCGGTTGAGGAACGTGTAGCCATATTCATGGTACTCGCGGGCGCCCATGATGATGAAGGTGAACATCCGGGCGACGATGAATTTGGGTGAGGAGCCGGAGGAGGTCTCAAAGCCGCAATAGGTGCCATAGTAGTTGGTCGCGACGGCGGTCGGCGCCTGGTAGGTATTGAGAAAGCGGAAATGATCGCGCGAGTTCGTGTCGCGGATACCCACGCCATATTTCGCGCAGACTTTAGCCGCCGCGGTGTAATGCTGGCCTTCCTCAGCGGAGCCGTCGCCGCCCATGCAAAGGTAGATGTCTTTGGTCTTCCAGAGCTTTCGCGCCTCGCGGATCCAGAATTCGGAGTGCTCGATCATGGCGGCGCGGTACCAGTAGACCTGGTCGACCATGGCGCGGCGGGAAGGGGCGTTCTTTTTCAAGAAAGGCCGGACTTCGGTAAAGCTTTTGTAAGACGTTCCCCAGCGCGCGTTGAGCTTGGCGATGGTCTTGAACTTTTCTTGGAGGTGAGAGCGAAAAGCGGCGATGGCGCGTTCGTCGTTACACCAGAGCCCGCGATGGGTGTGGTACTGGCCTTCGAAATTGCCGATGCAGGGGAAGATCGCTTCACCGTAGTCACCGCTGACCCCGAGCAGGATCGAATCGATTTCGTTTTCGCGGCTTTTGTAGTGGTCGTGGAAGAGTTTCAGGAAGCGGGTGACATGCTGGCGGAAATCCTTGTTCCAGATCGACTGGATGCCGGAGTTTTTGTCGTGCTCCAGGCAGCGAAAGAAGTGGCTCTCCTTGGACTCGCGATACCAATAGGGCGTGGCGTACCAGGGGCCGCAGATAAGGAAGGGCTGCCACTTCAGGCCGTAGCGCTTGAACAGGTCGAGGGTGCGGTCAAACGTCTTGAAGGTGATCTGGCGCGGCTCGGGCTCGATATCGATCCATTTGACGTAGGTTTCGGACGTGGTGGCCTTGATCTGATCCAGATAGCGTTTGACCTCGGGTTTATACTGACTGTCCCAGTTCCCGATATTCACGCGGGCGATTCGTTTCATGCGGCGAGAATGTCATCGCGGGCCCGGTTAGCAATTATTCCGTTACTGAACGTACAGTTGCACCAAAATCGTACGGGCCGCGCTTAATTTTCGGATAGTCTCTTGTCCTTTTCCGGGGATTGCCTTCACTATGGACAGTCAATGAGCAGGGGCATGATTTCTTCCTCCGTTGAGATAAGGCAGGCCATTTCGCGGTTGCTGGCCCGTTTTTTCGTGCTCCATTTGGCGGCCGAGCTGGCGAAGCCGGACGCGGTGTTGCTGGAGGTCCACAAATACAAGCCGGTGCGGCAGATCACGGCTGAGTTGCTCGAGGCCACCCGTCACGAATTTGGGATCAATCCCGGCGAAGAACCGCCGCCCTACAATCTCTTTGAGCGATGGACGTCAATCAACGGGAAGTTTGATTATGAGGATTCCGGTTTCTTCGCCTACAACCGGGTCTTTATCATGCGGCTGATCGACCTGCGCGAAGGCACGGCGGAGAGCCGTCAGCGGGTGATCGAAGGCATGGCGGCCGGGTTCGGAAGTTTCGATTACGAGAAGGAAGGATTTTCCGTCTCCTTTTTCCTCGATTCCGAAAATGTCATGCGCGAGCTGCTGCGGCAGGCAGTGCGCGAATTTCTTCCGCAACTGGGCGATGATGGCGACCAGATGGTGCTGATGCAAAGCCGCGCCTATCAGACGGCCATGTATGAGTACTTTGAAGGATTGCTGAAAAACACGCTGGCCGAGAATGTGCGGTTGCTTCATGGCATCTTACCGCAGCAGGTGGCCAGTGAGTTAAAGCAGAACGGCTTTGTCCAACCGGTCCATTTTCCGGACGCGGCGGTGATCTTCACCGACTTCGAACGGTTCAGCGTGTTGACGGCCGATCTGGCCCCGAGCGAAGTGCTGCGGCGGCTCGACGTTTATTTCTCGGAATTCGACCAGATTGCCGCGCGGCATGGATTGGAAAAGATCAAGACCATCGGTGATTCCTATATGGCTGTCGCGGGCGTGCCGGAGCCGAGGGCCGATCCGGTCCGCGCCGCGTGCGATGCGGCCCTGGAGATTCGCGACGCCTCCGATCGTATCTCAGGCCCGGACGGCTGGAAAATTCGGATCGGTATCCATGTCGGGCCGCTGATGGCGGGGGTGATTGGGAAGCAGAAATTCAGTTACGATGTCTGGGGCGCGACGGTCAATTTTGCGAGCCGGATGGAATCGAGCGGCGAGCCGGGGCAGATTAATGTCTCAGCCGAAATCCACGCCCGGGCCGAGTTCTCTTATCGCTGGGAAACGCGCGGGCAGCAGCCGGTCAAAAGGCTTGGCTCCGCCGAGATGTTTTTCCTTTTGGGCAAGCGGTAGGCGCACGCGGCGAACCAAAAAAAGGGTAGTGTCTCCATTTGCAATAAAAGTCATCCTGAGCAAGCCGGGTTTGTCCCGGCGCCGTCGAAGGATCTCGAGCTATTTGTCCTGATGGGCTCCTCTGGGAAAATAGTTGGAGATCCTTCGACAAGCAATATACAAAGCTTATAACTACAGTTGCTTACGCGAGCAACGGCTTTGTACATAGCGAATCGCATCACAAGATGCGTTTGGTTGACATCCGCCATAACAGTATATGGCGACAGAATTCTCAAATGGGAAGCAGACAGTCAAACTCTATCGGTCGGTCAATCGCGGTAAGGAAATGTACCAGCTCGCCTTTTATCAGGCGGGAAGACGGGTTCAGAAGAATTTCTCCGACAAGGCAGAGGCGAAGCGGGTAGCGAAACAAATTCTCGGAGAGTTGACGAATGACGCGGTTGCGGTCGAAGCGATGGCCACGCCGGAATTGGAAAGCCTCATCGCGGCGAAGAAAGTTCTGGTCGGCGGTTATGCCCTGCATGTGGCGGTGGAAGAACACGCGCAAGCGGTGACGAAGCTCGGGAAAGCGACGCTGCGGGAAGCGGTTGAATTCTTTCTGCGGCATCATCGGACCGATGTCCCTCGCTTGCCCTTGATCGAAATATCGGAGCAATTCGCCCGGTCTCGGGAACAGATGGGCCTTTCGCCTCATTATGTCTTCCTATGCCGGAAGTTCACGCGCCAGATGGCGGAAGCCTTCCCCGGCTCGTGCCTGAGCGATTTGAAGACTTCAGACCTTGATAAGTGGATCGGCGGTCTGAAGCTCGGAGCGACGACCAAGAACGATATGCGGCGAGTGGTGGGAACTTGCGGTAATTGGGCCGAAAAGCAGGGCCACTTGCTCAAGGGCTACAGTCCGTTCCCCGGCATGGTGCGGTACAAGGAAACGAAATCGGACGTTTCGATCTTCACCCCCGAAAACATCGCCAGCCTACTCAAGAAAGCCGATGCGAGCGTGCGGCCCTACCTGGCGCTCGGTGCCTTCGCGGGACTTCGTACCGCCGAATTGCAGCGGCTCGATTGGAGCGAGATTGATCTGGATCGCGGTTACATCACCGTAGCGGCGAGCAAGGCCAAGACCCGGCAACGGCGTCTGGTGCCGATCTCGGACAACCTCAAATTGTGGCTTACTCCCCTGCGGCAAGCCTCGGGGCCGGTTTGTCTCCATACCTGCCCGCAACATGCGGCAAGGACACTGTGCGAAGGGTTTACTTGGGCTAAGAACGGCCTGCGCCATTCGTTCATCTCATACCGTCTCGCCATCCTGCATGACACGGCACGGGTGGCGCTGGAAGCAGGCAATTCCCCGGAAGTGATCTTCGGCCACTACCGGGAATTGGTCACGCCGGAAGCGGCGAAAGAATGGTTCGAGATTAAACCTTGAAGAAACCCACTCGCTTAACAGGCCCCGTCACTATTGGCGGGGCTGCCTACCGGCTTAAATGGTGACGAGGGCCGTTAGCCAGTCGCACTTCTATCTTCTTCTTTATGCTATCCAAATCCGGTACCGGGCGGGCCAGGGCGCGGGTGACGGCCTGTTCCGCAGTCTCTTGCGAAATCGTGAAGCCACCCATAGCCGAAAGCTCCCTGACTTTCGTCACTTGAAACTCGAAGGCTTCCGGCTCGCGTTTGGTAACCATGTCTTTAATATAAGCACGTTTCTATGGCTCTCCAAGCAAATCGTCAAAACCAATGGCAGAGGATCGTTGAGGCTGGTCTTTGCCCCGGTAT
>JAJSLK010000078.1 GCA_021272165.1 Methylacidiphilales bacterium
CGTCTCCGCTCCAAAGGCAAGGCCCACAAAGTCGCCCTCGTCGCCGTCATGCGCAAACTCCTTATCCACCTTAACCGCATCCTCAAACCTCTCTCCCCTTGCCCGGCCTGAGCCTTTTTTAAAACACAGTTGCTCCGGGACTTTCCCTTGAAGCATTTTGGAAGGTTTCCTGAATTCAAGTTGCGACATACCGTTTTCATCACCCCTTGTCTCCCGTTCCCGAACGCGATAAACTGGCTAATGCCTGTCCGCCCGGTGCCGCTCGCCAAACTGGATCTCGTTTATCACCGCAATGAGGAAAGCAAATCGATGGGCCGCGGTCTGGGCCGGTTCCGGCTCTGGTTTGGCGGACTTCTCCTCGCCGCCGCCATCTATTACGGCCTTCCCTCCTTTCTGGCCTGGAAACATCCCATCTCCTCCAGCGGCGGCCATTATTTCGTCCATCGCATCGTGATTCCAGTCCCCGCTTTCGAGCAGGGCGATCCCCGCTGGACCTTTGATCTCCTCGGCCCCACCTTCGACACCATGGGCCAGTCCGGCTGCGCGGTCACTTCCGCCGCCATGGTGCTTGCCTCGTATGGCGTCGACACCGATCCCCAGCGCCTGAACCAATATCTCACCACTCACGCCGGCTATACCCCAAACGGCTGGCTCTTTTGGGAAAAGGCCGCGGAGGTCGCGCCCTACGCGCAGGTCGAAAAAGCCTATGAAGATATTCCCTCCTACGACCTCATCGACCAAAACATCCTGGCCGGAAATCCGGTTATCGTCCGGCTTACCCTCGCCGACGGCCATACCCATTTCGTTGTCATCGTTGGCAAGGAAGGCTGGGATTATCTGATCCGCGACCCGGCCCGTCCCCCCTCATGGAGTATTTATCCCCTTAAGGATCTGACCAGCCGGATCGAGGCCCTCCGCTTCTATCGGGTTGTTCCACCAACCTTCCCGCCGCCTCCCCTGCTTGTTACTCAACCTGCTCCAGACCAACCACATCCATAGCTTGGATTATTAATTCGAATAACCACATTAATCCCTAAGATTGCCACTACCTCTCAAAGGACGTATAATTTTTGATTCTATGACCGTAATGCCGAATGGGGTCAGCCTGACGTTGGATAATAATGGCGTTTCCCGCGCCACCGCCGCTTCCGCCGAGAACGGCCCGGAACTCGACGCCCTTTACACCCAATGGAAGCGCGACCCGTCCAGCGTTGACGCCCAATGGCATGCCTTTTTCTCCGGTTTTGAGCTTGGCTGTCAGCAGCCGCCCCGCACCGGCGCCGCGGCCAAAACCGCCGCAGCCGCGCCCGCTTCGGACCATGATCGCTTCCGCCAGTCCCGCGTCGACGCCCTTGTCAGCGCCTATCGCCGCCTCGGCCATCAACAGGCCAAGCTCGATCCGCTTAGTCTCGTCAAGCGCACCACCCCCGAGCTGAGCCTCGAATACATGAAGCTCACCGAGGCCGATCTCGACCGCCAGTTCGAGATCTACTGGGCGGGCCGTCCGAGCACGATGACTCTCCGCACCATCATTGACCTGCTGCGCGAGACCTATTGCGGCCACGTCGGCATCGAGTACATGCACATCGAGAATTACACCATCCGCCGCTGGCTCCGCGACCGGATCGAGGAAGGCCGCCTCCACAAGGATGTGCTCCCCAACGCCGAAAAGAAGCGTGTCCTCACCCACCTCCTCGAAGGCGAGCTTTTCGAAAAATTCCTCCACACCCGGTACGTGGGGCAGAAGCGTTTCTCCCTCGAGGGCGGCGAAACCATCATCCCGATCCTCGACAAAATCCTGGAGGAATGTCCCCGCCACGGCGTCGAGCAGATTGTCATGGGCATGGCCCACCGCGGCCGGCTCAACGTCCTCGCCAACATCCTCGGCAAGGACTACGAATTCGTCTTCAACGAATTCGCCGAAAATTACGTCCCCAATTCCGAGCAGGGCGACGGCGACGTGAAATACCATCTCGGCTACGACGCGGTTGTCACCACCAGCAAGGGTACGCAGATCGGCCTCAGTCTCGCGCCCAACCCGAGCCATCTCGAAACGGTCAACCCCGTGGTCGAAGGCAAGGCCCGCGCCTGGCAACGGCGGCTCAATGACACGGCGGAACGTCGCAAGGTCCTGCCCATCCTCATCCATGGCGATGCTTCCTTCAGCGGTCAGGGTGTCGTGGCCGAAACGCTCAATCTCTCCCAATTGGAAGGCTACCGCACGGGTGGCACCATCCACATCATCATCAATAACCAGATCGGCTTCACCACGTCGCCGATCGACGGCTCCTCCAGCCAGTACTGCACCTCGGTGGCCAAGATGCTTGGCTCGCCCATTTTCCACGTCAACGGCGACGATCCCATCGCGGCGGTCACCACCATCCAACTCGCCTTTGAATTCCGCCAGCAGTTCCAGCGCGACGTTGTTGTCGATATGTACTGCTATCGCCGCCACGGTCACAACGAGGGCGACGAACCCCGCTTCACCCAGCCGCTCATGTACTCGGCCATCGAGGATCACCCGCCGATCAGCGACATCTTCTTCGGCCATCTCGTCAAATTCGGCGACATCACGCCCGACGAGGTCCGCGCCTTCCGCGCCACGTTTGAGGAACGCCTCAATAACGCGCTTCTTAAGTCGAAGGTTGCCACCAAGGCCATCGTCCCGGCCATCCGCAAGTCGATGGCCTGTCCCGCCCTGCTCGATCCGGTCGAGACCGCCGTCCCGCTCGAAAAACTGCGCGCCATTGGCGCCGCCATCACCCGCGAGCCCGAAAAGATCGAACTCAATCCCAAGATCAAGCGCTGGCTCCAGAGCCGCCGCGAAATGACCGAGGGCCAGTCGCCCGTCGACTGGAGCACCGCCGAGGCGCTCGCCTTCGGCAGCCTCCTCGAGAGCAGCATTCCCGTCCGTCTTTCCGGTCAGGACAGCCGCCGCGGCACGTTCACCCAGCGCCACTCGGTGCTCTACGATGTGAAGACCCGCGAGCGTTACACCCCGCTCAATAACATCCGCCAGGGGCAGGCCAAATTCTGCGTCTACAACAGCCCATTGTCCGAATACGCCGTGCTCGGTTTCGACTACGGCTACGGTCTCGATTTCCCCGACATGCTTGTGCTTTGGGAAGCCCAGTTCGGCGATTTTGCCAACGGCGCCCAGATCATGATCGACCAGTACGTTGTCTGTTCGGAGACGAAATGGGGCGAGACTTCCAGCATCGTCCTTCTCCTGCCCCACGGCTATCACGGCCAGGGACCGGAACACTCCAGCGCCCGGTTCGAGCGTTATCTCCAGGCCTGTGCTGAGGACAACATTCAAGTCGCCTTCCCCTCGACTCCGGTCAACTATTTCCACGTCCTGCGCCGCCAGGCCCTTCGCAAGATCAAGAAGCCGCTCATTTTGATGACCCCAAAAGGTCTCCTGCGCGATCCGCGTTGCGTCTCGGCCATCGCCAATTTTGCCACCGGTGGCTTTGAGGAAATCCTGCCCGACACCACCGCGTCGAAGGATGCCAAGAGGGTTATCCTTTGCACCGGCAAGGTCTACTTCGATCTCGTCGATTATCGCGCCGCCGGAAAGATCGACAACGCCGCGATCGTCCGCGTCGAGCAGCTCTATCCGCTCCACGAAAAGAAGCTCCAGGACGCCGTCGCTTCCTACGCCAAGGCGGAAAAGATCATCTGGTGTCAGGAGGAATCGGCCAACATGGGCGCGTGGAGCTTTATCGAGCCCCGCCTGCGCAAGCTCTTTGGCCGCGACATTCTCTACGCCGGCCGCGAGGCCTCCGCCAGCACCGCCACCGGTTCCCACGCCATTCACGAACTCGAACAGCGCCAGCTTGTTGAGCAGGCGTTTTCATTATGAGCGAAAATAATATGCCGGATTCAATAGCACCCGCTAAAATCCATCCCAATAGTCGTGACTTTGGATTTGTTTTAATTGGCGTCGCCTTGGGAATCGGTTGGGGTTCCGCTCTGTCGTATCCCTGCATCCTCGTTTTTGTCATGGTATTAGCCCTGACGGGTGTTTGGTTCATCAATAAATCTCGTGGTCGTTGACCTCGATTTGTTCATCTTTCCCATGTCTAAATTCCGTTAATTTTGTTTAATTTGGTAATTCTGTCAGGTTTTGTCTTTCACTTTTCCTCCTATGCCCATCGAAGTCAAAGTCCCCACCGTTGGCGAATCGATCACCTCTGGCCTCCTCGGCGTCTGGAACAAACCCGATGGCGCCTACGTCAAGTCGGGCGAACCCATCTTTGAAATCGAGACCGACAAGGTCACTGCCGAAGTCGTGGCTGAAGCGGCCGGCGTCCTCAAGCATCTCGCCAAGGCCGGGGACACCGTCCAGGTCGGGCAGGTCGTGGCCAGCATCGATGAAAAAGCTCCCGCGCCCGTGGAAGCCACGGCGGGAAATAAGGATGGCGCCAACGGCGCCGAATCCAAACCGGCCCGGACTGAAGCTTCTTTCCCTGCGCCTGCTCCCGCCCGTGGCAAAGCCGCCGACGAAATTTCGCCCGCCGTCCGTTTCCAGGCCGCGGAAAGGGGCATTGATCCCGCTGTCATCGCCGGCACCGGCAAGGATGGTCGCGTGACCAAGGCCGACATCCTCGCCGCGGGTGAGCGCAAGTCCGACAATGGCGCCTCCGCCGCCCCGGATCAGACGCCCGCCCCTTCGGGCGACCGCACGTCGCGCAAGAAGATGACGCCTCTGCGCCAGAAAATCGCCGCGCGTCTCCTCAGCGCCCAGCAGGAAACGGCGCACCTCACCACTTTCAACGAAGTCGATCTCTCCAACATCATGGCCCTGCGCGCCAAGTTCCAGGACCGCTTCGTCAAGAAGCACGAGATCAAGCTCGGCTTCATGTCCTTCTTTGTGAAGGCCGTCGTCCACGCCCTCCAGATCGTGCCCGCGATCAACTCACGCATCGACGGCGACGAAATCATCCAGAACCATTTCTATGACATCGGCGTCGCCATCTCGACCGAGAAGGGTCTCCTCGTCCCCGTCGTCCGCAACGCCGACCGGCTCTCCTTCGCCGGGGTCGAAAAGGAAATCGCTGCCTACGCCAAGAAGGCCCGTGACGGCAAGATCCAGCTCAGCGACCTCGACGGCGGCGTCTTTACCATCACCAACGGCGGCGTCTTCGGCTCCCTTCTTTCCACACCCATTCTTAATCCGCCCCAGTGCGCCATCCTCGGCATGCACACCATCCAGGAACGCCCCGTCGCCATTTCCGGCCGCGTTGAAATCCGCCCCATGATGTACCTGGCTCTCACTTACGATCATCGTCTGGTTGACGGCCGTGAAGCGGTCACCTTCCTCGCCACGGTCAAGGAAGTCGCCGAAAATCCGGCGGCGGTCCTGCTCGAAGTCTAGAAGAGTTCCAAGCGACGCTTTCGCTGATTTCTTCCGGGATTTTCTCGGGTTCGCCAAATGATTTGGTGGATTGTATTTGGTTGACCCGGCTCATCACTTGTCTTAAGCACGATTTGCTGTGGGATTAGGTTTATGGTGAGGCCGCTATGAAGAAGCTGGCATGCATTGTCTTTGTGTTGATGGGCCTTTGCTCGATGGCCTTGGCGGATGATGATCAGACGATTACCGCCGATTCGACCGCGGATCAAATTTCGGCGATTCTCGATGACCGGGTGCCCAAGATTGTCCACAAGTTCGACGACCAACACTCAGGTCCCTTAACGAACGAGTTCCAGAGCGGAATGGATACCACTGGAGACGCCGCTGAACTGGCCGAAAGGCTTGAGATTATCAGCCCGAAGGTACTTATCGATGTCCTTAACCAGTCCCCCCCTTATGGGCAGGATTTCGATTCCAAGCTCTTTGTCCGTCGGCAGGTCCTCTACCATGCGCTGGCCGACAGTGCCCATGAGACCGATCTTCCCGATCTTCTCGCCAGTCCAGCCGTGGAGGCCCTCTGGGTCATTTGCGCCCATCCGGATTGGTGCAAGCGCCCGGAAGTCTTCGCCTTGCTCACCTCTCAGATGCCTGATATCCCTTCCGTTTCGCCTGATGAGCTGGGCCCCCCGTGGGCAAGAACGAGTTTCATCCAGCAAGGCTTCTCCTGGGGCCCGGCTCGGACCAGGGACTGGACCCTCCTCTATATTGCCGACAGGGGCAGCGATCCTGCCGCTCAAAAATTGCTGATAGACACCGTCCGGCAGGCCGTGGCCTCACCCAGCACCTCCGTTTTTTTCCTCTGTGATGCGCTTAATGTCATGGCGGGAAGCAAAAACAAGGCATTCGTTAGCCTGGCTCCCAAGATCATGAAGCGGCTCTCCACCATTCAGGACTTTCCCGAGGATCGCATCTACTATTCCGTCGATGGCTTGCTTCGGAACCATCCGGAAATGGTCGAGGACGGCGACTTTGACACCAGCGGCGCCGCCTTCATCAAGTCCATTCCCTATTATAATGACCAATACCGAAATTTGATCCTCCTGGCCCGGTTGGGTGACGCGCCCTCCATGCTGACGATCATGAATAACTATTACAACGACGACTATTCCCCTTTTTGGAGTCGGACGGAACAGGGGAAGAAGATGGAGCGGCGCCAGTTCACCCAGGAAGTGGAAAACGGAATTATCAAAAAGATGGATTATCACGGGGCTGATGATCGTCAGCAGGGCATCAAGCTGCATTACCACTCCGCTCAATTTCAGGACGGCCATTGGATCGTTACCGATCCCGCCTACGCTGTTACCAACGACAATTTCACCCCCAATCTCGCCGCCTCTTTGCCCACGCCTACGCCGACTCCGATGCCCCATTCCGCCGCCGCGGACAAGCTCAACGCCGCCATCGACAAAGCCGTGGCCACGATCCCAAACCCTGCCGCCGGCCCGCCCAGCAGGGTCATTATCGCCAGCCGCGCGCCCATCGAGACCGTTGATGCCAAGGGACAGGTGACCGGAGTCAGCATGGCCTCGGTTGGCATCGCCTATGATGTCGTCCGGGTCGATGGCGACAACTATATCGTCAAGGACTCCTCCGGAACGCTCTACCGCATCGCCGCGCAGGCCGTCCATTCCGCTCCCGCCGCAACGGCGAACCAGTAATCAGCCCGCTGCTGGCTCCTGCAGTTCCTCGGCCACACGTTTCTTCTGCCGCGAGGAGATAAAATGCCTCTCCACCGCCAGATAAAAAATCCATCCACCCAGGATCGAAACCGCGATGAAAACCAGGGACGTCACCATATATCCATTTCCATCGAAACCGAGCCGTCGCAGTCCGGTTGAAATAAACGGCAGCACAATCGTATGGGTCAGGTAAAGGCTGTAGGAAATCGTTCCCAGCCACATCAGCGGAAAAAGCAGCCGCGAATGAGCCAGCCGCCGTTCCCGCGGAAAGAGCACCCACAAAAGCAGAGTGAAAATCAGGCACGTCGCCGCCTGCATCCGCGTCGAGGGATGCCCCGGCCAGTCGTCGAGCCGGTACAGAAGCGCGAAGGCCGCCGTCAGCGCCACGGCGATTCCCATTTGTCCCAGCGCATGAGTCCATGCTGATTTGATCTCCGTTTCCGGTGCAAACCGCGCCGCCACGATCTGGAACAAGATCGCGCCGATTCCAAACTGGTACCAGCGGTCGAACGGAAACGGACAGGTCCCCGGTGAAATCAGCAGCCAGGCCAGCGACGCCTGCGTCGTGAGGCCAATCGCGGCAAAAAGGAAAGCGGACTGCATTTCCCTTCGCTCCGAAAAAATCCGGGCCAGCGCGAGAAAAAGCCCGATCAGCGCGTAGAAAAGAATCTCATAGCAAAGCGTCCAGAACACCATCACCAGGCAGAACTGGTGCAGTTCCACCTGCAACAAAAGCAGCGTCGCCGTCCAGAAAAGTCCACTCTCCGGAGTGGGCGGCGAATAGTAATTCGTGGGCGGTTCGTAGCCATAGCCTCTGGCCGTCAACATCACCGCCAACACCACGAAAGCGATGGTCACCGTCGCCAGGTAAGGAGGATAAATGCGCCGGAGCCGGTCCGCCGCATAACGATGCGTCCCCCGCCCCGAGACGAGCGCGCCATGGGCTGCACCCGCGATGCAATAGCCCGAAATCGTGAAGAAAATTACCACGCCGAGCTGCCCGATGTTGCACAGCGCATACCATGGCCACCGGGCATAACCGGGATGCTCGAGCAGAAACGTCATGCTCGAGTGATACATCACCACCCAGAGCGCCGCCAGGCCCCGAAACGCGTCGAGCAGCAGAAAAGGCGGAACTTTGCGCATGGCAGGAGTGATGTTGGCAATCGAGAGTGGCACTTGCCCTGCAACTACGCTAGCTTCCTCTCATGCCCGACTTTGATTACCAGCTTGTCGTCATCGGCAGCGGCCCCGGCGGCTACATCGCCGCCATCCGCGCCGCGCAACTCGGCTTCAAGACCGCCATCGTCGAAAAGGACAAGACCCTCGGCGGCACCTGCCTCAATGTCGGGTGCATTCCCAGCAAGGCCCTCCTTGCCTCCACCGAACATCTCCATTTCGCGAAGGAACGCTTCGCCGCGCACGGCATCATCGCCCCGGACATCAAGGTCGATCTCGCCGCGATGATGAAGCGCAAGACCGAGGTCGTCGGCAAACTCACCGGCGGCGTCGGCTTCCTGATGAAGAAAAACAAGATCGAGGTCGTCAAGGGCCTCGGCCGCCTCGTCGACCGCAACACCGTCGAAGTCACCGGCGACGACGGCGCCAAACGGACACTCCATACCGCCAACGTCCTCCTGGCCACCGGGAGCGTCCCGGTCGAACTCCCCTTCCTCAAATTCGACGGCAAGAAAATCATCAACAGCGACCAGGGCATCGCCCTCGATCAGGTCCCCTCATCGCTTCTCATCATCGGCGCGGGCGCCATCGGCCTTGAACTCGGCTCGGTCTGGGCCCGGCTCGGCGCGCAGGTCACCGTTGTCGAGTTCCTCCCCCGCATCGCTGCCATCGGTTTCGATGCCGAAACCTCGCGCGTCCTTCAGCGCCACCTCGAAAAAATCGGCATGAAATTCGAGCTCAACACCAAGGTCTCCTCGGCCAAAATCACCGACCAGGGCGTCGAGATCCATGGCGAAAACGCGCAGGGCAATGTCTTTTTCAAGGCCGACACGGTTCTCGTCGCCGTTGGCCGCAAGCCTTTTACCGCCGGGCTTGATCTCGATAAAGCCGGTGTGCGCCTTACCGACCGCGGCCGCGTTGCTGTCGACGGCCACTGGCAGACCAGCGTGCCCGGCATCTATGCCATCGGCGACGTCATCGACGGCCCCATGCTCGCCCACAAGGCCCATGAGGAGGGCGTTGCCGTCGCGGAACGAATCGCCGGCAAGCCCGGCCACGTCAATTACGATGTCATCCCCGGCGTCATCTATACCGCGCCCGAAGCTGCCAGCGTCGGCCTGACTGAAGAACAAGCGAAGGAAAAGAAAATCGACGTCCGCGTCGGCAAATTCATTTTCTCCGCCAATGGCCGCGCCATCGCCTCGGACACCACCGAAGGCTTTGCCAAGATCGTCGCCGATGCCAAGACGGATCGCGTTCTCGGCGCCCACATTGTCGCCAGCAACGCCTCCGAGCTCATTGCCGAGACCGTTCTCCTCATGGAATTCGGCGGCAGCTCCGAGGACCTCGCCCGCACCATCCACGCCCACCCCACCATGTCCGAGGCAGTCATGGAAGCCGCCCTGGCCGTCGATGGCCGGGCCCTCAGCGCCTGATCCCGGATCACGGCGCTACAGTCTTGTCCTGATCAGAGGGGACGCCTTAGCATGGTCGACTTGAACGCGACCTCGACGGCATCACCCCGCCCCTGGCGCCTCGGCCTGATTCTGGTCCTAGCCGTCCTCGCGTTTTCCGCGCCGCAGGCCGCGCTCCTGCCGCTCCTCGACCGCGACGAGCCCCGCTTCGCTGAGGCCAGCCGCGAAATGCTCCAGAGCGGCAACTTCATCGTCCCCACCTTCAATCACGAACCCCGCTATGCCAAGCCCCCTCTCATCTACTGGTGCCAGGCCTTTTTCTTCACGCTTTTCGGCGAGAACGCCTTCGCCGCCCGGCTCCCCTCGATCTTGGCCACGGCTGGAACCGCCCTTCTTCTTTTTTTCTGGGGCGTCGAGCTCGCCAGCGAATGCATCGGCATGATCGCGGGCCTCGCCTATCCTTTTTGCCTCCAGACGATCCAGCAGGGCCGCGTCGCCACTGCCGACGCACTCCTGATTTTCTTCATGACCCTCACCGTCTACGCCGGCTGGAAGGTTATCACCCTCAGCGGCGAAATGCGCCGGGCCGAAAAAATTTCCACGGCGCTCATCGTGCAAAATTATCTGTGGGGACTCGTCCTCGCGCTTGGCTTTACCGGCGGGTTCCTCGCCAAGGGCCCCGAAGCGCTCCTTCCCCTGATCCCCATGCTCATCTGCGCCTGGCGCAGCGGCGGCGGCGTCTACATCGATCTCATCGCCAATTTTCTCCTCGGCCTCTGCCTCGTCCTTTTCTGGGCGCTGCCTGCTTATGTCGATACCGATGGCGACTACTGGCGCCAGGGCCTTAACGAAGGCGTTGGCACGCGCATGGTCTCCGGCCTTCAGGGCCATGGCGCCACCACTTTCGGATGGTACTTGCTCAGCCTGCCGCTCTACCTCCTCACCTTCTGGCTCAGCGCCCTGCCCTGGTCGCCCCTGCTTGTCACGCATCGCAAAAAAATCTTCGGCGGTTGGCAGCCCGATCCGCTCGACACCTACCTCCTCCTCAACATCGCGCTCATCGTTCTCGTCTTCTCCCTCATGGTCACCAAGCTGCCCCACTACACGCTTCCCGCTTTTCCCCTCGTCGCTTTGCTTCTGGGCCGCCGCTGGATCGCTGCCGACCTCCATCCTCGGTTGCCCACGCAACTGGCCGGCGGCTTCGGTCTCGTTCTGGCCCTTCTCACCCTCATCCTCGTCCCCATCGCGCTTGCTTATAATGCCACACCGTCGCCGGTGGGCATTCTTGTCCGCGAAGCCGGTTCCGCTTTAACGCCTGAGACGGAATTCGCCGTCGTCGATTTCCAGGAACCAAACACCGTCTGGGAAATGCGCCGTGTGACCCCAAAATATGCCCAATCGATTTCCAACCTGGACGCGGGCGCTTTTCTCGATCAGCCCGGTCCCCACGCCGTCATTCTTTCCTCGTCGGCCTGGAAAAAAATCGAGGCCGGAACAATCGATCTCTCCTCCTTCAAGATTTTCCAGGCCCGAGGCTGGAACGCCGCCAAGGGCTCCTTTGTCGACCTGACTCTCGTCGTGAAATCTTAGCGCGGCCGGTGTAATCGATCGGAATCACGCGCCAGTGGAGCCCGACCCTTGACCTGCCCGGGGTGCAGCCGCGATCCGGGATTCATCTGTCTTTTTTGCTCAAGCTCCGCCTCGGCGAGGCGGAATTTCTGCAGCTCATTCTCTTCGTAGTCCCGTTTCAGCTTTGGGATCAGGTCCACGCCGAGGTAAACCAGCCAGAGCCCGGCGCTGATCAGCAAGATCGGCAGCCACATCGACAAATCGCCCATCACATACGGATCGGACCAGTTGTTCATCGCGGCGATTCCCTGCGCGCTCCAGACGATCCCGTAAAGCGCCGCGACCAGCACGGCGTAAACCACATACTCCACCCAGCGCATGATCGCGTCGGCCTGCCGCAGTGCGCGGATATTCAGCCACCCCAGCTTCGACTCCCACGCCGCATGCGGAAAAAGATAATGAATCACCTCATCCATCCGCCGGCTCAGCCAGCGGAGAAAAATGATCGTCAGGAAAGGCGCCGCCAGGACGAGAAGCACCTTCGCATCGGGAATGCCGATGGCTGCCAGGATGGGAGATTCCTGCATGGAATCATCCTATCATGATTTATTCGATCAGGCTCAGAATATTGAAATTTGTCGCGATCAGCAGCAGCACGATAGTCAGCCCGCCAAAGACCGCCGTGATCGCCCCCAGCACCGCCGCCACGGTAAAATAATAGGGGGTCAGGTAAGGCTTAAGCAACACGACGGGGCAATAGGGACGGTTGGGAGCGGAAGTCGGTGTCGGGGTGGGCATGACGCTCTTTATCTAAGCGGGAAATATGCGGGGCGCAAGAGCACAAAATGCCTTTACCCCGGCATTGCGCCCCCGCTGGCTTTGCTGGTTCGAGCTGGCTTGCCAAACATGGCATTCCTCCTGCTGGATAAAGAGACGTGATTCAAGCGAACTGTCGCGCGCAATTCACTGCGGATGACTTTTCCTTCGTCGTCCGCGTCCTCGCCCGTTCGCCCCGCGATGCCGTCTCGCTCGTTTCCCTCCTCAGCGACGAGGCCGAGCGCGACGTCATCCTCGACCATGACCTCGTTTACAGTTCTCTCGTCGATGAAAGCGGCTGCCTTCAGGTCTCCGCCGCCTTCTATTTCTACGTCCTTACTCGCCGTGTTCTCCGCCGCGTCTCGCTTGATGAACGCGCGCTCACCGATTACGTCGCCGCCGTCCTCCTCGCTTTCTCCCACATCAACCAGCTCCGCGCGCCTCAGCAAAACGAGCCCACGGCCCGTAGCTTCACCTACATCTGCGACCTGCTTGCCCAGGTCAACAAATGTTCCCCGGAGCAGGCCTATCTCCTTCGTACCCACATGGCCAACTACTCGCTCTTTTTCAGCGGCGTTTTTGCCGATCGCGTCCAGTCTCACGCCCAGCGCCGGGGCGCTCCCGGTCTCAGCTTTTACGATGCCATTGGCCAGTCCTCCTATCTCACCGCGGCACAGCATCCCCAGGCCCGCCGCTCGGAACTCCAGGCCATCTTCGAAATGCTCGGTAGCGAATTCCGCCGCGTCCGCCTTGCCCTCAACAACCTCACGGACACGCTGCTTCACCTCCACGAACCCCCTCCGCCTCTCATCCATCCGGCATGACCCTCCTGCGGGAAATCCAGACATTGCTCGAGCGCACCTACGCTCCCGTCCCGATCAACCTGGAAACCTGCCTCATCGGTGAAAGCCGCTGCGCCGCGCTCAATCGCCTGGCCGGTGTCGAGGCGGAAGGTCTCGCTCCCGCCGGGCGAACGTTCCTGCGCCAGGCCGGCGACTCGCTCTACGTCGCCATCTTCTATTCCCGTCCCGTCATCGCTGAGCTCGAGGAGAACGACCCCCGCCGCGCGCTCAACGAGCGCAATATCTCCGCCCTCATCACCTTTATCGAAGAAATCGCCCATGGTGTCCAGGCCGCACTCCTTTTCCACGAAGGCGAACGCGAAATCGACAGCGAGGCCTATGCCCGCAATCTCGAAACCCAGGCCCGCATCGACACCTACCTCGTCCTCAGCAAATTTGCCCACCTCCTCTGCGGCGATCCCATTCCCCGCTCCGTCGGTGCCTGGCTTCGGCGACAATTGTTCGATGACAGCCATCGCCGCTTCGCCACGGCCCGGCTTCGTGCCCGCTACGGCGCCGCCCAACGCTGCGCGCTCGCCTTTTTGCGTCATCTGCGCCGCGTGCCTCCTGCCGGACGCCATCAAGTCTTGCGCGAATTCCGTGCCCTGAGTTGGCCGCAAAAAATCAGCTCCGTCCGGGCTCGGGCGAATCGGTAAAAAGCTCCATCGCGCCTTCACAACTTGCGATTTTTTTGCCGGATTTCTTTAAACCGAAGCCAAGGAAAACTTCTATTTATTTTTTATTGACAGTTAATACAACGTAATACATAAGTAACTCGATATGGGTTACGAAAACGAAAGACTCCTCGAGTTTCTTCCTTGGGCTCAACGTTTCGCGCGTGCTTGTGCAGCCAAGTTGCCAAATCATCTCGACCATGAAGATCTTCAGAGTGCCGGGGTATTGGGCTATCTTCGCGCTGCCTCTCGCTACGATGCGACACGTGGGGCATCCTTCCGTGGTTATTGCGCCATGCGCATCCGCGGTGCTGTGATCGATGAACTTCGGCGCTGGGACTGGGCGCCCCGTTCTGTCCATAAAAACAACCGGCGTATTACGCGTATTACAGGATGTTTGGTCGAGCAGCTTGAACGTGAACCGACGGGCCAGGAGCTTGCTTCCGCCCTCGGCATTGAGGAAACCGAACTTGCCACCTATCAAAGTCAGGCTCAACCCCGCCAACTCGTTTCCCTGGACGAAACCAACGATAATTCCCAAGGCGAAGAATGCCTCTCTCTCACCGAGCGCCTTGCCGATCCCCACACCTCCCGGCCCGATGCGGCCCTTCTTTCCGCCGAGGATCGTCATCAGATCCTCCGCAACCTTGAGCAACTGCCCAAGACTCAGCGCCTCGTCATCCGCCTCCATTACTTGCAAAATGTCCCCTTGCGGGAAGTCGCCCAGTCGCTCGCAGTCACCCCCTCCCGCATCTCGCAACTCCATCACCAGGCCCTCGCTCGGCTCCAACAGGCCTGGCGCCGGGGTGAATGCGTCCGTTGAGCCGCTGCGTGACGATTTGTTCATCCAGCCATTTCGCGGTTGTCTAGAACTCGGCGACTGTTACGTTACTGGTTATGAAGATTTTTATCGATAGCGGAGACACGAACGAAATTCGCGAGGCCCAGGAAATGGGCCTCATCGACGGCGTCACGACGAATCCTTCTCTGGCCTCCAAGAGCGGAAAGGTCTTCAAGGACCTCATCATGGAGATCACCCAGATCGTTGACGGCCCCATCAGCGCCGAAGTCGTCAGCACCACCGCTGCCGAGATCATTCCCGAGGGCGAGGGCCTCGCCAAGTGGCACAAGAACATCGTCGTCAAGGTGCCGCTCATTCCGGAAGGATTGAAGGCGGTCAAGGCGCTCACCGCCAAAGGCATCAAGACCAACGTCACCCTCTGCTTCTCCGCGTCGCAGGCCCTTCTTGCCGCCAAGGCCGGCGCCACCTATATCAGTCCCTTCGTCGGGCGCCTCGACGACATCAGCACCGAGGGCATGCAGGTCATCCGCGACATCCGCCTCATCTACGACAACTACGGCTACGAGACCCAGATCCTCACCGCCAGCGCCCGCTCCCCGATGCATTTCCTCGAAGCGGCCAAAATCGGCAGTGATGTCATCACCGCGCCTTTCTCCGTGCTAAAGGCGCTCATGCATCACCCGCTCACCGACCTCGGCCTCCAGAAATTCCTCTCCGACTGGGAGAAGGCCAAAAAATAAAAAGTAATGGAAGGAGCGTCAGAAACCGGGGCTCTGGCACCCCTCTTCCGTTGCAAGGTCCTTAAGCCCCCCCGATATGTTGTTCCTCCGCACGAACGCATTGTGACTCATCCTCCCATTGATGTCGTGGCCGGGGTCATTCGCCGTGAGGACGGCTGCCTCCTCATCACCCAGCGTTTCCCGGACGACACCCTGGGCGGCTACTGGGAATTTCCTGGTGGCAAGGTCGATCCCGGCGAAGACCTCGTCACCGCGCTCCGCCGCGAGCTCAGGGAGGAAGTCGGCCTCGACACCGAAATCGGCGCCGAAATCCATCGCATCGTCCACGCCTATCCCGATCGCGATGTCCGCCTCCATTTTTTCGACGCCCGCATCATCTCCGGCGAGCCGCAGAAACTGGAAGTCGCCGATTTCCGCTGGGTCACCCTTGACGACCTGATGAAATACCAATTCCCCGAGGCCGACCTACCCCTGCTGAATCAGTTGCGCGGTGTTTAACCTGGGGCCTGAGCCCGGATCGCGCTCACTCCCTTCCGAAATAAAGCAGGATAAAACTGATTCCGTAAAAGATCAGGTCGATTCCGATAAAAGTCCCGATCACCCACAACGCAGAACTCGGCCAGTGGACCGCGATCAGAATCCCCAGCAGCAGTGA
This sequence comes from Methylacidiphilales bacterium, assembly GCA_021272165.1. Classification (GTDB taxonomy): domain Bacteria; phylum Verrucomicrobiota; class Verrucomicrobiia; order Methylacidiphilales; family UBA1321; genus JABDGH01. The sequence continues at coordinate 15,791 of JAJSLK010000078.1, forward strand.
CACCGCGCCGCTGAAAATCAAGGAACCGCGATGCCGCAGATGGGCATGGGAAATCGCGAAGCCGAGCCGGAACAAACCGCTGACTAAAAAGTAGGTCGCCAGGATGAGCGTAATCACCGCCGCTCCCGCCAGAGCATCCATCATCAGCAGGAATCCCATCACCGTTGCCAAGACTCCCGCCAGCAACTGGACCGCGAAGCCTTCCCAGCCTCTTGCCCAAAAGGCGTGAATCAGCCCGGCCACACCCATGGCGCACAGGAGCGCGCCGAAAAAGAAGACCGAAACGAGCGTCACCAGAAACGGGCTCGAAATCGCCATCAGGCCCACCAACAGGTAGGCGATGCCCAGTGCCAGGAACCATCCCGACTTGTGAAAGGAAGAAGCGAGTCCGCTCATATTTATATCCGTAGATCATAAAAATCCGTTGGCAATCCTCATCATTCGGAAGGAATGTTTAGGAGCGATCAATTAAACACAAAAATCGTCAATGCGTGCGACTAAGCTCTGGCCTTGACCTCATCCCCTTTCGGTTCTAGGACTTTCGATTTCAGCACCCCAATCAAACCTTCACGTGTCTACGCTTCTTTTTCCTCTTTTTGCCCAGGAGGTTGCCCCGGCCAAGCCGCTTCTGCCCCTCAGCGCCGTCGACATCATCATCATCATTATCTATTTCGGCTTCGTCATCGGGATCGGCTTCTACCTGAAGAAATTCACCAAGACTGGCGAGGAATTCTTCATGGCTGGCCGCGATATGACCGCGTGGGTTGCCGGGCTCGCCTTCCTTTCGGCCAATCTCGGCGCGCTCGAACTCCTCGGCTGGGCCGGCGCATCCTATCAATACGGCATTCTTGCCGTCCATTGGTACTGGATCGGCGCTGTCCCGGCCATGCTCTTCCTTGGCTTGGTCATGATGCCGTTCTACTACATCTGCAAGACCCATTCGGTCCCCGGCTACCTGGCGCTGAGGTACGGTCAGGCCGCCAGCATGCTCTCGGCCTTTTCTTTTGCCGGCATGACCGTTCTCATGAGCGGCGTTAATATGTTCGCCATGGCCAAGGTCATGGAAACCGTCCTCGGCTGGGATCTTAATTTCAGCATCCTCGTTTCTTCGCTCACCGTCGCCGTCTATGTCGCCCTGGGCGGACTTCTCTCCGCCATCTTCAACGAGGTCCTCCAGTTCTTCCTCATCTGGTTCGGCGCGCTTTTGATTCCCATCCTCGGCCTGATCGAAACCGGCGGCTGGCAGGGAATGGTCGACCGCATTCACAAAAATTTTCCCGGCGGTGATTACACCCACGCCTGGCGCACTCTCGGTTCCTTCGATGACAATCCGATGGGCATCAACTGGTGCGGCATCGTCTTTGGTCTTGGCGCCATCCTTGCCATGGGTTACTGGACCACTGACTTCCTCGTCGTCCAGCGCGTTCTCACCGCCAAGGACCTCCGTGCGGCCAAGATGGCGCCCATCCTCGGCGCCGCCTTCAAGATGTTCGTACCCATCATCGTCATTCTCCCCGGGCTCCTCGGCCTTGCCGTTTTGCCCGAGAAACTCGTCGGCGAAAATGTCGCTGTCGCGGGTCAGCACACCTACAACGACGTTCTGCCCCTCATGCTCGCCCGTTATTGCGGCCCCGGCCTCCTCGGGCTCGGCATCACCGCGCTCATCGCCGGGTTCATGTCCGGCATGGCCGGTAATGTCAGCGCCTTCACCACGGTTTGGACTTACGATCTCTACAAGCCCCTTTTCAACCCCAAGGGCGCCGATTCCGACTTCGTCACCATGGGCCGCTGGACCACGGTGCTTGGCGTTCTGATCAGCATCGGCACGGCTTACCTTGTCATGCATGCGGCCAGCATCATGGACTACGTCCAGGCGCTCTTCAGCTTCTTCATCTCGCCCCTCTTCGGCACCGTCCTGCTTGGCATGCTGTGGAAACGGGGTACTCCGGCGGGCGGATTCTGGGGCCTCCTTGCCGGCACCATCGCCTCGATCGGCATGTGGGCCGCGGTCAAGTACGACCACAACAATCTCCAGTACATCGCCCTTTCGCCTCATGCCAAGGATATGGCCGAAAATATGTTCCGCTCCATCTGGTGTTTCCTGGCCACTGTCATTATCACCGTCGTGGTCAGCCTTCTCACAACGCCGAAAAAGGATGCCGAGCTTCACGGCCTCGTCATGGGACTCACCCCGCAACCGGAGGAGGGCTCTTATCCGTTGATCCATCGTCCCATTTTCTGGGCCGGCATCATCTTCGCCGTCTTCCTCCTCCTGAACTTCATCTTCTGGTAAAAATATGATCTCCAATCATCCCCACGCCATCTCCATCTGGTTTCTCATCGGCCTTCAATTTCTGATCTATGGCGTTCTGGTTTTTGGCGCCGGTATTTACGACGCCTACGTCCCCTCGGGCCGCGACATCCAGCTCGCCGATCTCCATGCCGCCATCTGGTGGGGCGCCATCATGTTCGCCCTTGGCCTGTTCTACACCGTTCGCTTCCGGCCCCGGCGCGAAAGTTGAATGCCCTTGCCGCTTAAGGGAATCTGAGATTCTCCTTGCCGCCATGTAACCTTTCCTTTGGGGATTACGTCTGCGGTTCCATGAAACTCAACCATCCTCTCTTCTTCGGCAGTCTCCTCGGCCTTGCGGTGCTGGCCGTCGGCTCTCCGGCCCAGGCTTGGGGCGACGGGTTCCACCACGCCCGCGCCAATGGCACCACGCAACGTTCCGGCACCTATCAATCGCTCCATAACGGCAGCGGCACCTTCAACTCCACGGTGAACCGCCAGCCTGGCAGCGCTTCCGGCAATACCACCTGGACCAATGCCAACGGTGGCCAGGGCAGTCACAGTTTTGACAACACCTGGAGCAGCACCGGCAATGGCAGCGGAACCGGGACGCATCAATCCTCCACCACTTACGCCAACGGCAAGACCTCGTCCAGCCAGGGTACGGTAAATCAGACTTCGTCCGGCAACTTCACCTATTCCGGAACCCGCACCGGCGCCAACGGTGACGTGACCGACGTCTCCAAGACCTCGACCACGAGCGACGGCACACGCACCGTTGCCGCCACTTACGACAACACCACCACCGGCAAGACGACCACGGTCGACAAGACCTACAGCACCAATACCAACGGTTCCCGTCAGGTCGATTCCACCGTCACCGGTCCCAACGGAAAGACCACCACGTCCGACCAGACCTTCACCAAGGATAGCAACGGTTATGTCCAGACCGGTACGGTTACCGGCCCGAACGGCGGCACCAGTTCCGACACGCGTGCGGTCAGCTATACGCAGGACACCAATGGCCAGGTTACTCGCACCATGAGCGGTTCCGTGACGGGCCCGAATGGCAAGACCGAACAGATCGGCAACAGCGAAACCTATACCAAAACTTACACGCCGAACTCCGACCCCAATCCGGGCCAGGACTAGGATGTGTTTTCAAAATAGGGCCATCAAACAAAAGGCGGGCGAAAGCCCGCCTTTTGTTTTTCACTAGTTGCTCTTGGTAAAACTGTAGGTCAGAGAGCAATTTGGCGGCAGAGTTATACTCGAACTTTCCGGTTGCTCCCGGATGTTCCGCTCCATTGGTAAATTACCATGCTGATCCGCAGAAAATCCATCAATGCATTTTGAAGAAAACAGATGCTTCCGAATCACGGACTCTGGTTCAGGTTCTTCAATTCCGTCCCGGCAAAGATATATTCGCAATAACCCTTCGCCTGCGTCGCCAGCGATTTGCGGAAGCATGTCGCCGCCCCGGCCTGGTTGCCCATCAGCATTTTTTTGATCCCGGCAAAGTACCACGTCTTGCAATGCTGCCGCTGGTCCTGGCCCGGATCATTCGAGTCTGCCGCCGCAATCAGGTCGTTTTCACTGATCCGCCCGAGCAGGAATGCCGCGATCTGCGACGTCAGGTCGGACGGCGTCGAGTTCCACTCGGTGCTCAAGGCCGAGGAAAGAGCGCTGTCGGCGTCGCCCGTCGGATTCTGCTTCTTTGAGATCAGCCAGATGTAGAGCCGGGCATCGTCGGCATCGTCATCCCGCGGCGCCAGCTCGCAGAATTTCTTCAGATCGGACAACGCGCCATTCAGGTCCTCCTTCCCCAGCCGGGCCAGTCCCCGGTTGCAATAAGCTTCCGCATGGTCCGGATTGAAGGTGATGGCCTGCGTGCTGTCCGCAATCGCTCCGTCCAGATCACCCTTTTGCTCCTTGATCAGTCCTCGCAGGTAATACGGCACCGGCATCTTCGGGTCGATTGCGATCGCCTGGTTGTAATCGCTCATCGCCCCGGCAAGATCACCCTTCGATTGCCGTGCGAAACCGCGATTGCAGTACGCCTCGCCCAGTTTCGGATTGAGGCTGATAGCCTGCGTATAATCCGCGATGGCCCCGTCGAGGTTCCCCTGCGAATTCTTCGCGTTGCCTCTATGATAAAAGGCCACATCCATCTTTGCATCGAGGTCCAGCGCATGGTTGTAATCACTGATCGCCCCGTCGATGTCCGACCGCCGCTCCTTGATCAGTCCCCGGTTGTAAAACGCCTCCGCGATCTTCGGATCGAGCATCAGCGCCTGCGTGTAATCGGCCACCGCGCCATCCAGATCCCCTTTTGACTGCTTGGCGAAACCCCGATTGCTGTACGCATCCGCCTCACTCGGATCAAGCCCCAAGGCCTGCGTATAATCGTCGATGGCCCCATCGAGATCGTCCTTTAACTGCTTCACGTGACCGCGGCGAAAGAACACATGGGCATCCTTGGGGTCGAGTGAAATGGACTGCGAATAATCGGCCAGCGCCCCATCCAGGTCGCCGTTTTTCTGCCGGTCAAAACCGCGATTGTTGAAATCGGCCGCTGATTGCGGATTCGTGGTCGAGGCCGGAACCGGAGTGTGTCCGGCGGGTGTCGGAGTCGGTATTGGAGCCTCCTCCGGGGCTGGTATCGGCTTTGACGGCCAGTTGGGCATCGTCAGCGTGAACGAACCGAGATAAATCACGATGAAGATCAATCCCGCCGCCATATAGATGGCCCAGGGCGGCTGCCGCTCGATCCAGGTCGGCTCCCGTTCCAAACTCCTTTTCTGGGGCAGGGGAGGGGGCAGTAATGCAGCGCCTCCGCCCGCTCCCGGCGCTCCGGTCGGTTCAATCGGGGCGGGGCGAAGAACCGCCACGCGCGTGGACTGAGTTTGGGCCGGTGGTTCTGAGGTGACTCCGGTGGGCCGGGGACGAGTTACCGGAGGCACCGCCTGGACACGGGTCGGTTCCGGCGCAGGCTTGCTTGCGGGCGGTGAAACCGAAATCGCCGGCTGAGCCGGTGTCGGTAAAGGAGGCGTCGGAGTGGCTGGCTGGGCCGGGGCGCGGGGAGAAATCGAATGCGGAATCGCACGGGTCACGACCGGCTTGGTCTGCTGTTCGGAACTTTTCGATGGGCCGCTTGGCGTCAGCGGCTGGATCGGTTGCATAATGATCCGGGTCGGTTTTTTCTTATGCTGCAGTTTTTTCAGCACCGCCGATGTCGCGATTGTTGGCAGCACCGATGAGCTCGTCGGCTTCGTCGGCAACGTCTGGGACGGAGACGGCCCTTTTGCCAATGTGGTCGGATTCACTGCCATGGATGGTGGTGTGGGATTCGCCGTCGCCGCATCTGGCCGCTTAATCGCCGTTGTTGGAGGAGAAACCTTGATAACTGATGGACTCGACGTCGGATTCGCCGTGGGCGGCGCCGGTGCCGGGACGGGAACCGGCGCCGGTCCTGGCGCAGGCGGTGAAAGTGGCCTGGGAATCTTCTCCAGCACCACTTCGACCGGCTCCCATGCACCATCCTCGCCGATCTTAGCCTTGTCGGTATGCGACAGCAGCCCCTCGCGAAGATAGTCCCGCACCTGGTTCTCCGAGAACGGGCCCATCTCAACGCCTGCAAGCAGGATATGGATTTCCATCATGGTTTTGCCAATACGGCCATCATGCGCAGTCGAAGCTTTCTCAAAATGAAGCCGATTGCGCGATTCATTTTTTGCGCAAAGATAGCTTTTGTCATGACCCATTCCGCCCGCCTCATCCTCAACAAGGGCGTCCGCCATCGCATTCTCACCGGCCATCCCTGGGTTTTTGCGGGTGAAGTTGCCCATGTCGAAGGCGAGGCCGAAGACGGCGGCACGGTCGAAATCCGCTCCGCCAAGGGCGAGCAACTCGGCAGCGCCATCTACAATTCCCGTTCCCAGATCGTCGCCCGCCGTTATGCCCGGGAGTCGGTTCCGCTCGATAAGGCTCTTCTCAGCCGGCGTCTCGATCACGCTTTCGCCTTTCGCGGAAATGTCGCTCCTGCCGCCGCCCGTCGCCTCGTCTGGTCCGAATCGGATCAGTTGCCCGGCCTTATCGTCGACCGCTACGACGATGTCCTTGTCCTCCAGACGCTCACGCTCGCCATGGCCCGGCGCGAAAAACTCATCATGGATCTCCTCATCCAAAAAACCGGCTGCCGCGTCGTCCTTGCCCGCAACGATGCCCCCGTCCGGCAGCTCGAAGGGTTGCCGCTCGAGCGAACCCTCCTTTACCGCACTTATCAACCGCCTACCCGCGTTGCCATTGCCGGGATCTCGTACGAGCTTGACCTCTGGTCCGGCCAAAAAACCGGTTTTTATCTCGATCAGGCCGAAAATTATGCCGCTGTCGCCGCCTACGCGCGCGGCTGCCGCGTCCTCGACTGCTTCACCAATCAGGGCGCTTTTGCTTTGAGCGCGATGAAAGCCGGCGCGAAATCATGCCGCGCCATCGATCAATCGGCCGAGGCCCTGCGCCACGCCGAAGCCACCGCGGAGGCCGAGGGGCTCGCCATCGAATGGATCCAGGGCAACGTCTTCGACTTTCTCCGCCATTGCGAACAGCAGCGGGAAAATTACGACCTCATCATTCTCGATCCGCCTTCCTTCACCAAAACCAAGGGCAACAAATCCTCCGCCCTTCGGGGCTATCACGAGCTGCACCTGCGCGCCCTGCGCCTCCTTACGCCCGGCGGCATCCTCGCCACTTTTTCCTGTTCGCATCACGTCACCGCCGAGGACTGGTCGGAACTTTTGCAGCGGGCCGCGTCGGAAACCGGAACGACGCTTCGCCTGCGCCAGAGGCTCGGGCAATCTTCGGATCATCCCGTTCTCGTCAATGTCCCCGAAACCGAGTATTTACGCGGATATGTTGTGGAGAAGGTCCATGAGGCAACTGCGTCATAGCTTAAAGTTTTCTTTCCTGGCCCTTATGGCCGGAATGGCTGTCCTCCATTTTCCGGGAACTCTTTTTGCCGCATTATCCACGCCTACGTCCGCTCCGCCGCCCCTGCGCAAATTCAAGGCCGTCGACGCCGACAACCACAACGTCTACCTCAACCGCCCCGGCTCCATCACCCTCATCATTGGCACCAGTGAGGACTCCCAGGACGCCGCCCGCGAGGCCGGCAAAGCCGTCTATCCCTTTCAGGGCCGTCCCGACTTCCAGCTCATGGTCGTCGTCGATCTGCGCGATTCCATCGCCTCCTGGGTTCCTTCGGTTGTTCTCTCGCAAATGCGCTCCAGCCTCGATGCCGAGGCCATCGAGCTCAAGCCCTACTTCCTGAAAAACGGCAACAAAAGCAATCCGCGCAATTCCTCCCACGTCTTTGCCGACTTCAAGGGCACCCTCTGTCCGGAGCTCGGTTGGAACGAAAGTTCCGATAATCTGCGCGGCATTCTCTTCGGCGCCGATGGCCGCGAAATCCAGCGCTGGGACAAAATCGACGACATGGGCAAGCTCCAGGGCGATCTCCGCGCGGCCATCCAGCATTTGATTGACGCCAGGAAAGCCCAGGCCGCCGCCGCTGCCCATACGCAGGGAACCAAAATCATGCAGCCGCCCAAACCGGGCCCACCGCTTCCGCCGCCGAGTCCCTCACCCAGCCCGAACTAGAAATGAGTTCTAGACGGCCTGGTCGCCCTGACCATAGGACTCTTCCACCCGCTTCGAGACGTCGCGGTAGGCCATGTCCACCTCGTAAATCTCTTTCCACTGCTCGAGCGACTTGTCCGCCTGCTTGCTCTTTTCGTAAGCCAGGCCCAGGTTGTAAACGATCTCCTTTTTCAGCTCGTCCATCACCGCCAGCTCGCCTTTCGCATCGAGGAACCGCTTGATCGCCAGATCGAGCATTCCCTGCTGCAGGAAACAAAGCCCCATCAGGTTGAAGGCATGGTACCGCACGCTCGGCTGCTTCAACCCCAACTGCAGTTCCGGCAGCGCCCGCTTATATTCGCCCAGTTTGTAAAGCGCCTCGCCCAGCTCGAAATGGAACTGCCCCTCGTTCGGATAGGCATGCACGCGGGCCTCGGCCTGGTAAAGCCGCGCTTCCAGCAATTCCCGCTCCTTGGTCGCGATTTCTGCTTCGATCGCGGCTTTCTGCTCCGGATCAACCTGGCTTTCGAAGCCTTCCCGCAACTGGTGCAATTCCTGGTCTGCCTTCTTCAACTTCAAATCGCCCACGATTTTTTCCAGCGACGGATCGGTCTTGTTGCCGATCTCGAAGGCATACTGGTACCACTGAATCGCCGAGCCATAATCGTCCTTCTGAAGGAAAAGCTGCGCGATGGCCTTTGGATGAAGCGCATTGGTCGGATCGGCCTTGTGTTTTTCATAGGCCAGCTGGATTTGTTCGTCGATCGCCTCCGTCGACTTCACCACCTTGCCCGCCTGCTCCAGTTGCTCCGACTCCGACTTGCTCTTCAGCACGCTCCGGTAATCGGTCGCCGTCTCCCAGCCGCCGCTCTTCGACGCATGGGCCGCGCTCGCGTTCTTCAGCCCGCTTAGCGCATCTCCGTCGCGGGGATCGATCTCAAGAATCCGCTCATAAGTCTTCTCCGCCTTCGCCGCGTCCTTCATCTCCATGTAGGCGGAGGCCAGAGTATTCAGGATCGCCTTGTCGTTGGGCTTGCCCTTGGACAGCGTCTCGTAGGCGAACGCCTTGAAGTCGGGAAAACCCAGGACCACGCCCGCATCCGCCACCAGCATGTTCGCCTTGTGGTTGAAGGGATCAAGCGCCAGGACTTCCTCGGCCATTGCCAGCTGTTCGCCCGGCTCCTTCTTCGCCGCGCTGGAAAGCTTCATTGCCGCACCCGTCACCTTCATGTTCAGCATCTGTTTGCTAAAACTGCTCAATGCCTCGTATTTTTGGATCTCCACCGCGCGCAGGAAACGGCGGCCTTCCAGGAAGAGAGGTTCATCCTTCAGCGCCGCCTGCATCAAATTGATCGTATAGTCGTAATTCTTCGACTGGGCGGCGGCTTTGGCGCGGGCAACCTGGTTGCGGCTGGTGGCGTTGAGATCTCGCTCCGACTTCAAACTCATCCCAACAAAATAATCTTTAGGAACAGCCGGTCAAACAAATTGCCGGAAATTCCCTCTCAAAGTCCTCTTTGGGGATCAAAATGGCCTTCTTCAGGTGCCGGAACCACCCGCGCCGCCCCCATTCCGGTATTGTTGCAACATCTCCATGAGCTTCTGCTTCTGATCCGGCGTCAGCACATTCATGATCTGCTGGCGGCGCTCCTTCCGGTCGGTCGTCGTCTGCCGGATCTGCTTGATCTGCTCTTTTTGTGCATCGGTCAGGTCGAGTTGCTCGAAAACCTCCTTGATTCGTTCGATTTTCTGGGCCCGCTGGTCTGACGTTGAAGCCGAAGCGGCCGAGTCAGAGGTCGAATCGGCCGCTGGCGCGGTATCGGCCCGAACAAAGCCCGGAACCGCCACGGCCAGGAAAAGACTAAGACAGGGGATGAAGAGCTTCATACCTGCGAAGACGTGGGTCAAGGCCCCAAGGTTACAAGCCTGGAGGTTGTCCGAAAAGAAGGCGCGGGCCACGCTTACTTTTCGGACAACCTCTAATAACTGATCGCGCTAAAAACCGGATATTTTGCCAGCCGTTCCCGGCCTTTCAGGAAGTTCAGCTCCACCAAAAACGCCAGTTCGACGATCTCCCCGCCGCATTTTTCCACCAGCCGCGCCGCCGCTTCCGCCGTCCCACCCGTCGCCAGCAGGTCGTCGATAATGACCACCCGCTGGTGTTTCTCCACCGCGTCGACGTGCATCTCCAGAACGCCCTTGCCGTACTCGAGCTCATATTCCATCTCGTGGCTGTTGTAGGGGAGCTTTCCCTTTTTACGGACGACGGCCAGGCCGATGCCCAGATAATGCGCCAGCGCCCCGCCGAAGATGAATCCCCGGGCGTCGATCGCCACGATCTTCTCCACGCTCTTGCGCTGGTACCGCTCCGAGAAAATAGTCACCGCCAGCCGGAACAACTGCCCGTCGGTCAGGATCGGCGTGATGTCCTTGAAGATGATTCCCTTTTTCGGAAAATCCGGGACATCGCGGATACTCCCCTTCAGCCTCTCCATCGCGCTCTTGAACGACGTCGTCATGCCGGTTTCAGTTTGTCCTGCTTGTCCAACGCCCGCTTGATCTTCCGCAGGGCGATGTTCTGAAGCTGCCGGATCCGCTCCCGCGTCACCTTGAACTTCCGCCCCACTTCCTCCAGCGTCATTTCCTTTTTCCCGTCGAGCCCGAAGCGCATCGTGATGATCTTCAGCTCCCTTTCGTCCAGCACATGCAGCAAATCCAGGACCGCTTTGCGCAGATTCTTATCGCTGAGCAAATCGGACGGCGTGTGGGCCGCGTCATCGCCGATCATGTCGCCCAGCGACGCCCCATCCTCCTCCTGCCCCACCGTCGCGTCCAGCGACGCCGGCCGGATCGCCGCCGTCCGCAATTGCGCGATCTTCGCCGGCGACATCGCCAGTTCCTCGCCCAACTCCTCATCGGTCGGCTCGCGGCCAAATTCTTCTGCCAACTGCATGCCAACGCGGCGCATCCGCGCGATCTTGTCCACCAGATGCACCGGCAGCCGGATCGTCTTGCTCTGGTTCGCCAGCGCCCGTTTGATCGACTGTTTAATCCACCAGGCCGCGTAGGTGCTCAGCTTGCCGCCCTTCTTCGGGTCGAAACGCTCCACCGCCTTCATCAGGCCGATGTTTCCTTCAGAAATCAAATCAAGCAGCGGCAGTCCGTAGGAGGAATAATCATGCGCGATCTTCACCACCAGCCGCAGGTTCGCCTTGATCATTTGCTGGCGGGCCGCCTGATCGCCCTTTTTGATGCGGCGCGCAAGCTTCACCTCTTCCTCACGCGTCAGCAGCGGAGTTTGTCCGATCTCGCGCAGGTAAATTTTAATGCCAGAATCGCCCTCGTCCGCGTACATAGATGGTGACTGTCCATCCCTAGTCGAGAGGACGAACCCGACGATTGCAACCTTTATTTGCTGAACCCAAGGTCGCGTGAACAAAAAATCGGACCTATTTCAGCTCTTGGCCGGGTAGAAGACCCAAACCGTGAGCCCTGGCGGGATTATTTTCCGCCAGGGGCTCCGTCGACCATACTGGTTACGAGGCGTCAGCGAGCGCCGCCTGGGCCGCCGCCAAACGGGCGATGGGCACCCGGAACGGCGAGCAGCTCACATACGTCAGTCCGATCTCGTGGCAGAACTTCACCGAGGCCGGATCGCCTCCGTGTTCGCCGCAGATGCCCAGCTTGATGTCCGGGCGGGCCTTGCGACCCCGTTCAATCGCCAGCTTCATCAGGTCGCCCACGCCGGTCTTGTCCACCGTCGCGAACGGATTCTGCTTGATGATCTCCAGCGACTGATAGGCCGGCAGGAACGAGCCCGAGTCGTCGCGGCTCATGCCCAGCGTTGTCTGCGTCAGGTCGTTCGTGCCGAAACTGAAGAACTCCGCTTCCTTGGCGATGTCGTCCGCCACCACGCAGGCGCGCGGAATTTCGATCATCGTGCCGACCAGGTAATTGAGCTTCGTATTGTACTGCTTGCTCACCGCGGCCGCCACGTCATGCACCAGCTTTGCCTGCAGATTGAACTCCTTGACGAAGCCCACCAGCGGGATCATGACTTCCGGCTTCACCTTGATGCCTTCCTTCTGCACCTGGATCGCCGCTTCAAAGATCGCCCGCACCTGCATCGCCGAAATCTCGGGATAAACGATGCCCAGTCGGCAGCCGCGATGGCCCAGCATCGGGTTGAACTCGTGCAGGTCCGCCACGCGCCGCGCCACCTTTTCCTGGGACACGCCCAGCTTTTGCGCCAGTTCGCCCTGTTGGGCGGCGGTCTGCGGCAGAAATTCATGCAGTGGCGGATCCAGGAGACGGATCGTCGCGGGCAGGCCGTTGAGCGACCGGAAAATACCCACGAAGTCCTCGCGCTGGTAAGGCAGCAGCTTCGCCACCGCCGCCTCGCGGGCTTCCTTCGTCTCGGCCAGGATCATCTCCCGCACTGCGTCGATGCGGTCGCCTTCGAAGAACATGTGTTCCGTGCGGCAAAGACCAACTCCCTGGGCGCCGAACGCCACTGCGTTCGCCACCTGGTCCGGCTGGTCTGCGTTCGTGCGGATCTGCAGGCGGCGCAACTTGTCCGCCCAGCCCATCAATTGCGCGAAGTTTTGATAGGTCTCGCTCTCTTTCGGATCGAGCGTCTTTTCCAGCAGCACCTGGATAATTTCCGAGGGCGCCGTCTTCACTTCGCCGGCATAAACGTCACCGCTGGTGCCGTCGATCGAGAGGTAGTCGCCCTTGTTGAAGACGCGGTCACCCACGGTCAGCTTGCCTCCGGCGTAATCGATGTGGAGCGCACTCGCGCCGCACACGCAAACCTTGCCCATCTGCCGGGCCACCAGCGCCGCGTGTGAGCTTACGCCGCCGCGCGCCGTCAGGATGCCTTCCGCCGCGAGCATGCCCCGGATATCCTCCGGCGACGTCTCTTCGCGCACCAGGAGCACCTTGCCCTTGGCCGATTCGGCCTCGGCTTCGTTCGCGTTGAAGTAAATGCGTCCGGTAGCCGCGCCGGGTCCGGCGGGCAGGCCGCCTGCGATCCTCTCCGCGCTCTTGATCGCCTTGCGGTCAAAGATCGGGGTCAGCAACTGGCTCAATTGATCGGCCGGGACGCGGGCCACCGCCTCCTGCCAGGTGATCAGCTTCTCGCGCACCATTTCCACCGCGATGCGCACCGCGGCCACGCCCGTACGCTTGCCGTTGCGGGTCTGCAGCATGAACAGCGTGCCGTTTTCGACCGTGAATTCGAAGTCCTGCATTTCGCGGAAGTGCCGCTCCAGGGCCGCGCGAACATCTTCCAGCTCGCGATGCGCCTTCGGCATCCTTTCCTGCAGCGTCGCCACGGGATCGGGCGTCCGCACGCCGGCGACCACGTCCTCGCCCTGCGCATTGATCAGGTATTCGCCGTAAAACACTTTCTCGCCGGTGGCCGGGTCGCGCGTGAAGGCCACACCCGAGCAACTGTCGGTGCCGGTGTTGCCAAACACCATCGACTGCACGTTCACCGCCGTGCCCCATTCGGAGGGGATGTTGTACTTCTGGCGGTAAACCACCGCGCGTTCGTTCATCCATGAACCAAACACCGCGGAGATCGCGCCGCGCAACTGCTCGTACGGATCGCTCGGGAAATCGCGACCTGTCCGCTCACGCACCAGGTTCTTGAAACGATTCACCAGTTCGCGCAGCGACGAGGCATCCAGTTCCGTGTCGGGAACGCCGCGGCGTCCAGGGAAAACTTCCTTCTTCAAATTTTCGATTGCCGTCTCAAAGGGCTCGTGCTCTTCGCCGGCTCGTTTCTGCACGCCCATCACCACATCGCCGTACATCTGGATGAAGCGGCGATAGCAATCATAGGCGAAACGCTCGTTGTTGCTCGCGGCAATCAGTCCCTGCACCGTCTCGTCGTTCAGGCCGAGGTTCAGAATCGTATCCATCATGCCCGGCATCGAGTCGCGCGCGCCCGAGCGCACTGCGAAGAGAAGCGGATTGGCGACACTGCCGAAACCCTTGCCCAGGATCTTCTCGATCCGCGCAATCGCGTCGTTCACCTGCGTTTCGAGTTCCTTGGGCAGCGTCTTGCCATGCTGGTTGTACCAGGTACAGACTTCCGTCGTAATCGTGAATCCGGGAGGCACCGGCAGGCCGATGCGCGTCATTTCCGCGAGATTCGCACCCTTGCCGCCGAGCAGCGCTTTCATCTTGCCGTCGCCATCGCTGCGGCCTTCACCGAAGAAATAAACCAGCTTGCCCTTCTTGGGCTTCGCCGCCGCGTGACCGTTGCGGGAAGCGGTCAATTTGACCGAGGCTTTTTTGCCGGATTTGCGGCCTTTTCGTGTATTGGCCGCGGCTTTAAGGAGGGAGAGACGTTCTTTTTTCTTGAGCTTTTTTTTGGATTTTTTGGACATAAAAAAACAGGCAAATTTTAATCGGGTGCGAGAGTCGAGGCTAACACCCGAGAAGGGTGAGTCAAGACAACGGCGCAATTGTGGTCAAACTAGGGCCAGCTTTGGCCAAAAACGGGTAGGTCAGGCCCGGAACAGCCCTTTTTGCAGTCCCTTTGCCATCCATTTCCCGAGCTTCTTGAGGGTAGCCGCCGATGTCCTCATCGGCGGGAAAAGCGCCAGGGAGGTGCGCCTCTGTTAATACGGCATGTTCGGATCGTCGAACATCGGCCGCCGCGGAATTTTTGCCTTCACTGCCGGGGCTGGCGCTTGCGCCGCCAGAGGATCGGGAGATGCCCCCATCGCGTCCACGTCTTTTTTCGCCGCCAGCCGCATTTGTGCCAGCTCCTCGCCCACGCGGTACTCGAACCGGTGGCAAAGATCGTGCAAGACCTTCCAGTCCATGTGGAACGCATCGGTCAGACCATTAATCAGCAGAAGCCGCGCCCGCGTCTGCGCCTCGAAATCAGGCATGGGATAGACCGCTGATAAAATACAGTTCGCCGCAATCTCCTCCGCCGGCAACAGCTTCGCCACGCCATGCTCGGTCATGAAATCGCGACACAAATCGGGATGCACGATTTCCGTCTGCCCCAGGAAATGGACCGGCAATCCCGCCGCCGTCCAATGATAAATCACACCTCGCGCATGCAATTGCCCCCGCATGATTTCCAGAATCATCCGCGGCGCCAGCTTGCCCGTCAGCGGCGCCATCTCCAGCTCCACCTTGTCCGATGCCGCATTCGCATAGCTATCGAAGGCTAGTTGGCCGGTTACGACCAGCATGGTTCCCTTGATCTTGAAAAGCGTCGTTAGCAATCCCGCCAGTTGCAGGGCGCGCTCCGTCTTGTCTCCGATGCTCTCGATCTGCTGAAGTGCTTCGTCTATGCGGCCCATGTAATGTGACGTTCAGCGTAGACCTATCTTCTTGTTCATGACAAGACCAGAAGGTGAAGTGCCTTAAATATTAGTATTGTCCTTCTCGAAAATCAACTCGCACCGGCCCCAGCCAATAGTACAAATTTGGTCATTTTCAGAAAATTTACTTTAAGCAATCCGTCATTCTGAGCGAAGTGAAGCGGAGTCGAAGAATTGTCAAAGGATCAGCTTCCGGTGAATAACGGCTATCTTCTAGAGGTTATTTTTTCGACAAGCTCGGAATGACAGGATTTTTGAAGCTGTACCCGTTGCCATTCCGAACCTTTATTATGAAATACGTCCATGGACGATAAGAACCCCACTCCCTGGCTTCGACCCGAATGGCGCCCCGCCAATCGCACCACCATCGTCTTTGTCCATGGCGCCGTCGTCGAGGGCTGGGAAATGGCCCCGCTTCGGCAGCGTCTCAGCCAGCTCGGCTACCGCACCCGCCAGTTCTACTACCATTCCATGCTTCGCGGCCTTGACCACAACGTCGACGAGCTGCGCCGGTTCCTCGCCGACACCGAAGGCGAAACCCTCCATGTCGTCGGCCACAGCATGGGCGGAGTCCTCATCCGCCACGTCTTTGAACAAACGCCCGATCCCCGGCCCGGACGGCTGGTCGCCATCGGCTCCCCCTTCATCGACTGCTGGATCGGCCGCCGCGTTAACCGCTTTCATCCCCGGCTCGGCCGCCTTCTCATCGGCCAGACCGTCTTCGACCACATCTCCCGTCCGGCCGACATCATCTGGCGCGGCACGCGCGATTTCGGTGTCATCGCCGGCACCTACCGCTTCGGCATCGCCGCCATCTTTCCCTCTCATCCTAATCCCACCGATGGCGTCGTCCTCCTCGATGAAACCCGTCTCCAGGGCATCCACGATACCATCACCTTTAAACTCAATCACTTTGGGATGCTCCTCTCCAAGCGCTGCACCGCCGAAATCGCCTGCTTCCTCGTCACCG
Source organism: Methylacidiphilales bacterium (assembly GCA_021272165.1). GTDB lineage: Bacteria > Verrucomicrobiota > Verrucomicrobiia > Methylacidiphilales > UBA1321 > JABDGH01. The sequence goes on from JAJSLK010000078.1 coordinate 32,037, forward strand.
GAAAATTCGGGCAGGATGCGTCCAAGGAGCCACCGGTGGCAGCGGTCAATCATCACCCGACTAATTCACCTGCGTTGCGCTGAGAAAAATCTGGTATTTTGCCGTGACCGACTTGGTGGAGGAAACCGGTTTGCCCGCCGGGACCTGCCCTCTAAATAGAGCTCCCCCGGGCAAAATCGACTCTTGGACGACATGCTCGCCGGGAATCGAAATGAGTTCTGGAGACCCTTAAGCTGACGATCATTCAGAGCCTCCATGAAATGGGTTGCTTCCCTCCGTGGCCTCCGCAGCTCTCCGTGCGAAACCTCTGTTTCTATCCCGCCTTCTCCAATACAAAATGGAGATGCCCAATGGCCACCTTGTCGCCCGGATTGATATAGCCCTCTTTTAAGGCAATTCCATTCACCATCGTTCCGTTTGTCGTATCGAGATCCTTAATATGTACGCCCCGGTCCGTGATTTGAAGCAGGCAATGCTGCCGCGAAATCGATGCGTGGGGAATCGTCAGGTCGCAGGCCGGATTCCGCCCAATCAGGCTGCTCACCCGCGTGATCGACAGCTTCAACTCCGGATTTTCCACTGAAACCAGAAGCAGTTTGTATTTTTCCAATAGCCGCTGTTCCTGAGCCACCCGCTCCTCCGCTCTCTGGCTAATCGTCCGCGTCAGCGTCAGTCGTACGGGCGTTGTCACCGGATGGATCGGTCCCGTCGTCGCCCCGCCGGCCGGAATCATGAGCACCGGGCCCAGGGAATCGATCACGCCCGAGGCACTGGTCGAATTGTCCAGCGTCACCCGCGGCTTTGCTGGAGCCGTTTCATTCGGCTTTTGTTTTGTCAGGAAATCCTGCACCGGCAGTTGAATCGGCGCGGCGATCGGCATGGGAACCGCCGCATCCGGCTGCCAATAAAATCGCGCGTCCTTCCAGTCTAAAATCTGCCGGATCGCCACCGGTCCCTCGCTTGCTCCCTGGATTGCGTTCACGATCTCCCCATTTTTGAAAAAAACATTCGACGAATCGAATGAATTGAAAACATGCAGGCATCCAGTTGCGACTTTGCGGCCTAACCGGTCCAGCACTTCTTCCACAGAAAATAACTGTAAAACGGAGGAATCCATCGGCGCGGAAATGTTGGCGCGAAATTAGGGCTAAGTCTATGCCTAAGTCATTGATTTTTTGATAATATATGACTATTATTCCTTACCCTTGAAAAATAATTTGAACCCTGAACGAGAAAAATATGCCGACGAGGCAACTTTCTCAAAAAATCTTTTGACATTCCCCCTTAACCGGCGCATCCTCGAGCAAGATCGAGGCCACTCCTGAATTTGGGACGCAAGTTTTGAATTCGGGCGTGGACTTTTTGCCTTTATCGCAGGGACAGCCAGACTAGGGAGACAAGGAAGAATGGAAGATAAGGGCCGGGTTTGGCTTCACGGCCACTTGCTCGGTGACTCGTCAAGTGCCCATGTAGCTCAGTCGGTAGAGCACATCCTTGGTAAGGATGAGGTCACCGGTTCAATCCCGGTCATGGGCTCGCCGGCGTCCGGATAAAGGTGAAGGGAACTCGGTCGGAAAAAGGGAGAGTAGAATTTAACCACGGGGCTGACTGGGCCGGGCGCAAGCTGGGCAAAGATAGCCGAACTAAGATAAGAACATCAGGAGTAACGACACATGGCTAAGGAAGCATTCAAACGCGACAAACCGCACGTGAACATCGGCACCATCGGACACGTCGACCACGGCAAGACCACTCTCACGGCTGCCATCACCAGCACATTGGCCAAGAAGGGCCTTGCCCAGGCCAAGGGCTATGCGGAAATCGACAATTCTCCCGAGGAAAAAGAGCGCGGTATCACCATCAACACGACCCACGTCGAGTATCAGACCGACAAGCGCCACTACGCGCACGTCGACTGTCCCGGTCACGCCGACTACATCAAGAACATGATCACCGGCGCGGCCCAAATGGACGGCGCCATCCTCGTCGTCAGCGCCGCTGACGGCCCCATGCCTCAGACCCGCGAGCACATCCTCCTCGCCCGCCAGGTCGGCGTTCCCGCTCTGGTCGTCTTCCTCAACAAGGTCGACATGGTCGATGACAAGGAACTCCTCGACCTCGTCGAGCTCGAAGTCCGCGAACTCCTCACCCAGTACGAATTCCCCGGTGACAAGATTCCGATCGTCAAGGGTTCCGCCCTCAAGGCGCTCGAAGGCGACGCCGCCTACGAGAAGGAAATCATCAATCTTATGGATGCGGTCGACGCCTACATCCCCGTCCCCGAGCGCCCGAAGGATCAGCCCTTACTGATGCCGGTCGAAGACGTGTTCAACATTGAAGGTCGCGGCACCGTCGCCACCGGTCGTGTCGAGCGCGGCGTCCTCAAGAAGATGGAGGAAGTCGAAATCGTCGGCCTCAAGGCCACGACCAAGACCACCGTCACCGACATCGAAATGTTCCGCAAGCTCCTCGAGTCCGCCGAAGCCGGCGAAAACGTCGGCGTGCTCCTGCGCGGTGTGAAGAAGGAAGACGTCGAGCGCGGCCAGGTCATCTGCAAGCCCGGCTCGATCAAGCCCCACACCAAGTTCAAGGGCCAGGTCTACGTCCTGAGCAAGGAGGAAGGTGGACGCCACACGCCGTTCTTCAACGGCTATCGTCCCCAGTTCTTCTTCCGCACCACCGACGTGACCGGCAACGTGAAGCTCAAGGAGGGCGTCGAAATGGTCATGCCCGGAGACAACGTGGAAATCGAAGTCGAATTGATTCAGCCCATCGCCATGGAAAAGCAGATCCGCTTCGCCATCCGTGAAGGCGGCAAGACGGTCGGCGCAGGTCGTGTCACAGAAATTATTGCGTAATTGACAGAAAAAATCGCGCCAAACCGTCGGATCTCGGAGGGCCTTTATGGCCTCCGGAGGCCCGGCGGTTTCGGCGTCAAAAAACCCTGAAACAAAAATTTAATCGCCCGCTAGGGCAGTAGCTCAATTGGTAGAGTAGCGGTCTCCAAAACCGTCGGTTGGGGGTTCGAGTCCCTCCTGCCCTGGAAAAATTAAACGAAACACGACAATGACCTTCTGGGATTACTTCCTCATCGGATTGGCTGTGGCCCTCGTGGTCCTGCTGCTCCGTTATCGTGTCCAGATTTTCAAGTTCGTTGGCGAGGTCAAGGTCGAGCTCGACAAATGCAGCTGGCCCTGGGATCCCAACCAGACCGGCTTCAAGAAGTACAAAGAGCTGCGCGATTCGACTATCGTCGTCATCCTTTCCGTCATTTTGCTCGCCGGCTTCGTCACCGCTTCAGACTGGATCCTCTCCCATCTGGTGGGTGCGCTCACCGGCGCCCAGATTTTGAAATAACCCTATGTCCGAAGTTACCGAAATCACCTCCGAGACAGCGGCCGCGCCCGCGCCCGAATTGCCACCCCAGTGGTACGCCCTCCACGTTCTTTCCGGCCAGGAAAAGAAGGTGAAGGAAAGCCTGGAGCGCCGCGCCAAGACTGAGGAAATGGGCGATCTCATCCGCGAGGTTGTCATCCCCACCGAGCGCGTCTCTGAAGTGAAGCGGGGCAAGAAGATCGAGTCGGAACGCAAGCTCCATCCCGGCTACGTCTACGTCAACATGTTCCTCCGCGACGACCAGCGCAAGCTCGTCGAGCGCACCTGGTATTTCGTCCGCGAGACCAACGGTGTCATCGGTTTTGCCGACGGCGACAATCCCCAGCCCATCCGCGCCAGCGAGGTCGAGACCATGCTCGGCCAGATGCGCGAGCGCGAGGAAAAGGTTCTGCCCAAGGTCGCCTTTGCGATCGGTGACAAGGTCAAGGTCGGTGACGGTCCCTTCCAGAACCAGGAAGGGCTCATCGAAGCCGTCGACATGGACCGTGGCAAGCTCAAGGTCTCCGTCAACATGTTTGGCCGCTCCACCTCTCTCGAACTCGAATACTGGCAGGTCGACAAAACCTGAAACCGACGGAATTACGGAACTAACGGAATTTTAATTTAGAGAAACAAATCAACAAGGAACGCAGGAATAGAAATTTGGACTTTCATCCCATTTCGTTAATTCCGTAATTCCGTCAAAAATTCTTAAAATATATGGCAAAAGAAGTCACAGGCATCATTCGGTTGCAGATTCCCGCCGGGCAGGCGAACCCCGCTCCGCCGGTCGGCCCCGCGCTCGGTCAGCAGGGCGTCAACATCATGGCCTTCTGCAAGGAATTCAACGCCGCCACCCAGAAGGACGCGGGCAACATCCTCCCTGTCGTCATCACTGTCTACAAGGACAAGACTTTCTCATTCATTACCAAGTCGCCCCCGGCGGCCATTCTGCTCAAAAAGGCGGCCAACATTGCCAGCGGTTCCAAGGAACCGAACCGCACCAAGGTCGGCAAGGTCACCCGCAAGCAGGTCATGGATATCATCAAGATCAAGCGCAAGGACCTCAACGCCAAAAGCGACGAAGCGGCTTTCCGCGTCATCGCCGGAACGGCGCGCCAGGCCGGCATCGAAATCGTCGACTAACCCCAACCAAAATCACGGAATTACCAAATCAACTAAATTTACGGAATTAATGACCAGGAATTTATTTCCGGCTATTCCCTTTCCAGTAAAATCCAACCCCCTTTTCATTCCGTTAATTTCGTAAATTTGGAAATTCCGTAAGAGATAAATAAACCCGGTGGGAGAATCATCCGATTCGCTAGCACCACAAGAAACCAAAACCATGGCACAGAAACGCAGCAAACGATACGAAGCCGCCACCAAGCTGGTGGACAAGAACAAGGCCTATATCTGGACCGAAGCGGTCAAGATCCTCAAACAGATTCCCGCGACCAAGGGTGATCAGACCATCGACCTCGCCTTCAAGCTCGGCGTCGACCCGAAGCAGAGCGACCAGATGGTCCGCGGCACCGTCGCGCTTCCCGCCGGTTCGGGCAAGAACGTCCGCGTTCTCGTCTTCGCCAAAGGCGCCGCCGCCGAGGCCGCCAAGGCCGCCGGTGCGGAATATGTCGGCTTTGAAGATTTGATCAAGAAAGTCACCGACGGCTTCCAGGATTTCGACGTTGCCGTCGCCACGCCGGAAGCCATGGCTGAAGTCCGCAAGCTCGGCCGCGTGCTCGGGCCGCGCGGGCTCATGCCCAATCCCAAGACCGGCACCGTCACCGACGACACCGCCAAGGCCGTCAAGGAATGCAAGGCCGGCCGCGTCGAGTTCAAGCTCGACAAGGCCGCCAACCTCCACGTTCCCTGCGGCAAGTTCTCCTTCAAGACGGAAGACATCGAGGCCAACGGCCGCGCCGTCATCGAGGCAATCGTCCGCAGCCGTCCCGCCACGGCCAAGGGTCGGTTCATCGAGACCGTGACGCTTTCGTCCACCTTCTCCCCCGGCATCCGCATCAACATTGGTCCGTTCCTCACCGCGTAACTCCACCGCCTACTCCCATGAGACCAGAGAAAAATACGATTATCAGCGAGATCAAGACGCGCGTCGACAAGACGCCCTTCGTTCTCCTCACCGACTACACCGGCATGCAGGTGCCGCAATTCAACGAGCTGCGCAACCGCCTCGGCGAGGCAAAGGCCGAGTTCCGCGTCGTCAAGAACACCCTCCTGCGCCGCGCGCTCAAGGACTCCAACCTGCCTGACCTCGAGAGCTACCTCCAGGGCCAGTCGGCCGTCGTCCTCGGCGACACCGACATCAGCGCCGCCGCCAAGGTGCTCAAAAACTTCACCGCCGAATTCCAGAAGCCCAAGCTCAAGGTCGGCATCCTTGATCGGGCCGTCCTCGACGCGCCGCAGATCATGGCCCTGGCCGATCTGCCCTCGAAGCCTGTCCTCCAGGCCAAGCTTTTGGGCCTCCTCCTCGCTCCGGCTTCAACTCTCGTCCGCCTGATCAACACCCCGGCCTCACAAGTTGCCCAGGTGCTCAAGGCGCACAGCGAAAAAGGAGAAACCAAGGCGGCGTAAACAGATTTGATCCCGCCTTCGGGCGGGGTTGCATAGGGCACAACAGGATAGTCTGTCCTAGCTCCGAAGCCCTTTGGAGTTAATTGCCCGGCGGGTGCCGGGCGCTAGGTGGACTTAGTACAGAAAGTGAATATATTATGGCAAACCTCGATACATTGGTGAACGACATCAGCGGGTTGACCCTGCTGGAAACCTCCGAACTCGTTAAGCTCCTCGAAGCCAAGCTCGGCGTCAGCGCGGCCGCTCCGGTCGCGGTTGCGGCCGCTCCGGCGGCTGGCGGTGCGGCAGGTGCTCCGGCGGCTGAAGCCAAGACGGCTTTCGACGTCATCCTCAAGGCGGTTGATGCCGCCAAGAAGATCGGCGTCATCAAGGAAGTCCGCGCGGCGGTCGCCGGCCTCGGCCTGGCCGAAGCCAAAGCGCTCGTCGAAGGCGCTCCCAAGACGGTCCGCGAAGGCGTGACCAAGGAAGAAGCCGAAGACATCAAGAAAAAGATCGAAGCCGCCGGCGGCACGGTCGAAATCAAGTAAGCGCGGCAATTCTGAAGGTGCTGCCCGCCGCGGTTCGGCGGCGGGCAGCTCCCTGAAAAGACGGTGATGGTCCGGACAACATTTCAGCAAGGAAAGGCAGACACACATGGCAACGACTACCAGCGAGCAGATCAAGTTTCACGGCACAGACGATCCCATCGGTCAGGCTCGCTCAACCGGGCAGCGCGTCAACTTCGGGCGCCTGGCCGAGGCCATCGAGACGCCCAACCTCATCGAGGTCCAGCTCAACTCCTACCGCGATTTTCTCCAGAAGGACATCCCCGTCGCCAAGCGCAAGAACGAGGGCCTGCAGGCCGTCTTCTCGGAAGTCTTCCCCATTGAAAGCTACGACGAAAAGATCAAGCTCGAGTTCGGCGATTACGAAATCGGCGAGCCCAAGCTCAGCCCGCTCGAATGCCAGCGCGAAGGCCAGACCTACGCCGCGCCCCTCTATGTCACCTTCCGCCTCCGCGAGGACAAGAACGTCAAGGAAGAGCGCGTCTACATGGGCGAACTTCCGCTCATGGCCCCGCAGGGCACTTTCATCATCAACGGCGCCGAGCGCGTCGTTGTCAGCCAGCTCCACCGCTCCCCCGGCATCTGTTTTGAATCGAGCCTCCACGCGAACGGCAAGGTGCTCTATTCCTACCGCATCATCCCCGACCGCGGCTCGTGGCTCGAGGTCATGTACGACACCAGTGACCTTCTCTACGTCCATCTCGATCGTCGGAAGCGCCGCCGGAAGTTCCTCGTCACCACTTTCCTGCGCGCCCTCGGCTATTCGTCCGACGAGGAGATCATCAAGCTTTTCTACACCATCGCCGATCTCAAGCTGAAGCCTGATCTCGACGACGAGACCATCGGCACCAAGGTGCTCATCGCCGAAATCCGCGACACCGCCAACCAGGATGTCGTGGTCGCGCGCGCCTTCGAGCCGCTCACCCAGGCCGTCATCCGCCAGTTGCTCGATCTCCAGATCAAGACCGTCCGCGTCATCGACATCAAGGACGACGACACCATCATCAAGTGTCTCAAGAAGGATCCCACCCACGACACCGAAGAGGCGCTCAAGGATATTTACCGCCGCCTCCGTCCCGGCGATCCGCCAACCGTCACCAACGCCAAAGCCCTGCTCAAGCGCCTCTTCTTCGATCCGAAGCGCTACGACATCGGCCGCGTGGGACGCTACAAGATCAACCAGAAGCTCTCCATCGACGTCGATCTCGACACCCGCATCATCACCAACGAGGACATCGTGGCGGCGACTCAGTACGTCATCAACCTCCGCCGCGGCGAGGGGAGCACCGACGACATCGATCACCTCGGCAGCCGCCGCGTCCGCACTGTCGGCGAGCTTCTCGCCAACCAGTGCCGCACCGGTCTTTCCCGCACGGAACGGCTGGTCAAGGAACGCATGACGTTGTTCGACGTGAACACCGAGGGTATGACGCCGCAGAAGCTCATCAACCCGAAGGCGCTTTCCGCCGTCATCCGTGACTTCTTCGGCCGCAGCCAGCTCTCCCAGTTCATGGACCAGACCAATCCTCTGGCCGAGCTGACCCACAAGCGTCGTCTCTCCGCGCTCGGGCCGGGAGGTCTCTCCCGCGACCGCGCCGGCTTCGAAGTCCGCGACGTTCATCCCTCCCACTACGGCCGTATCTGCCCGATTGAGACCCCGGAAGGTCCCAACATCGGTCTGATCTCGTCGATGTCGTGTTTCTCGCGCATCAACGAATTCGGCTTCATCGAGACCCCCTATCGCAAGGTGGAAAAGGGCCGCGTCACCGACCATGTCGATTACCTCACCGCCGACCAGGAGGAGAACTTCATCGTTGCCCAGGCCAACGCGCCGATGGACAGCCACGGCAAGTTCACCGAGCCCAAGATCTCCGTCCGCTACAAGGGCGACTTCATCGAAGTCGAACCCGACCGTGTCAGCTACATGGACGTCTCGCTCAAGCAGCTCGTCTCGGTTGCCGCCAGCCTCATTCCGTTCCTCGAGCACGACGACGCCAACCGCGCGCTCATGGGTTCGAACATGCAACGCCAGGGCGTTCCGCTCATCAAGACGGAAGCGCCTCTCGTCGGCACCGGCATGGAAGGCAAGGTCGCCCGCGACTCCCGCGCCGTCATTGTCTCGGAAGGCTCGGGCAAGGTCGCCTCGGTCACCGGCAACTTCATCATCATCACCGCCGACGGCGAAATGCCCGAGGGGAAGAAGAAGCTCAAGCACGATCCCGAAGAGGGTCTCTACGTCTATGAGCTGCGCAAGTACATGCGTTCGAACGCCGGCACCTGCATGAACCAGAAGCCCCTCGTCAAGAAGGGCCAGCGGGTCAGCAAGGGCCAGGTCATCGCCGACGGTCCCTGCACCGATCACGGTGAACTCGCCCTCGGCCGCAACGTGCTCGTCGCCTTCATGCCCTGGAACGGCTACAACTTCGAGGACGCCATTCTCATCTCCGAGAAGATCGTCAAGGAAGACATCTACACCTCGATCCACATCGAGGAATTCGAGATCAGCGCCCGTGACACCAAGCTCGGGCCGGAGGAAATCACGCGCGACATTCCGAATGTCGGCGATGAGGCCCTTCGCAATCTCGGCCCCGACGGCGTCGTCCGCATCGGCGCGGAGGTCAAGCCCGGCGACATCCTCGTCGGCAAGATCACGCCCAAGAGCGAAACCGAGCTCGCGCCCGAGGAACGCCTCCTCCGCGCCATTTTCGGTGAAAAGGCCGCTGACGTGAAGGATTCGTCCCTCACGGTTCCCTCCGGAACCTACGGCATTGTCATGGACGTCAAGGTCACCTCGGGCAACGCCAAGGCCGCGCGCCAGAAGCTCACCCCGACCGAGGCCAAGCGCCAGTCGAAGGCCATCCAGGACAAGTTCGCCGAGCGCGAGGCCGCGCTCACCGAGGAACTGACCCAGGCCCTCTCGAACATCCTCCTCAACGAAAAGATTCCGCTCGATGTGGTCAACGCCGAAACCGGCGAGATCATCATCCCGGCCAATCGCAAGATCACCAAGACCCTCCTGCGCAAGCTCGCCTCGGTCTACGATCATATCGAAATCGACCCGAGCCCGATCCGCATCAAGATCCGCGAAATCATCAGCTCCTTCGAAAGCAAATTCGAGCAGTTGAAGAACGAACGCGAAGTCGAGATGGACCGCGTCGAGAGCGGGGACGACATCGATCCCGGCATCGTCAAGCAGGTCAAGGTCTTCGTCGCCAGCAAGCGCAAGCTCTCCGTCGGTGACAAGATGGCCGGACGCCACGGCAACAAGGGCGTCGTCGCCAAGATCGTGCCGGAAGAGGACATGCCCTTCCTGCCTGATGGAACGCCCGTCGAGATCGTACTCAACCCGCTCGGCGTGCCCTCGCGCATGAACGTCGGCCAGGTTCTCGAAACCCACCTCGGCATCGCCGCCAAGGCCCTCGGCTTCAAGGTCGCAACCCCCGTGTTCGACGGCATCAAGGAAAAGCAGATCCGCGAATACCTCAAGGAGGCCCATCTCGACGAGGACGGCAAGAGCTACCTCTGCGACGGACGCACCGGTGAACGATTCGACCAGCGCGTCGTCGTCGGCCAGATCTACATGCTCAAGCTTGGCCACCTCGTCGCGGACAAGATCCACGCCCGCGCCGTCGGACCCTACTCGCTCGTCACCCAGCAGCCGCTGGGCGGCAAGGCGCAGTACGGCGGACAACGCTTCGGCGAAATGGAAGTGTGGGCCATGGAAGCCTATGGCGCCGCTTACACGCTCCAGGAACTTCTCACCGTCAAGTCAGACGACGTTCCGGGCCGCACCCGCATCTACGAGTCGATCGTCAAAGGCGACAACTCGCTGGAAGCCGGCACGCCCGAATCGTTCAACGTTCTCATCAAGGAAATGCAGAGCCTCGGTCTCGACGTCAAGGTCGGCGCCCGCACGGCCCAGCATCCCGAGGTGGAACCCGAAAACACCCGGGGCAAGGGTGTTCCCGAACACATCGCCGCCTAGTTTTTAAAGACATACCGCATAACCATCCCCTAACTATGATTGCACAAAAAGAGTCAGCCCGCGAAATGCTCGGTCTCGGCAGCACGGTCGGTTTCGACCAGGTCGGCATCACTGTCGCCTCCCCGGATACCATCCGTTCCTGGAGCAAAGGCGAAGTCAAGAATCCCGAGACGATCAATTATCGCACCTTCAAGCCGGAAAAAGGGGGACTTTTCTGCGAACGCATCTTCGGTCCGACCAAAGACTGGGAATGCGCCTGCGGCAAATACAAGCGGATCAAGTACAAGGGCGTCATCTGCGACCGTTGCGGTGTCGAAGTCACGCTCGCCCGCGTCCGCCGCGAGCGCATGGGCCACATTGAGCTCGCCGTGCCCGTCTCCCACATCTGGTTCTTCAAATGCATGCCGAGCCGGCTTGGTCTCATCATGGACATGACCGCCCGCCAGCTCGAGCGCGTGATCTATTATGAGGATTACCTCGTCGTCGATCCGGGCAAGGCCCCGCTCCAGGCCCGTCAGCTTCTCAGCGAGACCGAATATCGCGAGGCTCAGGAACAATACGGAGACACCTTCGTTGCCAAGATGGGCGCCGAGGCCGTTCGCATGGTACTCACCGGCATCGACCTCGTCCAGACCGCCAAGGAACTGACCGAAGCCCTCGGCAACACCAAGAGCAAACAGACCCGCAAGAAAGTCGCCAAGCGCCTGAAGCTCGTCCAGGGCTTCATCTCCTCGAAGACCCGTCCTGAATGGATGGTCCTCGAGGTACTGCCCGTCATCCCGCCCGACCTGCGCCCGCTCGTTCCGCTCGAAGGCGGCCGTTTCGCCACCTCTGACCTCAACGATCTCTATCGCCGCGTCATCAATCGGAACAACCGTCTCCGGAACCTGCTCCAGTTAAAGACCCCCGACGTCATCATCCGCAACGAAAAACGGATGCTCCAGGAAGCCGTCGACGCCCTCTACGACAACGGCCGCCACGGCCGTGCCGTCACCGGCGCCGGCAACCGCCCGCTCAAGTCGCTCTCCGACATGCTCAAAGGCAAGAGTGGCCGTTTCCGCATGAACCTGCTCGGCAAGCGCGTCGACTACTCGGGCCGTTCCGTCATCGTCATCGGTCCGGAGCTCAAGCTCAACCAGTGCGGTCTGCCCAAGAAGATGGCGCTCGTTCTCTTCGAACCGTTCATCATTCGCCGCCTCAAGGAGCTCGGCCATGTCCACACCGTCCGCTCGGCCAAGAAAATGATCGAGCGTCAGGAATCGGTCGTCTGGGATATCCTCGAGGAAGTCACCAAGGGCCATCCGGTCCTCCTCAACCGCGCTCCCACCCTGCACCGCCTCTCCATCCAGGCCTTTGAACCGGTCCTGATCGAAGGTGAGGCGATCCGTGTTCACCCGCTCGTCTGCACCGCCTACAATGCCGACTTTGACGGTGACCAGATGGCCGTCCATGTCCCGCTCTCGGCGGAAGCGCAGCTCGAGGCGCGGCTCCTCATGATGGCGCCGCAGAATATTTTCTCGCCGTCCAGCGGCAAGCCGATCACCACCCTCAACCAGGACATCACCCTCGGCTGCTACTATCTCACCCAGCCCTCCCGCCGGGAGAAGATGGAGAAGAATGAAAAGCCCGATGACAAGAAGCGCCTGATCATCTTCTCCGACACGGACGAGGTCCTCTTCGCCCACCAGGAAAAGATCGTCACCACGCACCAGAGCATCCTCCTTCGCAACCCGAATTTCGGCCAGAAGACCGTCTTCGGCGATGCGGAGAAGAAGCTCATCGAGACCACTGCGGGCCGCGTCCTCTTCAACACCATCTGGCCGGCCGAGATTGGTTTCTACAACAAGACCGCCGGCAAGAAGCAGCTCGGCGAGATCATCCTGCGCTGCTACCAGGTGGCCGGGCACCAGCCCACCGTCGACGCCCTCGACCGGATGAAGGAACTCAGCTTTGCCGAAGCGACCAAGTCGGGCGTTTCCATCGGCATCGATGACATGATCATCCCCGCCGACAAGTCCAAGGTCATCACCAACGCCTACAACTCCATCGCCATCGTCGAGCGCCAGTACCGTTCCGGTGCCATCACCGACGGCGAGCGCTACAACAAGATCGTCGACATCTGGACGCAGGTGACCGAGGAAATCTCCTCCGTCATGATGCGCACCCTCGAGCACAACCACGGCCGCGCCGAATTCAACCCGGTCTTCATCATGGCTGACTCCGGCGCCCGCGGTAACAAGAACCAGGTGCGCCAGCTCGCCGGTATGCGCGGTCTCATGGCCAAGCCCTCCGGCGAAATCATCGAGCGTCCCATCGTCTCCAACTTCCGCGAGGGCCTTACCGTTCTCGAGTACTTCATCTCGACGCATGGCGCCCGCAAGGGTCTTGCCGACACCGCGCTCAAGACCGCCGACTCCGGTTACATGACCCGCAAGCTCCACGACGTCGCCCAGGACGTCATCATCAACGAGGAGGATTGCGGCACCGTCAACGGTATCTGGGTTCGCTCCATCATGGAGGGCGAGGATGAGATCGTGAAGCTCACCGAGCGCATCGTCGGCCGCGTCTCCTGCGAGGACATCAAGGACCCCGTCAGCCGCAAAATCATCGTCGAAGCCGGCGGTGTCATCGACGAGCAGAAGGCCGCCACCATCGACCGCATCGGCACGGAACGGGTCAAGATCCGCTCGGTGCTCACCTGCGAAACGCGCCGCGGCGTCTGCTCGAAGTGCTACGGCATTTCGCTCGCCTCCAACAGCCTCGCCAAGCTCGGTGAAGCGGTCGGCGTCATCGCCGCCCAGTCCATCGGCGAACCCGGCACGCAGCTCACCATGCGTACCTTCCACGTCGGCGGCACGGCCTCCCAGGTCTTCAAGCAGCCCCAGATCAAGGCCAAGAACGAAGGCACGGTCCAGTACACTGACCTCCGCACCGTCAAGGCCCTCGACAACAACCACATCGTCCTCAACAAGAATGGCTCCATCAGCATCCATGCCGAGGATGGCCGCGAACTCGAGCGCTACACCGTCGTCATCGGCTCGGTCATTTCCGTTCCGGACGGCGGCAAGGTCAAGAAGGGCGAAACCTTCGTCCAGTGGGATCCCTACAACGTCTCGATCCTCACGGAAAAGGCCGGCAAGGTCGAATTCCGCGACATCATCGAAGGCGTCACCATGAAGCGCGAGATGGACGAGGCCACCAAGCAGGTCGGCACCGTCGTCATCGAGCACAAGGAAGACCTCCATCCCCAGATCATCATCCTCGACGACGACAAGGAAGTCCTCGCCTCCTACAGCATCCCGGCCGGCGCGCACATCGAGGTCAAACCCGATGCCAAGGTCCAGGCCGGACAGCGTCTCGCCAAGACCCCCCGCAAGGTCGCCAAGACCAAGGACATTACCGGTGGTCTCCCCCGCGTCGCCGAGCTCTTCGAAGCCCGCCGTCCCAAGGACGCCGCCGAAATCGCCAAGATTGATGGCGTTGTCGAAATCGCCGGCAACCTTCGCGGCAAGAAAAAGCTCATCATCCGCGATCCCGTCACCAGCACGGAAGAGGAACACCTCATCCCGCTCTCCAAGCACCTCATCGTCTACAAGGGCGACGTGGTCAAGAAGGGACAGCAGCTCACCGAAGGCCCCGTCGTTCCGCACGAGGTCCTCGAGGTCTGCGGCCCGCAGGATCTGCAGGAATACCTCGTCAACGAAGTTCAGGAGGTCTACCGCCTCCAGGGCGTCGAAATCAACGACAAGCACATCGAGATCATTGTTCGCCAGATGCTCCGCAAGGTGAAGATCACCGAGCCGGGCGATACCAGCTTCCTCTGGGGCGAACAGATCGACCGTCTGGCGTTCGAGGAGGAAAACCGTCAGGTCGAGGCCAAGGGCGGCAAGGCCGCCGAGGCCACCCCGGTTCTCCTCGGCATCACCAAGGCGTCGCTCGAGACCGAAAGCTTCATCTCCGCGGCCAGCTTCCAGGATACCACCCGCGTCCTCACCGACGCGGCCACCCTGGGCAAGATCGACAAGCTCCGCGGCTTCAAGGAGAACGTCATCATGGGGCACCTCATCCCCGCCGGCACCGGCTTCAACGCGCATCGCTCGCTGAAGCTCGTCGAGCTGGGCGAGCAAGTGGGCGAACCGCTCATCTCGCCCGAAAAGGATGAATCCCTCGATCTTCTCCCTAAGCTTCGGGCTCCCGATGCTGAGGCGGTCGGTCAGTAATTGATCCACGAAAGTTATTTAGTCATCTAAACAGGGACTTGCCTCAAAAAGGTGGGTCCCCGTCATGTTTAAACATATTCTATAATCGGGCTTGACGCCTTTCAAACGTTCGCCTTGAATTAGTTAGTTCTCGCCGTGCAAGCTACTGTCGAACAACGAGTTTTACCGGTCTATCTCATCGTTGACGGTGAGGTCATATACGAAATTGCACCGAACTCGGTGCTGAACATTGGTCGCTTAGATACAAATGATATCGTTCTCGATGATTATAAAGTCAGCCGTGAGCACGCGATTCTGAAATACACCGGCACCGAATTCATGCTGGTTGATCTCGCCAGCACCCACGGCACTTACGTCAACGGCAAGGCCATCGACCGCGCCATGGTCCAGTTCGGCGACAAAATTCAAATCATCAGCCACGACCTGATGCTCAGCCGCGAGATGCCCGAAGATCTCGGCAACGGATCCGAACCCGTCGCCGCGGCAAAAATGGCGCGCACGCTCGACCGTCGTCTCAAGTTTTTCGGCGGCCTCAATGAATTCGCGCTCATCACCCTCGTCCAGTTTCTCTATCAGGAAAAACAGTCGGGCCTTCTTCTGCTCGAGCTGGGCCAGAAACCGGGGCCGCGCATTTATTTCCTCAATGGCGACATCATCCACGTCTCCCAGGGGGAAAACCTCGCCGAGTTGCTCGTGCGCCAGAACCATGAGCAAAGTCTCTTCTTCTATTTTCATCATGAGACCAATTTTCCGGAGCGCACCATCACCGAATCGACGCCCAATTATCTCATGAGTCTCTGCCATTCGCATGATGAGCAGCAGGTGCCTGATCTTGCCGAAGCCGTTGCCGTCCGAATTTCCCGCACCCAGGCTGTCACCTCCCGCATCAAGCCGCCGCCACTTGCCCGGTAAGTTTTCCGCGCGCCATCGTTCGGCGTGCTTCCTTTGGCCCGGTATCCTCTGGTAGTTTTAAACTTCACCTAGCGCCATGAAGATCATTCTCACCGGCATTCAGCCCTCCGGCACCCTGCATCTCGGCAACTACTTCGGCGCCATGCAGCCTGCCATCGAGTTGCAAGACCAGGGTCAGGCCGTCTACTTCATTGCCGATTATCACGCACTCACGTCGGTTACGAAGGCCGACGATCTCCGGCGCTTCACCTTCGATGTCGCCGCTGGCTTTCTCGCCTGCGGCCTCGACTCACACCGCACCATCCTCTTCCGCCAGAGCGACGTGCCCGAAGTCGTTGAACTCGCCTGGCTCCTCTCCGTTGTCACGCCCATGGGCCTCCTCGAACGGGCCCACAGTTACAAGGACAAGATCGCGCAGGGGGCCGAAACCAGCCACGGACTCTTCGCTTACCCCGTCCTCATGGCCGCCGACATTCTTCTCTACAACTCCGACCTCGTCCCCGTCGGCAAGGACCAGAAACAGCATCTCGAAATCACCCGCGACGTCGCGCAGAAATTCAACGACCGCTTCGGCCCCGTCTTCAAATTGCCCGAGCCCCTCATCCGCGAGGCCACCGCCATTCTTCCCGGCATCGACGGTCGCAAAATGTCCAAGTCCTACGGCAACACCATCTCCCTCTTCGGCGAGGAAAAGGAAATCAAAAAGCCGATCATGGCCATCAAGACCGATTCCACACCCATCGAGCAGCCCAAGCAGATTGAGGGCACCGTCCTCGGCCAGCTCATGCAGGCCGTCAATCCCGCCGCCTACAAGGACTTTGTCGCTCTCGCCGCCACGCCCGGCACCGGCTACGGCGAGCTCAAGAAAAAGCTCCTCGCCGAAATCGAAACCCGCTTCCGTCCTTTCCAGGAAAAATACCGTCATTACGTCTCCCATCCCGGCGAGGTTGAAGCCATCCTCCGCGATGGAGCCGAACGCGCCCGCACCATCGCCCGTCCCGTTCTCGAAAAAGCCCGCCATGCCACCGGCCTTTCCCGCTGAGTCCTAGTTCCGAAAAGATATAGCCTTTCCCTCCCTTTCTTTGTGATCTTTGTGTTCTTTTGCGGCTAAATTCATGACCTCCGACGAAATCATCTCCCCCGAGCTCGACTCCCAGAGCCTCACTCACGTCAAGCTTCCCGTCTTTGAGGGCCCGCTCGATCTCCTCCTTTACCTCATCAAAAAGGACGAACTCGACATCTACGACATCCCCATCGAGCGCATCACCAGCCGCTACCTCGAATATCTCCGGCTCATCAAGATGCTCGATCTCGAAATCGCCGGCGAATATCTCGTCGTCGCCGCCACGCTCGTCTACATCAAGAGCCGCGTTCTCTTGCCGCAGGATCAACGCCCGCCCGAGGACGAGGCTGACGAGGACGACCCCCGCTGGGAACTCGTCCGCCAGCTCGTCGAGTACAAGAAATACAAGGACGCCGCCTTCGAGCTCCAGCAATGCCTCGTCCGCCAGGAAAACGTCCATGGCCGTGGCACCGCCTTCAAGCCCGAGCCCGGCGCCGGGGGCGGCCTGCCCTTCGATCAGGTCGGCCTCTTTGATCTCCTCGCCGTCTTTCAGAAAGTCCTCGCCCGCGCCAGCCACGACGAGGACCTGCGCGACATCTTCGAGGACCGCTTTACCGTCAGTGACAAGATCCAGCTCATCCTCGGCGAAATGACCAGCCGCAGCCGCATTGTCTTCGAGGAGCTCTTTGTCGCCGGCGCCAGCCGCACTGAAATCGTCGTCACCTTCCTGGCCGTCCTCGAGCTCATCCGTCTCAAGCAGATCGGCGTCGTTCAGGAAAGCCCCTTTAGCCCCATCGAAATTATGAAGCTCGCCCCCGCGCACTCTGATTTCGTCGGGGAAGAAACTTCGGAAGAAGCGAAGGACGAAAATGCATAACGGTAGCCGTCGGCCGCCGGGCGACGGTTAGGTTGCCGTTCCGAAGTAGCTGCCGCTGTTCCAGCGGCAGTGGTTTTCCCTTCGTCATCCCGAGCGAAGTCGAGGGATCAGTTCGGCCTCCTCTCTTCTCAGGGCTTATCCCCCAACCGCCGCTCCCGAAAAAACTCCTGCAGCATCGCCAGCGACTCTTCCACCAAAACGCCCCTGGTGATCTCGCAGCGATGATTCAACCCTGGCACGTCGAACAGGTTAAACGCTCCACCGCACGCCCCCGCCTTTGGATCGCTCACGCCGAAGACAATCCGGTCGACCCGCACATGCGCCAGTGCCCCCGCGCACATCGGGCATGGCTCCTTCGTCACGTAAAGCGTCGTTCCGTTCAGCCGCCACGTTCCCAGCAGCGACTGCGCCTCGGCAATCGCCAGCATCTCGGCATGGGCCGTTGCGTCCTGCCGCGTCTCCACCTCATTGGCGCCCTCGGTCAAGATCGTGCCGTCGCGCACCAGCACTGCGCCCACCGGCACCTCTTCGTGTTCGCGAGCGCGTTGCGCCAGTTCCAGCGCGCGCCGCATGAAAATTTCGTCAGACATGGCGGAAACTTGACGGAATTACAGAATTAACGGGATAAGAATTCCGGAGTGAAATATCGAAAGGACAATCAAAGACCTGTCCCATTTCTATTCCGTTAATTCCGTAATTCCGTCCATTTCAGGCTGCTAGATCACCGGCTCGGCCACTTCGCCGAAGGCGCGGAACTTCGCGTAACGCTTCTCCTTCAGCTCGAACTCGTCGAGTTTCTTCAACTCCGTGATGTGCTTCAGGACGGCCGCCTTCACCGCTTCCGCCGCCGTTTCCCAGGAATGATGCGCGCCGCCCGCCGGTTCCGGGATCACCTCGTCCACCAGCTTCAGCGAAAGCAAATCAGGCGCGGTCATCTTCAGCGCCGCCGCCGCCTTCGGCGCGTGCGACTGGTCTTTCCAGAGAATCGCCGCGCAACCCTCGGGCGAAATCACCGAATAATAAGCGTTCTCCAAAATCAGCACCCGGTCGGCCACGCCGATTCCCAGTGCGCCGCCGCTGCCGCCCTCGCCCAGCACCACCGCGACAATCGGCACGCTCAGCGTGAACATCTCGCGCAAATTCACCGCAATAGCCTCGGCAATGTGCCGCTCTTCCGAGGCCACACCCGGATAGGCGCCGGGCGTGTCGATCAGGCTCACGATGGGCAGGCCAAATTTGTCGGCCAGCCGCATCAGCCGTAGCGCCTTGCGGTAACCCTCGGGATGCGCCAGCCCGAAATTGTGCCGGATATTCTGCTTCGTATCGTGGCCTTTCTGATGACCGACGACCATCACCCGCTCCTCGCCGATCTTTGCCAGCCCGCCGACCAGCGCCAGATCGTTTCCGAAGCAACGGTCGCCGCTCATCTCCATGAAATCGCCCGCCATCAGCTTCAGGTAATCGAGCGTATAGGGCCGCGCCGGATGCCGCACGATCTGCACCCGCTGCCACGGCGTCAGGTTCGAGTAGATATGGTCCCGCTCCTCTTTCAGCTTCGCCTCCAGGGCCTGCAGCTCGGGCCCGGCATCGACAATATGGTCCTTGAACTGGACCTTCAGCGCCTCGATCTTCTTTTCGAGTTCGACCAGCGGTTTTTCAAACTCCAGGGGAGTCAGTTTCATCGTCGTCATTCGGTGCGATTGCCAAATTCCCATTCTGCCATCCAGGCCCGAAAGATCAATGGCTTTTGGATTGTGGTTCAGTTTCCAAATTCAGTCATTCCGAGCTTGTCGAAGGATCAGTTCAGCCTGCCTTTTGGGTAGCCGCCGATGTCCTCATCGGCGGAACACTTCCCTCAATGCCTGTCTCGCTCCCAAACTCCATTTCGTATAAAATAAAAGTTCTGTCATCCTGAGCTTGTCGAAGGATCTCTAACTAATTCTTCACCAAGTTTTGGTTTCAAAGCATAGAGGCTATCCGAAAAGTAGGCGTGGGTCACGTGACGAGTCGAATGGGGTTCGAATCGAGGCGCGAACGACGAGCCTGGCCCCAGCTACGTGAGGGGTGAGCAACGAAGAGCTCGGTTCCCATTCGACGTCACCCCTGCGGGGCCGAAGTTCTTTTGCCTTCTGGCGGTGTCGCTCGTTCGTCACGTAGCAACAGCTAGGCTCCTTACTCGGCTCCTGGCCAGAAGACAAAACTCCTCTCGGCGTGCCCCGCGCCTACTTTTCGGATAACCTCTAGCAAGAAT
>JAJSLK010000082.1 GCA_021272165.1 Methylacidiphilales bacterium
CGGATCGAGCGGCTTTTCAACAAACTCAAGCAGTTTCGCCGCATCGCCACCCGCTACGAGAAGCTGGCCAAGACTTTCCTGGCCTGCCTCCATCTCGTCCTGAGCTTCCTCAGCTTGCGATTAATCGCTAACACTGCCTAGAACTCATTGCAAAAGTAGCCAGGGGTCGCGTTGCATTTTTCAGAGCCTTCCCGCAAGGCGCGAGAGAGGGAGTGATGCCGCAGCGCATCTTGATCGAAGGAGCAACGCCGCTGGAAGGCTCTGAAAAAGCAACCCAAAGGGCCGGGATTCTTTTGGCCTGCGGTTATGTCGCTCGCTCGTCACGTAGCAATGGCTATGCTCCTCGCTCGGCTCCTTGCCGCCGGCCAAAATCCCTTTCCGGCGCAACCCATGGCTACTTTTGCAATGAGTTCTAGTCTATTATCGACGGTCCATTAGCACGCGGGAACGCTGCCGAACCAGGTTATCACGATTCGCCGGTTCCAATTTAAGAGCACGACCTGGGAGCGGGGAAATTGACTTCGTTGAGCCTCCCTTGCTACGGTAATTGAGTGCGAAGCTACATATGCGTTCTCACGTTATTTTTGTGGGCTATTGGTTCTTCTTGCCAAGCAAGACTTGGTGAGACAATTGAGCAATGTGAAGCGCGGTATGGCAATTACACTGCATGGGAGAATCCGCCTCCCACTTGGATAAAAGATTTTGATATCCAGTTCTATAAGAATGGAGTTCGTGTTTTTGCGTCCTTTTTAAATGGAACGGTAGGGGCAGAGGAATATCGTAGTGGAGCGTCGGCTGACTTCACTGAAGATGAGATTGCAAAAATTTTGACCCTCGAATCGGCAGGGATGAAATGGAAGCCTATCGATAAGAATTCCTGGATCAGAAGCGATGGAGCGGTGGCGCAACATGTCGATTTTGTCCATACGATTTTTATAATCTCTGACGTTTACATAAAGGCAACATCCCAAATAACAGGCCCTAAGAAACTGGATGGATTTTAGCGTCGCGTCTGTTGCGTTTTTCCTCCCATTCCAACTCCATTAGGAGGAATGGAAATCCGAGACTCAAAAGATTGGCCAACCTCTCGCCTTCGCTTTCTCAAGAAGCTCCTTATATTCGGACTCCGTCAAGAACTGAGTGAATTGTCCCCATTTGACGTATTTTTTCCCGTGCTGATAAGTGTAATACCCCGTCCGATATGCGTAAGTATTTCCGCCCCAAGCCTGCCCAGGTTCGAACTCAATTCTCTGGATAAGGTGCTTATAATCTCCAACGATGATGGACACCTCGTCTACAACCGTACCCATTACACGGCGACTATTAAGGCCCTTGTGCTTAAAAATAACTGTTTTCCGAAGCATAGATGCGTCTCGCAATCGCTTCTCTTCGGAATCTGAAAGTGGGAGATTGGGGTGGTCGCTCATGCAATTTGAAGAAACCAGGCTACCGGCGGTCGTAGATCGTCGTTAATTTCCTCGATTTTTGAGTTTTCTCGCGGCCAACTTCAGGCCTGCTCAGGCAAATGATTCAGTAGCTGGTACGGCCCGATCTCGAATCGTTTCCGTAGCGCCCGCGTGATGAATTTTTTCCCCTGAGCCACTGCTTCCGGCAGTGGCAAACCCGTCGCGAGCCCCGCGGTGATCGCCGCCGAATAAGTGCAGCCGGTCCCGTGCGGGTCGACACCCGCGATTCGTTTCACCGCGAACTCCCGCAATTTCCCCTGGGGCGAGGCCAGCACGTCGAGGGCCTGATCCGTCTTCAGGTGACCGCCTTTCGCCAGCACATGAGGTCTGCCCAGATCCTCTGCCAGCGCCCGTGCCGCTTTTCGCAAATCGTCCGGAGTCGTGATTGGTTTTCCCCAAAGCAGGGCCGCTTCGTCGCGGTTTGGCGTGATCAAATCGGCCCGCCGCATGAACCGTCGCAGCGCCCGGATGGCGCTCGCCTTCAACAGGACCTTTCCGCTGCTTGCCACCATGACCGGATCGATCACCAGCGGTGTGCCCGCCTTGAATAACGATTCCAATGCCTTCTCCACCGCCGCAATGATCTCCGCCGAATAGAGCATTCCCGTCTTCACTGCCGCGACCGGAAAGGCTTCCAGCACCAGCCGGACTTGGTCCGCCACCCGTTCCGGTGCCACCGGGGTGATGTTGAGCACCCTTCCCGGATGCTCCGCCACCACGCACGTCACCGCCGAAGTCCCATAAACACCCAGCGTGGTAAACGTCTTCAGATCGGCTTGCAAACCCGCCCCGCCGCTGTTATCAGACCCGGCCACGGTCAGCACCACCGGCACCGTAGCCTTTTTACTTTGTGAAGTTTCTCTTTGCCGGAGCGAACGAATCATTTATCAAAAGGTGTGAGCAGTGAACCTATCCGCGAACTGCCCGGCCTCTGGGTCAGCCTCGATCGTGTCGAATACAACCCGCACGAGGAAGGCACGCCGGACCGTCCCTACGGTTTTGTCTATCACATCACCATCCATAATGACAGCACGCGCGTGGTCACGATCAAGGGCCGCAAGTGGGTTGTCACCAACGCCGACAATACCAAGCTCGTCATCGAAGGCGACGGAGTCGTCGGCGAATGTCCGCGCCTGCCCCCGGGCACGCAGTTCCATTACCAGAGCTATCACCTGATCGCGTCCGACAGCGTCGCCGAAGGCGCCTATCTCGGCCAGGTCGAGGACGGCGAGCGCGTCTTCACCCGCATCCCGCGCTTCAAGATGGAAATCCCCTCCCTCTGAAAATGGTTTCCGAGCTCCCGCTGGCCCTCCTCCCCTCTTTCCTCGAAAGCCCGCGCGGCCTCGAGGTCATCGGTCTTCTGTTCTGGATCTGGGTCATCTACGAATGCGCGCGGCGCGAACCCAACGGCACCGAAAAAGTCCTCTGGCTCATCCTGGTCGTCTGCGCCCCCGTCATCGGCTCGCTCATTTACTTCCTGCTCCGCATCGTTAAAGTTCGCGGTTAGGAGTCATGAGATCCTTGCTCGCCATTCCCGCCCTTGGCACTTGCCTCGCCCTCGGCGTCTGCCTGGCATCGACTCCGGCCCAGACTCCCCCTCCCCTTCCGCCCCGGCTCCTGCCCACCGCCAATGACAACCCGCCGTCCAATCCCGGCCAGACCGCCGTCGACCGCCTTTCCAAATCGAATGCCGAACTGCTCGATCTCCTCAAGCAGCAGCAGTCGGTGCTCGAGGACATCCAGTACGACCGGCGCCTGCAAAGCCGCCAGATTCAACTGCTCGAAGAACGCCTCGAAGAAACCATCCAGGAAAACGCCCGCCTCCAGGCGAAGGTGGACAGCCTCTCCGCCCAGATGGCCACCGCTAATTCCACCAAGCAGGGCTCTCCCGCAACCGGCGCCGGCCTCGATTCCAATGTGCCACCCACCCCTACCCCGATTCCCACGCCGACGCCTACTCCCACGCCCGCCAGCTATCTCCCTCCGGCCGAAACCGAAAGCCCCGCCGGCGGTATGAGTTGGCACCGCCTTTTCACCAATTCCGGCGCGGATAACCTCACCACCGATGTCTTTCACATCCAGGGCCGCCAGTGGCGCATCCTCTGGCACAACCAGGACAAACCCGGCAAGACTTACGAAAACACCAGCGCCCTTTTCATCAACGCCTTTCCCCGCAATGACACGATTCCCCAGAAAATCTGCTCCAAGCTCGGCTCCGGCGGCGATTCAACCGAGCTTCTCGGCCCCGGTGACTTCTATCTTAAGATTGAGGCCTCCGGCGGAAATTGGGAATGCGCCGTCGAGGATTTTCGCTAACGGTTGTCGGGAATTGCCCCGGGGTTATTTCAGCCTTGGTATTGTTCGTCGCTTACTTTCTCCATCCAATCGACCACGTTGCCGTCGAGCTGTTCCTGAATCGCGATGTGGGTCATGGCCGCGCCCACCGATGCCCCATGCCAATGCTTCTCTCCCGGCGAGAACCAGATCACATCTCCGGTCCGGATCTGTTCCACCGGCCCTCCCCAGCGTTGCGCGAGGCCACTGCCCGCCGTCACGATCAGTGTCTGACCGAGCGGATGGGTATGCCATGCTGTCCGGGCACCCGGCTCAAAAGTCACGCTGGCGGCGAGCACACGAGCCGGAGGTTCGGTTTCAACCAAAGGGTTAATCTGCACCGTTCCCGTAAAATAATCAGCCGGCCCTTGTCTGGAAGGCTGCGAACCGCTTCTTTTGATTTCCATCGGTGGAACTCCTTAATTCAGGCCGCACCTCGCCAGCCGTTGTCATTATGTCCTCTAAAATCCTTTGCTGGCAAATTTCTCTTTCGCCTTCTGCGGCCCCGTTCGCTCCCGAAGAATGCCAAACTCTTTAACGAAGCCAACCGTTCATTTTTTTGATTGCGCCCCTAAAACACGCGATCATAATCAATTAAGTTTAAGCTCATATCACGAATGAAACTTAAGTCAGTCAATGCCGGGCCAACCCTTGATTAGTATGCTCAAAAAAGGCCTTTTCGGATTGCTGATGTCTTTCAGACTCAAGGGGGTGAATTTCTAATGGCTCAAGGGGTTATCAAATGGTTCGATAATAAAAAAGGCTTTGGCTTTATCGCCCAGGATCAGGGTGGTCAGGATGTATTTGTCCACTTTTCCGTCATCAATGGCGAAGGCTTCAAAACGCTTGAGGAGGGCGACCGAGTCGAGTACGAGGTGACGCAGTCCGATAAGGGACTTAAGGCGCTGAATGTTGTCAAATTGTAAAGCCTTGCATTCAATTTGAGCGGAAGGCCTTGCCGCGGAAAACTAGTTGCTCGCGTATTTCACCGAGCAACCGTAGGGAGGGGCGGTTGGAGTCGTTACCGGCTTACCCGCCATATCCTCCTTCAATGCGGCCACCACGTAATTCGTCGCCGTTTTGATGTCCTCGGGATCGGCCGAGGGCTTGTTGTCGATGCCGCCGGCATAAATCAGGACACCCTTCGGATTGATCACGAACATCTGCGGTGTATTCCGGGCGCCGTAGGTATGTCCCACCTTGCCGGCGGGGTCGAGGAGCGAAACCGTGGAAGCGACATGGTTTGCTTTTTCATAAGAGGCGAGATCGGCCACGGTCTGGTATCCATCCTTACTGGGAGCACCCGAATTGATCCGCAGCCAGGCCACGCCTTTGGCGGTCTCCTTCTTCTGCAGCTTCTGCATTGTGCCCGAATCGTAAAACTTGTGGACAAAGGGGCATTGCGGATTCGTCCATTCCAGCACCACATACTTTCCCTTGTAATCGGAAAGCGAATGCTGCTTGCCATCGCCTCCTTGCAGCGTGAAATCGGGCGCTGGTTGGCCCACCGTGGCAATATCGGACGTAGCGTTCTGCGCTTCCACCGCCAGGCTCAGGAGCGCACCAAGACAAATCGCGGCAAAGAAGAATCGATGCATAATAGCTATTAGACGCCGCCGAAACCGATTCGTTTCATGACAAATTGGTCATAGTCGCTGAAGGGCATCCAGCACGATCCCCGGCGTCAGTACTTCCGGCAGAACCTGTGGCGCCGATTTCTGCTTCGGCGAATAGAGCAGGTAAAGCGGCACTCCATCACGGTTGTATTGTTGCAATGCCTTCGATATTTCGGGATCGGAATGGGTCCAGTCGGCCCGGAAAAGGAGAACGTTTTTGTCGGCGAAAGCCTTCTTCACCGCATCAGTATCGAGCGCGACCCGCTCGTTCACTTTGCAGCTCAAGCACCATGCCGCCGTAAAATCGACAAACACGGGCCGGCCCTGATCCAAAGCCGCATCAACGGCGGCGGGTGACCAGTTTTGCCAGCCGTCCTCGCTCGCCTGCATGGCCTTTTTTTCCTGGACGTCCCGAAGCGGCAGGGTAAAGCCGTTCGCCATCGCGACGACATAAAGAACCAGAACCAGCACCAGCCAGCCGTGCGCGCCGCGTCCGTACAACCAGCCGATCAGCGCCCAGACCAGAAGATGCCCGAGCAGAAAAGGCATCTGCTCCGGGCCGGTCAGCATTCCGTAGACATAAACCAGCCAGATGACCGAAGCCATCAGCAGAAAACCCATGAACTGCCGCACCGTCTCCATCCACGGCCCCGGCTTCGGCACAAAGCGGAGCGCGCCGGGAAAAATCGTCAGGAGCAGATAGGGCACGGCCATGCCGAGGGCGAGGAACGTGAAGATCAGCATCGCAACGAAGGGCGGTTGCTGTGCGGCAAATCCGAGCGACGAACCCATGAATGGCGCGGTGCAGGGCGTCGCCGCGAGCGTGGCCAAAGCCCCGTTGAAAAACGACGAAGCCAGGCCGTGCAGCCGTCCAGTCGCCTTCGCGTCGAGTCCGACCAGCGATGTGCCGATCTCGAAAACACCGAAGAGGTTCAGGCCGAGCAGAAAAAAGAGAAAGATCATCGCCAGGACAAATCCGGGCGACTGCATCTGGAATCCCCAGCCAAGATGATTTCCAGCCGCCCGCAACGCAAGCAGCAGCCCGGCCAGCAGCCAGACGGAGAGCACAACGCCCATGGTAAAAGCCGCGCCCTGCTTCCAGGCTGCGCCCTGATTTTCCCCGGCATGCTTGATCAGCGAAAAAACTTTCAGCGAAAGCACCGGCAACACGCACGGCATCAGGTTCAGAATCAGACCGCCGACAAAGGCCGCGGCGAGGACGGCAATAAGAAACGGCGGCGGTTCCGTGGTAGCCGTCGACCTCCGGGCGACAGAATTGTTGTCCGAGGAAGAAACCGTCGCGGAGCCCGCAACGGCTATCGACAGAACCCGCGTCCCATTGAGGACTGTGATATTTGATATGTGAACCGCTTTTGCAGAACCGATCAATGCGTTGTCGGAAACCAAAACGCCGCTCAGCCTGTCCGGCCTTTCACCATTTTGAATCAAATCCAATACCAGCAAAAAAACCTGTCGTTTTAGAGTACCCTCATGAAGCTCTGGATTCTTGGGACTGAACACATTGGTCTGCTCGGGGAAAAAATAGATGTTTGCCAAATTTGAAGGCGATGGCGTTCCCTTGCTCTCAAAGCCCATTTCAAATATTGGCCGCCCTGATCCAGGCCTACCCGTCGTCTCTGCGGTTACTGTGTAGTCTCCACTTACATCCCATAGTGTATTTTCAACCGGCAACCGCGCGCGGGCGGCCTCGAAAAGAGCACTGTTGTCGATCACCGGCATGCCGAGGGGATCGCGGCCATTATAGAGAAAAATACCCACTGAAAGGTCGGCCCTGCCTGGAATGCATTCCTCCCGGCAAGCAAGCCAGCTCGCCCGGGCCTTGAGTTCAACGTGCTGGGATAAATCCGTTTTCGGCGGCGTAATCGTGGTGATGAGATAGACATCGCCCTCGTAGCCATAGGTCACCAGCGGGCCCATCTTGTGTATTTCCGGCACCGGCCACTGGATCGGCCCAGCGTTGAATCCGGGCGACAGGGTCCATTTGATCGTGGTGGACAGTCCCGCGTCGCCGTAATTGATCCAGTAGGTGTGCCAGCCCGGATCGGAATGGAGATGGAGAATGACGTCGAATGGCTTGCCCGCCGTGACCAGCGAGCTTTGAGGAATCAGCTCCGCCGTGACATGGGGCTGCTGCACTTTGGCGCTGGCGCCGCTGTAAGACACGGCAATGGGATCGGACGCGCGCAAGGCAAGAATCCCCGCCGCCAGAAACAGGAGAAGCGCCCGGATCATGCCGAAACTATATCCCGGGATGCGCACGAGGCCATCCTTGTTCCCGTTAAATCGCTGCAATCCGCGTTTCATGGGGGCAAGCTTCGCACAAATTTGTCGTCAGGGGGTAGTCTTCGGGAGACAGCAGCGACAACACGCCTTAAAAAGATGGACCGTCGCCCGGCGGTCGACGGCTACCACGGAGGGAGGCACCGCCGATAGGGACATCGGCGGCTACCAGCAGAAGGAACGACGGCTACCACTACATTTAGCCTACAGCAACCAAGGCCGGACGGACGAGGTCCCACTGCCAGGGACACCAGCGGTTCTCGGCTATGAGTCGCTCGGAGGCGGTCTCCGGATTGCGAGCAATGTCCTGGAGGATC
>JAJSLK010000035.1 GCA_021272165.1 Methylacidiphilales bacterium
TCCAGCTTCCGGCCCGCGGCGTGAACGAAATCGCCCGAGGTGCCGATCACGCCCGCCTGCCGCAAGTCGTTCAGGCTCGCTTCGAAAAGCTCCGGCCTCGGGTTTCCTATTTTGGCGCGCAATTCCTGCCTGGGAATGCCAGCGAGCAACGGATTTTCCTTATGGTATTTCTCCACAGCCAATCGAAGCGCCGATGCGATATTCGCGACGGCCTTGGCCGACGCAACCACGGGCGGCTGCTCCCCGATAACTCGCGATTGGCCCTTTTCAGAAAGCGATCGGGCCGCATCCGAGATTTCGCTCTCAAGCCAGCCGGTGCGCGCCACAATCTCTTCCAGGGCGAGGCCGTTTGGAGCGGCGTCAACCATAGCTTGCAAAATTTCCGGGCGGCTTCCCTGTTCGAGCACGCTGAGGTATGCGGGGATCGAAGGATCACGGTGCCTGTGCCGAGGCGCTTTCGCTTCGATCACGACTCCGCCTCCAATAGTCGTGGCCGGTGAAAATTGCCTTAGGATGAAGCGGTCGCCCGCCAGCAGCAGCGTTTTTTCGGCCAGCCGGAGTTGCGCAAAGGCCGAATCCGCCGGGGCCAGCTCGTCGCGGTCGAGCAAGATCACCTCAGCGGCTGTCTCGAAAGTTCCCTGGTGAAAACGAACGCGGGCGCGATTCTTGAGCGGACGCGCCTGCCGCAACAAGCTAACGCGAGCGTCGATCCTACCGGTCGGCTCAAAAATTCCCGGGGGCGCGAGGACCATCCCGCGCTTTATCTCGGCGTGATCGATGCCCGCAAGATTCACAGCTGTTCGTTGCCCAGCTACCGCCTTTTGCAGCGCCCTCCCTTCCGACTGCAGGCCGCGCACTCGCAGCCGGCGGCCGGTGGGATACAGCTCGACCTCATCTTCGATTTTGAGATTGCCTGAAACGAGCGTGCCGGTAACGACCGTTCCAAATCCTTTCATGGCAAAGGAACGGTCGATCGGGAGCCGAAGGTGCCGGCAGGCGTCCCGCAGCGGCGCCGATTGGGCGACCGTTCGCAGCGCGTCCTTCAATTCGCCAAGGCCTGCGCCCGTAAGCGCGCTTACCGGCACAATCGCGGCGTGTTCGAAAAACGAACCGCGCACATATTCCTCGATTTCGAGGCGCACGAGATCGAGCGTCGACGGGTCCACCAGATCGGATTTTGTGATCGCGACCAAGCCGCGGGGAATCGCCAGCAGCCGGCAGATATCGAAATGCTCGCGAGTCTGCGGTTTGATGGACTCGTCCGCCGCCACGACAAGCATCAGCAGATCGATCCCGCCAGCCCCGGCCAGCATGTTGCGCACGAAGCGCTCGTGCCCGGGAACATCCACGAAGCCGAGGCGCACACCATCCATGTTCAGAAATGCAAATCCCAGATCGATGGTGATGCCGCGGCGCTTTTCCTCTTCCAGGCGGTCGGGACGGGTACCCGTGAGCGCTTCGACGAGAGCGGATTTTCCGTGGTCGATATGGCCGGCGGTGCCGACGATGAAGTATTTCGTGTCCATGGTGCGAGAGGCAGCCCGATGCTAGCGAAGTGGGAATGCGAGGTCAAACCGTCAAAACTGACGTCTTCAGGAGGGTATGGCGAAAGCGGAGCCAGCCGCGGCCATCTCTGCGGCAATGCTGAGTGCCGCCTCGCGAGGGTCCGGGGCGCTGGTGATGGGTCGGCCCACGACCAGGTAATCGGCTCCCCACTGAATCGCTTCCGCGGGAGTCGCCACCCTCGACTGATCATTTGCGGATGAATTTGCGGGCCGCACACCCGGCACGACAATCAGAAACTTCGGTCCGCAGGCGGCGCGAATCGCCCGGATTTCGTGGGCCGAGGCAACAACGCCGTCGAGTCCCGATTCCTGCGCCAGCCGCGCAAGGGCCAAGGCGCGGGTCCCGGGCGAGTCCGAGATACCGACTTCGTTCAAATCGGTCGCATCCATGCTCGTCAGGATCGTGACCCCCAGCAACAGAGGGCGGTTCTTCTTATCTGCGACCGCTTCTCTCGCTGCCCGCATCATCGCCTTGCCGCCGAGGGCATGCAGTGTAAGCAGCCGAACTCCCGGCAGTCGCGCGGCGGAGGCAACCGCACCCGCCACGGTATTGGGGATGTCGTGGAATTTCAGGTCGAGAAAGGTCTCGAAGCCAAGGCCCGCGAGCTTCTCAACAGCTTGTGGGCCTTCCGCCGTGAACAACTGGCTGCCAACCTTCGTCAGGCCTGCGGCCGCCTGTAGTTTGCCCGCCAAGGCACACGCGGGCTCCAGACTCTCGACATCCAAGGCAACGATTAGTTGTGACGATCCAGAGCGGGACGTGAGGGCACCTCGAGAAGTTCTACCCGAACCTTGGCCAGGCCTCGTTCGTCGAAGCCAAGCCGCCTGGCAACTTCGTATGATACATCGAGTTCACGTCCTTCGACATAGGGGCCGCGGTCATTGATGCGAACAACCTGGCTGCGGTGATTGCGCGGGTTTACGACGCGAATGATCGACCCCAAGGGCAGCGTGGGGTGGGCGGCGGTGGTAGCGTACATGTCATAAGTCTCGCCGTTGGCGGTGGGCTGGCCGTCGAAGTCCTCACCGTACCAGCCTGTGACGCACTGCCAGACTGCCAGAGGCTTCACTTTGCTCTTATATTTGGGGACACCGAAGGTGGAGTTGCCTTGAAGCGACGTTTCGATTTGTGCCGGGTTGCCCGCATTGCCGATCGTCGTGGGATTTACCGACGGCGTCAGGACGAGCAGACCCAAACCTAAAAAAACGGACTGGAGACCGATTAAAATTCTGGTACGCATAGGCACCTAACCTTTTTTGAATCAGCAAATTATATCGTTTGCGGGCCACTAAAAGCAACCAAATTTAGGCCTTAAAAGCGACCAATTTAGGCCTTAATTGAGCCCGTTAACTTGCTTATTTCAAGTAGATTTTCGTCCTGGCACCATTTTTCGACAGAAATGACCAGCTTCTCCGATGCCTGCGGGTCCACGAAATGAGCCGTTCCCACTTCTACTGCCGAGGCACCGGCTACCATATATTCGGCTACATCGGCTGGGCTCTCAATACCTCCCAGCCCTATAATCGGGATTCGAAGCACCCTACTGGCGTCGTAGACCAGCCTTATGGTTATAGGCCTGATGGCTGGGCCGGACAATCCACCTGTCGTACTACCCAAAAGGGACCGTCGGTTTCGGCTATCGAGACATAGAGCCGGATAGGTATTGGCGATAACGACGGCGTCTGCGCCAGCATCCTCGGCTGCTTTAGCGGTAATTCCAATAATTCCAACAGATGGCGAGAGCTTGACCCATAGCGGTCTGCGGCCTGCCGCTTTGCGGGCCGCGCCGACTACCTCCGCGATCTGAGCCGGATCGCTGCTGTACTCGATGCCGCCGCGCTCCACGTTGGGGCAGGAGATGTTCAGCTCGTAGGCTGCCAGGCCCTCGGCATCCTCCAGAACGCCAATCACCTCGACATATTCGGAAATGCTGTGGCCAAAGACGTTAGCTATGACGGCGGTGTCGTAGCGGCGAAGGGCGGGCAGCTTTTCCGCCACGAATGCTCGCACGCCGATGTTCTGGAGGCCGATGGCATTCACCATGCCTCCGACGGTTTCGCACATCCTGGGGGCGGGGTTGCCGACCATGGGCTGGGCGGAAAGCCCTTTTACGACGATCCCTCCCAGGCGGTTGAGGTCCACCAGGTGAGCAAACTCGACGCCGTAAGCGAAAGTGCCGCTGGCCGCAATGATGGGGTTTTTGAGGGAAACCGATCCGATGGAAACCCGGAGGTCAATTCCCCCGGCAACTGCGCGTCGCTGGGACAACGCGGGCCGTTTGGGCTGAGCCGGCGCCGTAAAACTCATCGGAAAGAGTCTAGCACGCGAGGAGGCGGCGCGAAGCAAGGCTTTCTGAGCTTCTTGAGCGCCTCCCTGTGCAAAATTCACAGGGGTCTATGCTAGGATGAGGCGCCCGAATGCGCGTCGTTGAAAAAAGACAACTTCTCTCCGCCGAAGAAATCGCCCGGACGCTCCGCCGGGTGGCTCACGAAATCGTGGAAAAGAGCG
>JAJSLK010000086.1 GCA_021272165.1 Methylacidiphilales bacterium
CACCACCGCGCAGTTTACCGTCTCGGCGGGCAGCCACACGGTAACCTTTGCCGCGACGGACAGCTCGGCGGACAAGACCAGCTTCATCGATCTGGTCACCGTCAACACCGTCAGCGGAGGTACTCCGACCCCAACCCCGACTCCCACTCCGACACCGACGCCTACCCCCTCCCCCACGCCCACGCCAACGACCCAAACCTTCGCCCAATGGCAGGCCTATTACTCCATCACTGGTCTGCCCGGCGATACGCCTCTCAACGACGGAGTCTCCAATCTCTCCAAATTCTTTTTCGATATCAACCCGACCCGTCCCATGAAGCCGGCGGATTTCGCGGCGTTGCCGACCGCGGGACTCGATACGACCACCACTCCCGGCGTGACTTATCTTACGCTGGTCTATCGCCAATCGGCCCGGGCCACCGGCCCGATCGTCACCGTCCAAACCTCCTCCGACCTGGTCACCTGGACCAACGTCACCCCGTCCATCTCCAAGCAGATCGGCACCGATTCTTCCACAGGCGATCCCATCATGGAGAATGAAGTCAATGTCACTGGCACCCGGTCGAAATTCATTCGACTCAACATTAGCCTCACCAATTAACGGTAGAAGTTGTCCGGAAAGATCTCTGTTCTTTTCCTCTTACGCCAAAATCAGGTGCTCCTTGAGCAAGGATGGCGTAGCGCCATATTGGCCTTGCCTGCAGATTAGGATGAGACTCCATGAGCTTTCTGATTAATCTCGATAGTACCCACCCCATCGCACATGCCGTTATCATCCTGTCACTTGTGGCATTATGCGGGTTGTTGCTGGGCACCCTGAAGATCAAGGGCGTCGGGCTCGGCATCGCCGGAGTGCTCTTTGCCGGCATTGCCTTCGGCCATTTCGGATTCGAAATCGACCCAACCATCCTTGATTTCACGCGCGAGTTCGGCCTGGTGCTGTTCGTCTACACCATCGGAATGCAGGTCGGGCCGGGCTTTTTCAGCTCACTTTTCAAGCAGGGTCTGGCGTTGAACGTGATGGCATTCGCGACCGTGACCATGGGTGCCATCATTGCCCTCATCATCGGCCACCTCATGAATTTCCCCGCCGCCGCCGTGGCGGGACTCTTCAGCGGTGCAACCACCAGCACGCCATCGCTCGGCGCAGCGCAGGAAGCACTCAAGACCATGCCCGGTGTCACCCCGGCGGAAGCCGCGATGCCCGCGCTCTCGTATGCGGCGGCCTACCCATGCGGCATCATGGGCATCATCGGCAGCATGGTCGCGCTGCGTTGGATTTTCCGCGCTGACCCGGCGAAGGAGCTGGCGGCCTTCAAGGCCGAACAGGGACTCGAATCGAAACGGCTGCACCGGCTCAGCATCGAAATCGACGCGGATCGCTTCCATGGCATGAAGCTCGGTGAAATGGCCCTTCTGCGCGACCTCACCGTGGTGGTCACGCGCGTTTTCACCCGGCAGACCGGACTCGTCGCAACGGCCTCGCCCGACGTCATCATCCATAACCACGACGTGATTCTCGCGGTCGGCGAGCGGGAAAATGTCCATGAACTTTGCCGCCTGATGGGCCGCCCGGCGCGGATCGACCTAATGAAGGAGCCGGGCGAAGTGAAATACCGTGACATCATCGTCAGCCATAAGGCCATCATTGGCCAGACCCTCGGCGATTTGAGCCTGGAAGAACTTTACGGCGTCGCCATCAGCCGCATCACCCGTGCCGGCGTCGAGATGACGGCCGTGCCCGATGTCCATTTGCAATTCGGCGATCGCGTCCGCGTCGTCGGCGATTCCGACGACATCAAACAGGTGGCCAAGGTTCTGGGCAACTCAATGGATGCGCTCAACCGCACGCCGTTCGTGCCGATGTTCATCGGCATCGCCCTTGGGGTCATCGTCGGCAGCATCCCGATCCAACTTATCGGCATGCCCGCGCCGGTCAGCCTCGGACTGGCGGGTGGACCTCTCATCGTTGCGATCATCCTGGGACGCATCGGGCGCATCGGGCCATTCGTCTGGTATATGCCGCTCGGCGCGAACCTCGCCCTGCGCGAAATGGGAATCATCCTCTTCCTCTCCGGAGTGGGCTTGAAGGCGGGCTCTCATTTCGTAGAAATCCTTCTCCATGGCGACGGCCTACGCTGGATGGCCAGTTCCGTCTTCATCACCATCCTCCCGCTGATGGTCATTGGTTTCGTCGCCCGGCTGGTCTTGAAACACAATTTCATGAACATCAGCGGCCTTCTGGCCGGAACGACCACAGATACGGCTGCGCTGACCTTTGCCAACAACATCAGCAATTCCGACGCTCCCTCCGTCGCTTACGCGACGGTCTATCCCCTGACGATGCTGCTGCGGATCCTTTCCGCGCAGATGATCGTCATGTTTTTCCGCTAATACCCTCTTCCCGTTATCTTTTGTTCCCGGCCCGACGATCTATCATAGGCCCGCAATTCATTTCCTTGACCCAAGGAAATGAGAAATCGCTTTAGAAATCCCCTTCCCTTCCGAATACAACAAGATCAGATCAATCTGTGCCAAGCCAAGTGAAGCCGGGCTGGGGGGAATGGATAAAGTTGATCCATGCCAGAGAAGAATCGAAGGAAAGACGAGATACCGCCGGAGACCGGAAGGAGCGCTTTTCGGGATTTGGCCCTCCCTCTTGCCCTGGCCATCGGACTCAGCATCGGTTTTTCGTTCCTCTCGCTGCCCCTCATGCTCGGTGCCATCGCCTTGGCCTGCGTGATCGGCTTCATCATCGCTTTTACCCATAATACCAAACACTAAATCATCTAATTCATCACTTAACTATGACCCAAGCCACGCAATTCCACCTTCCTCCCTCAGTTAAAAAATCCAATGACTGTCCGACGGAACATGCAGGCGTCCGCGCCTGGGTCTTCGAAATGATCCAGTTGCTTCAACCGGATCAAATCCACTGGTGCGATGGCACCGATGTCGAAAAAGAGAACCTTACCCGCCAGGCCGTCGACGCGGGCATCCTCATCAAGCTCAACCAGGAAAAGCTCCCCGGCTGTTATTATCACCGGTCAAATCCCAACGACGTCGCGCGCGTCGAGGAATGCACCTTCATCTGCACCCGCACCAAGGACGAAGCCGGCCCCACCAACAACTGGATGGCTCCCGAGGCCATGTACCAAAAGCTTTATGGCATGTGTCGTGGCGCGATGAAAGGCCGGACGATGTACGTCATCGCCTATCTCATGGGCCCTCCCGGATCGCCCCTCACCAAGATTGGCGTTGAAATCACCGACTCGATCTATGTCGTGTTGAGCATGCGCGTGATGACCCGCATGGGCTACGTCGCGTGGGACCAACTCGGCGTCGACGGCAGCTACACCAAGGGCCTCCACAGCATGTTGGACGTGAATCCGCAACGCCGGTTCATCGCCCATTTCCCGCAGGACAACATGATTATCTCCGTCGGCTCCAATTACGGCGGCAATGTCCTCCTCGGCAAAAAGTGCCTCGCCTTGCGCCTCGGCTCTTACCTCGGCCGCGACGAAGGCTGGATGGCCGAGCACATGCTCATTCTTGCGGTCGAATCACCTGAAGGTGAAAAGACCTACGTTGCCGCCGCCTTCCCCAGCGCCTGCGGCAAAACCAACTTCGCCATGATGATCCCGCCCAACCGGTTCAAGGGCTGGAAGATCACGACCATCGGCGACGATATTGCCTGGATGAAGCCCGGCTCCGACGGACGGCTCTATGCCATCAATCCCGAGGCCGGTTACTTCGGCGTCGTGCCGGGAACCAATTCCAAATCCAATCCGAATGCCATGCTCTCCATGGCCAAGGACACCATTTATACCAACGTGGCCCTCACCCCCGACGGCGATGTCTGGTGGGAAGGCAAGGACGGCGAACCGCCCAAGGAATGCCTCGACTGGAAAGGCAATCGCTGGACCCCCGCCTCCAAGGAAAAGGCGGCGCATCCCAACAGCCGCTTCGCCGCGCCGATGGCCAACAATCCCGCCCTGGCCCCCGAGGCGAACAGCCCCGAAGGCGTGCCGATCAGCGCGATCATCTTCGGCGGCCGCCGCGCCAGCACCATGCCGCTTGTCTTCCAGGCCTTCAACTGGATCCACGGCGTTTATGTCGGCGCCACCATGGGCTCCGAGATGACCGCTGCGGCCGCCGGCACCGTCGGCCAGGTCCGCCGCGACCCCATGGCCATGCTCCCCTTCTGCGGTTACAACATGGGCGACTACTTCAGCCACTGGCTGAAGATGCGCAAGCTGCTCAAGAACCCGCCCAAGATTTTCCATGTGAACTGGTTCCGGCGCAACGCCGAGGGCAAATTTCTCTGGCCCGGCTACGGTGAAAATGTACGCGTGCTAAAATGGATCATCGACCGCTGCCGCGGCCGTGTCTATGCCGGCGAGTCCCCGCTCGGCTGGATGCCCGATGCCAAGGACATCGATACCGAGGGGCTGACCAATTTCAACCCCCAGGACATGGAAGAAGTTTTGTCTGTCGATATAGAAGATTGGAAGCGTGAAGTGCTTCTGCAGGATGAGCTGTTCTATAAGATGTATTCGGATCTGCCAAAGGAACTGCTCTTCCAGCGCGAACTTCTCATCGCCAGACTTTAGTTGCCAGTGTCGGTTGTCAGTCGTCAGTGCCAGCGTTAGCATTAGCCGTTAGTTGTCAGTGGTTAGCTGCAAAAAGCCGGCCGTTCCTGACGGGTAAGGGACGGCCGGTCTTCTCTATGGCCGTCATGCCTATATAGAAATATCTGATGCCGTAATAAATAAAGCTGCGGAAGAACCCGCCGCCGGATCAACCAACCCCGATCTTACGCAGCCCGAAGGTTCCGGCGATATTCGGTCGGAGACTTCCCGACGATCCGCTTGAAGATGCGGTTGAAGTGAGTCAGCGAAATAAAGCCGCAATCATAGGCAGCCTCGCTCACGCGAACATTCGGATTAAGCAGAAGATTTTTGGCCCGTTCGATACGCGTCCGTGCCAGATAATCAGTAAAGGTCAGCCCAGTCGCTTTCTTGAACATCTTGCAAAAATAGAATGTACTTACGTTGAGTGTCTTTGCCATCAGGTCAAGCGAGAGCGATTCAGCCTGATGCTCGCCGATATAATTCTTCGCCCGGGTGATGAGCGGCGGCTCCTCGTTCTGCTGCTCAACCAGGATCTGGTTGGCCATCACCGAGAGGTGCTTGGCAAAAATCTCGAGAAGGTGGACCATCGCGCCATATTGCTCACGACTCAGCATTTTGCTGTGGAAATAGGCGTCCTGCAGCTCGTTCAAATCGACCTTCACGCCCCAGGCGATCAACTGCTGCGCCACCTTGGTAAAACCGACTTCCGTCGGCTTGCGCAATGCCACCTGGCCGGTTTGTAGAAATCCAATGATATCGCCGCCCACGTTCACCGGCACCGCTGTATCACATAATCCCGCAAAACAAATGGATGATGTAGATTCACCCGGTTCGCCTTCTATCAATTCCTGCTGGACTTGCAGACATGCCGCGCAACTGCGATTCGATTTTGCCATTAAGGCACAGAAAGGATTTTCATTTTTCTTTCCATGTAACGCATGCTGCCATAGCTCGTGAGGACGAAAAGCCAGAGGCAACTCGGTGGCTTGATTAAAGGCTGTCTCGTAATCGCGGAAAATCTGCGAGCGGGAAAGCTGTTGAACAATTTCCGCTGTCTTCAACATATAATTTGAAATTACGCCAATTTAAGATTTGCACAAGTTAAATCCGGGTTATCGCGAGCGTGACACAACAAGATATGCATAAAATACACCAAAAGATGCGTAGCTTGCGCCATTTCAAAGACCTAGGTTAAGGCAGACCAAACCGCCATGAAACCCACTGAAAATCTTACCGAACCGTCGGCCACGCGCCTGCCTGATTTCGGACGGCGTCCCCGGCGGGTAAACCTCGATCAAACCATCGCCGTCAAAGGCTATGGAAAGTTAATCATTCGCCCCATCCGTCCCGCTGATGAAGATGAAATGGTGCGCTTCCACGAGAAACTCTCCGAAGAAAGTATCTATATGCGATACTTTGAATATCTCGGGCTCGACCGGCGCACTTCGCATGAGCGCTTATTGAATATCTGCAGCAATACCCCTGAATCGTATGCTGTCGTCGTGGAACAACCGGCCACAACCCATCGTCCCGCCTCCATTCTTGCCGTGGGGCGCCTGACCAAAACCATCGATGCCTTCGTCACCACCTTCGATACCTTGATTATCGACGAGGAAAAAGGCGCGCGTCTTGGCAAGGTGCTGCTCAACCGCCTCATCAAGCTTGCCCACGCTTTCGGCTACAAGACCCTCACCCGGGAATTGCTCGTGGCGGATCATGACGCCCTCAATCTCTGCCGCGACCGCGGATTCTCCCTGCAAACCCTGCCCCAGGTCGGACTGGTGCGGGTCTCCCTTGACTTATGAAAACGGGCACCCACGACATATCGGTCAATTACCTCGGAATGGAGCTGCGCTCCCCACTCGTCCCGTCAGCTTCGCCCCTGGGCGAACATGTCGAGACGCTTCAACAGATGGAGAACAGCGGAGCCGGCGCCGTGGTACTTCCGTCGTTGTTTGAAGATCCTTATGAACGCCATCCCAACCATCCCGGTTTTTATTTTGAGGAAATCATCAAGGCCCGCGAGGCGCTCAAGATTCCGGTCATCGCCAGCCTGAACGCCACCACTCCCGAAAGCTGGATCCATCTCGCCACCCAGATCGCCCAGGCCGGGGCCCATGCCCTTGAACTCAATATTTATCATCTGAGCCTCTCGCCCGAAGTTCCCTCCTCCGAGGTGGAAAAGGCCTACATCGATGTCGTGAAAAGCGTGACCAGCGCCGTTTCCATTCCCGTTTCGGTCAAGCTCCCGCCCTTTTTCACCAACCTCACCCACATGGCCCGGGACCTCAAAAATGCCGGCGCGATGGGCCTCGTTCTTTTCAATCGCTTTTATCAACCCGATCTCGACCTCCTCTCGATGGGGCCCGGTTACACACTGCGCCTGAGCACTAGCGCCGAAAACCGGCTTCCTCTGCGCTGGATTTCCCTCCTCTATCAACACGAGATCGGGTACTTGGCCGCCAGCACGGGCATCCGGACCGGCGCCGATGTCCTCAAAATGATTCTCAGCGGCGCGAGCATCACGCAGGTCTGCTCCATCCTGCTTCAGCGCGGCATCCCTTGGCTCGAGGCGATCGAAGGAGAACTCCATCAATGGATGGACACCTGCAACATCAGGTCTCTGCGCGAAGCACGCGGCACCCTCAGCCATCGCTGCATGCAGAATCCCGACCAAATCGAGCGCGAGGAATACCTGAAGGCACTTCAGGGTTATGCGCGCATCGACGTGCCAAGCTGGCGCGATGAAAGGCCAATCCAGATCGAGTCACGGTTCAAGTTCGGAGCGCGCTGATCTTTCGCGGTAATTTCGGAGCGCCCGTTTCAGTAAAAATTTGCCGGTTGCCAATTATCCTGTTCAGACGGCAGTCGCTGACTCCGCCCCCTCAGAACTGAAAAAGCACCGCGGTCCCTCGTCGACGACCGGCTGCTACTGCGCCGGCCCCTTCCACGCCGCACCGAGATCGACGCAGTGGGCCTGGAACTTGATGTCGTATTTCGGGACAATGCAGTCGATGTCCTCGATTTCCGTCTCGATGACGGCAAAACCGGGACCATCGGCCGCTATGCTAAGAAAGTAAGCCTTGGATTTATCCTCGAGAAGTTTCCATACCCGCTGGGTCTTGCCAAATTCGGTGACGATCCTGGCCTTGCCTCGGATGTTGACGATAACGTTGAGTTCCTCGTTGGAGAACATCCAACTGACACAGGGATTATTGTTGATGTGCTGAACTTTCCGGCTGGTGGGCGAAGTAATGGTATAGAGAAGAGGCCAGTCTTGCAGGGAAAGCGTCGCCATCCAGCGCATGTGCGGCATTCCATACTCATCAACTGTGGCCAGGACGCCGGGCCGACGTCCGTCGGCCAGTTTCTTGGCCAGATCAATGAC
This sequence comes from Methylacidiphilales bacterium, assembly GCA_021272165.1. Taxonomy (GTDB): domain Bacteria; phylum Verrucomicrobiota; class Verrucomicrobiia; order Methylacidiphilales; family UBA1321; genus JABDGH01. Next base: position 8,023 of record JAJSLK010000086.1, read on the forward strand.
GTATTCGGCATGTTTAGCCACGGCCTCCTGGGAAGGCTCGAGCGGATCGGGTGTGGATTTCATCAGTTGAGTCCAATCAAGGTTTAGTGGCGAATGATCAGATTTTTTGAGATCGATGTTTCTTTCCCTGAACATAAGGTCACACGCACCAACAAACTCCACCGCTATTGCTCAACATTAGTCATATTTTGACCAAGCGGACTAAACTTATACTAAAGCGCAAGATCTGTCTGAAACTCAGGCCTTCGTGGCCGCGGGAGTTGTTATCTTCGGGCTCTCCGGAAAATCAGATAATTCCGGGCGATCCTCACGGTTCCGCCAACACATACTTAACAGGCCAAGGACGGGAGAAAAAAGATGATTCAGAGCAACAGCGACAATCCCGATCAGGATCATGACCAGCGAGGTAAAAAGTACGAAAATAAAGAAAACCGCATCAAAAAGCAGACCAATCAAACCGCCGATATCCTTCCACGTATGAGAGGCAAAACGGGAGCGCGTACAGAGGATTTTCATACTCTGATAATAGGTTTCACCCGACAGAGCCGCCAACCGGCCCTTGGTCAAGACCTCTGCATTTTTGTTGTAAAATAGCCTCGGCAAGCAGGACAAGATCAGGCAAGTTTTGGCCAATAGCAGCGGGGCATTGATTTGTGCCCGTCTGTTATATATTTCCGCATCGCATGGACGTCCTACTTCTCTCGCGCATCCAGTTCGCCTTCACCGTTGGCTTTCACTATATCTATCCCCCTCTAAGCATCGGCCTGGGCATTGTCCTGGTCATCATGGAGGGACTCTGGATCCGCACCGGCGAAAAAATTTATCACGAGATGGCCCGCTTCTGGACCAAGATATTCGCCCTCACCTTCGCCATCGGCGTCGCCACCGGCATCGTGATGGAATTCGAATTCGGAACGAACTGGGCGACCTACTCGCGCTATGTCGGCGATGTCTTCGGCAGCGCGCTGGCGGCGGAGGGAATTTTCGCCTTCTTCCTCGAGTCAGGCTTTCTGGCGGTGCTTCTCTTCGGCTGGAACAAGGTCGGCCCGAAACTCCACTTCTTCTCGACCTGCATGGTCTGCCTCGGCGCCCATTTCAGCGCCGTCTGGATCATTGTCGCCAACTCCTGGCAACAGACCCCGGCCGGTTACCACATCGTCGGCGAAGGACTCCACGCCCGGGCCGAGATCACCGATTTCTGGGCGATGGTCTTTAGTCCCTCTTCGATGGACCGGCTCAGCCACACCCTGATGGGCGCATGGCAGGCGGGCTCATTTTTCGTCATCAGCGTCAGCGCCTATTATTTGATGCAGCGACGTCATCTCGAGTTCGCCAAAAGATCCATCAAGGTCGGCCTGACCGTAGCCCTGGTGGCTTCGCTGGGACAATTGATCACCGGTGACATCAGCGCGCGGCACGTCGCGACCAACCAGCCGGCCAAGCTGGCGGCGTTCGAGGGCCATTATGCGACCGAGCCCGCGCCGCTCTATCTCTTCGGCTGGGTGAACGAGAACCAGCAGCGGGTCCAGTTCGGCATCGCGATTCCCAAGATGCTCAGCTATCTCACCTACGGCGACGCCAACAAGCCGGTTACCGGGCTGAACGACATCAAGCCGGACGAGCGCCCGCCAATCAATTTTGTCTTCCAGACCTATCACGCAATGGTGGCCATCGGCATGCTCCTTATCGCTCTAAGCCTGTTTGGCGTCTACCTCTGGTGGAGTGGACGCCTCTTCGGCGAAGAACCCTGGGTGCAGAAGTTTGTCCTCCCCGTCATGGTCTTTTCCGTCCTCGGCCCGCAACTGGCCAACCAGCTGGGCTGGTTCTCCGCCGAGGTGGGCCGCCAGCCGTGGATCGTTTACGGCCTGTTGCGGACTTCGGACGCCTTGTCGAAGGTCGTGACGGCCGATGTCGTGCTGACCTCGCTCATCCTCTTTACCGCGATCTACCTTCTCCTCTTCATTCTCTTTATCTTCCTGCTTAACGAAAAAATCCAGCACGGACCGGAGACCGAGAAGACCCCTGACGAAGTCCATCCCGTATCGCCCACTGAACTCCTTGACCACCATCCCCGCGCATGAACCTTATTTTTGCCCAGGAAACCGCGGCGGCCATCGCCCCCTCCTCCCCGCTTAACGACATCTGGTTTGTCCTCGTCGGCGTCCTTTTCACCGGCTACGTGATCCTGGACGGCTTTGATCTCGGTGTCGGCGCTCTCCACCTCTTCACCAAAACGGACGAGGAACGGCGCCTGATGCTCAACGCCATCGGCCCGGTCTGGGACGGCAACGAAGTCTGGCTGGTGACCGGTGGCGGCGCGCTCTTTGCGGCCTTCCCGGAGGTCTATGCGACCGTCTTCTCGGGCTTTTACCTCGCCTTCATTCTGCTCCTTTTGTCCCTGATCTTCCGCGCCGTCGCCATCGAGTTCCGCAGCAAGCGGCCCGAAGCCTGGTGGCGCAAAACCTGGGACTTTTTCTTCAGCCTCGGCAGCGTCCTCTCCGCCTTCCTGATCGGTGTGGCAACCGGAAACATTATTTGGGGCATTCCGCTGGACGGAAACCATGAATTTGCCGGGACGTTCTTCGGCCTGCTCGGCCCCTATCCGATTCTTCTCGGCGTGACGGCCGTGGCGCTCTTTGCCATGCACGGCGCGATTTACATCGTGATGAAAACTGAGGGCGAGCTCGAGGCCCGCGCCCGCGGCTGGATCCGCAACACGATCATCTTTTTCGTCCTGATGTATGCGGCCACGTCCTTCGCCACCCTCCTCTACATCCCCCGCATGGCCGCGCCCCTCCAGCAGCACCCCTGGCTCTTCGCTGTCCCCTTGCTGAATATCCTGGCGGTGGCCAACATCCCCCGGGAAATCCATCTCGGCCAGGAATTCAAGGCCTTCCTTTCCTCCTGCGCGGCGATGGTTGCTCTCATGGCCCTTTTCGGCATCGGGATGTATCCCCACCTCGTCTTTTGCCACACGGAACCGGCCAACAGCCTCGACATCTACAATGCGGCCTCCTCTCAAAAGACCCTCAGCATCATGCTGATTATCGCCTGCATGGGAGTGCCCGTCGTGCTGGCCTATACGGTCTGCATTTACTGGATTTTCCGGGGCAAAGTGAAACTCGATCAAACGAGTTATTAGAGGCTGATTTCAAACTCCCCTTCGACATCGCCTAGGAAGGAGAGCGGTAAAAACACCGCCTTTACCGTTTCCCGCCGGGCCATTACCGGCTGGTAATCAAAAAAATCATAAAACCGTTTTGCATCCAGCCGACGATCTAGTACACACTTTCCCCGACTAAAACGCCATGAGTGACCGCCTGAAAGCCTACGCCCGCGCCGGAGTCGATGTTGATCTTGGAAACAAGGTCAAAGCCGGACTCCCCACCCTCCTGAAAACCGCGCATCGTCCCGAAGTTTTGGGCAAAGTCGGCAGCTTTGGCGGCCTTTTCCGCGCAGCGTTTCCCAAAATGCGCGACCCCGTTCTGGTCGCAAGCATCGACGGCGTCGGCACCAAGATCAAGGTAGCCGTGCTGATGAACCGCCACGACACCATCGGCGAAGACCTCGTCAATCACTGCGTCAACGACATCGCTGTTCTCGGCGCGGAACCGCTCTTTTTCCTCGATTACATGGCCTCGGAACGTCTCGATCCGGACCGCTTCCGGCAGATCATCGACGGCATGGTCCGCGGCTGCAAAAAGGCCGGCTGCGCCCTTATCGGCGGTGAGACGGCACAGATGCCCGGCATCTATCACGGCGCTGATTACGACCTCGTCGGCACGATTGTCGGGGTGGTCGACCGCGCCAAGATCGTCGACGGCAAGTCCATCAAGCCCGGCGACGCCATCATCGGCCTCACCTCCTCCGGCCTCCACACCAACGGCTTTTCCCTGGCGCGCGAAATCCTCTTCAACCAGCTCGGCTACCGGCTCGATGCCAGCCTGGGCAAAGGCGCGGTGCTGGGCCATGAGCTGATGCGCGTCCACACGCTCTACCTGCCGCAAATTCGCAAGGCCCGCGCCAAGGTGAAGATCAAAGGCATGGCCCATATCACCGGCGGCGGCCTGATCGACAACATCCCGCGCGTGCTGCCTCCTGACGTCAATGCCGAGATCACTCTCGGCACGTGGCCGATTCCGCCCATCTTCAAAGTCCTGGCCAATGCCGCCCGAATCGAAAACGAAGAGCTGCACCAGGTCTTCAACATGGGCATCGGCATGGTGCTCATCGTCGCAGCCAAGGACGCGGCCAAGACCGTGCAACTCACCCGCGGCAAAATCATCGGCCGGATCGTCAAGGGCGAGCGGAAGGTTGTGCTGAAATAGACCTGAGGCCCTTAAGGCGAGCCTACCGGTAGCGTCACGTCATCCTTGGTATTCCAGACTTTGTCCGGACCGGCCGATTGGATTTGAAGAGGCGTGATTTTCGTCACCTTGATCCGTAACGGCGTGCCCCAGGCGTCCAGAATTTCTCCCTGAGCGTTGGAATCTCGCGGAAGCATCGAGATAAATGCAATTCTCCGGGGATTTGCACCTTCCAAGACCTTCGCTAGTTCAGCATTACTATCTTCAGGAGGACTGGTGCCATATTCGGTCTGGTAAGCCACGATCGCAGTTTGAATAGCTTCCATCGTAGCGTTTGTTTTTGCCCGCTGAGTTGCCTTGATTGATGGACCGCCTGCCACCAAAGCTTCAAAGAGCAAAACAAAGCTGGCCATCGAAGCCAGGAACCAACAGACATGGAACAGCTTATTCTGCTGTATCGCCTTCCGACTCCTCTCTGAAAACAGAGCACTAATAACCCGAGCCAGAAAACAGAACGGCATGAGAAGTATTAACAGCAAACACATCCCGGCAATAATAGGCATAATGAAGTCCATACCAGTTCCCGTTCCCGAAGGATAACCCAAGGCAAAAGAACGACAAGATCAGCATGACAAGGGGGCTTCCCTCGCGCTACGCTTGGTCTTCTTCTTTTATCCTCTTCCACCATGTCCAAACGCGCTCTTCTCTCCGTCTCCGATAAAACCAGCCTGGTCGATTTCGCCAAGCAACTCGCCGCGGCCGGCTACGAACTCATCTCCACCGGCGGCACCGCCAAGGCCCTCCGCGACGCAGGCCTCACCGTCGCCGACATCTCCGACATCACCGGCTTTCCCGAAATGCTCGACGGCCGCGTGAAAACGCTTCATCCCAAGGTCCACGGCGGCCTTCTTTTCCTCCGCGACAACGAGGAGCACCGTAAACAGGCGCAGGCGCACGACATCGCGCCCATCGACCTCGTCGTGGTCAATCTCTACCCCTTCGAGCAGACCATCGCCAAGCCCGGCGTGACCCTCGAGCACGCCATCGAGAACATCGACATCGGCGGGCCTTCCATGCTCCGCAGCGCGGCCAAGAATTACCGGAGCGTGACCGTCATCACCGATCCCGCCGACTACGCCATCGCCGCGGCCGAAATCGCCGCCCAGGGCGACACCACCCTGGCGACCCGCGAGCGGCTCGCCGCCAAGGTCTTCCGTACCACCGGCTATTACGATGCCCTGATCGCCAATTACCTCGCCCAGCGCCTACCCGAGCCGGAACCGTTCCCGGAAACCTTTGCGCTGCCGCTGCGCCGCGCCCAGTCGCTCCGCTACGGTGAAAACCCGCATCAGGTCGCCGCGCTCTACGGCTCATTCGCGCGCCACTTCCAGCAGCTCCACGGCAAGGAGCTCTCCTACAACAACCTCATCGACATCAACGCCGCCGTACGCCTCATCCGCGAGTTCACCGGAGAAACGCCCACCGTGGCCATCCTCAAGCACACCAACCCATGCGGCCTCGGCAGCGGTGCCACGCTGGCCGAGGCGTGGGACAAGGCCTACGCCACCGACCGGCAGGCACCTTTCGGCGGCATCATCGTCGTCAACCGCCCGCTTGACCTCGCCACCGCCCAGCTCATTTCGGAAATCTTTAGCGAGGTCATCATCGCCCCGGCCTTCGAGCCCGATGCCCTGGCGCTCCTTTCCAAGAAAAAGAACCTCCGGCTCATGGTCAACAGCGAGACCTCCGTCCCGCCGCCCAGCCTCGAAATCCGTTCCTGCGTCGGCGGCTCCTATCTGCTCCAGGGCGGCGACGCCGACCTCGTCTCCAGCGCCGAATGGAAAGTCGTCACCAAGCGCCCGCCCACCGATGCCGAACGCGAGGCGCTGCTCTTCGGCTGGCGGGTCGTCAAGCACATCAAATCAAACGCCATCGTTTATGCCGCGCGCGACCGCACCCTCGGTATCGGCGCCGGGCAGATGTCGCGCGTCGATTCCTCCCGCATCGCGATCTGGAAGGCTTCCGAGGCCAAGCTCAGCCTCAAGGGCAGCATCGTCGCTTCCGACGCCTTCTTCCCCTTCCCCGATGGCCTCATCGCCGCCGCCGAAGCCGGAGCCACCGCCGCGATCCAGCCGGGCGGCAGCGTCCGCGACGCCGATGTCATTGCCGCCGCCGACGAGCGCGGCCTGGCCATGATCTTCACCGGCCAGCGCCATTTCCGGCACTAGAACTCATATTGCTTTGTAGAAAACATGAATAAAAAAACCAAGTCCCTAACGGCGAAGGGTGTAAGCCAACACCCGCAGGGCGGCTTCGATCATGAGGTTGTTGTCCTTGCGGGCGCTCATGGCCGAG
>JAJSLK010000016.1 GCA_021272165.1 Methylacidiphilales bacterium
GGACGGCACCATTCAGGAGCTTCAGTACGTCTCCGGGCCTCCCCTTTTGATGAAGGCTGCCATGGACGCGGTGAAGGAATGGCGTTACAAGCCCACCACGCTCAACGGCGAGCCGGTGGAAGTGGATACGACGATCGACGTTGTTTTCACTCTCGGATAAATAACAGGCCGGGATCGGAATTCGGATTCGTAAATCGCGGTGGACTCGGGCTCGTTCGCGGGCTTGATCCGCGCAGCAGCAATGGCGACCGGCAAAATCCAAGCGCCGTGATCGTGTCGTGAAACGGAGGAGGAAAAGATGTTTGCAGCAATACTGGTAATGTTTCAGGAAGCGCAGGTCGGCTGGGATTTGGTCACCATGTGGCACAACATGGGCGTTCCGGCCAAGTCGGTGGTCTTCATTCTGTTCGTGATGTCCGCCTGGTCGGTTGGCATCATGATCGACCGCGCCTTGATGTACAGCGCGGCCCGCAAGCAGTCTCGCATTTTCGTCCAGCAGGTCGCCGGCGCCCTCAAGGACAACAAGCTTGACGAAGCCATCTCCATCGCCGAGCGCAACAAGAAGAGCCACATCGCCAAGGTAGTGGCCACGGGCCTCTCCGAATTTCAGGCGGCCTCTTCCCAGGTGAATGACGAAGAAGTGATCGAAGCGGCCAAGCGCGGCCTCGAACGCTCCGTCGCCATCGTCCACGCCGAGATGAAGCGCGGCCTTTCGGGCCTCGCCACCATCGGTTCCACGGCTCCCTTCGTCGGGCTGTTCGGCACCGTCATGGGCATCATCAACGCGTTCAAAGGCATCTCAACGCAGAAGGTCACCGGTTTGTCGGCGGTCGCGGGCGGTATTTCCGAAGCTCTCGTCACCACCGCTCTCGGTCTTCTGGTCGCCGTGCCGGCCGTGTGGACCTTCAACTATTTCACCAACCGCGTGGAAGCCTTCGACGTCGAAATGGACAATTCCTCGATGGAGTTGATCAACTACTTCATCACTCGCCGGGGCGGAAAGAAGTAACTCATGGCTCTCAAAGTTCACGCAGCTCCGGTCATGGCTTCGCCAAACGTCATCCCCATGGCGGATATCATGCTGGTTTTGCTGATTATCTTCATGGTGATCACGCCCATGTTGCAGAAGGGCGTGACGGTCGACATGGCCAAGGCGCAGAACGCCCACGACATGCAGGCCGCCGACAAAGATGACGCCGTCATCATCGCCATCACGCGGGACGGCAAGACCTTCCTGGGCAACCGCGAGGTCCCCCTGGATGAAATCACCAATGACGTAAAGGACCTGCTCACCGACCGCCTCGATAAGACGGTTTTTATCCGGTCCGATTCACGCGCGAAATATGGCGACGTGGTGAAGGCCGTCGACGAAGTTCGTTCCGCTGGTGTCGACAACCTGGGCCTGCTTACGCAAAGGATCCAATCCAGCAAAGCCCCGCCGCCTCCTCCGGGACAGTAAGCAGTAAGCCGAGGCCGCAGGCCGGTTACACAGTTATAAAGGAGCACTTCTATGGGAATGTCAGTTGGTGGCGGACAGGGAGGCCCCGTATCCGAGCCTAATATCGTTCCCCTGATCGACGTTCTGCTGGTGCTGATCATCATCTTCATGGTGATCACGCCCAAGACGCCGACAGGGCTCGACGCGCTGGTTCCGCAGCCTCCGCCGCCCAATCAAAAGCAGCAGCCCGACGATAACAAGACCATCGTCGTGCAGGTGGCCCCGAACGGCAAACTGAAGATCAACCAGGACGATACCACCTGGGAGCAGCTCGGCCCCAAGCTTACCGACATCTTCAAGCAGCGCGCCGATAAGGTGGCCTTCGTGAAGGGCGATGACAACGTCGAGTTCGGCGAGGTCGCCCGCGCGATCGACATCATGCGCGGCTCGGAAATCGAGCACGTCGGGCTGATCACGGCGAAGATCGAGGCTGGCCAGTAGTTCGCTCGTCGAATCGAAAATAGTTATCCCGCCGTCTAGGCGACTTTAGCCGCACGTTCGGCACAGCCGCGACCGGGTCAAGAACTGGCTCAAGGAGAGTGGGATGCAGCGCAAGTTTCCCGTGGTGATGATAGCGTCCGTTGTGCTGGCGTCGCTTGGCTCGGCAGGATGCGCCAAGCTGAAGGCTCGCGACCTCTTGAACAAGGGCGTGAACGCCTATAAGTCCGCTCAGTTTGACGTTGCCATTGAGGATTTCAAGCAAGCTAAAGATCTCGATCCCACGCTCACCAACGCGCAGCTCTATCTCGCGACCGCCTATGCCACGCAGTACGTTCCTGGCGCGCCTTCAGCCGAAAACGTCCGCAACGGCGAGCAAGCCATCGAGGAATTCAAGCAGATCCTGGCCAACGATCCCAACAACATCTCCGCCCTCGACGGAATCGGCTCCATTCTCTACAACATGGCCGGAACGCCCTTCGACGAAAGCAAGATGCAAGACTCGAAGACCTATCACCAGAAGCACATCGCCATCAAGTCCGACGATCCGGAACCCTACTATTGGGTCGGCGTCATCGACTGGTCCCTCGCGTATCACGGCAACAAGGAAATGCGCGAGGAATACAACAGCAGCGCCAAGAAGACCATCAAGGATAGCGACCCCATGCCGGCGCCCTTGGCCACGCAGTTCGCCATGAAGTACGGCCAGACCATCGACGAAGGCGTTACCGCCCTGCAAAAAGCCATTCAGATCAATCCCGAATACGACGACGCCATGGCCTACCTCAACCTCCTCTACCGCCAAAAGGCCGACACGGAAACCACCGCCGCAGCCCGCGACACCGACCTAAAGAACGCAGACGATCTGGTCGACAAAGTAAAAGCCATCAAGCAGAAAAAGATGGAGAACCCCCAGCCAACCTCGTAAAGATTGCATCCGTTCGAAAGCTTGTCAGCCGGCGGGTAGTATTTCCCGCCGGCTTTTTCCTTCCCGCCCGTCGGCTTTTTCTTTGTCGGTCCTATAGAAGCGGTGGCCCTCCCCGAAGCTTTCCAAGTGCCCCACCCTCGCGGCTCCCGCAAGGGTGAGCCTTCCCCTGGGACCGCCAATCTCCCGATGGGCCGGGTTACAGCACCGCAACCGGTTTTTACGCCACGGATTCGCACCCCCGCAACCTACCAAACCTGTCATCCTGAGCCCATCGGCGCGAAGCGCTGGTGGGTGAGGGATCTGCTTCTCCGCAGACTCAAGCAATCACATTTCTGCAAGCCGTTTAGGGGGCCGGAGCCTTCCAGCTCCGACATTCAGCCGCACATCAAAATCCGCCGCTAGTTTTCTTTAGCGCGATACCATTTCCCGTTCGCCCGCCTGTTTCTTCTCAACCCGCCCCGCCTTTTCTATATCCAGAACAATTCGCCCATTCACCTTCCCGGCCTTCATCCTCCCGAAAACCTCGTTAATCGATGCAAGAGGCTGCAGCTCGATAGTCGCCCGCACCTTGCCTTCCGCCGCAAAAGCCAGAGCCTCCTCCAGATCGCGGCGCGTTCCCACGATCGATCCCCGCAGCGTGTAACCATGTAAAACCATATCGAACACCGATACCGGGAATTCCCCCGGCGGCAGCCCATTCAACACGCACGTGCCTCCCCGGCGCAGCATGCCCATCGCCGCCTGGAACGCCGCCAGCGACACCGCCGTCACCAGCACGCCGTGCGCCCCG
>JAJSLK010000051.1 GCA_021272165.1 Methylacidiphilales bacterium
CGAAAGAATGATCGGAACTTACGTGAAACAACAGGGCCACACGTACAAAAAGCTTCATGAGGACTATCAACTGGTTCTATTCTGAATCGGCAATTCTGAATCGGCAATACCCCGCTGCTTGCGGCGGGGTTCTTTATTCCCGCTTTCTCTCGCAGCTCTCGAAACCGTTTTTTAAGGAACTCTTCTGCCTTAAGAGGTGCATCTTTCACACCTCTACAATCTTAGTCTTGACCATAATCTGACACTCCTACATCCTTAGTGTAAAGAGGGAATCCCCAATGACCGTCGTTTATCATCTCTGGTTAAACGAAGAGGCCATTTATGCTTAACCTTTTTAGCTGCTGGCCGAATCTTTTTGTAGGCAGGCTCCGGGCCCTCGCGCCGGAGAAGAAGTTAACCACAATAGAAAGAGCATAAGCCCATAAAAACCACGGCCCTATTTTTGTTCTCGGTTTTAGCTTTGGCGATTGCGACCAAAGTCTACATTGACGATCAGCGCGTTCATTTCGGCCTTGTTGTGCGCACCTTCTGTTACCCCCATGACGGCTGTATTGGGCTTAAAGAGCGCGGGGTGGCCGCTCTCTATTCAGACACGGGCCACGATGAATATTACGTCGAGACCAATCATAATCGAGGCACGCTCTTTATTCCTGCGAACTCAGAGCAATATGGCTTTTATGGCTGTGGCGACTGGGTCACCTATCAGGGCACGTGGCTGACCGGATACAGGATCGTGCGGATGGAACGTAAAAATCTTTAATCTGACGCCAGGGGCGCCTCGCTCACTTCATCCGCTGTTCCCATTCATCCACGGCCGTAAACTTCACGTGGATCAGGTTTTCGTAAAATCGTTCCACCTGCTCATCGTTCAATTGCGGATGCTCCTTGCGGATCAGATCCAGGCACCACGTCCGCGCCAGTTCGATCTCCCCTGGCCCCAGCTTCCGGATATGCTGCCGGTAAAGGAACAGGTTGAACTTTTCCGCCATTTCGGAAATCGCGCTCATGGCTGGTCGCTGAACCTCGTTTAGCCTAAAGCCAGTTCCGCGCCAACGCAAAGCACCAACCCAGCCCCTTCAATTGCCTTTACATCCGGGGCGAATATCACAGAATGGCAGGCTTTCCCATGCCACTGAAAACGCCACTTCGCTTCGGACTCCCCAAGGGCAGCCTCGAGCAGTCGACCTTTGAACTGCTTGGGCGCGCCGGCTTCAGCGTCCGCTCGTCCAACCGTGGCTACAAACCCTACATCAACGATCCCGAACTCGACGCCCGCCTCGTCCGTCCCCAGGAAATGAGCCGTTACGTCGCCCAGGGCTTCCTCGATTTCGGCATCACCGGCAAGGACTGGATCCAGGAAAGCGGCCACAAGGTCGAAATCCTCTGTGATCTCGCCTACAGCAAGGCCACCAGCCTTCCCGCCCGCTGGGTCGTCGCCGTTCCCCAGAATTCCCCCATGCAAAGCGTCCGCGACCTCCAGGGCAAGCGTATCGCCACGGAGCTCGTCGAAACCACCAAGCGTTACCTGGCCAAGCATAACGTCACCGCCGAGATCGAATTCTCCTGGGGCGCCACCGAGGTCAAGGTCCCCGAGCTCGTCGACGCCATTGTCGACCTCACCGAAACCGGGTCCTCTCTCAAGGCCAACAACCTCCGCATCATCGATACCATCGTCGAAAGCTATCCCCAGCTTATCGTCAACGAGAGCGTCTACGCCGATCCCGAAAAGCGCAAGAAGCTGGAAAACATCAAGCTCCTCCTCATCGGCGCCCTCAACGCCCGCGAAAAGGTCGGTCTCAAGATGAACGTCCCCAAGGGCGTCCTCGACAAGCTCTCCACGCACCTCCCCGCCCTCCGCAATCCCACCGTTTCCCCCCTCGCCGACCCCAACTGGAGCGCCGTTGAAATCATCATCGACGAGTCCGTCGTCCGAGACCTCATCCCCCGCCTCAAGGAACTTGGCGCCGAGGGAATTATCGAATATCCGCTGAATAAGGTTGTTTATTAAGCGGAACCCCTTTAAAACCTCCGACTCCACTTCCTATGGGTTCAATCAAGAAACGCCGCAAAGCCAAGATCGCCAAACATAAGCGCCGCAAACGCATGAAGGCGAATCGGCACAAGAAGCGGTTGCGTTACAAAGCCTAGTTTTTTAGTCTTCCAGCTGTGTCTGGAGGCCTTCCAAGGAAATCGCACGGTCATCCGCCCGGCCATCATCCTGCCCTCCGTTGCGGCCTTCTCCCGCCCGCCGTCGGCTCGCTCTGGCTTTGCCTTGCCCTCTGTACGTTGCAGGCGGAGACGGTGCCGTCCCTCCCTCATCTTACCGATGGGCAGGATCGCCCTTCTCTCGCCGCACTGACTCCGAAGGCCGAAGCCATCAGCCAGGCCAACGCCCTCTATGCCGAGGCTGTGTGCAATGGCTCGGAAGCAAATACGGCGGCCTCTCTCTACCAGTTCCGCCAGATCGCCGCTCTTGACCCTCATTTCGTCGAAGCCCAGGTCAAGATCGCCAACATTCTGCTCCAATCCGGCCAGTTCGAATCAGCCCTGCAGCAACTTCAAACCGCGGCCAAGGCCAACCCCGGCTCGATCGCCATCGAAACGGCGCTGGGCTATACCCAGCGCCTGCGCGGCCACAATGACGAAGCTCTCCGCCTTTGCCGTGATGCCCTGACCCATGACTCCAGCCAGGTCACCGCAATGCGAGTCATTCTCGAGGTCGCCGTCGACAAGGATGACCTCGCGGGCGGCGTCCAGCAGGTGAAATCGATTCTTCAGGCGGCGGGCCCCTCCGTCCCCGTCTCCGCATGGCTGACTCTGGCGCGGCTTTATGTCGACGTCGCCCGCAGCTATGTCCATCCCTCCAACCGCGAGGCGATCCTGGAAACCCTCCTGCCCATTTACCAGCAGGCCGCTTCGATCATGCCGACCGAAATCGATACCCTCAGCCTCCTGGCCGATACCTACCGCGATTTGGGACGCAAGCACGAGGCTCTGAAAACGCTCAAGAAGGCCATCGATCTCGAGCCGGCTAATGTCGACATTCTCCTTCGTTGCGCCGATCTGGAAACCGAATTGGGTTGGAAAACGGAGGCTCTACACGACTACGAGCAGGCTTACAACCTGAATCCAAGCCTGACCGGCCTGCGGGAAATGCTCGCGCAACTTTATCTCGATAACGCCCGTTTCGCGGATGCCGCCCGGCTTTTGCAGGAGGCCCTGGTCGACACCCCCGACAATGCCGATTTGGAAATCGATCTCGGCATCGCCTACGAGGGAAGCCATCAAGAGGAAAAGGCCGATGCCTGCTTCCAAAAGATCTTCACTTCCGCCGCCTGCCCGCCGGAAGCTTATTTGAAGCTCGCGGTTTTTCAGCTGGCCCGACAACAGGTCACGGAAGCGGGCAAAACCCTGGCCGCGGCGGAAAAGCGTTTTCCCGACTCAGCCAAGATCCGTTTTTACCAGGGGATCCAGTGTCGTTATGACAAGAAGTACGATGAGGCCCTCCAGCGGCTCGACGAGGCTCACGAGCTGGCGACGGCCTCCGGATCGACCCTGCTGGATACCGGTTATTACCTCGAATGCGCCCTGACCATGAACCTCGCCGGACACAAGAACCGCCTCGAGCAAACCCTGCGCGAAGGGCTGGCCCGCTATCCGGATAATCCCGACCTGATGAACGAACTCGCCTATTTTTGGGCTGATCAATGCACCCATCTTTCCGAGGCTCTCTCTCTTAGCAAACGCGCGGTGGAACTGGAGCCCGATAACGGCCCGATCCTCGATACCCGCGGATGGGTCTTTTTTCAGTTGGGCCGACCAAAAGATGCATTACCGTACTTGCAACGGGCGGCCATTATGACCAACAATGACCCTGTGGTTTTACAACATATTGGAGATGCCTTTTTGAAACTCGGCCATAGGCGCGAAGCTATTGCTGCCTGGCAACTCGCCCTGGAAAAAGCCCCTCATAACGGCGATCTTGCCAACCGGATAGACGCCGCTCAGGCGCAAGCGAACAATGCTCACTTACGCTCCGCGCCACACCCCTAAATTCCTTTTCAGCCCTGTCCTCTTTGCTCTGACCTTCTGGCTGGGGCTATTTTGTTGGACAGGTACTGCCTCGGCGCAATTCCACTTCCGAGATTACAACACCCGGCCGCGCCTGACGCCTCCAGACCAAACCAAAGCCGTCGGCGCCCTGCTCGTCGACGGCCAGACCGGGGAAATCCTTTACGCCCGCAACCCGGACATGCGTCTGCTGCCCGCCAGCACAACCAAGTTGATGACCGCCCTGATTGTCTACGAAAAGCTCGGCGGCATGCGCGGCTCCGTCATCATTTCTGAAGCAGACCGGGCCGAGCCCAGCAATATTCCCGTCGTGCCGGGCGAAACCATTTCCGTCAATACACTTTTTCATGCCCTGCTGATCGAATCCGCCAACGACGCCGCCCGCGCCTTGGGCCGCTACGTGGCTGGCAGCAATGAAGCCTTCGTCCAAATGATGAACCAGCGGGCGCTGGCCTTGGGTTGCTTCAATACCCATTTCGATAATCCCAACGGATTGCCTGCACCGGCCGGCACCCATTATACGAGTTGCGCCGACCTGATGCGCATTTTCCGTGCTGTGATCGCTTATCCTGAACTGCGCCGGATTCTCAGCACCAAGGAATACGCCATCGCGACCGTGTCCGGGCGCCACATTCTTCGCAACCACAACCGGCTCCTCGGTCTTTATCCCGGCATGGGCCCGGCGAAAACGGGCTGGACCGAAGCCGCGCGCCACACCTACGCGGCCGCCGTAACGCAGAATGGCCGTGAAATTCTCCTGATCCTGCTCGACAGCCCGAACAAATGGGCCGACGCCCAAATTCTGTTCAACTGGGGTTTCGCTCACCCCTCCTCTCCGGAAGCGCAGGGCTCGTCCTATAATCAATAAAGAAGCCCGGACGCAGCCTGATTCGAGGAAGTCTGGCATCCCGGCGTGATTCTCGCGCCGCATCTTACGCCGCCGAAGCAATAGCGCCGTTCTGGGGAATCTGGACCAGAAACGTGGTTCCTTTACCTGTCTCCGTCTCAAATGTGATTGTGCCATGATGGGCCGTAACCACGCTACGGGCGATGGCCATGCCCAACCCGGTTCCACCTTTTTTTCCGTGCGTCACGAAGGGCTCGAAAATCCTGTCCCTGACCTCAAGGGGGATTCCCGGGCCGTTATCCTTCGCGGTGAGGTAAAAGACCGAATCCTTGACCCAGGCTCGGATATCAATGGTGCCGCCGGACTTGGATCCGATCGCCTCCACCGCGTTGGAAACCAGATTCTGTAAGAGGCGCAACATGCGCATGGAATCAATCTCGATGGGCGCAGGTTCCGCTTCGAGGTTGAATTTGACTCCGCTGCGACGGAAATATTCCTCGTTGAGGGTAATGAATTGCTTGAGAAATGCGTTCGTGTCGGTGGGGGCAAGATCAAGTTTTGATTCCCCGCGGGAAAATTCCAAAAGCTCGCCCGCCATGGCGACCACGCGGTCGCACTGCAACCGGATCTTGTCGCAGCAATGGACGGTTTCGTCGTCGGTATGGGTCATTGTGATCAAATCAGCAGCCAAATGAATGCCGGAGAGCGGATTACGCAAGTCGTGCATTAGTGAACTCGCCATCTCGCCCACCAGCGAAAGCTTCTCCTTGCGAACGACTTCCTGAACGAAAAGATCATTTGTTTTGCGCAGATGATTGAGCACATTTTGGAAAAGACTTAGCGTCAGGGAAACGGGCTCGTTATCAAGCGCTTCCATCAGGACTTGGGTTGGAATCTTGCCGATCAGCGTCGATCCCGCCGCCCGGGCGTCGGTGCTCCGGCCAAATCCGTCCAACACCGCCACCTCTCCCAGGTAGTCGCCCGGGATGAAGCAGCCCAGAATTTTCTCGTTATTTCCGGCCGACTTGATGATTTCCACCTTCCCCTCGATCACCAGGCAAATGCCATCGGCGGGATCCCCTTCCCGGAACAAGTAGGTTCCGGAGGAATACTGCTCTTCGATCAGATGACTTAGCAGCCGGTCTCGCCCTTCCGGGGAAAAACCTTCCAAAAAGCGATTCGTCCGCGCTTCCATGGGGTCAAAGGTTTCCTCTCGAGTTCATTCGATGACTTTGAACTTAATATGCCTAGAGTCTATCCGAAAGGTTGGCGTGGGTCGCGCCAACCTTTCGGATAG
>JAJSLK010000059.1 GCA_021272165.1 Methylacidiphilales bacterium
GTGGAGGCGGCGGGGGTCGAACCCGCGTCCTAGATCAAGGCCTTGACCGCTTCTACAAGTTTGTCCGCGCTGAATTTGTCGGATGCCGGGTTGTGGCGCAGCTCACCCCGACACCGTAGTCACCACGTTAATTCGCCGCGGAAGGTCGGTCACTCACCAGCCGAGTCGCCCCACTGATGTCGTTGCCGTCCCCCAGTGGAGGTCAGGGCGGCAACGTCGTGCCGTTAATTAGGCAGCGAGAGCCAACGTATTGTTGTTCTTTATTTTTGGGCGGGCTTTTTAACGGGGAAGACCTACCCAATCCCCGACTTGCGGCGGGCACCACCATGCTCCAGTCGAAGCCAATGCGCCCCCGTAGATTCATTAAGATAGTTCATTTTCCTTGCGGCGCAATGTTCTTTCTCACCCGTATTTTTGCTGGGATCAAATCGCGCATGAGATAAGTTATCCGGATGACCCAAGGGCCCGCTCCGCGCAAGTTCGGCTTCGAGACCCGCATGGTCCATGCCGGCCACGTACCCGATTCCAACACCGGCGCCCGGGCCATGCCAATTTACCAAACGACCTCCTATGTCTTCGACAGCCCCGACTCCGCCGCCCAGCTCTTCGAGCTGAAACAATACGGCAATATTTACACCCGCATCAGCAACCCTACCACGGCCGTGCTGGAGGAGCGTCTGGCCTCGCTGGAAGGCGCCACCGGGGCCCTGGCCGTGGCCAGTGGGATGGCGGCCCAGTTTGTCACCCTGATGACTCTCCTTTCCCCTGGAGACGAACTGGTAGCCTCCTCGCACCTCTATGGCGGCACGGTCACCCAGCTCAAGATCACGCTCCAAAAGCTTTCCATTAAAGTCACCCTCGTCGATCCACACGATCTCCCCGCCTGGGAAAAAGCGATTACACCAAAAACCCGTGCGCTCTATGGCGAGACGATCGGCAATCCCCGCGGTTCCGTGCTCGATCTGGAGAAACTCGTCGCTTTGGCCGATGCTCACAAAATCCCTCTCATCATCGACAACACCTTTGCCACGCCCTACCTCTGCCGCCCCATGGAGCACGGCGCAACCATTGTGGTCTACTCGGCGACAAAATTCATCGGCGGGCATGGCAGCAGCATCGGTGGGGCCATCCTCGATTCGGGCAATTTCGATTTCAGCCGCTTCCCCACCATCGCGGCCCCCTCGCCTTCCTATCACGACCTCCGCTTCTTTGATACCTTCGGCCATTACGGCTTCCTGATGAAAGCGCGCGCGGAAACGGTCCGCGATGTCGGCGCCTGCATCTCGCCCATGAACTCCTTCCTGCTCCTGCAGGGACTTGAAACGCTCTCGCTCCGGATGGATCGCCACGTCAGCAATGCTCTCGAGATCGCGCGCTACCTCGAACAAAACAAGCAGGTTGCCTGGGTCGCCTATGCCGGCTTGTCTAGCCATCCTGACCATGGTCTCGCACAAAAATATTTGCCGAAGGGGCCGGGGGCGGTCTTTTCCTTTGGCCTGAAGGGCGAAGGTGCGCAGGTGCGCGAGGATGGCAAGCGATTCATCGAGTCGCTGCATCTTTTCTCCCATTTGGCCAATGTCGGTGACGTGCGGAGCCTGGTTATCCACCCGGCATCGACGACCCACCAGCAATTGACCGAGGAGGAGCTGGTGGCCTGCGGCGTGGGATCGGAGATGATCCGACTTTCCGTCGGGCTGGAAAACGTGGAGGATTTGATATGGGATCTGGATCAGGCGTTTCATGCGCTGTCACGCTCAACACGAGCCTGACGGCCGAACAACGCGCTCTCTACCAGGATGTAGCGCAAATCAATCACCTGCTCAATGCGGCCCGGATCATTGCGCTCGTCGGCCTTTCCAGCGATCGCCAGAAGGCGAGCTATTTTGTCGCCGGTTATCTGCAAGATGAAGGCTATCGCATCGTCCCGGTCAACCCGAAGGCCGATGTCATTCTCGGTGAAAAGGTCTATCCTGATGTCGCCAGCATTCCCTTCCCGGTGGACATCATCGATATCTTCCGTCCGCCAAAGGACGTCGACGCCATTGTCGATCAGGCGCTGACGCGCAAAAAAAAGGGCATCGACTCACCCGCGATCTGGATGCAATTACGCATCATCAATCTTCCCGCCGCCGAACGGGCCAAGGCGGCGGGGCTCGCCGTGATTGTCGACAAGTGCCTCAAGATGGAACATGGTCGCTACCGGGGCGGGCTTCACTTTGCCGGGATGAACACCGAAATCATCTCCGCCCGCAAGCGCCGACAGTAAGAGTGTTACTGCGTCAACGACTCGTTGATGGCCTGACCAATCGACTGGAAATCGGAATAAATTTCGTTTGTGGTCGTCGCCTGGAATTGCTGGCCAATGGGCTGCGAAGGATTATAGGAAATATTTGATCCGCCACCGGCAGTGGTATTGGTCGCGTTGGCAATCTGGGCCAAGATGACCTGCTGGGCCTGACCGACAGAACCACCATAACCTACTGTATATATCGTCACGCCAGCAGCCCGGGCATGCCAGGCGTATTCTTGCGCCTTCCAATAGCCAAGAGGCAAAAATTGAGTGCTAATCGTATGATTACTCCCAATCGGGATCCATTTTGACTGGGAGAAATCGTAATAATGGGTCGGACGCCCGCTCCAGGCCATGGTGTTGCGATAATAATTTCCAGCCCCATCCGTGACGTAACCTCCCGTGTAATTCAAGGAATCGCTCGGCGAGACGTCTGTAATGTCCGTAAATGAGCTGCCAGATCCCGTATTTCCGTTAAAGGCTGAAGGACGCCAGGTGGAAGGGCTTGTAATCACATTGGCATCGTGGATCGGATCACTCACCATCAGCCCCTGATTAAAGGATGTGAGGATATAGGAAGGTACCTGGGAGGCGGCGGAATACCAATCTGCACTGACCATGGGAGTGCTAATCGAAGTCGTGCCCGTCCCCGAGGTGGAAGAAGTGCCGCCACCTGTGGTGCTTCGATAAAATAATTCACCATACCAGTTGGGAGCGGCAGCGGTTGAAAGCATATTGATGGAATAGGCAATATGGCGTGCATCCCCATTGCCCGAAGGATCCACGTTGGGGTCACGTAAACCAAAGGAGATACCATGGTCCACTCCCACCAAATCAAAAGGCCAATAAAAACCAGCGCTGGGATAATAAGGACCCAATCCATAATAGGACCTGGGACCGCCATTCGTATCTTCCGTTATCAAAGGCTCCACACCCTGATAATTAACCGGATTGCCCGAATTATAGGTTTCTGTTGGCTCATCCGCTCGAAATATATAGAAACCTGTCAATAAATTGACATAATTGCGAAACATCATTTGTCGCTTTAAAGAACCTGAATGGTAGTGATTGGCTGCGGTAATGGCCGGCGGGGCGCTATTGGTATCATCCGGCCACATGTAGGGTTGTTCAAAGTTATCGGTGCGGTACCAGGTATGGCTTCCATCATTGACTGGAGAATAAGGCATATCGATCAAATCGAAGGCGAGACCATCGACGACATAGCCGGGTACAACCAAGACATTACTGTCGCCCGGATGCAAGGTGATCGAAATATGCTGAGTCGGATTCGTGTAATCGCTAACGTACGGCGTACATATGTATGTTCCTACACTGTTGGTATTAAAGGCATAATCAACCGACCCTGGCTGAAGCCAGACATCAAGGTTCTGGGTGTAGTAATTTGTCTGCCCATTCGCTGAAACTCCAACCCACGTATCGTTTGTGTAAACTCCGTTGGTTGTAGGAGAGGAGCCTGTTGTCGTGGGACTGTTCAAAGGTTCATAGCCGGAAGTATCGATACTTTGCCAAATGTCGTTCAGGTGATTGGGCAGCAGATAGGAATAAGTACCGCCATAGGCTCCGTAACTGTCCTGCACGATGGCATTGGTCACGTAGGGCATGGGGCTCATGACTGGAACCGGAACAATATTTGTATTTTGTGTCATGTCTTGGTCGTTCCAAGGCGTACTATTGCTGACATAAGCACTACTGGTTGGTAACGTACCGGGACATACGGTGATATTCTTATAGCCCGGAGCAGCAAAGAGACTGCGCGTCGTATTCCAAGCGCCATCGGTAAAGATGACCATATATTTCAGCACATCTGGATCATTGAAACCCGAATTTGCCATCATCGTCTCAAGTCCCAATCGGATCCCCTCATCCGCTGCGGTTTGTCCACCAAATTTCATTCGGCGCACGCCACCAGTGGCATAGTAGATATTATCAGGATTTGTAGTTTTCTGTTCCGGATCTACTCCGGGTACGCCGGTGGAACCGTTGGTTTGATAGGCATCCGTCATGACGTTGGTGCCGGCATAAATGAAATTGGTTGTGATGGGCATTTCCAACCGGGCGCTGCTACCGAAGGAAACAATGCCGATATTGTCCGAACTCGTATCGAAGAAATCGAGAAACTCAACGACTGCCTGAGGCAAGCCATAGGCGCCGCCAATCGAGGGTGTGGTTGACAACATGGAAGCGGAACGATCAACCACAATCATAATCAGACGTGGATTGCGGGTGGCGGTGGCAGAGGACGATACCTTCAAATCACGGAAGAAATTACCCGCCAGACCAATGAAATAGGTATGGACCGGGCAACGCGCGTTACAAGTGGCGGAGGTAATGCCCCCGCCGGATCCTGTCGTTAGCGTGATCTGGACGAATCGCTTGTACTGGCCGTTAGCGTCCTGGGCCTGTCCGTTAAAATTGTCGCTGCCGGAGAGATCGTCGAAATCATATTCGTAGGTATTGGATTTACCGGCCACCGGCGATCCTCCCGAAGTAGCAATGGTCGCGCTGATCGAACTCAAATCGGTATAATTAGCCACCGCGAAATTGCGCAAGATGACGGCCACGTTGTCCCGATTGGTCGCCGCATTATTGGAGCGGTGAAAATTACCCACCGCCGCCAGGGCGGCGCCATCCACCGCACGCCCCATTTTTGCCTTGGCCAAATAGAGCAGGCCCGAATCGATGGCTAAACCACAAAGTAAAAAAATGACGCCCACGGCCAGGCCAAAGAAAACCAAGGTCTGGGCATCTCTCTGTCCCTTGGATCCAAAAGCAACTTTCATATTTCAACTCTTACACAACCAATTCATCCAAGTTCTCCGCTGACATGCCTCGCGTCAACCTCCCAGCGGTGTGGGCGTGGGTGTTTCGGTTGGCGTCGGCGACGGAGTCGGAGTTGGGCTCGGTGTCGGTGTCGGGGACGGAGTCGGGGTTGGTGAAGGCGTCGGTGTCCGTGTCGGGGTTGGTGAGGGCGTCGGCGTCGGGCTCGGCGTCGGAGACGGCGTCGGGGTCGGGCTCGGTGTGGGCGTGGGTGACGGAGTCGGAGTAGGCGTGCGCGTTGGCGTGGGCGAAGGCGTGGGAGTCGGGCTCGGCGTATGCGTCGGACTGGGCGTCGGCGTCGCAGTCGGCGTCGGCGATGGGGTTGGAGTAGGCGTGCGTGTCGGTGTCGGGCTTGGGGTAGGCGTGGGTGATGGCGTGGGTGTTGGAGAGGGTGACGGGGTCGGAACAGGAAGAGGAGTTGGAGAGGGCGATGGAGAGGGGGATGGAGAGGGCGACGGCGTAGGCGACGGCGTAGGCGACGGCGATGGGCTCGGTGTCGGAGTACGGGTCGGGCTCGGGCTCGGGGTCGGTGTCGGTGTCGGCGATGGCGTGGGCGACGGGGTGGGCGACGGAGTCGGATTCTGGAAGCTGTAGGGATCGGGAATGGTTACAGTCGAGGTAGCCGTTCCGATAATGACCCCGTAGAATGCAGCATCATAGAGTTCGTTTGGCGCGACATAACCGGCGCGGTTGTTCACCGTACCGAGGAATTGCATCATGTTGCCGACGGGGGTAATGAAAACATTCGTGTAGTAGACTTCGACGGCATAGACGCCGCGGGTATCGCCATCCACCAGGTCATTACCCGGGAACGGAAGCTGGCGATAACGCGATTGCCAGCCCTGAGTGCTGTATTCACTGTTGGTAGAATCATCCGGGGCTAGAATGTGGCTTTGATTGAACAAGGCATCCATTGAGGAATCGGCCACCGTCGAATTGGTATAGCCCGGACCAAACAAGCTTCCGATGCCGCCCATGCCATTCGTAATGTTGGGAGAGGAGGCATTGGTGACGTCCATGGCAAGGTTGGTGCCTTGGGCGTCGGGGTTATAGGACGAGTCAAGAATGAGTACCTGGTTGGAATGAGAGGATCCCAAAATGGCACTGTCGTACCAAACGTGCGTGACCAGAGCCGCTCCCTGCGGGCCCGAAAGATCCAACCCAACGCTTCGAGCCGAGAGATAGGCGGCATTGAGCCCGACCGAAATGCCGGCGGTAGCCGTCTGGCGCGTGGAGGTATTGGCCGCCTCGCGAGCCGCCATGGCCATGACCTGCATGCGCATGATCATGAAGCTGTAATCGAATATCGCCATCATCAGCACAAGAAAGATCGGTAGGATGAAGGCAAACTCTACGAAAGCCTGACTCTTGCAGCGGCGGCGCGTGACTCGAAGCGTGCGAAGATAGGATACCGGTTTCATGGGAGGGTATCTCCGCTGTTGGTGGCCGGATGGAGGAAATTCAGCAGCGCCGGCTCGTTTTTGACGATGGAGGAAACACTGACGTCATAGGCATTCCATCCCCCGTGATCGTAACCGCTGAGGTAGCCGATTCCCGGCGTGATCGTATTGATTGTGTAATGAGCCTGGATTTGGACGTAATCATTGGCGTTCCCCGGTCCGGGCACTGCCGGAACCGTATTGGTCGTGACCGTCGATGAAGAGGCATTGGTCGTGACTGTATAACCGGCAAGAAGCGTCAAACGGCCTACGCTATTAGTCGATGTGACCGGTGGTGCCCCCGGAAGAGTGGAGGCGCTCGTGATGACAATATTGGTTACAGGAATGGCAATGATGCAATTCGACATGAACCACCAGCGGGAGCAGGTATAGCGAGATGCCTCACCCGATGGCCCATTGATGGCCTTCGGCATGGCCACGCCATTGTTGGTTTCATAGGCCGGGGTTCCGTCCGAATTATAAGCCTGGATGATTCGGCCAGCGGTGGTGAACCGGGCTGTTTCGCGCATCGCATTCTGGAGCGAATTTTGGTAAAAATAGATCTGCGCGTAATCGATGATGGCAAAAAGAATCGCGAAAAAAGGAAGTACAATCAGGGCAAACTCAACCGTCGTCTGGCCTCGCGGATGCTGCCTTCCCGAACAAAAGCGTAGTGATTTAAGACATTTGTCCGCAAACAAAAGCATCCCGTCAACCACATTTATGCTCTGTATGGCGTTCATTTTCAATGTTTCCAGAGGCTGATTCGCAATTACTAGGCCAAGTGGGCAAATATTTAAATAATACACCTAAATAAATTTAGGTCCTGGCTGCTTAGAAAAAGAAGCCTGCGGCCAAATATGGCCCTTTTCAGGGTTTATTGTCCGCCATGGCCGGGAACATTTTGCATCTGTTCAACCATGGTGATGCCTGCAGGTCCCAGAATGACGATGAACATGGAGGGAAAGATGAAGAGAACCAGCGGAATCATGATTTTCACTGGGGTCTTCATGGCCTTTTCTTCAGCTCGTTGCCGGCGTTTGATGCGCATGGCCTGCGCCTGAAT
This sequence comes from Methylacidiphilales bacterium, assembly GCA_021272165.1. Classification (GTDB taxonomy): domain Bacteria; phylum Verrucomicrobiota; class Verrucomicrobiia; order Methylacidiphilales; family UBA1321; genus JABDGH01. Next base: position 7,634 of record JAJSLK010000059.1, read on the forward strand.
CCGGATGACATCAACCAGGGAACCGCCAAGCCGAGCGATATAGGTGACGGCGGTCACAAACGACTTTAATTCTTCCAACCCAACCCGCTCGCCCATGTCGACAAGTGCCTCATTCCGCCCCTTGCCGAGGCGGATTTCGCGAAGAGTCAGGCCAAGTTCCTCCGACATCGGCCCTTTCGACTTTTCCTGAACGATGGCCATGGCTCCGTCCAGTGCCATGCCTGCTTCCACGCTGATGGAGATCAGGTCGAGCGTGAACGGCAGGGCCTTGCGGATTTCATGCTGCCGCGCCTTGGCCTTACCTTGAATGTAACCGAAAGGCAACCGGTAGCCCAGGAGCGCTCCCACCACCAGAATGAAGGTTTGCTGCGACAACAGGCCGGTGGGAATGCCGGTAAAGGAGAGCGACATGAACGGCACCAGGAACATCAGGATGTATGAAATCGTGGCGATCTGAATTGGCGTGACCTTGCCTTGCAAACCCGCCTGCACGATGGAGATTTTGGCACGATTGAGCGAGGTAACCGGCGTCAACTGGGTGAAGAATTTTGAAAGCTTGTCGATCATCGGCAGGAGGACGCGCTGGAAGGCGCTTTTGCTCATTTCATCCTGGTCGCGCAGGCTGGTCTGGGTGCGTATCTGCTGGCCCGTCTTAAGGCCCTCCAAGCGCTGGCTGATGCTGGTCGTTTCCGAGGATGGATGGAAATGAAGCCCGAGGAGAATCAGGGCGCCGAAGATGGTGGCACAGATAATGAGGAGCATGGTTAGACCTCGATGTCGCAGATTTTATAGATCACAAAACAGCCCAGAAGTTCCATGAAAATGCCGATGCCGAGAAGAATGGGACCGGTGTATCGCATCACCAGACTGCCCTTGGCGACATCATCAGACATCGGCGTCCAAAGCTTGGACATGTAATCGTAATTGATCAGGGAAATCACCCCGCCTAGGCCGAAAGGCAACAATCCCACGATGGCTCCCGAAAGCTTACCCTGGGTCGTCAATACCTTAATTTGGCCCTGGATCGCGATGCGCTGGCGGATCATCGCCGCCACTTGATCCATGATGTCGGCCAGGTTACCGCCGACGTTGCGCTGAATGCTGAAGGCGCTCATGACGATTTTCAGGTCCTCGCTGGGGACGCGGACCAGCATGTTGTTGAAGGCAGTCTCTACCGGGACACCCAAGTTGGTCTCCTTCAAAAGCATTCGGAATTCCATGCCGATTGGGTTGGGCGAATCCTTGCTGGCGATATCAACGCCCTGCAGGAAGGTTTGGCCGGAACGGAGTGAGTTGGTGATCAGCACCAGGAACTCCGACAGTTGCAAAACAAACTTATCCACACGCATCGCGCGCTTGATCTTCAACACCGGAATGTGGATCACCAGCATCACGCCGCCGACCGCCGCGGCAATATAGGGGTTCTTGGAAATGATGAGGGTGATTATGAACCCCACGATGACCAGACCGCAGCGGAAGGCCAGGAACTCACCCGGCTTCATCGGAATGTCGCATTGGGTCAGTTCTTTTTCGAGATTGTCCATGTAGCTCTGGCCCGTGAATCGGGCAAAGATGCTGCGGAAATCGATGGCAGAGACCAGGGATTTTCTTTCGGAGCCGAGTTCAATCTCCTTGGCCATGGCTTCGGGGTCCTTGGCCAGGTTCTTCAGCTTTTCCCGGAGGTCCATTTGCGGAGCGGCCTTGCTCTGGTGGTAATGCACCGCGACCATCACGAAGAATCCGATAATACAGAGGCAGATCAGAAGGATCATAAGGGTGCTCGGTGAGGCGTTGGTTCGGGTGAGGCCTAAGGATACTCAGGGTTGTTATGATGGAGGACGCTCTGGTAAATCTCAACCGGGATGTTCAACTCATTCGCGTTGAACTTCGCCTGGCATTTCGGAACGATGCCGAGCCCCCGAGTGACGCCGATGAGCTTACCCTCGGGATTAACGCCGGTCTGCTCGTATTTGAAAACGTCCTGGAGGGTCACCATGTTACCTTCCATGCCCTGAATCTCGGTGATATAGACGCATTTGCGGCTGCCGTCGGCCAGTCGGCTGATCTGCACAATCATGTGCACGGCGCCGGCGATCTGCTGGCGAATGGCCAACTGGGGAAGTTCCATGCCCGCCATCATGACCAGCGTTTCCAGGCGCGCGATGGCGTCGCGCGGGCTGTTGGCGTGGGTCGTGGTGAGCGAACCGTCATGGCCGGTGTTCATGGCCTGGATCATGTCGAGCGCCTCGCCGCCGCGGCACTCACCGATGACGATACGGTCGGGACGCATTCGAAGGCTGTTTTTAACAAGGTCGCGGATCGAAACCTCGCCTTTGCCTTCGATGTTCTTCGGCTTGCTTTCGAGACGCACGACGTGTTCCTGTTGCAGGTTCAGCTCGGCGGCGTCCTCGATGGTGACGATGCGCTCGCCGTCCGGGATGTAGGAGGAGAGCGCGTTTAACATCGTGGTCTTACCCGAACCGGTGCCGCCCGAGATGACGATGTTGAGCGTGCAATGGACACAGGCCTTGAGGACCATGGCCATGCTCTGGGAAAGCGCCTTGAAGCCGATCAACTTTTCCATCGTCAGCGGGCTTTTGCTGAATTTGCGGATGGTGATCGTCGGGCCGTTGAGGGCCAGCGGCGGAATGATGACGTTGACGCGGGAACCATCGGGAAGACGCGCGTCGCAAAGCGGGCTTGATTCGTCCACGCGGCGACCGAGAGGGGAAAGAATCTTGTCGATGACCCGGCGGCAGCTTTCCACATCGAGAAACTTGATCGGCGAAAGCGTTAACCGGCCTTTCTGCTCGATGTAAATGGTCTGGTGACCGTTCACCATGATTTCGGTGACGGTATCATCCTTGAGCAACTGCTCCAGCGGTCCGAAGCCGACCATCTCGTCGATGATATCGCCAAGAAGCTTCACCCGGAGCTGGCGGCCAATCGGCACCTTGTCGGCAGTCAGGCGTTCGTCGACCAGCTCCTCAATCCGCTTTTTTAGCGCGGCTTCATTGCCGCGCTCCAGCAGCTTCGGATCGAGCGCCTGCACCAGGAAGGGCAGCAGCGTCTTCTTGAACTGCATGACAAATTCCTGCGCCGCATCGGGCTGGGCCGTGGCGGGACGCTGGATGGAAAGGGCCGAGGTCTGAGCGGGATGCAGTGCCGACGTGGCGGTGGCTACCGAGGGAAGAGCCTGGGTAGAGGGCGGTTGCGGGCCTGGCGTTGGACGCGGCGGAATACCGGCTGCTCCCGGTGGGCGGGCGGGAATGCCACCGGGCCGGGGAATCGCCCCCGGCACAGGCGCCACAGGTCGGTTAAAGCTGGGTGGTGGTATCGCCATACGTACGCAATTTTAACACATGGAAAGCAAATTACGAGCCTGTTTACTTGACGCTTACTCTTTGGGAGGTTTTTGCCATGAGGCCCTTTTTCGTCGTCTTGGCATCTTCTTGCGGCTTTTCCTGCCAACGATAGAAGGAGAGCTCGGCGAGTTTGTTCAAAACCACCGAGACCGGATGATGCGGCTCGGCAATGACGATTGGAGCGCCACTGTTGATCGAAAAGGTGACCGGACCGGCGTTACAAGGCAGGTAGGCGGCGACGGGATGTTCCAGCAACGACTCGATCTCAGTTTCCGATATCTCGGCGCCGATTTCGGCTTCGTTGACCAGAACTTTCAATTTCTGGTTGGTGAGTTGCCGGTCGTTCTTAAGATATTTGATCAGACTCTTGGCCGAGAGGAGCCGGGCCACATCGCGGCTGGTGACGAGAAAGACGATATCGCTGTTGTCGATGGCGGCAATGGTGGGTCCGGCTAGCGCTATGCCTGTATCGACGATAATATACTGACTCAGGCTCCGGGTCGCCTGTACGATCGCCGAGGCGACGTTGTAATCGAATCCCGAGGCGTCGAAATCCTGATTCGGTGAGGCAAGATAGCGGAAGCGAAGCCGTGGATGTGGAGCGAGTGTATTGTTGAGATATTCGGCGTCGAGCGCGCCCCCCTGCTGCACGGCATCCATGATGTTGTTGCGGGGGACATCGTCGAGCATGACGGCAAAATCGCCTGAATTGAGGCTGAAATCGAGGAGGGTGACGCTGTCGCTGAGTTTGGCTATGGCCGAGGCCATGTTGGTCGCCACCACCGACTTGCCCAGGCCGCCGCGCGCGCCCACGACACTGATGACGAACGCCTCGCCCTCGATGCTGGCCGGGGCCCGGTTCTGATCGAATTGCTCCTGCGCCCGCGGGCTGGCCGTGGCAAGGATCTTGGCGATTTCCGGCGGCGGAATGGGACCAACCAGAACGTCGCGCAGTTCAAGTTGCAGAAGGTTCTGCCAGACTTGTCCGCCCTCCGTGCCTTCCAGAGCTGGAATGATATAAATGTCGGAGGCTTTTTGGCGAACTTGATTGATGAAATCGAAACCCGTCATATCTCCAAGATTCAACCGGACGATCAACATCCGGGGGTGCCCGGTGAGCATCGTGGCGGCGGCAAACAAACCTTCGCGGCCCGTTTGCGTTTCGCTGATAAGATTCAGCTCGGGATTGGACTTGATAGCGGTGCGTATGGAAGCACACCGCTCGACATCATCATGGACAAGAAGGACATCAATCATTTTTCACGGCAGGGTCGAGGAAGGAGCCAGAGGGGCGCTGCTCGGTTGACGTGAAATATCCCGGGCCGGAGCCGGCTTGTCAACTACAGGAGCGGGCGGCATCGGAGCCGGTTCAGATGCGGGCTGAAGTGTCTGCATACCGCCGCTGGCATGAGGGGCAAGGGGAGCGGATGAAGACGGCGCGGCATCACTCACGGCGGCGTCTTTCATGTCCTTGGGCTGTTCCGGGCGGATATCCACCGCCTCGGCATCATAGCGTACGGGTTTGATGATCGGCACATCACCGGCTTCACGGGCTGCATCCAGCATTTCGGGATAAACCGGCTTCGGATAGCGGGAGCTGTCGGGATCGCGCATCCGCACAATGTGAGGCGTGACCAAAACAATGACTTCTTCCCGGTTGAGCGTATCGTCAGGGGCTTTGAATAGGGCGCTGAAAAGCGGAATTTTGGATAGGAAGGGGACCGATGTGATTGTCCGTGCCGTCTCCTCGTTGATCAGGCCGGTAATGGCGACCGACTGTCCGTCGCGTACATTGGCCCGGGTGCGGGTCGTACGCACAAAGAAGTCGGGCAGGGTGACGAACTGGCCTTCCGTGCCGAAATTAACCTGCTGGAATGGTCCGTTCGGAACAGTCAGCTGCGTGGAAATATTCAGACCAATGAGGCCATTTTCGTCCACATATTTGACTGTATTGTCGACCACAGGCGTTCCACCACCTTGCTGGATTGCCGCACCAATCTGGCTCACCTTGTCAGCTGTAGGGTCACTGTTCTGCTCGAGGGTGTAGGAAGTGGTGCCCGTTGAGATGGTGCCAGGAATACCGTAAATTTTCTGGCCTGTTGGCTCGGTGCCGCCGGCGCTTATCAAGTTCAGCGGGGAAATGTCCATGTTGACGCCCAGGAAGATCGGCGATGCCGTCACCGTGATGAGCGGAGGGCTGCTCGCGGTGATGGTGGATGAATTGATGTAGTATTTCACTTCGCCTTCCGAATACCAGCCCGGCTGGCCGTTCGTGAGGAAAATCTCGCTTTCCTGGATTTCCTTCGTGAGGCCAAGATTTTCGTAGAGCTGGAGCTCAGCGGCGGCGTCGACACCGGCACTGACGCCCTTGGTGAAAAGATTGATGAAATCCTGTACGCTGGTGATAGGCGTCAACCCGACGCCGCCGCTGGCGGCCGATCCGCCAAAACCCATGGCAACCGCCGGCGCGCCATTCGGACCGCCGCCCGACCAAAGAATACCGGTATCGCGGGCGCTGTCGCGGGTAATCTGCATGAAGCGAAGCTGGACCCGAACCTGGATCGGATCCTTGACGGTCAGGAAATTAACAATAAAAGGGCAAAAGGTGCGGGCAACGCGAATGACCTTGGCTTCTTCCAAGTCATCCTGCAGGTCGCCATAGAGAAAAATCTTTTCGGGAATGGAGGTGTTCTCGCTCGTGGTTACGGTTTCGGTGACGTTCTGCTGGGGTTTCGGCTCGAGAGGGCCGCCGACATTGGGGCCCTGCTGCTGATTGGCGGGGGGAAGGAATCCGCTGCCGCGAATGGTACCACCCTGCGGCGTGGTGGTCGTGGTGGGTTCGATGTAATCACCGGTCGACTTGGTCGTCGTGCTGGTGGTGACCACGTGCGGCATCGGGAATTTCACCCGGATGGTCAAGCCCTTCACATTCGCAATGCGCTGGATATTATTGATGATGATCAATTCCTGCTGGGTGTACTCGCTCTCCTCCACCTCCTGGCCCAGTTGGGCTTTCACAACTACATAATCGGTGAACTGTTTCACGATTCGGACCGCGTCATCCAGTTCCTCCTGGGTGGGAACCGTGCCGCCGATGATCGCCTGGTCCTTGTCGAAGGTGATGGTCAGATTGCGATAGCCCTTTGCCGAAAAGGCGTTTTGAATTTCGAGCACGTCCGCTCCGCGGTTCTCGAAGGTCGAGATGAAGTAGCGGTAAATCTCGCCCTTGCTGTAGACTGTCAGCGTCGTTTTGCCCGCCGTTGTCGCTTCCACCAGAAGCACCTTGTCGGTCGAGTCGGGCTGCACCACCCGAATAATGCCCTGTTGTGAGAGGCTGGTGTCATCGATCGGATCCGGGAAGCTCAGGCGCTTGGATTCGTTCAGGTTGATGTAGAGGCGCTGGGGCGCGGGACTAACTGCAATAGCATAGACCAGCGAGACCCCGTTGCTTTTGACCGTGAGCGTTGCGGTGCCTTCAGCGATGCCGGTGATGGCAAGCTGGTTAGGCGAGGCGTCCGACTTTTCCACCTTAACGATGTTGTCGGGCGTGACGGTGAAGCTATCGATTGGGTGATCGATCGGTAGCAGCTTGACGTCGCCGAAGTAGACGTCGAGTTCTGTCGCGACCGGCGCCTGGGCGCGGAGCAATCCGCAACTCAAGGCAAGCAGGCAAACGGCGAACAGAACCAGCCTATTGGGCGGCGGGTGTAGTGGGAGGAGGTGTTTCATTCGTATTTCCCTGACCTTGTTTCTTGTTAGCATCTTCCTGCGCTTGAATCTGCGCGATTTGCGAGGCGATCTGCTTGACCTTGTCATACGACTTGTCCGTGATTGACTGGACTTTCTTGAAGCCTTGCGCGTAATCGGTGGCCTCGAAGGGCTTGACCTTCTGCACCAGTTGATCGTTCCGCCCACGAAGGATCATGCTAAAATGGCCGGTCTTATACTGAGCAAGAAACAGCAGCGCTTCCGCTTGTTCCGGAGTGACTTCAAACGTGACGGAGATCGTTGCGCCGGGAGGCGGCACCGGATTAACACCGTCCGTCTTGTCCGTTTTGACTGGGGAACCCGGAACAGAAAGAATGGCGAGGTTCTGCATGACGGTCTCAACCTTCGATACCGTGCCACCCGCCCCCTCGGCAGTGGAATAAAGCAGGTCGACGCGGTCCCCGTCCACGATGTAACCACCGGTGTTGTTAACCTCGGCGTTAAAGATGGGGAGCGAAATTTCGCGCATTCCCGGCGGGATGCGTTCGGATAGGAATGGAAGCGATTTGCCTATATTACGCGGTGTCAGTGGATCGCCCTTCTCAATGGTCCGGATCGCGTAAAACTCGGTGATGTCGGTGGAATCGGTAAAGGCATCCGGCAAAAGATCCTGTGGCGTAAGCTTCTTTTCGTAAAAGGCAGGGCTCAAATGAGCACCGGCCGCCACCGGCTGGGTCGCGTAATAAACATTACGCATGTTGGGCTGGGTAAGCTGGACGGTTGGTTGGGCGCTGTTCTTGGCGGCGTCGATGGCGGCCTGGTCCTTGGCGATCTGATCTTTAATCGCCTGCTCCTTTTCCTGTTCAGCTCGCTGCAAATAGTTGTAAATCAAAAATGCGGCGAGAATTCCAAGGATGGCGGCGCCGATGATCGCGTAAGGCGGTGATTTCTTTTTCACAGTGTTATTTTTGAGCCTTAACAGTTATTTTCACGCATTCTTGTATAAAAAGAAACTAAGAGTCAACCCCTTTTTCGCTTTTTTTCGACGGGGTAAACACAACGGCATCATTGGCCAAGCGCGCCTCTTACCCTCCGATTTCCTGCGAAATGGTGCCGTTAGTTAGCATGGCTCATTCCAAAATTTCGCGACAAGCTGGACACAATCGTGTGTCGACTGTAATTAGTTTTTTAACCGGGACAGAACGATGCACTTACCCGCGATGCGTCCCGATTTTAGTGAGTAAAAATGAGACGCGATTGTCGTGAATGTGAACGGCGACTGATCGCAATGCGGACAGCCGGACAGAGCGCCTGGGGGCGAACTACTCGTTGATCGACGCCATGGTCTGAGCCATGAGCTTCTCTTCTTTCTCGCGGGCAGCCTCAACGTCGTAGTTGAAGTTGTCGGGATGATCGGCGTTGAGGGGGGACATGGCGCGGAGGCCTTCGATCATCGGCGGAATGACTTCCAGTGCGTAGTCGATGTCGGCCTCGGTGTTGTAATGGCTGAAGGAGAAGCGAACGCAGCTGCGGGCGCGGGCGGGCGTGAGCCCCATCGCGCTGAGAACGTGAGAGGGATCGAGCGAGCCCGTGGTGCAGGCCGAACCGGACGAGGCGCAGATGCCCTTGAGGTCGAGCCGCAGGAGAATGGCCTCCGCCTCGACGAAGTCGAAGGCGATGTTGGAGGTGTTGGGCAGCCGCTGATCGCGCCGGCCGTTGATGTAGAGGTGCGACAGCCGCTGGAGCAGCGTGTCCTCGAAGCGGTCGCGCAGGGCACGGACACGCTTCTGTTCATCGGAAAGTCTTTCCAGCGCCAGCTCCGCCGCGCGGCCGAAGCCGACGATGGAGGCGACGTTTTCGGTGCCGCCGCGCTTGCCCCGTTCCTGGCCGCCGCCGATGACGTAGGGGACGACCTTGGTTCGGCGCTTGGCGTAGAGGACTCCGACGCCCTTGGGCGCATGCAGCTTGTGGCCGGAAAGGGAGAGGAGATCGATGTCGCTCTTGGCGACGTGGCGCAGGTCCATCTTGCCGGGAGTCTGCACCGCGTCGGTGTGGAAGAGGACGCCTTTCTTTTTGCAGAGAGCAGCGATTTCCTCGACGGGAAAAAGAACGCCGGTCTCGTTGTTGGCCCACATGATGGAGACGACGCCGGTGTCCTCGCGGATGGCGTTCTCAACATCGGCCAGATTCAGCGTTCCGTCGGGACCAACCGGGAGGCGGGTGACGCCGAAGCCCATCCGCTCAAGCGTATCGGTCTGGTTCATGATGGCCGAGTGCTCGACCTGGGTGGTGACGACGTGGCGCTTGCCGCTGGTCTGGAGGGACGACCAGATGGCCATGTTGTCGCTTTCAGTTCCGCAACTGGTGAAAATGATTTCCTTGGGCGTGCAGCCGAGCAAGGCGGCGACTTTCTCGCGCGCTTCCTTGATGTGCCCCTCGACGAGCTTGCCGAACCGATAGGCGCTGGAGGGGTTGCCGTAATATTCGGTCAGGAACGGCACCATGGCTTCGAAGACCTCGGGAGCGACGCGCGTGGTGGCGTTATTGTCGAGGTAAATGACCTTGTGGGTCTTGTCTTCGGAGCGGGAGGCGGGTGCGTGCATAGGATGAGTCGAGAACAGACAAGTTTACGTGACTGAGCATTCCATGCAAGTCTGATTGCGCCGAAGGGAACATGACGGAATTACCAAATTTTACGGAATTAACGGAATTTTCTGCAGGGACGGATGTTGCAGTAGTCTATTTATCTTTGCTCAAACAAGAGGCTTGCGAAGCTGCGCCAGGCCGAGCGCCAGGACCAAAATGAAATAACTGCCGAGCAAACTGACCAGCAACAGGAGCGGCGAGATGGCCGAGGCAAAAACCGTCGCGCCAGCAACCGCCCCGCTGATAATCTGCATTCCGAGGAGCGGAATCATCATGATGGGATCGGCGAGGAGCTTGGGCCGGGTGCCGGGCCGGGCGGGTTTGGCAAAGGTTTCCCCCGCCATAGTGGAGGCCACGCCAAGCGGAATCCCACCCAGAAGCACCGCCAGGGCGAGGAGATATTCGCCATAGAACAAGAGCCCGATTCCGAGCACCAACGTGACGAGGAGCGGCCAGAGGCATCCGCTAAGCATTTTGCCGAAGCGGAAGAGGCGGACGTCGCGGGGTGACATGGAAAGGAGATCGTCGCATTCCTCGACCGTCCCGGCGGCGATGGTGAAGATGCCGCAAAGAACGCCCGCCGCGAAAATGACGAAGAAGGCCGTGGCCCGCGGCATGTCGTCGCGACCGATCACGCAAGCTATGCCGGTGGGCATGAGGGCCTGGGCGAGGCATTGCACCAACATCATCGGCGTGCGGGCGATAAGCCGCAGGTTCTTGCGGACCTCAAGGACAAGAGCGCCGGAGCGGAAAGGGCCGTCAGCCACGCCGGGCCGGGCGAGTCCGACGTTTTCGGAAAGATGCTGCGTGCCCTCGATAAATGCACGCTCGGTCAGCCGCAGGGTGACCAAAGCGATGACGACGGCAGAGCCGAAAATGATTCCGAGGTAAGTGAAATCGCCAGCCGCAGCCCGGGCCATCCAGACCAGCGGCGTGTGGCTGAGGGCGATGAATCGGGCCTGCATCTCGGGCGGCATGTGGGTTTGTCCGGCATTGGCGCTGACATCGGCGACGGAAAGGCTGAGGGCCCCGGCGAAAAAGGTGACGCAGAAGATCAGGATGAAGGGGATGACCTGCGAGAGCAGCCGCGCCCGGCGCAGGCCGAAAAAGCGGATGAGTCCGAAGGAGAAAAGCCCGTCGATGCAGGTGACGATGACGGCGAGCGCGAACCAGACCGCGAAGCCCCAGAGGAAATTGAAATGCAGTCCCAGAACGAAGATGCGGATGTTGATGTAGGGAACGATGATGAAACCGTCGACGAGGCACGATTGGAGCGCGTTGCCAAAAAGCCGCGCGGCAAGGATGGCCCGCGGCGAAACGGGCGAGCTGAGCAGGAGATCGCTGTCGTCCTGCTCGTGCAGTACGACCAGCGCGCGGGCGAGGCCGCCACTGATCATGACGAAAAGGAGAAAACTCCAGACCGAGGTGCTGAGTCCGGCAATCAGGTCGGCCTTGTGTTCGGAAGGCGAAAGCCACGTGTAGGTGAAGAGCGAAAAAGCGGCGAGATGGAGCGCGGCAAAGAACGTGAGGCCAAAGAGCAGTCCCCCTCCCCGCAGAAACCTGTCCCGCCAGCCTTTGGCCGCGGTGTGCTTGCGCAGGCCCTGCTTGCAGTCGTTCCAGACCAGGCTTGTGCCCACCCGGAACGAATGGGCGATGGAACCGGAAGCAGGAGCAGCCGCGCCAGGACTAATCATACCGCGCCGATGGCCTTATTTTCCTGGATGAGCTGCAGGAAAATATCCTCGAGCGAGCCGTGCGCCTGACCGGAATGGGAGCGGAGTTCGCTCATGGTGCCCTCGGCAATGAGTTTGCCGCCGCTCATGATGGCGATACGCTCGGCGAGACGCTCAGCAACCTCGAGGATGTGGGTGGTGAGGATGACCGCGCCGCCGTTTTTGAGAAATTCGAGCAGGATGTCCTTCACCATCCGGGCGGCGGAGGCATCAAGGCCGGTGAGCGGTTCGTCGAGGAGGATGAGCCTGGGCTCGTGGATGAGCGCGCTGACAAGAGCGATCTTTTGTTTCATACCGCGCGAGTAGGATTCGATCCATTCATGGCGGCGGTCCCAGAGCTGAAGCCGCTCAAGAAGTTCCTGGGCGCGGCACCGGGCGACGGCGGGATCGATGCTCCAGAGCGCGGCGACGAACTCCAGATGCTCCATCGGGTTAAGCTTGCCGTAGAGGACCGGATCGTCGGGTATGTAGGCGAGCGGCTGCTTGGCCCGCTGAGGTTCGGCGATGGCGTCGACACCGCAGACGCGGATCTGCCCGGCATCGGGACGGATCAGGCCGGAGATCATGCGGAGGGTGGTGGTCTTGCCGGCGCCATTGACGCCGAGAAAGCCGAAGAGCATCCCCGCGGGCACCTGAAAGCTGATCTGATCAACCGCTACTTTGGGTCCGAAGCGCTTGACCAGGCCGATGATTTCGCAGGCGTATTCCACGTCCTCAAAGGGACAGGAAATCCCGGGGAATGTCAAAGTTGTACTAACCCGGTCAGACCCGTACTAAAGTGCAAGTGCCCTTTTCTCTATTAGTCGTGCGCAAAGAACCAAATCCGTCTAAGCTAAGTTGATGCGTGCCTTGCGGGTACATCACCATTTACGGCTTTGGCTTTGTCCAGCTCTCGCCTTCATCCTGGCCCCCATCGCTCCTTTTGCGCCAGCCCTTGACAAGCCGACCGGCGCGCCGCTGGTGCTTTCGTCCATCGAGACGGAGCAATCGGTCCCGCTGGTTTATCTCGATCCCGACGGCAAGACGGCCCATTGCACAAACATCAAGCTCCATTGGAATCCGAATCCCAACGTGGGGCCGAATGACGAGGCGACAAGCTTCACGCTTGACATGGCTTCCGACAATCCCGCTGCGCCGGTCTTCACGGCGCAACTCTGGAACGCGTCGCTGGCCAGCGCCCTGGCCTGGCAGCAGCCGTGGGAGGGCGCCCGATGGAAGGTGTTACAGGTCCCAGCCACGGACGGCACGGGAATCGATGCGGCGCTGGCAGTGGGCATGATCGCCACGTCGGCCCGCCGGGTTCATCCCGACAAGACGGCGGTGCTCGGGATGCTTAATCCGGACGGATCGCTCGGCCCCGTTTCGCATCTTACCGACCGCCTGAATGCCGCCGCCGCCGCGGGGATGACCCGGATTATTATCCCGAGCGTGCAGCGTTTCGATACCGATGAATCGGGGCAGGTGGTCAACATTGTGCGGGCGGCGGGCGACCTGCACATCGAATGCGTCCCCGTCGATAATCTCGTCGAGGCGACTGAAACGGTGATGAACGATCCCCTTCCCGAGGTCGTCTCCGGTCCGGCCAATCCCAAGTATAGCGACGAGGTGGCCACCTACATCGATGACTTTGCCCATCGCGCCCAGGCGGATACCGAGGACAGCCTGAAATTTGCTCCCGCCGAAAGCGACCTGGTGAATTATCCGCCCCGGCTGGCGGCGATCTGGAAAAGCATCTTCGCCGATTACAGCGCGGGCCAGCAGGCCTATCGCGCCGGCCAGGTTTATGTCGCCTTCAAGTTGTTCAATGACGCCAGCGGGCGCATGGCCGGAGCGAACGCCCTGGCGGGACAGAACCGCGCAAATTTTGACGTAAAGGCCGCGTTGGCCGAGTCGGACGATCTGCGCGATCATCTCCATGTGCTGATGAATCCGCCGCAGATCGACAAGGACGATCTGGAGAGCGCGGTGCTCGTGGCCGAAATGGCCGACTGGGCTTACGATATCAATGCCTCGCTGGAAGGGGCGCAACTGGTGACGAAGCAGGCCTATTCGCAGCGCAGCGACGCCACCGACCCCGAAAAATCGCGGGCGCGCGAGGCGATCCTCTTCGCCATCGAGCAAAGTAAATATCTGCTGAACCAGGCCGATTTTTACAATGGGCTGCTGTCCCACATCGGCAAGGGTAATCCGCTGCCGGTGGATCAAAACGCGGCGAACCTGCTGCCGCAGCTTGTCCCAGCCCAGCTCGCCACGGCGCGGATTTTCACCGATGGCATTCGGCAGCGGGCCAATGATCTTCGCGACGGCCTCCTCTTCGATCCCCGGCTCGTCGCCTATGTGAATGTACTGCGCGAGGTGAAGGCGGACTGGGACGCGCGCCAGCGCAAGAAGGACATGGAAGCGAGCGCGGCGGCCAATGCGCCCTCGCCCACGCCGGGCCCGGCAAACGGTGCGCCGGGGACACAGGATGCAGTCAAGCCAAACGGCGGCGCACCCGCCACCGATGTCGCGTTCGATCCCGGCGACACCTACCGTCCGCCGCACACCGTCGTTTCGCCCAGCGCCCAGGCAAAAAAGTTGAGCGACTCCGCGCTCTGCCTGATCTGGGTCAACAATGATTGCGAGATTGCGACGCTCGATGAAAAATATCTGCGGCTCAATGGAACCGTCGAGCCGACCACGCACGAATGGCACGTGAAGGATCGCGCGAAGCTCGACGCACTGCTGCAATCGGCCGAAGGCGGCGCGCGGCAGGGCATTGCCTTCGCGGAAAAAGCGGAGGTTGATTCCTCCGTGCTGGCGATGATTTACGAACGGGCAAGCTATCTGCGGATCCAGAACGACGATGCGTCAGCCCTGGAAGCGTTGCGGAATTACTGGCGGTGCGCGCTGCTCGGCAACATGTGTTGGCAGCTGGCCCATACGCACAAGGCCCAGCCGGTCGATCTCGGCCCCCAGCCGCCGGTCGCAAAGACCGGGGACAAGTCGAAGCCGGAGCCAAGCCCGACGCCACCCGCGCCCAGCCCATCGCCCGCGCCAATGGTGGTTACCAGTAAATTGCCGTCGATAACGCCGGCTCCGGTCCCGACCCTGCCGCCCGTTCCACCCCGCGCCCTGCCGGTGGAAGAGACTGCGGCCAATCCTACCCCGACTCCCACGCCCGCGCCGGTTCCAACGGCCATGACTCCCGTGGCGGTCCCGGTTGCTCCGGCGGTGGTGGAGACACCGAGCACGAACAGCGAACCGGTGATTCCCGTGGCACCGATTGCGCGGGTGGAGGATTATACCGGCGCCAATGAGGCCGCGACGACCAACGCCGCACCGGTTATCGGACCCACGGCGCCGACACCGGAAAACAAGTCCGACAACGCGGACGGCCACGCCGGGGCATTTCCGTGATTCTCTTTAGGCGAGCTTGATCTCGCCCGAAAAGACTTCGCGGGCCGGGCCGGTCAGGGTCACGTTGCGGAAGCCGTCGCTCCCGGCCCGGGCATCGACCGTGAGCACGTCGCCGCTGCGGACCTTGAGCCCCAGAGGCAGGGCCAGACCGCGCACGCGATGGGTGATGAGCGCCGAGGCCACAACGCCGGTGCCGCAGGCCAATGTTTCATCCTCCACGCCCCGTTCGTACGTGCGAACGATGAGCCGCGTGTTGCTGACGATCTCGACAAAATTGACGTTGGTGCCACGCGGAAAAATCGGGCTGCGCCGGATGGCCCGGCCGTGGGCGACCACCTCGGCCTGTTCCGCGCTCGGGACGTAGACGACGACATGCGGCACGCCGGTGTTGAGGAAGTGGTACTCGATCTCGCCCCAGCCGAAATCGGCGCGCTGGTTCGGTCTGGCTTCGGTTGGTGCGGTCAGGTTCACGCGCACTTCCTCACCGACATAATCGCCGGTGATGAGTCCCGCCGGGGTGAGGAAGCGGACCCGGTCGGCCTCGGCCCGGCGCAGCGGATGGACGTAGCGGGCGAAGCAGCGCGCTCCATTGCCACACATTTCCGCCTCCCCGCCGTCGGCGTTATAATAGCGCATCCGGAAATCGGCGTCGGGCTGGTCGGCCGGTTCCACAGCCAGCAGGCCGTCGGAGCCCACGCCAAAATGGCGGTCGCAAAGCCGCGCGATCTGTTCCCGGCTCAAGGCCAGTTGCAGTGTACGGTTGTCGATGACGACAAAGTCATTGCCCGCACCGGTCATTTTGACGAAAGGAAGGCTGTCCATTCCGCCAAGATAAAGGCATCGGCAAAAGATGCAAAGTCTCGTTTGGCCGGAGCTTCTCGGACAGCCTTTAGGTGCTCCTTCTCTTTCTTCCCAAGCCACCGAGAATAAAAGCAAGCCCCAATCCCACAGCAATCAGCCCGTGGATCGACGGCTCGGGAACCAACACGGCGGCATCCTGATCTCCTGAGAAATTGAAGTTGGAGGGGATGTTGGCTTTTCCGTTCAAGGGAATAATCGTGATATCGTGAGGATAGAGCCCGTCGTCCAGACTGCTTAAATCAAAGGTTAGAAGAGTCTGCTGGATGCTGGGACTGTTGGTGACATTGACCGTCACCCCATACATGGCGTTGCCCGCATTGGCGAGGACCAGATTATCGTAATTCTGGATTTCACCCAGATAGGTGGCGGCGCCCGTGGTGACATCAATGCGGTAAAGGCCGGTGCTGGTGCCATTGGTGCTGGTGTTGGTATCATAAAGATATCCGTCCGCCGCAAAACGGATATTCTGACCGTTATCGTTGAGTCCGGGGGCAACGCCAAAACTACCAATCAAGGTGGCCACCCCCGTCACACGATCCACCCGGTAAAGGCTGCCTTGGGAAGCCGCATAAAGCTGACCGGAGACGGGATCAAAGGCGAGTGATTCTATACCGCTGACACCAAAGTTTCCGACCGTGGTTATGGCACCGTTCTGCTGATTAAAAATAACGAGAGAGCTTCCTTCGATTCCATATAAAATATTGTCAGGAGAATAGGCAATGTCGTTGACCAACGCGCTTCCTATAGAACCAAGCTGGGTAAATTTTCCGGTATAGAGATCGATGGTACCAAACCGGTTATTACCCTGATCAAACTCGACTGCAAAGACCTGATCCTGGCCCCATGCGCTCTGAACAAGGCCACAAGTCAGAAGAACAATCAGCGCCACAACCCGGCTCATGGTTTATAGACGTAACCCAATATGGCAAAAATGACAAATGAAACTAATTTAGATAGACCATCCAATACTAATAGTATGGTAATATATGTTTATATGCGTCATCTACTACATGAAAAAATTGCCGAATGTATATACATTAATTTTGGATGTATACATGTCGTACCTTGAGGATTCCTATCCCGCAATTGGCCGCTCTCTACCGATAGCTCTTCCAGATGGGATAGGACTTGGTGAATTTAGGGATGTTTTAAAAATAGGACAGGGCCGCGCTGGGAGGAATTTTGCTCTTTAGCGGGAGGCCGAGCCTTCTTATGCCTCCTGCCTTCCTGTCTTGCCGATCTTTCAGTCGATCACTCTTCCTTAAAGCCATATCTTCCGGAAACTGATCCTTCGACAAGCTCAGGATGACAGAAGTCTTTCGCTCATGCCCACGCCTTTCATCCGCCTTTCCCTTCGCATCCAACCGGGCGCCAAGAAGAATGAGATTACGGGCTGGACTTCGGGCCCGGAAGGTCAGGATGTCCTGAAAGTGCGACTGCACGCACCTGCGATCGAGGGCAAAGCCAATGCCGCCCTGCTCGAATTTCTGACCGAAGCGATGGGTCGCCTTTCCCTCCTGGTAATACTCTTCGCCGTGGTGCTCCATGTGCTTCTGGACGCAATGGAGGAGGTAGACGCCAGGATATTCGACGGTGTCGAGGTGGCCATGTTGGACCATGGTGCGGATGATGCCGCCGAGGATTTCGGCATACCGTTCCGAGGATATGCCAAAACGCGCGTGGCGGGCGTGACGCCTCAATATGTCATTGGCAAGGCGTTGAACTCAGGCGTGGCTGGCGACTTCATTGAATTCGCTCCGGTCCTTCCCACTCCTCATGGTGGGTTCTCCCTGGTGGCTGCTGGCGAAGGCGTCGTCGGTTCCACCTCCACCGCCGCCGATGTCATCGCAGTCGCGGGGATGCTGGCCACCGATATTCCGGTGGTGCAGATCAACACCCAGGGCGCGGCCGAAACGATCAAGACCGTCGTTCCTGCGGCGGGACAGATCAACGTTGGGCTGAGCGCCAACGCCACCCTCAACACGACCAAGTACAACTACCTGGTCTTCCGCGCCATCAACTCATAAGGCAACCGCCAAAACCAAAAATACATGAATACCATTACTTCCAAAAAGGGTGATCTGAGCGCCACCCTGAAACGCGCGCTCGCCTTCCGGGCGAAGGCCCTGGCCCCCGACTCGGCTCTGGTCCTTCCCGGCATGCCCAATACCGAGGGCGGCGAAAGCGGTCGCTTCTTCCTGCCCAACGACGCGGCCTTCTCGGAGCAATTCTTCAGCGAGCCGCTGACGACATATGCTACCGGATGGAAAGACCCCGAGGACAACCAGGCGCTCGTGGCCATGATTGCCCCCGACGTTGAAGTGGGCCGCCGCTTCGAGTTCAAGCAGGGCATCAATGCGGAAGAATTTCTGACCGAGGCCGATGATGTTCGCGCCATCGGATCGGAGTTCAAGACCGTGAAATACACGGGCACCACCCAGAACGGCAAGACGCTCGTCAAGGGCCTCTCTTACCGCATGGATCGCGAGCAGTTCCCCGATCCGGTCAAGGCTCAAAACCTGATCGTCGGCAAGCTGCTTCGCCGGTGCTGGCGCAATGAGGCCGTACGTGCCATCACCCTCCTGGTCGCATCCGGCGTGAATACCAACGTGACCTGGTCCTCGGGCAGCCCGACGCCGGAAATCGATGTGGAAACGGCCAACGATGCGGCCCAGCTCCTCAGCGGTCTCTACAACAACCGCATCCTCTATGCGAAGGACGCCTGGACGAAGCGGCGCAAGGGCCTCGCGGGCGGGAACTATGCGGGTGCCTATTCGGGTTCAAAAATGACCATCGATGATGTCGTGGCCGATCTCGGCCTCGACAAGGGCATGGTGAGCAAATCGGTGTACCAGTCGACGGCGACCGCGAAGGCGCGGTTGTTCTCCAACCTGGTGCTTTCCTTCTACGCCCAGGACGGCGTCGACACGGAAGACCCGACCAACCTGAAGCGTTTCTGGACGCCGACCGAAGCCGGTCCTTTCCAGGTCTACGCCCAGCCGGTCGGTTCCGAGTTCATCGACATCACGGTGAAATATTGCTCGATCATCACCGCCGTTTCGACGGTGGGTGTGGCGAAGCTGACGGTCAGCTAAACGAATCAGGCGATTGAACCCCAACACCCCGGCCCGCAAGCGCGGGGTGTTGTTTTCAGTTTCCACGAAAAAATGAGCGCTCCTTCCGAACCCTGGATCACGCTGCAAAGCAGCGACCTGAACGATTATCTCGTCGGGCCGCAGGCATCAGCAGTGCGCACAGCGGCTCTGGCGGCGGGTCAAGGCGATACCTGGGCGAATGTTTCCACGAGCATCATCACCTTCATCCGCTCTAAAATTCGGGCGAGCCTGCGCAACCAGGTCAGTGCCACGCCCAATACCATTCCGCCTGATCTAAAGGATACGGCCATGGCGCTCATCGTCGAGCGCCTCCAGACACGCATTCCTCAGCTGAAACTTTCCGACGACCAGGTGCGCAATGCCAATAATGCCCGGAAATATCTCGATCAGATTGCCAATAATGAAGCCGTTATCACCGCGCCGCCTGATCCCTTGATTCCAGATGACCAGCAGCGCGGGACTCCAATCACCGTCGTCCGCTCCAATCCTCGGGAATTGTCCCGTCGAACATTGAGGGGATTATGATTTTCACCGATCCCATTGGCTTCGACGGAGTCGAGCAACTCATCAAGGACAAGAAGATCAAGGTGACGGGGTTGTCGTCGGCGCAGATCAGCAAGCTGCGGGACCAGTTCAATATTCGCGGGAATTTTTCGGCGAAGACCTTGAATGCGCAATTGCTCCAGGGCTATCAGGATCGGCTGATGTCGGCGAGCCAGGAGAACATCGCGACGATGCGGGCGCAGATGAAGGACCTGATCGATGCGCTGGAGATTGCGCCGCCATCCGAAGAGGAAGCGGGGACGATCACCGACCTGGGCAGCAATGCGCGGATCGGGCTGAAGCTGCGGACGGACCTGTCGATGGCGCGGGGCTACGGCCAATACACGGAGGGCATGACGGAAGGCGCGCTCCAGGCTTTCCCGGCGCTGGAGCTGATCCGCGTGGAGGACCGGCGCGTGCCGCGTGAATGGTTCGAAATTTGGGACGACGCGGCGGACGAGCTGGGCGATGAGACGACGGCGACGAGCGCGGAGGAGACGGGCCGGATGGTGGCGGTGAAAGGTGATCCGATCTGGCTGGAGATTTCCGATTTCGGGCAGCCATGGCCGCCGTTTCAATTCAATTCCGGGATGGGCGTGGAGGACGTGGATTACGAGGACGCGGTGGATCTCGGGGTTATTGATCCCGATGACATAGTTCCGCAGCCCGAAGCGATGGATTTCAACGAGGGCATCGAGTCGAGCGTGGCGCAGCTCGCGCCGGAAATCGTGAATGTCCTGGACGAAGGGCTGGAGGGAATCGCGGAGAGAGTGGGGGATGCTTTTCGCATGATCACGCAGCCAAAGCAGCAGCCGAAGATTGTCAACGAAGCCCAAGCAATCCGGGACCGCATGGAGAGTGTCCTCGCTCTCATGGCCAACATGGGAACACACGAGGGCGGAATCAAAGGATGGATCACGCGCCGTGGGGAAGGACCGCTCTCGGCCAAGCGCATCGAGCGGATGCGTGTGCGCCACCAGGTCAAGCAAGGTCGCGAGGCGTTGCGCCGAGCGTTGGCTACCGGCGAAAACCAAAATGATGCCATGCAAATTCCGGGGACTGGCTCGGTCGATTTCGATTTCGGCCGTCCGGGCAACGTGCAGGCGACGAAGGATGATGGCTACGGCATTTCGCATATCCAGGCGAAGCACCCGGAGCAGATGAACCGACTGCCATTAACCTTGGCTAAAGGCCAGATTATCCCCCACGAAGATTCAAAAAAGCTCTATGTCGTCTATAAAAATAACGTCGCCATCCTCCAGCAAAAAGAGCGCGGTGATGGATCATTTTCGCAGTCCCGCTATGGTGTAATTTCACACTATCAGGATATGAGAAAGGCCCGCGAGCTTTCGCCCGCGAGCCTTTCAAATTCAAGACAGATGCTTTCCGGGGAGTTCCTTTCACTCGGAGGCTACGCTTCCCGTCCTACTGGTGTCGCGGATGGGGAAGGGTGCTGCCAGGACTTCCAATTTAACAGCGCTGCCGCGTTGCGTCAACGGGCAAGCGATGTCCTCGAGCTTTTGGAGGAAGCGGCATGAGCACGCCTTTGGCATTCGAGGAAAATGCCACGCCCGTTATCCGTGGTGTGGCGCGGTCGGTGAATAGCCGGGGTGCCGCGCAAGCGGTGGGTATCGGCATGCGGCGCGTGGTGCGCACTTACCTGCGCGACCTGGATCAGTACCGGCCCACGAAGCATGCGGCCGATCTGCCTGGTTCCCAATCGACGCACTATTACGAGCAGGCGGCGGAATCGATCACCGCGCCGGAAGTGGCAGGCAACCGGGTCACGATCTCGATCACCCAGGTGGGTTTTCGGCAACGGCTGCTGGGCGGCCAGATCAATCCGGTGAATGCGAAGTTCCTGACGATACCCGGAATGGCCGCGACCTACGGGACCCGCGCGGGGGAGTTTCAGGGATTAAAATTCGCCTACGCCCAGGATGTGAATGGCAATTTGCATCCGGCCCTCGTCACGGAGGAGGCCTTTCAATTGCGCGGCACGGTGCGCAATCGCCGGGGCATGGGGCCTAAGCCCGCGTTCCAGGCGGGTAGCGTGGCTTATTGGCTTTATCGTTCCGTGAATCAGAATCCCGATCCCGGCGTTCTGCCGGGCGAGGATTACATCACGGCTGGAGCGGTCGAGGGATTGCGTTCCTATCTCCGGCTGCCACGCGTGAAATACGGGGAGGCCCAATGAGCGATTCCGCTTTTGACTTCAAGGGCCTGGCGGACCAGGTGCGCGACGAGCTGCTGGCCGATCCTTTCTTTTCCACCATCCCGGCGCTGTCGGGAACGCAGGTCGTGATCAGCGAGGACCCGCACGACATCGTGACCGCGATCAATGCGGCACTGAATAATATCGGGCTGGGCGTGCTGGTGCTTTTGCCGGTGGCGCATGTGAAGGACCCGAACCTTCCCGGTCCTTATTTCGATCCGGTCGAAGTGACGATCAAGGTCTACGAGAACCCGACCATCAATCGCTCGGCCAGCATCAACGGCGGAAACAATCCGACCTGCTATGCGGCGGCGATGCAGATTTGCGCCGATCTTCATCAATGGCTGGCGGACGGTGTCGATGAAGGGTTCATCGTGCGCGAATGCGTCCCGGTGGCAGATGACGAGTACATCATCTATCAGATGACAATCTCCACGCAGGCCGGTCTCCAGGGAGAGAAGCCGGAGCTGGAGCCGGTGATGGCCGATGTCGTCGCTCCCGGCAATCAGGCTGTGCGCTTGTCCTGCGGAACGCCGGGCGCATCGATCTGGTACACCCTCGATGGCACGACGCCCGCGCCGCGCAATCCCTCCGCGAAGATGGTCTATGTGCAGTCGTCAGGATTGCTGACCAATGAGAATGGCGTCGTGTTGCTCAACGAAGACGGCGAGCCGCTCCTCAATGCGGACGGTCCTCTCAATTTTCCAATCCAAGTTTCAGCCGGTCAACTCTTACGCGCCAGGCCCTGGCTCTCAGGTTATGGCGCGGCCAACCCACCCGAACTAACCAACCAATACTAAAACTATGAGCGTACCCCGTTATAAAATTCTTCGCGGTGGAGGCCGGATCACCTATCGCGGCGTCACCGTTTACACCAACCAGGACATCGTTGTTCAAATCAATTCCAAGGTCGCGCCGGTGGAGGTCGCGATGTTTGGCAAGATCAGCGACACCAAGGACGATGTCAGCATCGAGGTGAGCTTCACGCCGAGCGGCGAAGTCACCACGTCGCTAATCAATCTCTTCCTGCCCTTTTTCAACGGCACCTGGTATCCCGGCCAATCGCCTTTTGATCCGAACACGGATTATCTAATGGTGATCAATTCGAGGGATGGGCGGCAGTTGACGATTGTCAATGCGGCCTGCTCGTCACCCGCATCCTTGATCTGCGCGGCCAACAAGCTCTTCTTCGGCCAGGTCAAGTTCACCGGCCTGCGGGCCAATGGAGCGCCCTGGAGCCAGGCGGGAAGTCTCTTCACGGAGACGGCGGTGGCTTATCCCGGCGATACGGCCTTTAACCGCGCCACCATCGTGCGGCAGCCCTTCAGCGGCCGCTGGCTGCTGGACCGGTCTGGAACCATCACCGCCGCGACGAACGCGAATCCTTCCGTGATCACGACGGCAGCGGACCATGGCCTGTTGCCGGGCGACATCGTCACGATCTCGGGCGCGCTGGGGAATACCGCGATCAATGGCACGTTCACGGTTGCGCCGACGTCCTTGACTGAAACGACGTTCAGCCTCTATCAGCAGGGCACCACGACGCCCATCGCGGGCAACGGGGCCTGGACCTCCGGCGGAACCTTCACCCGCGCCAATGTC
>JAJSLK010000040.1 GCA_021272165.1 Methylacidiphilales bacterium
TGGCTACCACACTTTAACAAAGTTCCTGCCGGGCTGTTGGCGAACCAGTCCGAGCATCTCCAGTTCGAAGAGGGCTGCCATGATCTCGGAGGCCGAAGTTTCTTCCATGGAATCGACCAGCGTATCGAGCTGGATGGCCGCATCCACCTTGAGCCGTTCGAGCACTCGCCGGGCGGCCAAACCCTGTGGTCCGGGAATGTTCTGTCCGGCTACTTCTGATGCGGAGCGGTTACCGGAAGTTTCAGCGGCCTCTCCAAGTCCTTGACTCATAATACGTTGGCGGCCCTCATCGATGAGTCGGCGCTGCGCTGGCTGGGGCAGATCGACCACCACGTCGTTCCAGTCCTGAACCAGCTTAGCGCCTTGCTTGATGAGCAGGTTGGGGCCCCAACTCATTTTAGAGGTGATGTAACCGGGGACGGCGAAGACCTCGCGGCCCTGGTCGATGGCGAGGCGGGCGGTGATGGACGAGCCGCTGTACTGGGCGCCTTCGACCACGAGCAGGCCGCAACCGAGGCCGCTGATGATGCGATTGCGGATAGGGAAGTTTTGCGGAAAGGCGATGGCGGCCATGGGGAATTCGGAGACGATCAGGCCTTTAGCGACGATTTCGGCTGCAAGTTTTTTGTTTTCAGAGGGGTAGACGATGTCGACGCCGTTTCCCAGGACGGCTATCGTGGCGCCCCCAGCGGCGAGGCAGGCTTTGTGGGCGGCGGTGTCGATGCCGCGCGCCATGCCGGAGGTGATGGTGAGGCCGGCGCGCGCCAGATCTCCCGAGAGCCTCTCGGCGGCGGCGATGCCGTAGGGCGTGGGATGGCGGGTTCCTACCACTCCGAGGCAGATGGAGGTAAGGAGGGCGACGTCGCCTCTTGCGAAGAGGACTGGGGGCGGATCGAAGATCTTTCGGAGCGGTTCGGGGTAACGTGGGTCGCTGATGGGGATTAGCTGCGCCTGGGATTCGCGCATGAACTGCTGTTGACCGGCGGCGTCCTCGAAGCTGCAGCCGCTCGATACGGAGCGCGCCAGAGCTCCGGGGAGGCCGGCGTTTTCGAGCTCGCTGGGGGAGGCTCGGAAAATGGCCTGGGGGGTGTGGAAGCGTTCGAGGAGGAGTGCGGATCGGCGGGTTCCGAGGCCGGGGACGAGGCGGAGGGCCAGCCAGTAGAGTTCTTCTTCATCGGTGAGAATCGGGTTGGTGAGAATCGCCATCGGTCTAGATAGTCCGGTTGGGGTGGCGGAATTCTCAGGGAAAATTGACGAGCTAAAGAACTTTCAGCGGCTTGATGGGCGTTTCAGATTTCGCACCACGGCAAATACGCCGCGCCGTACAACCCCGCCTCATTGCCCAGCTGAGCCTTCTCCACCCGCGTATTCGTGGTGCGGAAGGTAAACGACCTGCGCCGCGTTTCTTCGATCATCGGAGGGGCGAACAGATCCCATCCCGCAATCACTCCGCCGGCAATCAGGTACAGCGGAAAATTGAACGCATTCACCAGCATCGCCAGCACAATACCGATCGATTCGCCCATGGAGACGAAAACCATCTTCGCCTTCTCGTTGCCCGCCATGGCCATGTCGAAAACATCCTTCGCCGTCAGATTGTTGCCCAGGCCCAGCATCTTCGCCATGGCAATAATGGCCGTCGCCGACCCGTGCTTTTCCACGCAGCCTCGATTGCCGCATCCGCAGGGATTCCCATAGGGCACAGCCGTAATATGGCCCAGCTCGCCGGCCATGCCATTGAATCCGCGCAGGACCTTGCCGTTCGAAATAATGCCGCCGCCGATGCCGGTGCCCAGCGTCAGCATCACCAGATCGTCGACGTCGC
>JAJSLK010000084.1 GCA_021272165.1 Methylacidiphilales bacterium
CCCACAAAGTCGCCCTCGTCGCCGTCATGCGCAAACTCCTTATCCACCTTAACCGCATCCTCAAACCTCTCTCCCCTTGCCCGGCCTGAGCCTTTTTTAAAACACAGTTGCTCCGGGACAGGCCCTTCTTAGTGTGAACAGGCCCTAAGTTTTCAGTTTGGATTCATCGACAAAAAGCTCGGCGTGGCCGTTCATGCCCATCTCCATGACGGTTTCGAGAAAGGTGATGGCGGAATAGTTGAGCTTGCGCCAGATGTCGACCAGGGGCTGGGGCTCGGGGATCAGCTTCCAGATTTGTTCGGCGGCGGCGCGGGTCTCGTCATTTTGCCAGTCGAGCGATTCGGCGATGCGGGCGAGCCGGCCTTCCATCAGGCGGAGGGTTTCGGGCATGCCCTGGAACGTGTCGCGCTTGCCCACGCCTTCGAGCAGGAGATTGGTGCTTTCGAGGTCGATTTTGTTGTCGTCGGGAAAGGGCTTGCTCGGCTGCTCGGTGCTGCGGAAGGTGAAGGTGCCCTCGGAGGCTGATTCAATGAAACCCTGCCAGATCGCTTCGAGGCCGAAGAGATGGCCGAAGCGGGCGTGTTCGACGCGGCCCTTGCGGAAGAAGAAATCGCCGAGGAGCTCATTGGCCGAATTGTGGAGATGGAGCTCGCCGGTGTGGCCCATGCCGGTGATGGCCTGGACAATGGTGAGGAGGTCGAAGCGTTGAAGATTGCCGGTGAGATCGATGGAATAGACCTTGTGATGGGCCTCGCTGGAGGTGCGGTAGAGGCGGTTGGCGAGGATGCGGCTGAAGAAGAGGCCCAGGTCGGGAATCTTGCGCATCAGGCCGAGGAACGCCTTTTTTTCGATGGAGAGGACCTCGGAAGCCTCGCAGGTGCGGACGGTGGCGAGGCGGGGATGGTCGGTGAAGACGGCGAGGTCGCCGAAGAAATCGCCTCGAGACATGAGGGCGACCAGACGGCTCTGCTTGCCGTCCGGGCTGAAGGTGATCGCCTCGACCAGGCCGGAGGCGACGATGTAGACGGTATTGGCGGCGCTGCCCTGTTCGTAGACCGACTGCCGTGGCTGGAAGGAAATTTTTGTGCAGGCGGCCTCGATGTCCTGGCGTTTCGGCTCGTCCAGTGACGACAGAAGGCTGAAGAAATCGGCGGGGATGTCGTCGCTAGAGTTCTTGGCCACGGCGAGACTTAGGGCTGGCCCGGCGGCGCCGGTGCGGGCGCGGACGATTCGCCGGCGGGTTCTTCGCTCAGCAGTTCGGTCTGGCCGCTGTTGGCCAGGATGCTGACGGTTTCCAGAAAGGTGAGGGACGAATAGGGGAGCCGGCGCCAGAGGCTGTCGAGCGGCTGGGGCCGCTTGGCGATCAGCTCCCAGAGGCGCTCGGCGAGGGGACGGGAGGCCTCGTCGGTCCAGGACAACGTCTCGCCCACGCGGCTGAGACGCGCTTTCATCTCGCGGAAATATTCGGGCAGGGCGTTAAAGGTGTCGCGGCGGGAAGCGCCCTGCATGAGGAGTTCAACGCTTTCCACGTCGAGCTTGGTCTCGTCGGTGAACTGGGATTCCGATGCTTCCATGACGCGGAAGACGAACGTGCCGGGAGCGGTCATGCGGAGAAAGCCCTGCCAGATTGCCTCCGTGCCGGTGAGATGCAGGTAGCGGGCATTGACGGCGCGGCCCTGGGAGAAAAAGAAACTGCCGATGAGGTCGTTGTCGGAGTTGGTGAGATGGAGTTCGCCGCTGCGGCCCGTGCTGGTGATGGCCTGGAAAATGGTGAGGAGATCGAAGTGCTGCAGGTTGCCGGTGAGGTCGTGCAGGAAGATTTTGACATAGGCCTCGGTCGAGGTCTGGTGGAGGCGCCGGGCAAGATTGCGGCTGAAATAGGCGCCAAGCTTGGGGACTTTTTCGAGCAGCTTGATGAAGGCAAGCTTTTCGATCTGGAGAAGCTTGGTGGCCTCGCGGGTGCGGATCCCTGCCAGGCGCGGCTGGCCGGTGAGGACGGCCAGGTCTCCGAAGAAATCGCCCTTGCCCATGACACCGACGGAGCGCGACTGGAGGCCGTCGAGGCTCAGGGTAAAGGCTTCCACGATGCCGGAGACGATGATGTAGACCGACGTGGCCGGATCGCCTTGCTTGTAAATGACGGTGTCGGGCGGAAAACTGACCTTGGAGCAGGCGGAGTCGACTTCGAGGCGGCCCGTCTGGTCGAGCAGCTCCATCAACGTGAAAAAATTGGCCTCGAAGTTATGTTCCATGGCATTAAAGAGTAAGACTTCTTGAAAAGGCCGTCATCCTGAGCTTGTCGAAGGATATCTCATCATTATTCGATGGGCATT
Organism: Methylacidiphilales bacterium; assembly: GCA_021272165.1. Classification (GTDB taxonomy): domain Bacteria; phylum Verrucomicrobiota; class Verrucomicrobiia; order Methylacidiphilales; family UBA1321; genus JABDGH01. Next base: position 2,334 of record JAJSLK010000084.1, read on the forward strand.
GAGTGAAAATAGCGAGAGACCCCTCGACAGGCTCGGGATGACAGATTTTTTTTAAATAAAGGCCTTTTTCAAGAAGTTCTAAAGGGAAATGATTTTGCGCCGGTGCTTTTCGTAGGTGGCGATCTCGCGGATGCCGAGCTGTTTCAACAGGTCGGTCAGGCGGTCGTAGTATTCGGCCAACTGTGCATGGGAATGGGCGTCGCTGGCGAGGGTAAAAGGAATGCCTAGCTTCTGAGCCGCGCGGATGATGTCGACGTGGGGATATTGTTCGTTCACCGGCTTGCGCCAGCCGGCGGTGCTGATTTCGATAGCGAGATTCTCGCGCTTGATCCGTTCCAGCAACGCCTGGAAGTGGGGCAACAGGCCGCCTTCGGGATGCCAGACGCCGTGGATATTGATCAGGTCGAGATGGGAAAGCGCATCGATGCCGCCCCGGTTGAGCATGCCGTTGAGCTCGGCGACGTAATGGGCGCAATCGGTGGGGAGATCGCGTTGAGCGAACTCGTCCTTGCGGGTGACCTGGTCGAACATTTCGGGATCGCCGGGCAGGTAATGGGCGGAACCGAGGACGTAATCGAGCCGGTCCCAGTTTTTCTCGACCCACAGGCGCCCCGCCTTGCCGGAGACCGGATCGTTGTCGAGCTCGATGCCGGCGAGGAATTTCAGGTCGGGATTGGCTTCGCGGAGCTTCTCGATCTGGTCGAAATCGACCCCCTCGTGATAGCGGTCGTGATCGGTGAAAGTGATCTCCTTCAGGCCGCGCTGGCGGGCGCTGTCAGCCCAGGGTTGCAGCAGCTCCGGGGTGTAGGGCTTGATGCTGTGGGCCTGGGGATGGGTATGGTAATCGATGGGCAGGGGCATGGGAATATTACGGATTTTTTGAAAGGGTGGAGGGAGGCGGATCGAGCTTGTCGCCCGGCTTGATGCCGTTGAGCGAGAACCAGTGGAGATTGGCCTCGAGCGCGTAGGCGACCTGGTCGCTGTCGCTGCGGGTGATGGTGGTGTCGAGCGCCTTCATGTCGTGGATTTCCAGGATCACGCCGTTCTTGTCGATGAAGGCGACCGAAAGCGGGATATAGGTGTTTTTCATCCAGAACGTCGCCGTGCCGAGCGGCAGCAGGAAGATCATGCCATCGTTGTCGGCCAGCCTGGTGCGGTACATCAGGCCGATTTCCTGTTGCTCCGGCGTCGCGGCGATCTCGGTGTGCAGGGTCGCCTTGCCGACGTGAAGCGTGACGGCGGGAAGCGACTGGGGCGCGCCCTGGTCGGGCAGTTGTGCGGGAAGAAGCGTTCCGGCCAGGGCCAGGAAGCAGAGCGAAAGGGAAGCGATCTTCGGTTTCATTGGTTAAGTTGGAATCCCAATTTATTCATACCGTAAGGCACGGGCCGGGGCGAGTCTCGATGCGCCGACGGCCGGAACCAGTGCCGCCAGGATGCAGATGACGATCGCTGAAACCGCGATGATGGTGACCTGAAGCGGGTTCACGATGGAAGGAATATTCGGCAGGCCATAAACCGAGCTGTTGAAGACCTGGATGTGAAAGGCGTAAAGCAGGAAATCGCGGACGGCGTAAAGATAGTGAAGGATGACCAGGCCGATGGTTACGCCGCTGATGGCGCCGGCAATCCCAACCACGACGCCATTGAAGAGGAAAACGCTGCAGACCTGGAAGTCGGTGGCGCCAAGTGCCTTCATCAGCCCGATCTCGCGCGATTTCTGGACCGTGACGGTGATGAGCGTGCTGCAAAGCCCAAACGCGGCGACGACCATGGTCAGGCACAGGATCAGGGCCATGACGACGCGCTCGACGCCGATCTGGTTGAAGAGATCGCGGTTGTCATCCATCCAGGTGCGGGCGTGGAGTTCGGGCGGAAGGACCTTGTTGAGCTGTTCCTTCACTGCGTCGGCCTGCGACAGGTCCTTCACCCGCACCGCGATGCCATGGACGGTGTCGCCCATGCCGTAGAGTTCCTGCGCCATTTCGGTCGAGACGAGAACGAAATTGAGATCATAATCGTACTGGCCGGTTTCGAAGACGCCGCGGATGGTCAGCTCTTCCGGCAGCGGGATTTCCTGGGTTTTTCCGCCCGACTTTTGCCGGTCGAGGCTGGCCTTGAGGAATGCCGGGCCGAAAATCTCGACCTTGTCGCCGGGGAACGCGCCGTTGCGCTTGCTCCACTCGGAGCCGACGACGACTGAATCGCCGCGCAATTCGAAATCGCCCAGCCGCACATATTTTTTCAGCGGCATGACCGGGTCATCGCCCCCCTCCGGCACGCTTTTGATGAAGGCGAAGGTCATCTTGTCCTGGAACTGGACCAGGACGGGTCCGCGGATGATGACGCTGGCGGCTTCGACCCCGGGTTGCTTGCGGATGATGTCGAGGGCCGTGTTGTAGTCGTAGAGGACCGCGCCGTCGATCCGCGCGACGGTGATGTGGGCGTTGAAGCCGATGATTTTTTCCGTGAGCTGTTCCTGGAAACCGGCCATGACCGAGAGGACGACGATCAGTGCGCCGACCCCGACCGTGACGCCGAGGAACGAGAGAACGGTGATGACCGAGACGAACGTGCGCCGCGGGCGCAGGTAGCGGAGGGCGAGAAAAAATTCAACCGGCCATTCCATCGGGACAAGCTAGAGACTCTTCCGGCAATAGGCGAGTGGCGAGTATCGCGTTGGCTGGCAGTGTCCTCATTTGGGAATAGAGCCCTCTCTAGCGCCGTCATCCTGAGCAAGCCGCGCAGCGGCGCAGTCGAAGGATCAGTTCCGTAGCTCGGAAGGTAACGCGGCTGAACTGATCCCTCGACAAGCTCGGGATGACAAAAACTCCATTGACCGTCGCCCGGAGGTGCGACGGCTACCACTATCACTTCACGCCGAAATATTTCAGCACGCCGTGCTCGACGGCTGCGGCGTACTGGCGGTAGATGCTCGGGTAGCGATAACCCTGGATGAGCTTCGTGCCGAGGTAATCGCCGGCAATGATCCGGTAATAGGCGTCCCTCGCATTCATGTAGGGGCCTTCGCAATAAATCACCGGGCCATGATAGAGCCGGTTGGCCAGGAGATTGCGGGCGTAGACGCTCGGGACGTCGGTGACGTGCTTGGCGAAGTAGCCGCCGGGATATGACTCGGGCGGGTACTTGAGCGTATCGAGCATCGACTGGCCGACGAGCGCGCAGCCTCGTTCCTCTTCGACGACGGTGCGGTCGAGAAGCTTCCGGAGCAGGTCGAATTTCATGTCATCGGCTTCGAGTTCCGATTTTTCGTAAGCGCCGTTGATGAAGATCACGAGGCGGCTTTGGCCGGTGAGGGTGGGGTGGTTGGGATCGCCCCAGTCGTCGGCGTTGTAGTGGACGCAAATGGTCAGGTCGGGATGGAGCTTGTTGACCACCTCGGCCCGGGCGCGGATTTCGGCGACGCGGTAGAAGAGGAGCGCGGCTTCATTTTCGATCCGGGCCTCGGCGGCGGCCTGGCCATTGCGATGTCGCGCGCTGCCGCCAAAAACCGGAATGCCGAAGATCGTCGTGGAGGAATCGCTGAGGGTGCTGGAGCGGAACTTGCCGTTTTGCGCCAGCGCCGCGATGGCCTCATGATGGAGCGAATCGGGGCGTAGGGAGGTGACCGGCTCGTAGCCGTGCTTGGCCCAGACGACGTCGGCACCGTCGGCCTCGAGCCGTTCGGCCAGCAGGTCGCAGGTAATCATGTTGAGTTTCGCTTCCAAAACGGGCGGATCGTCGTTCAGCTTGAAGTAGCGGGCTTCGAGCTGGGCCCAGTCGCCGCCGATGTGGCCGGGGTCGAGGGCGATGCGCAGGCCCTTCAGCGGCAGGGCCGGGTCGTTCGAAACCATGTGGGTTTTGTACGAATAGGGCCGTGGTGCGCAGACGTTGTCGTCGGCGGCAAAATGAAGGGTGTAGAGCGGATGGGTCTTTCCGGCGTCGGAATAGATTGTCACTTTCTGGTCGTCGATCCGGGCGTAATCCCAGAACGAGCCGTCGGGGGAATAGACCTGGTTGACCAGACGGGAGAACTCCTTGCGGGTGATGGTCTTCTGATAGCCGTCGAGCGAGGACCAGTCGGGCGGCGGAGCGAGGGGGGAAAGGATGGCCTGGGCGCCAGAGATGGAGAGAAGAAAGCCCATGGCAAGTCCGCCCCAGAAACGAAAGGAAGGAAAAAACGCCATCAGATGAACTGAAACCAAAGGTAAGGCGAAAGCAAGCCGCGAAGCAAATCCCGGCTTGTCGAAGGCAGGGGGCCTTTGCATCATACAAGACCCCACTTCCCCCTTTTTCGGAGCATTGCCCCTTTATGATGAAGTTTCTTCGCGGTCAGTCACAGACGGTCATCGTCGTTTTCCTGCTCGTTAGCGGTGTCGGCTTCCTGTTCTATGGCAACGCCGGCAATATCCTTACCTCGGCTGGCGCCCGCGGCGGCAATGACTATGGCAGCATCGACGGCCAGAAGCTTTCGCTGGCTGAACTCTCGTCCGCCGTCCGCAACACCCATAACGTATCGCTCCTTTCGGGGCAGAACGCTTCCAACGCCCAAGTGGCGCAAGAGGCATGGATTCACCTTCTTCTCATGCACGAGGCGGATCGGCTTCATATCCAGATCAGCGACCAGGAGATACTCAATTTCATCCACAAGATGTCCATGTTCCAGAAGAATGGCGTCTACAGTCCTGAACTGTTCCAGAATCAGATGACGGAGTTACAGAACCGGTATCGCATTTCCCCTGACATCTTTACGTCCATCATCTCGGACAACCTTCGCGTCGACGCGGCCAGCCAGGCGCTGTTTTCGACCGTGCGCGCCTCGTCCAAGGACATCGCGACCGAATATGCGAAATATTACGGGCCGGTGACCGTGAACTACGCCAGTTTCGATCCGAAGTCGTACATGGGCATGGATCCCGTAACGCCGGACGACATCCAAGCCGAGTACAAGGCTCACCCCGATAATCCAGCCTATCGGACGCCGGAAAAGCGGAAGGTCGACTACGTCCTTTTCCTGCTGCCCCCCGACCAGACCAAGCTTTCTGACAAGGATAAGACGGCGGCGATTAACGCGCTGGGAGAAAAGGCGCTCGATTTTGCCCTGGCCCTCCAACCTGATCCTTCCGCGAGCTCGGATAACGCTCCATTGGCCGATTTCGTGGCCGAGGCGAAGAAGCGCGGCCTGAATCCCGCCACGACCGATTTCTTTGCCGCCGACACGACGCCGGCCAACGTGCCGCCGAGCCCCTCGTTCAACAACGCCGCCTTTGCCCTCACGAAGGACAACCCGGTCAGCAAGGTCGTCGAGCTGGATAATGGCGTCGCGCTGATCCATCTCGTGGACGTCCAGCCGAGCGAGCTCAAGCCGCTCGACCAGGTCAAGGACGTGATCACCAAGCAACTGACCCAGCAGAAAGCCCAGCGCATGGCGCAGGTCACGGCGCAGATTGATTCGGGATTTCTCAAAGTCCCTTTGTCCAAGGGGATCGACTTCAAGGCCGCCGCCTCGGGTATGAAACTGACCGTGCAAACCGTGCCGCCCTTCGTGCCGATGACGGTGGCGCAGAGCTCCTCGCCGCAGTCCAATCCGATCCTCCCGACTTTGGCTGAGGCCGTGATCTCGCTCAAGCCCGGGGAGGTTTCGAAACCGATTCCGTACCAAGACACCGGCGGATACGTGATTGCCTATCTCGAGTCCCGCGGCACGCCCGATCCGGCCAACATGGCCGATTTCGAGAAGCGTTTCCGGCAAACACAGGACGAGCAACTCCGGCAGGTCGCCTTCCATGACTGGCTCGACTGGGCCAACAAGCGTCCCGGCACGCATCAGCCGCCTGATCTTGAGGCCTACGGCTCGACGGATTGACCCGCTGACTAAAAAAGCAAATCGCGCAGGACCTGCGTGGCGACATAAAGCGTGCCGCGCCACGAATAGCAGAAATTCTCCGAATCGTTTCTCGACGCCGGAGCCAGGTAGCCGCGCGAAATGTTGTATTCGATCTGCTGATTAAGCGTCTCTTCCAGCCGGGCCCGGACCGCCTCGCGGGTCCGTTCGCTCACCGCGAGGGCCTCCGGCTTGATTTCGTTGATTTCCAGGAAGTCGAGATGGGCTTGATAAAGCTCGGGCACATCCTGGCAATGAAGCGCCCGGTAAACCGCGATGTTGGGCGGCATGACGAGGCCATAGGTGAGCGGATAATCCCAGGTCACCCAGCGGCGGCCGTCCTTCCCGAAGGAGGTGAACGCGATGAAGTGGAAGCCGATGTTCCCCTGCGCAATGTAGCCGATGGTGGCCTGGACGAGGCCGTCCTGACGCATGAAGATGCGGTAATATTGCTCGTGCTCGACCGGCTTGAGGTGGCATTCGTCCAGGTTTTCGAAACCAGCATCGACCAAGGCCTGGGTGAAGTCGGCCAGTTCCTCGAATTCATCACGGGGTGGGCGGGCATCGGCCAGCTCGCGGTGGCGCGGCACGCGCAACTGGCGCAGGATGAAGACCATTTCCCAGACGGGGAAAAAGATCCAGGCCAGGAGCATGGCGCAGGCGAGCAGGACCGAGTTGAAAAGGAAATAGACCGCCAGACCGGTGGAGAGCCAGATCATGGCCACGCCGATCTTGCGGAAGGTGATGCCGTTCAACTGCAGTAGGCCGAGACCGGCCAGCAGAAGAATGCAGCAACCCAGAAGCCTGGGCAGATCAACGGACGAGGTCATTGAAGAGCGAAAGAGACGAGGAGACGCACGCGGCGTTTGACGGTTGGCCCTTCCGTCTCCATACTCTGTAAATCTATGCTGATGACTGGCGGGGTCAACTTCTTTGCCGATGTGGGAATTGTCTACGCTTTCGAACACTCGAACATCGCCGGCAAGTTCGTCATCGTCTTTCTTCTCATGGGCTCGATCTTCAGTTGGTCGGTCATGTTCACGAAGGTCTTCATGATCCGCAAGGCCCGCAGCGAGACGCTCCGCTTCCTGCGACGCTTCCGCACTGCCCGCAAGCCGCTGGCCATTTACCAGAATCGCGAGGCCTATCCCGGCTCGCCCGCCTACGCCGTCTACCTGGCCGGCTGCCGCGAGCTGACCTTTCACCTCCTCGGCACAACTGAAATCGACGACACCTTTTCCTCCCGTCTGGCCGAGGCTGAGCGGATCACCCCCGTGGCGATGAACGCCGTCCGCTCCGCGCTGGAACGTGAAGTGGGCGAGCAGGCGCTCAAGATGGAGGACCGCATGACCGTGCTGGCCACGGCGGTCAGCGGCGCGCCGTTTCTCGGCCTGCTCGGCACGGTCTGGGGCGTGATGGACACCTTCAGCGCCATCGCCGCCGAGCATTCGGCCAGCCTCACCACCATGGCGCCGGGCGTCTCGGGCGCATTGATTACGACCGTGACCGGCCTGCTCGTCGCGATCCCGGCCATGTTCGGCTACAACTTTCTCGTCGTCACCATCCGCGCGCTGGTCGTGGAACTCGACAACTTTGCCGGAGAGCTCGCCGCCGCCTTCGACCATCGCTATCTCGACACCGGCAAACCGCGCGCCGAGGTGGGATGAAACGCTACTCGCAACGCTCCGGCCACACCGCGATGGCGGAGCTTAACGTCACGCCGCTGCTCGACCTCGCGTTCGTCCTGCTCATCATCTTCATCATCACCACGCCGCTGCTGGAGAGCAACATTCCGCTCGAGCTGCCGAACGGCTCGCCCAATAACAGCCAGGCCCCCGACCCGAAATCGATCCGCACCGTCAGCATCGACCGCAACGGCCAGGTTTACTTCGAATCGCGGCCGATCGAGCTTCCCGTCCTCGAACAGGAGCTGGCTGTCTTTCGCCGCGACACTCCCGACGCTGCGGTCGTCGTCCGTGCCGACAAATCGCTCCGTTATCAGCAAGTCGTCGATGTCATGGACATCCTCCAGCGCGTTCAGATCAGCCGCATGCGGCTGGAAAATGTGACGCAGCAATAAGGCGGAATGGCCTGCCGATCTGCTTGCCCGCGAGGGCAAAGCATCGTAGGATTGCCGTTCGCCGCAAGGCTGGCGTAGAGGGGGATTAGCTCAGTTGGTAGAGCGTCTCGTTCGCAATGAGAAGGTCAGGGGTTCGAATCCCCTATCCTCCACGCCTTTGTCATCCCGAGCCTGTCAAGGGATCAGTTCCGTCGCTACTTCTACGGATGCGTCATCTCTTCCGGGCGCACCGTGGCGTCGAATTCCTCGCCGGTGAGATAGCCGAGTTTGATGGCCGTGGCGCGCAGTGTGGAGTGCTCCTTGTGCGCGGTCTTGGCGATCTCGGCGGCCTTGTCGTAGCCGATCTTCTGGTTCAGCGCGGTGACGAGCATGAGCGAATCGTTGAGGAAATGGGCGATCCGTTCCCGGTTCGGTTCGATGCCGACCACGCAGTGATCGACCATCGAGCGGCAGGCGTCGCTGAGCAGACGGATCGAATGAAGATAGTCGAAAATGATCAGCGGTTTGAAGACGTTCAGCTCGAAGTTGCCCTGGGAGCCGGCGAAGGCGATGGCCGCGTCGTGGCCCATGACCTGGATGCAGACCATGGTCATCGCCTCGCACTGGGTCGGGTTGACCTTGCCCGGCATGATTGACGAGCCGGGCTCGTTTTCCGGCAGCGAGAGTTCGCCCAGGCCGCAGCGGGGGCCGCTCCCGAGCCAGCGCAGGTCGTTGGCGATTTTCATCAGCGAGACGGCGAGTGTCCGGACCGCGCCGCTGGCCATGACGAGGGCGTCGTGGGCGGAGAGCGCGGCGAACTTGTTCGGCGCCGAGACGAAGGGATGGCCGGTCAGCTCGGAGATTTTTTTGGCCACGCGTTCGGCGAACTCGGGATGGGTGTTGAGCCCGGTTCCCACGGCGCTGCCGCCGAGGGCCAGTTCAGCCAGGTCGGGCAGCACGCCGGTGAGGCGCTTCAGGTCGGCGTCGAGCAGCGCGACATAGCCCGAAAATTCCTGCCCGAGGGTGAGGGGCGTGGCGTCCATGAGATGCGTGCGGCCGATCTTCACGATGCCGGCAAATTCCTTTGCTTTCGCGTCGAGCGCGTCGCGCAGCCGTTTCACCGCGGGAATCAGCGTCTGCTCCGTCTCGAGCGTCGCGGCGATCGACATGGCGCCCGGGAACGTATCGTTTGACGACTGTGACATGTTCACGTGGTCGTTCGGATGGACCGGCTTCTTCGAGCCGAGAACGCCCCCGGCCATTTCGATGGCGCGATTGGAGATCACCTCGTTGACATTCATGTTGCTCTGCGTGCCGCTGCCGGTCTGCCAGACGCGAAGCGGGAAATGGTCATCAAGTTTGCCGGCCGTGACCTCGTCGGCGACGCGGACGATCAGGTTCGCCAACTCCGGCTTGAGCTTGCCCAGGTCCTGGTTTACCAGTGCACACGCTTTTTTGAGCGTGCCGAAGGCATGGACCACTTCGAGCGGCATCCGGTCGTGGCCGATGTCGAAATGGATCAGCGACCGGGCAGTCTGCGCGCCGTAATAGCGGTCGTTCGGCACGGGAATTTTTCCCATGCTGTCGGATTCAAGGCGGTGGTTCGCGGGAGCTTCCTTGGGTTCAGGGGCGTGAGACATAGAAAGGAATATTAGAATCCCTTAGTCTAAGGTTGTCGAGGCGGTATCGGAGACCTTGAATACGGGCTGTCTATTGTGATTCCGTACGCAATGCCCAATTCGGTACGATCAGAGGAAATGTAAACAAAAGGTTTGCCTAGAGGCTATCCGAAAAGTAGGCGCGGGCCACGCCGAGAGGAGTTTTGTCTTCTGGCCAGGAGCCGAGTAAGGAGCCTAGCTGTTGCTACGTGACGAACGAGCGACACCGCCAGAAGGCAAAAGAACTTCGGCCCCGCAGGGGTGACGCCGAATGGGGCCCGAGCTCTTCGTTGCTCACCCCTCACGTAGCTGGGGCCAGGCTCGTCGTTCGCGCCTCAATTCGAGCCCCATTCGACTCGTCACGTGACCCACGCCTACTTTTCGGCTTAGCATTAAAGTAAATGGTATACGTATCATGAAACATGCCTGTGTGATGGGTCACCTTTTGATTCGACCTTGGCCAGGGAAAAGGAGCCAATTGTCCTTCTTGCTGAATAGACGCCATTCTTTCGCTCGTAAGTCCGAGGCTTTCCACCGCCTCGTCAATAAAGCCAAAGAACCAAAGAATGAAAAGTATCAGTAAAAGTTTGCCCCAGTGTCTTCGAAGAAATTTCAAGACGCTCATTTTAGAGGCGAATAATTAGAGATCCTTCGACAAGCTCAGGATGACCAGAAAGTTGACTGCTCGCCAAATAATTTGACCGCTCGCATGACCAGTGAATTGCTTTTGACCTGCCGCTACGCTTCAATTGAGCCACCTTGATGAGACATTTTTACATCAACTTTTTATTGATCTCGGGCTTCCTCGTAGCGGCAGGTTTCATTTCGGTCCCAGCCCAGACGTCGTCGTCGATTTCGGAAGTGGCTTACCGGCTGAACCTGGAACAGGAGACGTTTACCCTGATCAATGACTATCGGAAAGTGCACCGGCTGCCGCTGCTGCATTGGGATGGGACAATTGCCGAAGTGGCGCGGGGACATAGTCGCGAAATGGCGACGGGCGATGTCGATTTCGGTCATGACGGTTTCAGCGATCGCGTGGCGCAGTTGAGGACGACGATGATCGATTTGCGCGGCGCGGGCGAGAATGTGCTGAAGACGGACGACCCAAACCAGATCGCGTGTCATGCGGTGGAGGTATGGCTGCACAGTCCGCACCACCTGGAGAATATCCGCGGCGATTTCAATTACTCAGGAATGGGGGTCTGGGCGGACGAACAGGGGATGATCTATTTCACGCAGATTTTTGTGAAGACGGCGCCGCGGGCCATCACCGCGCAGGCGGAAACCGCTCCGCAGGTGAGCACGCCGTTCGGAATGCTGACGGAGCCGAAAACGGGAACGCAGCCTTAAGCCGATCTGCGGAGACGGTCAGTTTTCCAGCGCGGCCTTGATCTGTTCCTTGGGCGTGCGGGCGGCGAAGGCGTGGAACGGTTCGCCGGACTGGCGGTTGGCGGTATAATAGCTGAGGAGCTTGCCCACGGTGCGATGAATGTCCGAGGCGAGGACCTTGCTTTTCACTAGCTCATTGAAGCGGGCGCCGGCGCCGAGTTTGCCGCCGATGAACATGTCGAAGCATTCGGTGGGCACGCCATTGACGCGGGTGCTGCCGCCGCGGAAGCCGATGTCGGCGATCTGGTGCTGGCCGCAGGAGCTGGGGCAGCCGCTGAAGTGGATGCGGATTTTGTCCTGGTAGAAGGCGCATTCCTTTTCGAGCTGTTCGACCAGTAGCACCATGCGGTTCTTGGTCTCGGCAATGGCGAGATTGCAGAATTCGATGCCGGTGCAGGAGACGCAGCCCTTGCGGAAATTGGAAGGGCGCCAGGAAAGGTTGGCGGCGTCGAGCTCGGCCTGGAGCGCGGCGAGGTTTTTCTCCGGGATGTTGAGGAGGAGCAGGTTTTGCTTGTTGGTGGTGGTAATCCGATCGAGGCCGGGCGCGGCATATTTTTTGGAAAGCTCGGCGACCTTGGCGAGCTGCTCGCCGCGGGTGCGGCCGCCGGCGAAGCTGATGCCGACGTACCAGAGGCCGGGTTGCTTCTGCTCGTTGACGCCGAGGTGGTCGGTTTCGGGATCCTCGGGGAAGACGAATTCAGTGTGGCGCTGGAAGGTGCGGCCGGAGAGTTCCTCGACCTTGGTGAGGACTTTCTCCGCGCCCCAGTCGGCGACGAGGAACTTGAAGCGGGCGCGGTTCCGCTTTTCGCGGTAGCCATGGTCGCGGAAAATAACGGAGACGTAATGGACCATCGGCTGGACGTCCTCCGGCGTCAGGAAGACGGGAAGGGTTTGGGCGAGGTGCGGAGCGCTGGAGAGGCCGCCGCCGACCTTGATGCCGAACCCAGCCTCGGTTTTGCCGTTGCGGGTGCGTTCCAGGCCGAAGACGCCGACGCAGTTGATGTCGGGCTGGGCGCAGTGGATGCGGCAGCCGCAGAGGGAGATTTTGTACTTGCGGGGCAGGTTGGAAAATTCGCGGTTGTCGGTGAAGTGATGGTTGACGTCGCGGAGCTGCGCGGTGCCGTCGATGATTTCGTTTTTGTCGATGCCGGCGACCGGGCAGCCGACGACGTTTCGGGTGTCATCGCCGCAGGCGCCGGAGGTGGTCATGCCGACGCGGCTGAGGCGCTCGAAGACTTCAGGGAAGTCCTCGATGCGGAGCCAATGGAACTGGAAAGTCTGGCGGGTGGTGATGTCACCGAAGCCATGGCCGAAGTCGTCGGCGAGGCCGGCCATGACCGCAAGTTGGGCCGAGGTGAGCTGGCCGCCGGGGATCTTGGTGCGGAGCATGAAATAGCCACTGTCCTTGGGGCGCTGACGGTAGACGCCGTACCACTTGAAGCGGTCGAAATCGTCCTCGGGGATCGCTTTAAAGCCGAGCTTGGCATAGCGGTAGATGTCGTGGATGACGTCGAGACCGTCTTTGGTAACCTTGAGCTGTTCCTGGGGGGTGGAACCGGGGACGAAATTACGGGGGGTGGAGAGAACCTGCATGATTCGACCAAGCATACATTGCCTATCGACAATAGCAATGAGGAGATGGCGTTTTTGGGTTATACTTCGCCAATTTCCAGATAACCTCTAAACTTAAAGCACATGGATGACTGCCCCGAATCGCAGCGGCTGGATGAGGACATCCATCGCGTCAAAAATTGGAAGCGGTGGGGGCCTTATTTGTCCGAACGGCAATGGGGCACCGTGCGGGAGGATTATTCGCCCAATGGCGATTGCTGGAACTACCTTCCGCATGACCACGCGCGGAGCCGGGCTTATCGCTGGGGCGAGGACGGCCTGCTCGGTTTTGCCGATCGCGAATGCCGGCTCTGTTTTGCGCCCGCGTTGTGGAACGGGGTCGATCCGATTTTGAAGGAGCGGCTTTTCGGCCTGAACAATTCGGAGGGAAATCACGGCGAGGATGTGAAGGAGGCCTACTATTACCTCGACGCGCTGCCGACCCATTCCTACCAAAAGGCGCTCTATAAATATCCGCAGCGGCCCTATCCCTACAACGAGTTGCTGGAGGCGAACCGGAACCGGTCGAAGCTGGAGCGGGAATTTGAAATTACCGACACGGACGCCTTTGCGGAGAACCGTTACTTTGACGTCGAGGTCGAATACGCGAAGGCCGCGCCCGACGACATCCTGATCCAGATCACGGTAACGAATCGGGGACCCGATGCGGCCTGGCTGCACCTGTTGCCCACGCTCTGGTTCCGAAATACCTGGTCGTGGGGCTTGATGACGGAGGATACGCCGGTGCGGCCGGAATTGCGGCGGCGGGAGGACGGGCAGATCGAGGCGGACCATGCGACACTGGGGTCGTATGTGCTGATGCTCGATCCGGCGAACCAGGGCCAATTACAGGGGCTCCTTTTTACCGAGAACGAGACGAACCGGCAGCGGCTCTTCGGCGTGCCGAACCTGGAACCCTACGTGAAGGATGCCTTCCATGAGGCGCTGATTCATGGATATGGCGCAGCGGTGAATCCGGAACAGGCCGGCACAAAAACGGCGGCGCATTATGTGATCGAGTTGAGCGCGGGCCAGGAATGGGTGGTGCGGCTGCGGCTGGTGGAATTGTCCGCCGCGCCGACCCTGGTGCAGGCGTTTGGCGATAATTTTTCGCAGTTGCTGAACGGAAAGCGGCAGGAGGCCGATATTTTTTATCGCAACCATCTGCCTTATCCGCTGGAGAGCGAGGAATTCCGGGTAATGCGGCAGGCGCAGGCGGGGTTGCTCTGGTCGAAGCAATTTTACAATTACGAGGTGCCGCGGTGGTTAAAGGGCGATACGAGCCAGCCGCCGCCGGACCCGGTGCGGCAGGTGCGGGGCCGCAACTGGGACTGGCCGCACGTTTTCGCGCGCGACGTTCTTTCGATGCCGGACAAATGGGAGTACCCGTGGTTCGCGGCATGGGACCTGGCGTTTCACACGGTGGAAATCGCGCGGGTCGACCCGGCCTTTGCCAAGAGCCAGCTCGAGCTGTTGGTGCGCGAATGGTACATGCATCCGAACGGGGCGCTCCCGGCGTACGAGTTCTCGTTCTCGGACGTGAATCCGCCGGTGCATGCCTGGGCGGCATGGCGCGTTTATAAGATCACCGGGGCGCGGGGCAACCGCGACCTGGCCTTTCTGGAAAGTGTTTTTCAGAAGCTGTTGATGAATTTCACCTGGTGGGTGAACCGGAAAGACTCGTCGGGGCGCAGCCTTTTCTCGGGCGGGTTTCTCGGGCTCGATAATATCGGGGTGTTTGACCGCTCGAAACCGCTGGGCGACGGCAATTTCCTCGAACAGGCCGACGGTACGGCATGGATGACTTTTTATTGCCTGATCATGCTCTCGATGGCGCTGGAGCTGGCCGAGCACGACGCGGTCTACGAGGACATCGCGTCGAAGTTCTTCGAGCATTTCGTGATGATCACGAACGCCATCAACACGCTCGGCGGTTACGGATTATGGGACGAGGAGGACGGTTTTTATTACGACCAGATATCGCTTTCCAACGGCGGCAGCGTGCCGTTGAAAATCCGGTCCATCGTCGGGCTGCTGCCGATGATCGCCGTGGCGGTCGCGCCGGCCCACAGCACGGTTGGGCTGCCCAATTTCAAGAAGCGGATGAAATGGTTCCTGGAAAACCGGCCGGAACTGGCGGCGCACATCACCGAGATCAATCGCTTCGACCTGCCGACGGCGCCGACGCGGTTGCTGTCCATCACGACGTGCAAAAGGCTGGTAAGCATGTTGCGCTACATGCTGGATGAGAATGAATTTCTTTCGCCCTACGGTATCCGGTCGGTGTCGCGATGCCACAAGGACCATCCCTACATTTTGCATTGGGACGACCAGGATTTGAGGGTCGACTACACGCCGGGCGACAGCACGACGGGGTTGTTCGGTGGCAACTCGAACTGGCGCGGCCCGATCTGGTTTCCGATCAACTACCTGTTGATCGAGGCGCTGGAACGGTATTATTATTTCTACGGCGACGAGCTGAAGGTGGAGTGCCCCACCGGCTCCGGGAAGATGATGCATCTGGGCGATGTTTCGCGGGAACTGAAACGCCGGCTGGCCTCGATTTTCCTGCCGGGGCCCGATGGCACGCGGCCGTTTGCGGCGTCGCTGGGCCAATACGCGAATGATCCGCTTTGGCGGAATCATTTGCTCTTTAACGAATACTTCCACGGCGACACCGGCCGCGGCCTGGGCGCGAACCACCAGACGGGTTGGACGGCGCTGATCGCCGATTGCCTGCGTAGCCTGGCGACGAATTAATTACCTTCCGCAATTGCCGCGGAGATTTTCGGCATCGCGATCCTGGAGAAAGAGCCAGGCCTTGCGATAACTTTTCTGGTGAAGGTAGTGGCGAAGCTGGGCGGGAGCTTGAGGGCCGAGTTCGGTTTCGAGGGCGTCGAGCCGGGCAAAGATGGCGAGGAGATCGGGTGCGCCGAGCTCCTTCTGGCGGGGGACGGCAGCGAGATATTCGTCGAGGGTGAGGGCCAGCCGGGCGAGAGTTTCTTCCTGCGAACCGGTTTTCATCGAAGATGTTATTTCGGACAACCTCTAGCTTTTCTCTTCGCTTTCCTTGACCGATTTCTCATAACCGGTTTCGCCGTGGACGGCGGCCTTCTTTTCCTCCCATTCGGCATGGAGGCGGCGTACTTCACGGGCGAGTTGGTCGCGAATCTGGCTGACGGCTTCGAGGTCGCCATGGACTTGCGCCTTGGCAATTTCGCCCTGGAGAAAGGTTTCCTTCTCGGCGATTCTTGAACCATAGAGGGAATTGATTTCGGCGATGCGGGCTTTTTGTTCCTCGGTGAGTTTGATGGTGGGAGCTTTCTTTTCGAGCCGCTCCATGGCGATTTCATAGGCCGATTTCATGCGGGGTTTCCTTCCATGGTTGCGAGGTCGATCCAGATGGCGCCGTCCCGGACCTCGACAGGATAGCTGGCGACGCGGACGCGGGGCAGGTTGCGGCAGGCGCCATCGGCCAGCTGAAATTGCCACTGGTGCCAGGGGCAGACGACGGCACCGTCGCTGACCTGGCCATCATGAAGCGGCGCTCCGCGATGAGGGCAGACGTTATCGATGGCGAAGAGGCCTTCGTCGCGGCGAAAGAGGCCGACCTGGGCGTCGCCGACGGTGACGCAGCGGCTCTGGCCGAGGGGAATTTCGTCGAGCTTAAGTGAAATTTCGGTGAAGGCCATGGGGGTAAGGTAAGTTTAGGTTGGTCGGGCCGGGCGGCAAGAGGCAAAGTGTGATTATGTCGCAAACGCCGCCCGAATTTGCCCCGTGGCTTGGAGTGTTCGAGACATTGCGGGTGGTGGAGGGTATGCCGCTTTTCTTCCGGGAGCATCGCGAGGAGCTGAGTCGGGCGATGGCGGCGCTGGAGTTGAAGTCCGATTTTGATTTCGAAAAAGCGGGGGATGATCTGGAGCCGAATTCGGGACGGTGGCGCTGGATTGTGACTACGGAGGGAACCCGGACGCTGTTTTCTTCGGAGGAGGTTTTGCCCGCGGGTCCGGGGGCCTTGTCGGTTTCGCCGGTGCGGGTGGGGTCGGCGAACTGGGATGCGCGGTTCAAGACGGTGAGTTATCTCACGCATGCGCAGGCCGCGAAAACCGCGCCGACGCCGGAGGTGGTTTTGTTGAATGAATTCGGCCATGTGGCCAGTGCTTCCCGGGGAAATATTTTCTGGCGGCGAGCAGAGAGACTCTTCACGCCATCGGAGGAATCGGGTTGCCGGCGCGGGGTGGTGCGGGGTTTTGTGCTGAAGCGTTGCGATGTGACAACTGGTCCGTTTCCATTGGACGAGCTGCTGGAGGCGGACGAGGTTTTTGTGACGAACAGCATGAAGGGAATTGTTTCGATGAACGAGTGTCAGGGCCGGTCACTGGTCGATTTTTCCACGGCGGAGGGATTGCGAAACGAGTACGCGAAAGAAATCGCGGCGCAGTTAATGGCCAGGCCGGACTAACGCCATGAGCTTTCTCGCCTGGCTCGGAATCACCAAGAACGGGGAGTCGTTGCAGGTGGGCGACGTGGCTCCCGATGTTTCCGCGCCCGATGAAGAAGGTCGTTCGGTGCGGCTGGCCGGGTTTTATCACGATGGACTGACGCTCGTTTATTTTTATCCGAAAGCGGACACGCCGGGCTGCACGGCCCAGGCCTGCAGTCTGCGCGATGGCTTTGCCGAACTGAGCGCGCGCGGAGTGCGAGTGATCGGCGTGAGCGCAGACAGTCCCGCCGCGCAGTTTTGCTTCAAGGAAGGGCACCGGTTGCCCTTCACGCTTCTGGCCGATCAGGAGCATGCGGTGGCCCGGGCCTTCGGCGTGCGGCTGATGCTCGGAATGCCAAACCGGCAATCGTTTCTGATCCGGAACGGGCGGATTGTGTGGCGCGACCTTCACGCGTCGACGCGGGAACAGGCGCGGGATGTTTTGCGGTTTGTCGAACTGGAGCGGTGATTACTTCAGTGTCTCGACGTCCCAATGGTGCGAGACGGTGTCGTTGGCCTCGTCGGCACTGGCGCTGAACCAGGGCGAGGGGTTTTGAATCCACTGGATATGGGCGTTGGCCTTGCGGGGCAGGTCGAAGTGAAAATCGGAGTCGAAATGCCAGGCGAAAAAATAGCCGGGATCGCGGCCGAAGAAATCGAGGTCGCCGTAGCCGGGCATTTTGAGGAACGTGGAGGAGATGTCTTCGGGGATCCAGCCGATCTGGGGATCGAAGAACTCGGCGATAACGTGGGCCTGACGGTCGCCGCTCAGCTCGACGGAGCCCTTGGCGGTCTTGCAGGCCTTGAAGCATTGGCCGACGAGGAGCCGGGCGGGGATTTTATTGGCGCGGCAGGCGGCGACGAAAACGAGGGAGAAGCCGCCGCAGTCGGTGCGCAGGCCCCGGCAGATAGCAGCGGCGTTCCAGGCTGTTTCGGGGGGGTAGCTATAGCGGCCATTGGCTTGGAAGAAGGAATAGACCCGGCGGCCATAATGGACCGGGGATTCGCCATTTGTCCGACGCAATCCACTGGAATCGAGCCAGTTCTGGAACCTGTCCGTGTTCCAGTTGATCGATTCGGTGAAGGCAAGGAATTCGCCGGGAGCGGGCGGAAGAATGGGCATGGCGGGATCCGGCGGGCCATCAACGAGCTGGCGGGTCTGAAACTGGCCGACGATCTGGACGTGCCAATGGACATGGCGGTCATCGCCCCGATTGTGATAGAGGGTGGCCGTGATCAGGCGCTGGGGTGGGACGGCCTCGGTGGTTTCGGTCTGGCCCTTGAGATTGGACGTGAAATATTCGATCTGCTGAGCGCCGGTATTCGGGGGCATGGGGAGATGGAAAACGCCGCTCAGATTAGTGCCATAGGGCCAGGTGAAGGAACAATCATAGGTAAGACGGAGCTGATGGCTGCCGGTTATTTCAAGATGCTGCTGGGCAACTTCAGCCCGCAGGGGGGAGAGGATGAATCCCGTCAGAAGTATTTGCAGGAGAAATGCTTTTCGGCCCATGAGATCAATAGAATGGCCTGCAAGCAGGAATTGCGCAAATCCTTCGGCGATTTCGAATGGCGGCGATTTTGGTTGTGTCAAAATCTCACAAGCCTATTATAATACCTTATGCATCGAAGCTTTAGTATTTCTCTCCCCGGTATTCTCTTCATTCTCGTCCACGTGGCCTGCCTGGCCGTGTTCTGGACGGGCCTCACCTGGGAGGCGGCGGCCCTCTGCGCGTTCATGTTTTTCATCCGCAAATTCGGTATCACGGGCGGCTTTCATCGATATTTTTCCCACCGGAGCTATAAAACGAGCCGTTTCTTTCAATTTTGCCTCGCCTTTTTGGGCGGGGCGGCGGCGCAGAAGGGGGCGCTGTGGTGGGCGGCCCACCATCGGCATCATCACAAGCATTCCGATACGGAGCTGGACATGCATTCGGCCAAGCTGGAGGGATTTTACTGGTCGCATGTCGGCTGGGTGCTTTCTCAGGAATACGAGGACTACGACCAGAATTCGGTGCGCGACCTGAGCAAGTACCCGGAGCTGATCTGGCTCGATAAATACCTTTTCGTTGCACCGGTGACCTTCGCGGTCATCTGCTGGCTGCTGCTGGGCTGGATGGGGCTGGTGGTCGGTTTCTTCATCAGCACGGTCATTCTTTATCATACGACATTTGCGATCAATTCGCTCTGCCACATGTTTGGTTCGCGCCGTTACGAGACCGGCGAGGAGAGCAAAAACAGCCTGTGGCTCGCCCTCCTGACCATGGGTGAGGGCTGGCATAACAATCATCATCATTACCCGCTCTCGGCCCGGCAGGGCTTCTTCTGGTACGAGATCGACATCACCTATTACATTCTCCTCGGCCTGGAAAAACTGGGCATCGTTTGGGACCTGCAGGATCCGCCGAAGCGGATGCTGACGCGCGAGGCAATGACCGCCCTCAACAAGCCGGTGGTGGAAACGCCCGAGCCTGCACTGGCCGAAGCGGCTTAAGAGCTTGCTGAAAAAGGCCTTTATTAAAAAAATGCAGTCATCCTGAGCCTGTCGAAGGATCGCTCGCTATTTTTCCTCAGAGGAGCTCAACGAGCGAAATAGTTAGAGATCCTTCGACAGGCTCAGGATGACGACCTTTTCAGCAAGCTCCTAATCTTTTAATAATTTTTCTCGGCACTCGAGATAGTCGCCGGGCAGAGGGGCCTCGAAACGGAGAGGTTTGCCCGTCAGTGGATGGGCGATTTCAAGCACGGCGGCATGGAGCATTTGACGGGATGGAATTGTGCCGTCCGGCCAAGGCTTGTTTTGGCCGTAAAGATGATCGCCAAGGATCGGATGACCGAGATGAGTGAGATGGACGCGGATCTGGTGCGTACGGCCGGTGTGAAGAAGGCATTCGACTTCGGCGCCTGATTTTCCCTGGGTCAGGACGCGGTAATCGGTCCAGGCGGTGCGTCCTCCGTTTTTCAACACGACCATTTTTTTGCGATGGACGGGATGACGTCCGATGGATCCCCGGCATTCGCCGAAAGGGCGGCGGAAAAGGCCGCGGCAGAGGGCACGGTAAATCTTGCGCACATCGCGCTGGGCGAAGTCCTGCGCAAGTTTTTCATGCGCCTCGTCGGTCTTGGCGATGAGCATCACGCCGCTGGTCTCCTTGTCGAGGCGGTGGACGATGCCGAGCCGTTCCCGGCCGCCACGCCCGGCGAGTTTTTCGCCCCGGTGATGGACGAGCGCATTGACGAGCGTCCCGGAACGGTGACCCGCGGCGGGATGGACGACGAGACCGGCCTGCTTGTTGATGGCCAGCAGCGCCTCGTCCTCATAAAGAATTTCAAGCGGGATGGCCTCGCCGACGGGCTCGGCGTCGACCGGGGCGGCGACGAGAGGACGAACTGTGAGTGAATCGCCGGCACGGAGGCGGTAACTGGGTTCGGCTTTTTCCGGGAAGGGGCGGAGATCGACGTGGCCCTGCCGGATCAACGCCTGGGCGTGATTGCGCGATCTTTGCAGGGTTGCCGCTAAAAAAACGTCGATCCGCTGACCGATAAAAGGCCGGAGATCGTCGGAACCAAACGTGAGATTAGTTAAAGATGCGGTCATAGTTTCAACAATTGCAATTTGAACCCGGACATGGCACTTTGCGCCAATGGAAAATCGGGACGGCGAGAAGTTGGTCACCATGACGTGTGCCAAATGCCGGAACCCCATTGATATTACCGGGTTGGACCCCGGGGACGGCATCACCTGCCCCTATTGCGGGCATGAGTTTACCATCACGCGGCAATTCGGAAATTTCCTGCTTGAGCGCCAGATCGGAGCTGGCGGAATGGGTACGGTTTATCAGGGTCGCGACGTGACGTTGAACCGCGTTGTTGCGGTAAAGGTCCTGCGGCCGGAGCTGGTTTCCGATCATAAATTCCTGGCGACATTTTTGCGGGAGGCGGAGATCACCGCGTCGTTGAATCACCCGAACATCATGCAGGTGTACGCCTTTGGCCAGCACGAAGGGGTTTATTACATGGTGGTGGAGCTTATCTCGGGCGGCTCGCTGGACGACAAGATCAACAACCTGGGCCGGATCACGGAGCTGGAGGGGATCGAAATCGGGATCGCGGTGGCGCGGGGGCTGGAATGCGCCTTGCAACGAGGCGGGTTGATTCATCGCGATATCAAGCCGGGCAATATTTTGTTCAATTCCAACAACACGCCGAAGGTGGTCGATTTTGGTCTTTCGCTCACCTATGACACCATGGACCATTTCGACGGCGAAATCTGGGGCACGCCTTATTACGTTGCGCCGGAAAAATTGGAGCGCGAAAAGGAGGATTTCCGGAGTGATCTTTACAGCCTCGGTGCGACGTTGTTTCACGCCATTTCGGGGCGGCCTCCCTACGAGGGGGAGGATCCGAACGAAGTCGCGATGAAGCATCTCAGCGGCAAGGTAATTTCGCTGAAGGCATTCGTGCCCAACATTTCCGACCAGACGGCCTACGCGGTGAGCAAGGCGATGGCCCGCTACCCGGAGGACCGTTACGAATCGTACGCCGATTTTATCGAGCAGCTCGAGGATGCGAAGCGGCGCATCACCGACCCAACCTACCGGGAAAAGCAGGAAGAAGATGTCGAGATTATTGAGACCGAGTCGAGCGCGAAGTATAATCTCCTGATGATCATCGGCCTGGTGGTGATTGTACTGGTTGTCCTGGGACTGCTGGCCTGGAAAATTCCCTCGCTCTTGAAGCCGACCCAGGCGCCACCTCCTCCGGCGGATCTGAATGATTACGCCCCCAAGACGTCGGACGGCTCCTCATCTTCGGCGGTGCCGGCCGGCGAGGCTCCCGCCACGGCCCCAGCACCCGTGGTGGCTCCAACCGCCGCTCCCACGCCCATACCGCAACCTTCGCCAACTATAGCTCCCACGGCTCCTTCTCCGACTCCCGTAGCGGCCGTTTATCATGGCCCCTTGGTAGTTAGCGTTCAGTTTCCCCAGTTTTCTCAGGGTAAAATGACTTCTCCCTTAAATAAGATGAATTACCAGGCGGGGGTCGTTCCGGTGCAAAACTGGAATGTGGTCAACACCGACACGGGGACAAGTCCCTCCTCCAATACCAAGTTGATTGATGCCGATGGAAATTCATTGGGATCAAGCGTTCTCATTGACACGAGCGGAGCAAAAACGCCGATCGGCTTTACTTTCTCGGGTTATACCAAGAGCGATGCGACCAACAACAAGTCTTTCCCGGATCCGGTTTGGTATCAGGACAATGGTCTAACTGATAGCTTTCTTGAAGGAGGAGTGATTTTCAATGAGACAGGAACTCCCCTGACGTTGACCTTGACGGGGCTTGATCCCAAGCACACCTATACGCTGATTGTCTATGTGTCGTCTGTCTGGAATGCCCCGGGAAACTCAGCCAAGGCCACGATTGCTCTGGGTGGGACGACTTATTACGTCAAGACATCCAACGCGCTGGGCAATTGGACGCAAGTGACCTCAACCTCAGCGGACTCGCCAAGTGTCGGAAACTACGTGAAATTCACCGGCCTGACCGGGTCTGCGACCCAGACCCTGACGATAACAGGCGCGTTTGTCGGCTTGGCCGGATTTCAACTGATTCAATAAACGACGCCGATCAGGCGCCGTTATCACCGATGGCTTCAACCGGACAGCCTTCCATGGCTTCCTTGCAGAGTTTTTCCTCTTCAGGAGTCGTGGGTTGTTTGTAGACGTAGGAGTAACCTCCGTCGTCGTTGCGGCCGAAATTATTCGGAGCGGTTTCGCGGCAGAGATCACAGTCGATGCATTGATTGTCGACATAATATTTGCCTGCGATGTTTTCGGGATAGCGATTTGCGACGTCTGCCATAAAAATAAGTGTTGGAAGGGCCATCATATACCGGACGAAATCCGGCGCAATAATTATTCTGGCTTTGCCGGCGCCTTTGCCGCTTGCCGGTGGCGAAGCGGCGCGGTTAGGATGAGAATGCCCCGCTCCGCCGGCGCGGCTCATTTTCCCCTGCCTTTGCATGACCTGGGCCACGCGCATCACCATTATCCGGCTCATCCTTGTTCCGGTTTTCGTCACGCTGATTATCACGTATGACGATACGACGAGTCGCGGGCGGCCGGAGGAGATTTGGCGCTACCTGGCCATTGCGACGTTCCTGACGGCGTCGCTGTCGGACGCGCTGGATGGTTACCTGGCGCGGCATTGGAACCAGCGAAGCGCTCTGGGCGCTCTGCTCGATCCGATCGCCGACAAGCTGCTGTTGCTGGCGGCGCTGGTGACGCTGGGGCTGATTCCGCTGGACCATCTGCGGCCGTTTCCGATCTGGTTTCCCGCGATCATCATCAGCCGTGACGCCCTGCTGCTGGGCGGCTATTGCGTCCTGCGCCATTTCCAGGTTCCGGTCGAAATTCATCCCCACTGGACAGGCAAGGCGAGCACGTTCTTTACCCTGGCGGCCATTGGCGCGGTGCTTTTCAAACTGGGGGTCTCGGCGATTTTCTGGCTCTGCGCGATCGGGGCGGGATTTGCCCTGATTTGCACCGTGATCTACGTGCGGGAGGGGTTGGGCCTGCTGAGCCATAGTGGCCATACCAAGGCCGCCCCGCATTGAAGAGCGAGGGGATTTAAAGTGCGGCCCACCCTGACCGCCGCTACACTGCAATTATGGAGCATATCGTCGCCATCGTGGGCCGTCCCAATGTGGGTAAGTCGGCGCTGTTCAACGCGCTGGCCGGCCGCGACATCTCGCTGGTGTTCGACCGGCCGGGAACGACCCGCGACCGGCTGGTGATCAGCGCGCGCTGGGAGAAGCATCCGGTGACGCTGATCGACACGGGTGGAATCGGCGTCGAAGACCGGGAAGGTTTCGGGGAGGCGATTGCACGCGAGGTGGACCTGGCGCTGGCGGCGGCAACGGAGATTATTTTTGTGGTTGATGCCCGGGAAGGGCTTACGCCGCTGGACCAGACGGTGTCGCGGCTGTTGCGGAAGAGTCAGAGACCGGTCTTTGTCGCTGCCAACAAGGTGGACAGCGAGAAGCAGGCGAATCTGGACGGCGAGTTCACGCGCCTGGGCTTCAAGGGCGTTTTCCCTGTTTCCGCCGCGCATCGGCGCGGGTTGGAGCAATTACGGTCAGCGATCATCTCCGGGTGGGGCGAGCCGGAGGAAAGGGCAGAGACGCCCCGGCCGGCGCGGCCCACGCGGCTGGCAATCGTGGGCCGTCCCAACGTCGGCAAGTCGTCGCTGATTAATGCGCTGATTTCCGAGCCGCGGGCGATTGTGAGTCCGGTGGCGGGAACGACGCGTGATGCCATCGACATCTCCTACACCTGGAAGGGGCAGCCGTTTCTTTTCATCGACACGGCAGGCATGCGTCAGGAGCGCCGCCTTCAGGATGAGCTGGAACGGGCAATGACAGGGCGGACGGCGCATACGATCAACCGGGCCGACGTCTGCATTCTGGTGATCGACGCCATGACCGGTGTCTCGATGCAGGACAAGAAAATCGCAGGGTTGATCCAGGAAGCCCATGCGCCCTGCATGATCGTGATCAACAAATGGGACCTGGCGCGTGAAATGGGCGATGCGAGCAGGAGCCGGGAGCGGGAATATTATGAGTCGGTGCGGCGGGACATGTTTTTCCTCTCCTACGCGCCGGTGCTTTTTCTCAGCGCGAAAACGGGTGAGCGGATCGACGGTCTGCTCAAGACAGTGGCGACCATCGCGAAAAACCGGACGTTCCGGTTCCAGACCGGGCCGCTGAACCGGGTGATTAGCCGGGCCATGGAACGGTACGCGCCGCCGCTGGTGCGGGGCCGCCGGTTCAAGGTTCTCTACGCCGCCCAGCAGGCGCCGAAGGACGAAGCGCGGGAAACCCCGACCCTCCAGTTTTTCGTGAATCATCCCTCGCTGTTGACCCCGGCCTACGAACGCTATCTCGATCTGCAACTGCGTGAGCATTTCGATCTGATCGGCTGTCCGATCAAGTTTGTCCTGCGCGGACGGACGACCGAGGCGCGGGAGAAGAGCCGTTCCGAACTCAAGGCTCCGGCGGGACCGAAGCGGCGCTCCGCTTCGAGGTAGCCGGACAGCCTCTAGGATTATTTTTTGGCCGGCGGCGGCGTCGCGGACGGCGCGTTGGTCGCGGAGAGGACGCTGGGGATGAGTTCGAGCGAGCTGGCGTTGAGGATGTCGTAGTCGCCCTCGGCCAGCTCAAAGGCGAGCGAGTCGCCCTCGACCTGTGCGGCATGGTTGCCATCGGGCAGCTTGGCGCCGATGCGCAACACGGTGGCGGCGGGCTTGTCGGTCTCGACCGCAATGCGCAGCACTGGTTTGCTCAGCCCATAGGAAGACTGGACCGGGCCGAGCCAGCTCCTGGCCTGCAATTGGCAGAAGAGGCTGGCCTGGGTGTCGGCCTTGGTCGAATCGACCATGCGTTCCTTGACGTTGGCGGTGCTCCAAGTGCCGCCGCTGCTGCGGGTGAGCGTGACGGATGGCGTCGTGCCGACCGTGATGGTCATGCTTTTGACCAGCTCGCGGCGGAGATTGATGACCTGGGTGTCACGCAGGCTGAAGTTGTTGGCGGGGAGGAAATCGAGCGAGTGATCGGCCAGGGTGTAAATGAAGGGCTCAGTCGAATTGCGGATGTAGGTGACCTTGTTTTCGGTCTTGCCGATGAACAGGGTGAGCGAAGGCCCGGGTTTGAATTCGGGCGACTGGACGGTGATTTTACCCTTGGGCTTGTCGAGGCCATAAGGCTTGAGGTCCGGGGCGGAGTCCTTGAGCAATGGGGTGGTTTCGAGCTGACTGAGTTTGGCCAGGATGTCGTTGACCTTGGTCATGTCGGCGAGGCCGGCCGCGTCGCCGGCCGTTTTCCAGACATTGTCCTCTTTGTGCAACTGGATGTTGTTGCTTCCGATGGAAATGGTCAAACCGGTGGCCTGGGCGGGAGTGAAGGGGAGGACATGGCGGTCGCGGACGCTTGGGACGGCCGAGAGAAGAGCGTCGGCAGTTGCCTTGGCAATGGTGAAAACCGAGTTGGATTTGAGCCGCTGGGCATAGACCTCGTTCGGCTTGGTGGGAACGGCGGAACCGATCTGGAGCACCATTTCGCTGCCATCCTTGAGGGTGACGGAGAGGGTCGCGACCGGCGAGGTCAAGCCATACTGGCTGACGTTGCTGGGAGTGTCGGTGACGAAATCGATGACGCGCAGGGCCAGGATGTTATTGAGCATGCCCTGGACGTCGGGTTCCGAGGCGCGGGCGACCAGGGGCATTTCCAGCGTCCATTTGCCGTCTTTCAATTCGAGCTCGTTTTGCTGCGCGGGGGCCGTGGCAGTGTCGGCGATGCGGGAGGCGACCTTGGTGACCTTGTCGAGGTCGAAGTCGAAAACGCTGCGGCTGCGGAAATCGGAAAGGTCTTTTTGCAGGACGTCCTTCACCATGCTGGGCAGGATGCGGACCGGCTCGTTTTTGCGGCCTGAGGCGCGTGCGTAGACACTGTCGTTGATGGCGACTTTGCGGCCGATGAGGAGCTCGTACTGCTTGTCATTGGTATGGATGAAGACGCGCTCGGCGGGAGGCATGAGGCCCCATTCCTTGAGAGTGGAGTCGTTGAACTTGTCGGCGGTAATGTAGGCAAGCGGCTGCGCCGAGGCGATCTGGTTGACGATGCTGTCGACGGTAGGGCTGTCGGCCGGGGTGTCAACGGGCTTGCGGATTTCCCAGTGGTTGTTGTCCTTCTTGAAGATGAACTGGCCGTGGACGTTGGAGACTTCCAGCCCGGTTACGTCATCGGGGTTGAGCTTGAAAAGCTCGGTTTCGGCCTCCTCACGTTCCTTGGTACCGGGAATCTTTTTGTCGATGAAGGTGAGGTAGCAGACCAAGCCGAGGAAAAGGGCCAGGTAAACCAGGGTGGAACGATTGCGCAGCATGGGGGAACGTCTTTATTTGCGGCGTGAGAACCAGGTGAAAATGCCGGCCAGAAGGGCGGCGCCGGGAATGAAGACCAGGGCGGTCCAGAATATGGTACGGGTCTCCATCGGCATGAGGGAGATGCCATATTCCAGAGGCTTCTTGGGATTGATGTCGAGGACCGGTTCCTTTTTCACGAGCCAGTCGACGCAATTGGTGAAGAAGTTGGCCCCGACCTGTTCGGCGTTGTCGTTTTCGATGAACTTGGAGGCGCCGACGACGACGATGCGGGTGGCGGGGACGGTGGCCTTGGTGGTGGGATCGGTGGTCATGCCGCCGTCATAAGCCGCTGCGACGGTGACCGGGCCCGGAATGTCCGTGGCCTTGTTGAAGGTCAGTTGCTTGATGTCGACGTTCTGCGGAATGCCATTGTTGACCCAGCCCCAGGCGTCGGGATCAGTCTGGAGCAGGAACTGAGTGGAGGGATTGGCCTGGCTCTTGTCGCCGGAAAGGAGCGTGACGGAGCGGGCATCAGCAATCTGTAGATTGTAATTGGCCTGGGCAAATTTGGAGGTGATCGGATGCGAGGAAAAGCCGCCCTGATAGATGAGGGCGAGGGGAATGGTGATCACGGTGCCGGTTTCGGTCACGACGCTTCCGCTGCGGTAGAGGACGAGGTCACTTTCGAATTTCAACCCGTAATTCTTGAGCACGTCGTCGAGGCCGGAGGTGACGAAGGGATCGAGCAGGATGAAAAGCTTGCCCTTGTTGGCGAGATATCTTCCGAGGGCATCGGCTTCCATCGGCGAGAAGGAGACGACCGGCCCGGCGATGACGACAGCGTCGGCGTCGGAAGGGACATCTCCCTTCTGGGCCAGATTTAGGTTGTCGGTTTCGACGTTTTCATTCTTCAGGCCCTGGCCGACCAGTCCGTAGCCATTCGGGGCGGTGAGGTCTTGCAGCGGGTGCTCGCCATGACCGACGGTGAAGTAGACCTTGGAGACCTTGCCTTCGATCAGGCTGAGGATCGTGCTGGTGAAGAGCTGCTCGCCTTTGAATCCGTTCGACTGGCCGGTCATCGGGTTCGTTTCATAAAGATCATCCTGCTTCACGAAGCGGGGGGCGGCATCCTTGTAGGAGAAGATGATCAGATGGTCGTTGCCATCGAACTTGAGTTGCTTTTGCAATGCGACGGCCCGATTGATGTCGTAGTTCGGGTCTATTTTTTCGACGAGAACGTTCTTGCCGCCCACGCGCTCATATTCCTTGAGCAGCGTGGCAATCTGGTCGTCCTGCGCCTGCTTGCTCAGGTCGAGATAGGTGTAGATGGTGAGAGGCGACGTCAACTTCTTCAGCACGTCCTCGGTCTTGGGCGAGAGCGTGTAGAACTGTGATGACGAGAGGTCCCGGTGATCGTAATGAACGAAGCCGATATAGTTGACGATGATCAGAATGCCCAGGACCAGGAGCAGGTTGATGACGCTCTGGAGGCCGGCGGAACGGCGGGATGAGCGGGCGGAAGGAGTATCGTTTTTCATGGCAAAAGGGGCTCCTTGATTATCCTTTCAGGCGGCGCGCTTCGAGGATGCTCTTGGTCAGCATCAGCATAAAAAAGGTGACGGAGACGTAGAAAACAATCGGGCGGGTGTCGAAGATGCCCTTCACCGCATTTTCCAGGTGTTCCGGGGTCGAAACGTACGAAATCCAGTTGAGCAGGTTGGCATCGGTGTGGCGGAAATAGCGGAGGGTCGAAAGACCGAACGCGGCGAAGACAAATGCGAAGCTCAGCACCGCCGCGATGATCTGGTTTTTTGTCAGCACCGAGGTGAAGACCCCGAGCGAGACCCAGAAGCCCCCGACCAGCACCAGGGTGAGGGCGGTGAGGCCGATCTGGCTCCAGTAAATCGGCGGGGGCGGCGTGGAAAAAAGCTGCAGGGCGGTGAGATCAAGTACGACCGGCAGCCAGAGAATGAGGAAAAAGCTCAGCGCGCCGAAGAACTTGGCCAGGACGACGTCCCATTCCCGCACAGGGGCGGTGAGGAGCATCTCGATGGTGCCGAGTTTGAATTCCTCGGAGAAGGTGCGCATGGTGATCAGCGGCACCTGCACCAGGATAAGAACCCAGAAAAGAATCCAGGTGAAGAAAATCTGCAGGATGCTCTGCTCCTTGTAATTGCTCTCCACGATCAGGCTCAGGATGATCGTAAACATCGCGCCCTGTACGAGCGCGCTGCCGAAGAGCACGACGTAGGCGACGGCCGATTGAAAATAACTGACGATTTCGCGTTTATAAAGAGTCCAGAAAGCCATGTCTTTTTCCCGGTTGGAGGTGAAATTATTCCTGCGTCAGCTCGACGAAGGCTTCTTCCAGCGTGGCCTTCACGCGGGATAGTTCGCGCAGCGGCCAGTTGTTTTGCCGCACGACATCGTAAATCTTCTCACGGACATCGACGCCGGGCTTGGCAAAAATCTTCGCGTGGGTCCAGTCGCCGTCGGCGGGCAGGATCATCTCGACGTCCTCGACATCGGGCAGGGCCTGCATTTTCGAGGTGACTTCCGCGGCGGGCGCCTTCACTTCGAGGATGATCGAACCGCCGCCGCGCACGAGCTTGGTCAGGTTGGCCGGCGTGTCGGAGGCCTCGATCTTGCCGCGGTTGATGACCAGCACGCGGCTGCAGGTCAATTCGACCTCGGAGAGAATGTGGGTGGAGAGAAGAATGGTGTGGTGCTTGCCGAGGTCCTTGATCAGGTCGCGCACGGCGCGAATCTGGTTCGGGTCCAGCCCGATGGTTGGCTCGTCGAGAATGAGCAGGTCGGGATCGTGGACCATGGCGTCGGCCAGGCCGACCCGCTGGCGATAGCCCTTGGAGAGCGTGCCGATGATCCGGTTCTCGACATCCTTCAGGCTGCAAAGCTGCTTCACCGTCTCAACCCGCTCCTTGACCTTGTTGCGGGGGACTTTCTTGAGCTCCGCCCGGAACCGGAGGAACTCGGTCACGCGCATGTCGGTGTAGAGCGGCACGTTTTCCGGCATGTAGCCGATCCGCTTGCGCACTTCGATCGATTCGGTCACGACGTCGTGACCGGCGATCTTGATTTTTCCATCGGTGGGCGGAAGATAGCCCGCAAGGACTTTCATGGTCGTACTTTTGCCCGCGCCGTTTGGTCCGAGAAATCCGACGATTTCGCCTTTCTCGACATGGAAGCTGATGCCCTGGACGGCCCGGAACCCGGAATAAGTTTTGGAGAGATTTTCGACGTCGATCATAAACGAAAATAACAATGATGAGAGGAGCCTAGTAGAAAAGTGGTTGCCTCCGGTGTCAAGTTTATCGCAGCCTACGGAGTGTTTTCTTACATAGGTTTAATTCTGGCCTGAAATCGGTCGATGATGATAGCGAAAGATTGTGCTGAATGAAAATTGTCGCCGTAGCCAACCAGAAGGGAGGAGTGGGCAAAACCACCACTGCCGTCAATCTTTCCGCCGCGCTGGCGGAAGCGGAGCGCGAGATTCTGCTCATCGATCTCGACCCCCAGGCCAACGCCAGCAGCGCGCTGGGCGTGGAAGTCGTCGCGGGCCGCAGCCTGCACGGGATTCTCACCGGGGATGAAAACGCCCGGTCGGTCTCCGAGCAAATCCAGCCCACGCCCTACCCGCATCTGTCGATCGTGACGTCCGAGCTCGACCTGGCCGGCTGCGAAATCCAGCTCGCCGCCGACATCAACCGCCTGACGCGCCTGCGCACGGTCCTCCACGACTATCGCGCCACCGGCCCGAAGATCGATTTTGTCGTGATCGACTGCCCGCCGTCGCTCGGCGTGCTGATGACCAACGCCCTGGCCGCGGCCGACTCGGTTCTGGTTCCGCTTCAGTGTGAATACCTGGCGCTGGAGGGGCTGGCCAAAATCCTGGAGATGATCGAGAGGATCAAACAGGTTAGCGGCAACGGGGCGCTCATCCTGGAGGGCGTGGTACTGACGATGTATGACGCGCGGACGAATCTGAGCCAACAGGTGGTGAGCGATGTCCGGAACCATCTGGGCCGGCAGGTCTTCGACACAATCATTCCCCGGTCGATCCGCCTGAGCGAGGCGCCCGGCCATGGCAAGCCGATCGTGGCGTACGATCCCTCCGGCGTCGGCGCGCAAAGTTACCGCGAATTAGCCCGGGAATTCCTGGCCCGCCAAACCTGAAGGAACCATGGAACAGGACGGCGCACTTCCTCCCTTCGGGTATCACGGCTGTCTGCCCGAGGGTGTGCATGAAACGACGCTCGATCAAATGCGGGAACGCTTCGTGATCAATCCGAAGCGGACTTATCTTTGGGAACGCCTGGAAAAATTTCTCCACTGGGCCACAACGACCGAAAAATTTTCCCATGCCTACATCGACGGTGGATTCATCACCAGCAAGCCGAACCCGGAGGACATCGATGTGATCCTCCAGACCCGCGCCCACTACGGCCCGGAGGCTTTTGGCGCCATGGAGCCCTTTTTTGCCGAGGGCATCGACACGATTTACGAGAAATACTCAGTTCATCTTCATTTTTGGTGCGAGGGGTTTCCGGGAGGTTTAAGCGATTTCCGGCGCTTTTTCCAATACCTGCGTCCCCAGGACGCAGCGCCATATGGATTACGCGAAGGGACAAAGAAGGGTATAGTTCGCATTAAATTATGAACGACGGCGCCTTATTTCCAAACTGGTCCAGTGTGCTGCAAAGGCGGGCGCATCTGTTACATCAGCAGATTTCGGCCATGCAGCGGCTGGTGCGCGACTCGGGCGGCGGCGAGGAGATGATCGAGCGGGCGTGTGAGCGTTATTACCGGCTGCTGGACGAGATTTACGAGAAAGACATGCCCATCGCGCGAGCGTTGGATTATTCCGATCTGTTGCTTCACCTCGACGGAGCCGGGTTGCAGACCGAATCCCCCCGGCTTTCGCTCGTGACGGGAATCATGGGCGATGTGCGCAAGCAGGTCGGCGCGATGATCAAGACGTTGGTCAGTTCCTTCCATGAAGCCATCGAACTGCCCCGCGAATTTGAATTCGGCCTCAGCTCCTTCGCCAAGGGGAGCCTCTATCTGGGTTTCTCGCTGCCGGAGCCGGATGCCGGATACAAAGTATTGACGGGCGATCCTTTGTTTGAAGCTTCTCGACAGGCTCTTTCCATCCTCGGCACGGTCACGGAACGGGTCAATGAGCCAAACGCCTTCGACCTGATCCGGCATGAGTTCGCCGATCCGAAGTTGCGCGATGCCGCGCTCAGTGCGGTGGGGCAACTGGCGCCATCGGGACGGCGCGGGGTTTCGTTACTGGAGATTGGCGGGAGGGCGTTGCGGCCCGGGGCCTGGCGGACGTTGACGCCACAGACAAGATTGCAGGTGCGGGAATGGCTCGACCGGCCCGTCCTGAGTGAAGAGGTCATTGAATTGTGCGGACGTGTCCGGGCCATTGATCTCGATCTGCGACGCTTTGACTTGCGGCGCATCGACGGCGGGAACCTACCCGATTTGCGCTGCATTTATCCGGCGAACTTCGACGCTCCGGCCAAAAAATGGCTCGATGCGACGATGACCGTGCGCGGACAGGTGGAGACGTACCAGGGCGCCGCGCGGCTGCTTCAGGTCCAGACGGTGACCGAAAACGTGGCGGCTGAATCCAACTAGATAGTGTAGTCACGAGATATGAGCCCAGAGAGCGATGCAGCGAATCTGAACGGCGGCGAGGAAGGAGGCGGTTCTTTTGGCGTAACGGGTGGCAATACCCCGCCAGCGTTTGAGGTGGAGGAAAGCATTTTCGACG
>JAJSLK010000074.1 GCA_021272165.1 Methylacidiphilales bacterium
TGTCCGCCCCAGACTCCTTCTCGCCCTGGTAAATGCGGTTCTAATAAAGCCCAAACCTTATCCGTGATATCGTGTCGTCGATGTGCGGGAAGCATTCCTTATTATTCTCATGCTTTTCATCTCGTGACTACACTATCTAGGGCCGGTTAACACTAAGAAGGGGCTTGTCCCAGAGGGACAAGCAGAAAGTAGCCCGGCAATTTATCGCCGGGTCTCCGTAAAATAAATGGCCCGTCCCATCAGGACGGTTGAACGAGAATGAGCGCAAAAGACGCTCAAGCGTCCCTGCGGGACTGAACACCTAGAGTATCCGAAAAGGATTTTCAGGCGGGCGCGAATCGCCATGCTGGAGCGCAATGACTGAAAGCAATCTCGTCTACTTCGATCTCGAAACCCAGAAAAGCGCCGCGGAGGTCGGTGGCTGGCACAACAAACGCGACATGAAGATGGCGCTTGGCGTCACCTACAGCACCCGCCGCGGCACCTACGAAATCTATCGTGAGGACGAGGTCCCCCAGCTTTTGCAGGAACTCCAGCGGGCCGACCGCGTGATCGGCTACAATGTCATCGATTTCGATTTCGAAGTTCTTGCCCCCTATTCTGTTTTCGATCTGAGCCAGGTGCCCGTGCTCGATCTCATGCGCGATGTCGAAAAAATCATCGGCATGAGGGTCCCTCTTGATGCCATCAGCGAGCAGACCCTGGGTTGTAACAAGACCGCCGACGGCATGGAATCGCTCCAGTGGTGGAAAGAAGGCAAGCTGACCAGGATCGCCGAGTATTGCTGCTACGACGTGAAGGCGACGCGCCTCGTCCACGAATACGGCCTCCAGTATGGCTGTATCTTTTATTTCAGCAAAAAAACGCAACGCCGCGAAAAAGTCCCGGTCAACTGGTAGACCTCGTCAAATTGTCGGATGCTTCTCGCCATCCGGATCGGGCTTGGGCCGAAGCCGTTTCAGGAACGGCAGGTACCGGTCAATCGGCACTTCGACCTCGTCCCCGCGCAGTCCCGGTTTGACTCCGGAAATTTGTTCCAGCGCCTCGGCGATTCCCTCCTGGAGTAGGCGCAGGCAGAATCCCGCTGGCTTGGGCCGCGCGGGCAGGTTGATGATCAGGCTGCCGCCGCGAACTCCGGCCTCGGCGCGGGACAGGACGGAAACCTTGAACCGCTCATAGGAATAATAGCGCATGATCTCGCCGAAGCCGGGCAGCTTCCGGTTGGCGATCTCCAGCGTCACATCAGGCACGATATCGTTTGGACCCGGACCCGTGCCGCCGGTGGTCAGAATCAAGGGGCATTTCTCCTCGTCGCAGAGACGGATCAGTTCGGCGCGGAGTTTCTGCTGGTCGGCGGGAACGTAGGCCGAGATGAATTGCGACGGCTCCTGGAAAATTTTCGCGATGATGCGGTCTGTTTCTTCTTCAATTTTTTCGAGCTTCGCCCGGGGAATGGCGGGATCGAGCAGGGTGATTCGTCCAATTTTCATTCAATTCAATCTTCTACGGGTTGCTTGGGAAAAAATACAAAGAATTCCTAATCTGATTTGCGCTCCGCCTGCACCAGCCGGCACGCCAGCCGAACCGCCGCCAGCATGCTCCGGTGATTGGCCACGCCCTTTCCCGCGATTTCCAGCGCCGTGCCGTGATCGGGCGACGTGCGGATGATCGGCAGCCCCAGCGTGACGTTCACGCCGGTCTCAAAGGCGACCTGTTTGAACGGAATCAGGCCCTGATCGTGGTAGGCGCAAATCACCGCGTGGAATACCTTCTTCTTCACCGCCTGATGAAAAACCGTATCGGCCGGGGCATGTACCAGCTCGATGCCTTCCCGGGTCAGTTTCTGGCACGCGGGCGTGACAATCCGCAAATCCTCGTCGCCAAAAAGCCCGCCTTCGCCCATGTGCGGATTCACTGCCGCAAAGGCCAGCCTGGGCTTGACGATGCCGCGCTGTCGCAAAAACTCATAGGCGATCTTCGTGACGTAAACGATCCGCTCCGGTGTCAGTCGCTTCAGGGCTTCCTTCAGTGAGCAATGATTCGTACAAAGGGCCACGGTCAGCTTCGGATCGGTCAGCGTCATCACGGCGTCCTCGTCCGGCAGGCCGCAGGCGCGCGCAAAAAACTCCGTCTGGCCTACAAAACCGGGCTTGATTGCCGCCAGCGTCTCCTTCTGCACCGGCCCGGTCACAACGGCCGTGAATCGCCCCTCATGACACCCCCGGGTCGCTTCATTCAACGCATCCAGGGCCAGGCGCGCCGAGGCCCCGGTTGCCTGGCCCGGCTTGATCCCGGCCTTCTTTCCCAGCACTTCATAGCGAAAACCCCGGGGCAGGCGCGGATCGCGCAACGTCTTTGCCACGATCTCGGGTCCGATGCCGGCCGGATCGCCCAGTGTGATCGCGATGGTGGGATGAGGATGTTTCACTTGAGCAGCTCTCTCATGGTGCGGCTTTGCGCCGGAACGGACCCGTTACGGGAACATCTTGACGAACGACTTCGCCCGCAGGCTATCCAGCCATTCCTGCTGCCGAAGCTGGCTCTGCTCGCTGATCACCGTCTGCTCGATCTGCGCGCGCACGTCCTCCAGCGGCGTCATCTTGGCCATCTTCCGGTCCTCGACCATCACAATATAGTAATAGCCGTCGGACGTCGAAATCACGTCGGTGTGCTGCCCCGGCTCCAGCTTGGAAATCGGATCCCAAAGATCAGCCCGGATCGCCGTCTTGCCGTTTTGCGTCACCCAGCCCAGTTCGCCGCCATCGTCCTTGTTGCTCCCCTCGGAATATGATTTCGCCAGCTCGTTAAAATCCTCGCCCGTATCGAGTTTGTAGAGAATTTCCTTCGCGATTTCCGCTTGCGGATCGTAGCTCACCTGCTTGCCATCGACCATCTTTTGCGACGGGAACAACGCCTTGCGCAGCACGATGGTCGCCACCTTGATCTGCTGGTCCTGCTGAAAAAGCCGCAGGTTCTGCTGATAGTACTGCTCGATCTGGTAGGGCGACACCAGCACCGTCTGCACCACGTTCTTGTTGCGCATGTAGCCGACGATGGCGTTGTCCTGGATTTCATCCTTGTACTTCTGCATCGTCACGCCCCGCTCATAGAGCGTCTTGATGAAGGCCACGCGATCGCCACCATATTCCTGACGGATGATATCGGCGATGCGGCCATTCGTATAGGTGTCGGGAATGAATCCGCCCTGCTTCTTGAAATCCTGGATGATCAATTCGCGGTCGATCAGCGCCTTCAGCACGTTCAGCTTCGCCTCCTTCACCCGCTCGAAAAGCTCCTCGCCCGAATAATTCTGACTCAGCAGCCGTTGCGTTTCCGCCACCTGCTGGTTGATCTGCACATAGGTGATCACCTTGTCGTTGACCAGCGCGGCGATGCCGTCCGCCAGCGTCTGGGCGCGTAACGGTAGCGGTAGCGTGAGCGGGGAAACAAATCCGCCCCAAGCCAGGAGAACAATCAGGGCGCGATGGCCGCAGGTTTTTCGGACCGTCCGGTAGACGGACCTTGCAAAGAAACGACCCATGAAATTATTTCCTTTAGTCTAGAAATCGGTTCAGAGGCGGTCAAGCGGGGAAACTTACCGCTTACCATGATGTAATCCTGCCCCTGCCGCAGCATCAGCTTGTCTTCCTGGGTCTCGACCACGCCAATTCGCACTCCCGCGGCGGCGATCTTGATCTCCGTCGCCAGCAATAGCCGCTCGACCGCCGCGGGCCACGGACCGTACCGGTCACGCCATTCCACCCGCAATTTTTCGAGGTCCGCGTTGCTCGATGCCTCTGCGATCCGCCGGTACCCCTCCATCCGCCACCGGCTCTCCGACAGGTACGTCCGCGGCAGAAATGCCCCGAATTTCCCCACCGGCTCGTCCACGTCGCTCTCCTGCCACACCAGGAAATCGAGCAGTAGTTTCGTCTCGATCAACCGGCCCGGCTTCTCGCCCTTCATCCGGGCCACGGCGGTTTTCAGCAACTGGCAATAAAGATCGAAGCCCACCGCGGTGATATGACCACTCTGGGCCGTGCCGAGCAGATTGCCCGCGCCGCGAATTTCCAGGTCCCGCATCGCGATCTTGAACCCGGCGCCCAGGTGCGAATATTGCGTGATCGCCGACACCCGCTTCTTTGCGTCGCCTACCGTCATCAAATGACGCGGCAGGAAAAGATAAGCGTAGGCCCGGTGCTGAGCCCGGCCCACCCGGCCCCGAAGCTGGTAAAGATCGGCCAGGCCGAACCGGTCCGCGCGGTCGATGATAATCGTGTTCGCATTGGGGATGTCCAGGCCGCTCTCGATGATCGTCGTGGAAAGCAGCACGTCGGTCTCTCCCGCCACGAACCGCGCCATCACATCCTCCAGTTCCTCCGGCTCCATCTGGCCGTGACCGATGTCGATCCGTGCCTGCGGCACCAGTTGCTTCAACTTTTGCGCCACTTCCTGGATCGAATGGATGCGGTTGTGAAGAAAATAGACCTGGCCGTTGCGCGACATCTCCCGCTCGATGGCGGAGCGGATGATTCGCTCGTCGTACGGCGCCACCACCGTCTCCACCGGGTGCCGGTTCGGTGGCGCCGTCTCGATCGTGCTCATGTCCCGCGCGCCCGTCAGGGAAAGATAAAGCGTCCGCGGAATCGGCGTTGCCGAAAGTGTCAGCACGTCAACCAGCCGGAAAAGCTGTTTGAACTTTTCTTTCTGCTTCACGCCGAAACGCTGTTCCTCGTCGATCACCGTCAGCCCCAAATCCTTGAATTTCACATCCTTTGACAGCAGCCGATGCGTTCCGATCACCACGTCGACCGATCCATTCGCAATGCCGGCCACCGTCTGGCGTTGCGCCCGTGTCGTCTGAAGCCGGCTCAGGCATTCGACCCGGATCGGATAGGCGGCGTACCGCTCACTCAGGTTTTTCCAATGCTGCTCGGCCAGGATTGTCGTTGGAACCAGAAACGCCGCCTGCTTCCCCTCCTGCACTGCCTTGAAAATCGCGCGGATCGCCACCTCCGTTTTACCGAAACCCACGTCGCCGCAGATCAGCCGGTCCATCGGCCGCCTGTTCTCCATGTCCCGCTTCGTTTCGAGAATCGCCCGCGCCTGATCTTCCGTCTCTTCATAAACGAAGGCGTCTTCAAATTCCTGCAGCCAGGCTGTGTCGGGCCCGTAGGCATGCCCCGGCAGCGAATTGCGCTCCGCCTGCACGCTCAACAACTGCGCGGCGTAATCCATCACCGCCTTCTGCGCCGAAAGCTGCGCCCGCTCCCAGCGCGAGCCCCCCAGCGTGTCGAGCGGCGGATGCCGCCGTCCCACGCCCACGTACTTGGTCACGAGGTACGATTGCTCCACCGGCACGTAGAGCTTGCTCTTCTCCGCGAATTCCAGGACCAGGACTTCCGCGTCCGTTCCCGGTGCCCCGCTTTTTCCGCCCGCGCCCGGGAGCACCGTCACGCCCTTGTAGAGCGCAATGCCGTGATGAAGATGGACCACGTAGTCTCCATCCTCGATTTCAGTGAAATCGAGCGCCTGATGCTGGCTGCGCAGATTCACCAGCCGTTCCTGCTGCCGCAGGGCCCGCAACGTCTGGTAACGGCCAAAGATTTCCGCATCACTCAGGACGACCAGCCTGCCCTTCGGCCAGACAAACCCGCGCAGCAGGGGGCGCAGGACAAACGTGATGACATCCGTCGGAATCTGCACCTGGTTCAGGACCTCCTCCAGGCGCTTGTGTTCGCCCTCGTTGTTGCAAAAGATCGCCACTTCCCAGCGCTCCGCCAGCCAGTCGCGCAGATGGCTTAGGAAAAGTTCCCGCCGGTTTTCCTGCAGGATGAAATCGCCGCGCGGTGCGTGGAGAAAATCGTGCGCGAAAAATTCCTGTGCCGGCGCTTCCTTTTCATCGTCGGCTTCCTCCTCTTCGCCGAGGTTTACCACCGCGAAAGATTCGCCGAGATAGTCGCGGAGAGTCGATTCGCTTTCGTCGGCCCTCAGGTCCGGCCCCGCCAGGCTAATCTCGGCTGTCTTGAAATTCTGCACTGAACGCTGGGCATCGACGTCGAACTCCCGCAGCGAAATCAATTCCTCGTCCTCCCACTCGGTGCGAAGCGGACGGGGCGCGTCCCATGAGAAAATATCGACCACGGCCCCGCGCACGCTGAACTGGCCCCGGCCTTGCACCTGCGTTTCCCGGACATAACCGGCCGCCTGCAACTGCGCCAGAAGCTGGTCGCGATCCAGCCGGGTATTTTTCACCAGCTTCAGTCGCTTCGACCGGAGCGTCTCCGGCGGTGGCAGCGCCTGGTTGGCGGACCGTTCCGTCGCTAGCACCACGCCCGCGAAATCAGCGCCCAGCCGGCCCAGGGCGGTCATCTGTTCGGCGGCCGCTTCCGAATCGGAGACCGAACCCGGCGTCGGCTTGTCGACCTGCGGAAAAAAGACCAGCGGCGCGTTCCACACCTCCAGGTCATTGGCCAGCTCCTCCTGAGCCTTAACGCCTCGGGCCAGGGCCAGAAAGGTCCGCGCCGGGGCATGATGCGCCAGCGCCGCCAGCATGAAGGCCTGGGCGGGCGCCGGCAGATGACCGCGCCCGATCGGGCCTGCGCTTCGGCTCAGCGCTGCCAGTTCGCGATGCTCCATCCAACGCTGAAAGGTCTTTTCCAAATGTGACATGGGCAGTCTATCAAATTGCCCGACTCGGCGGGTGAAGCAAGACAGTCGTGGCCCATTTATAAGCTCTACCTCCGGCTTGCCCGATGGATATCTGGAGGCTAAAGAAAAGGCATGAGTACCATGCGCTGGATCGGGATCGCCTTCTGGATTTTCATCGGTGTCATGCTCCTTTGGCAATTCATGAGCTATAATCATCACCTTGATAATGTGGCGGCGGTTCAGGCCCAGCAGGACAACCATTTCTACTTTTATCCGCCGGGGCAGGGACCTAAGCCCAATTCGGTTACCGCTAATCCCAAACAGGATGGGGCCGATATTCGGCAGACCGATTACGCGGTTGACCAGGACAAGCCGACCCCGGGCTATCTGACCGCGCACATTACGCTGAAGAACATCGGCACCATGAAGGCGAGCAACGTCCAGGTGATGGTTCGTCCCTACCATGGTGCCACCGTGGGCAATCCACTAATCGGCACCGACGCCCATCCCCTTGCGGACAGCGATCCTCGGAGCCAGATCGGTCAATGGGTCGCCTTTCCTGATCTTGCCCCTGGCGATTCAGCTACCGAAACCTACGTTTTCTACGGGCAGGGCGACCTTGAACCGGGATCGAATCCCAATCCCCAGATTCTCTTTCAATCGGATAAGCCGAAGCAGTAAGCTGGCCTTTATCTCCGGCATTGCCTCAGTTCTAAAAAATGAGTTCTAAAAAACGTGTCGTTATTCTCGGTTCGACCGGCTCGATCGGCGAAAGCGCCCTGAAAGTGGCTCGGGATATTCCCGAGCGCATGGAAGTTGTCGGCCTCGCCGCGGGCCGTTCCGCCCAGTCGCTGCTCAGCCAGGCAAAAGAATTCAAGCCCCGCGCCGTGGCACTTTACGAAACGGCTGAGCTCGATTCCATCCGCGGCCAGTTCCCTTCCGGCACCCGATGCTCGGGCGGCGCCGAGGGCCTCATCGAGCTGGCCACGATGCCCGAGGCCGACCTCGTTCTTATCTCCATTGTTGGCACGGCTGGTCTGGCTCCCGCTCTCGCGGCCATTAAGGCGGGCAAGGCCATTGCCGTCGCCAGCAAGGAGATCCTCGTCATGGCGGGCGAGGAAGTTACCCTCGAAGCCGCCAAACACAACGTTCCCATCCTCCCCGTCGACAGCGAACACAACGCGATTTTTCAGTGCCTCGTCGGTGAGCCTTCCCGCCATATCCGCCGCCTCATCCTCACCGCTTCCGGCGGGCCCTTCCGTAAAACGCCCGCGGCCGAGTTGTCCAGGGTCACGCCCGCTCAGGCCCTCAAGCATCCGACCTGGAACATGGGCCGCAAAATCACCATTGATTCCGCCACCCTCTTTAACAAGGGTCTTGAAATGATCGAGGCCCGCTGGCTTTTTGGCGTCCCCATGAGCCAGGTCGACGTCGTTGTCCATCCCCAGAGCATCGTCCATTCCCTGGTCGAGTTCGTCGACGGCTCCCAACTCGCCCAGCTCAGCCATTCCGACATGTGTTTTCCCATCCAATACGCCGTCACTTATCCCGACCGCCTCCCCAACCGCCTCCGCCCCCTCAATCTTGCCGAAATGGGCTCCCTTCATTTCGAAGCCCCCGATCCTGAAAAATTTCCCGCCCTCCGCCTCGCTCGCGAAGCCGGCACCACCGGCGGCACGTTGCCCGCCGTCCTCAATGCGGCCAACGAAATCGCCGTCCCCGCCTTCCTCGACGAAAAAATTCCCTTCCCCTCCATCTGGCTAACGGTCGAGGCCGTCATGAAAAAACATCGCTCCGTCGAACACCCTACGCTGGGCGATATCCTCAAAGCCGACGCCTGGGCCCGCGAAGTCGCCCGGGAGGAAGTTGCTTCCCACGCCCGGTCTTAAGGCGGGGCCCGACGTTGCAACCTTTTAACTATAGTTACGAAATATTTTGCGGTACGCTTAAATCGATTATCTTACTGAACTCTACGACGATCTGATTCTCTTAAGTCATGCATAGCAACAAAACCGCCCCCAAAGAAAAAGATATCGCCTCCCCGGAGGCAAAAGGGCAGGGGAGCCAACAGGACGATTCGGGCAGGAAAACATCTATCATCAGCTGGGCTGTCACCGCCCTCCTCGCTGTTCTCATAGTCCTTCTGGCCATCCATCAGGGGCCTGTCGCCTTCTGCTTTTCCGCGATCACCTTCGCGGAGGTCATTCTCCTCTTCAACATCCTCATCATTGTCCATGAGCTTGGCCATTTTCTCGCCGCCAAATGGTGCGGCCTGAAAATCGACAAGTTTGCCATTTGGTTCGGCAAATCCCTCTGGTCTCGCAAGGTCGACGGCGTCGAATACATCCTCGGCTCAATCCCCGCCGGAGGCTACGTCGCCCTGCCCCAAATGGCCAATCCGGAATCAATTGAAGGTAAGTCGGAAGTTCCCGCCGAGGACCTCCCTCCCGCCGCGCCCTGGCAAAAGATCATCGTTGCCTTCGCCGGGCCTCTCTTCAGC
Organism: Methylacidiphilales bacterium; assembly: GCA_021272165.1. Lineage (GTDB taxonomy): Bacteria > Verrucomicrobiota > Verrucomicrobiia > Methylacidiphilales > UBA1321 > JABDGH01. Next base: position 9,152 of record JAJSLK010000074.1, read on the forward strand.
TTTGGTCTCGCTCTCTTCTTCGCCTGCATCGTCTGGGTCGTGGGCCGTCCTGTCGGTGACAGCGAGGCCACCACGACCATCGGCTACGTCCTTCCCGAAAGTCCTGCCGAGGAAGCCCATCTGCAGGCCGGCGATAAAATCATCTCCATCGATAACCATCCTATCTCCCGTTTTGGCGGTTACCGCAACTCGGTAACCTGGCGGATTGCGAGCAGCACGGATCCCACGATTCCTGTTGTCGTTCAGCGCAATGGCCAGACCCTCACGGTCGAGGTCACCCCCCGCGTCGAGCCCCATGCCTTCTGGCAGCGTAGCGCTCCGCGCCGCATCGGCATTGCCCCTGCCACCGAGGCCCTCATCGTCAAGAAAGTCGTCCAATACAGCCCGGTGGCCATGGCAGGAATCGTTCCCGGCGACCAGGTCGTCGCCCTCAACGGCCACAAGCTCTACCTCGACCAGCCCATCTTCGACCAGATCAAGGATCATCCCAACGATTCTCTTACCCTCACCATTCTCCATCAGGGCATCACCCGCGACGTCACCGTCACCCCGGAAAAACCGATTGCCCCCGCCACCCTGCCCAAGGACGGCCCCCAGACCGACATCGGCATCGATTCCTGGGCGCCCATCGTGCGTCTCGTCCATCCCGATCCCCTCGATCAGGTAGGTGAAAGTGCCCAAGCCGTCATCAGCACCATCGAGATCCTCTTTACCCCCCACTCCACTGTCGGCGCCTCCCAGCTCAGCGGCCCGCTCGGCATCATGAATATCTTCTCCGTCGTCCTCAGCACCCCCGACGGCTGGCGGCTCGCCCTCTGGTTCGCCGTTCTCATCAACGTCAACCTTGCCATGCTTAACCTCCTGCCCTTCCCCATCCTCGACGGCGGCCACATCACGCTCTCCATCATCGAGTGGATCCGCCGCCGTCCCCTCAGCATGAGCATCCTGGAGCCCCTCCAGACCGTCTGCGCCCTCGTCATCATCAGTTACATGGCCTACGTCACCTTCTTCGACGCCCAGGACTCCTTCCGCCTCGCCACCGCCGGCGGCCAGGAAATCAAATTTGCGCCCAAGCCCGATTCGCCATAAGCTGGGTTTCCTGTCTATGGAAACTCCCCGCTACTGTCACAACCCCTATCATTATCAGCGCCGCCTTTCCCGCGAAGTCCGCGTCGGCAAGGTCGGCATCGGCGGAGCCAACTCCATCCGTGTCCAGTCCATGCTCACCTGCGACACCATGGACACCCGCGAATGCGTGAAACAGACCCTGGATCTCGTCAAGATCGGTTGCGAAATCGTCCGCATCACTGCTCCCACCGTCAAGGACGCCGCCAATCTCAAGAACATCAAGGCCGAGCTCGCCGCCGCCGGTTGCGACGTCCCCATCGTCGCCGACATCCATTTCAAGCCGGATGCCGCCCTCGAGGCCGCCCAGTGGGTCGAAAAAGTCCGCGTCAATCCCGGCAACTTTGCGGACAAGAAAAAATTCGCTATTCGCGAATACACTGACGACCAGTACGAGGAGGAACTCGCCCGTATCGACGAAACCTTCAAGCCTCTCGTCGAGATCTGCAAGCAGCGTGGTATCGCCATGCGCATTGGCACCAATCACGGCTCGCTCTCCGACCGTATCATGAACCGTTTCGGCGACACTCCCGCCGGCATGGTCGAAAGCGCCATCGAATTCGCGCGGATCGCCCGCAAGTATGGCTATCACGATTTCGTATTCTCGATGAAATCGAGCAACCCGAAAGTCATGATCAACGCCTACCGGCTTCTTTCCGGCCGCCTGCTCGAACTCGGTCCCGACTGGAATTATCCCCTCCACCTCGGCGTGACCGAGGCCGGCGATGGCGAGGACGGCCGCATCAAGAGCGCGATCGGCATCGGGGCCCTTCTCGCTGACGGCATTGGCGACACCATCCGCGTCTCGCTCACTGAGGACAGCGTCCACGAAATCCCCGTCGCCCGCGCCCTCGTTGCCCTCGCCGGTAATCACGCCAAGGACGAGCTCCCGCCCCAGCAGCCGCCTCTGAGCTTCGATCCCTTCTCCTTCACCCGCCGTGCTTCCATCAACATCCCCGTGACCGACGGCACCGTCGGCGGCCCCACCATTTCCACGCGTGTCGCCGCCACCCACGACACCTACCAGGCCATCGAGCCCAAGCGCGCCCAGCTCGGTGATATCTTTCCCGATTTCATCCTCGAAAAGGAATCGGTCATCGAGGTCGACCCTCGCGACGCCAAGGCGCTCGATTTCCTCGCCACGGCCCACGCCGCCCATCTCGTCACCATCAAGGACGGCTGCGACCTTTCTCCCATCGTCGCCTACCGCTACCTCGCCGCGCTGATTCCCGCCAAGCATCCCATCCTTCTCAAGGACACCTTCTATCCGCCGTTCCCTGGCGCCAAACCCGGCGTCCTCGACATCATGCTCAGTGTTGCTTCCAACCTCGGCGGCCTTCTCTGCGACGGTATCGGCGATGCCATCCTGGTCCGCGGCGAGCCCGGCCCCGGCGCCAGTGTCCGCCTCGCTTTTAATACCCTCCAGTCGGTCGGCAACCGCATTTTCAAGACCGACTATGTCGCGTGTCCCTCCTGCGGACGTACCCTCTTCAACCTCCAGACCACCACCGCCAAGATACGCGAGGCCACCAACCACCTCAAGGGCGTCAAGATCGCCATCATGGGGTGCATCGTCAACGGCCCCGGCGAAATGGCCGACGCCGACTTCGGCTATGTCGGCGGCGCACCCGGCAAGGTCAACCTCTACATCGGCAAGACTCCCGTCAAATTCAACATCCCCGAAGCCGAGGCCGTTGACCGCCTTGTCGACCTCATCAAGGAAAACGGCAAGTGGTTTGACGCCCCCATTCCCGTCGCCGCCGCCTAATTCACTTTAGTTTTGGGTAGCCGTCGACTGCCGGGCGACAGCCCCTTTGCTCTCTTTGTGTTCTTTTGCGGCTAATCCCCCTCCGGCTAATCCAGGGCTTCCCACCCTTTTCCATCCCTGTTAAATTCCGTTAATCTGGTAAATTTGGTAATTCCGTAATTCAGTTCCATGACCTCCTCCGAAATCCGCGCCAGCTTCCTCGACTTCTTCCGCGAAAAGGGCCACACCATCGTCCCTTCCAGCCCGCTGCTGCCCGATTCCCCCAATCTCCTCTTTACCAACGCCGGCATGAACCAGTTCGTGCCCATCTTCCTCGGCCAGGTGCCGTGCCCCTACAAACCCGCCCGCGCCGCTGATACCCAGAAATGCATCCGCGCCGGCGGCAAGCACAACGACCTCGAGGACGTCGGGTTCGACACCTACCATCACACCTTCTTCGAAATGCTCGGCAACTGGTCCTTCGGCGACTACTTCAAGAAGGAAGCCATCGCCTGGGCGTGGGAACTCGTCGTCGAGCGCTGGAAATTCCCGCCCACCCGCATCTACGCCACCGTCTACTCGCCCGGTCCCGGCGATCCCGCCAGCTTCGACCAGGAAGCGCACGACCATTGGGCGAAAATCTTTATCGCCGCCGGGCTCGATCCCGCCCTCCATATCGTCAACGGCAACAAGAAGGACAACTTCTGGATGATGGGCGACACCGGCCCCTGCGGCCCCTGCTCGGAACTCCACATCGACCTTACGCCCGGCCCGCGCGACCTCAGCCTCGAGCGCCAGCAGGAGGGCCGCAAGCTCGTCAACGCCGGCGACGCCCGCTGCATCGAAATCTGGAACCTCGTCTTTATCCAGTTCAACGCGAATCCTGACGGCACCTACGTCGAGCTGCCTGCCAAGCATGTCGATACCGGCATGGGCTTCGAGCGGGTCACTTCGATGATCCAGGGCACGAAAGGCTTCACCGACCTCGGTGAGAACGTCAAAATCTCCAACTACGAGACCGATGTCTTCCGCCCGATCTTCGACGAGCTGGAAAAAATCACCGGCAAAAAATACCAATCAACCCTCCCAAAATCCGCACAGAATTTGAGCGAGGACGAAAAGACCGATGTCGCCTTCCGCGTCATCGCCGACCACATCCGCACCCTCAGCTTTTCCATCGCCGACGGCATCCAGCCGAGCAACGAAGGCCGGGGCTACGTCCTGCGCCGTATTCTCCGCCGGGCGGTTCGCTATGGCCGTAATCTCGGCCTTAAGGAACCTTTTCTGGGCAAGCTTGTTCCAACGCTTGTCGCTGAAATGCAACACGTGTTTCCGGAAATGGAGAAGAAGAGCGCACTTGTAATGGTGATGCTCAGGAACGAAGAATATTCTTTCATGCAAACGCTGGAACGCGGCATCGAGCTTTTTGAATCCGTCATCCTGAGCTTGTCGAAGGATCAGCAGCCTTCAGGCGTTTTTCACGGTTCACCAGCTCAGCCTGCTTCGCCTCAGGCCGCCCGTCATCCCGAGCTTGTCGAGGGATCAGTTCAGTCTGTCTTTCCCGGCTCCGAGGCATTCAAGCTTTACGATACTTACGGCTTCCCGCTCGATCTGACTGAACTCATGGCACGCGAGCGCGGAATGACCGTTGATATCGCTGAATTTGATCGCTTGATGGAAGAACAGAAAGCGAGAGGCAAGGCTGGCCGCAAGGTGGAGTTGATTACCGTAGCTTCCTTGGGCTTAAGTGCTAAGGCGGAACTGCAGGTTCTACGGGCAAAAACAAATTTTGTTGGCTATGAGATGCTCCTAGTTGAAACAATTCTTGCTGCGGTGGATAATGACGTTTTTGCAGCCAACGAAACTCCCTTCTACACTGAAATGGGCGGCCAAGTTGGTGATATTGGCGATATGAACCATTCCGGTCAAAAAACCGAGGTGCTCGCTACCACTAAAACGGCTGAGGGTAGAGTTCTTCACAAATTGAAGGCACCTCTCTCAGCCAAGCCCGGAGATCGTATAACCCTCCACGTTGACGAGCCCCGCCGCCGCAAAATCGAGGCGCACCATTCCGGCACCCACATCATGCACTGGGCGCTGCGGAAAGTCCTTGGTAACACCGTCAGCCAGAAAGGTTCCTATGTCGGGCCCGACCGCCTCCGTTTCGACTTCTCCCACGGTGCCGCCCTGACACCCGAGGAACTCGCCGAGGTGGAAAAGCTCGTGAACGAGAAGATCCAGGCCAATGTCCCGGTTAGTTGGGCCGAGCGCCCCTACGCCGAGGTGAAGGGCGATCCGGGCATCCTCCAGTTTTTCGGCGATAAATATGGCGAAAGGGTCCGGGTCGTTTCCATCGGCGATTTTTCGAAGGAACTCTGCGGTGGCACTCATGTCCGCCATTCCGGTGACGTCGGCTACTTCAAGATTCTGCACGAAAGCGCCATCGCCGCCGGCGTCCGTCGTATCGAGGCGGCCAGCGGCCCGGCGCTCATCGAGCATATTCGCGAAAACCTGCCGAAGCAGGATGAGCAATACTCCAGCCTCCGCCAGCGCAAGCCCGATCTCGCTACGCTCCAGCCGTTCTCCGGTGAAGTGACCCCCCGCGCTTTCTGGAAATATTGGGAGGACCGCCTCGTCTCCCTCCACAACGCCGCCGCCGAGGTTGTCCAGCACGAGAAGGAAACCTCCAAGCGCGCCGAGGCCGCCTTCCAGAAAAAGGCTGCCGACGAAGCGCCCCAGCTCATCGCCGCCGCCCGCACGGTCAACGACATCCCCCTGGTCATCCACCACGTTACCGACGCGGCCCCGGCCTATCTTCCCGTCCTGGCCGATGCGCTCAAGCATCACTGGCAGGGTGTCGCCGTCCTCGCCGCCGCCGAGCAGGGTAAAGTCTCGCTCTTGTGCGGTGTCGCTCCCGCTTTCACCAAGAAAATTCAGGCCGGAAAAATCATCCAGGCCGTCGCACCCCTCGTTGGCGGCAAGGGCGGCGGCCGGCCTGATCTCGCGCAGGGTGGCGGCACCAATCCCGCCGGCATCCCCGCCGCGCTCGCCAAGGCCGAGGAAATCGTTCGCGGCTAAGGTCGCGGTCGATCTTCGCTTGTAACCGCGAGAGTGGACCGCACCAGTCGCGGAGAGGCTATGGCCAATTCAGGCCATTGCGTGCGGCCCGACTCCTAGTAATCTAAGTTCATGAAAGTATCCGCCAAGAAACGAGCCCCAAAGAAGGGCGGCATCGATTCCATCGGCTCCGTCCTCCGTGATATCCGCGCCGGGAAGCCTGTGATCGTCGTTGACGACGCCGACCGAGAGAACGAAGGCGACCTCATCATGGCCGCGGAAAAGGCGACGGCGGAGACCATCAATTTCATGATGCGCTTTGGCCGCGGTCTCATCTGTGCGCCGATTTCCAACGAACGCGCCGCCCGCCTGGGGCTCAACCGCATGGTCCTCGATAATCGCGAGAGCTTTAAAACCGACTTCACTGTTTCGGTCGACGCCACGCACGGTATCACCACCGGCATCAGCGCGGAGGACCGCGCCAAAACCATCCGGCTGTTGGCCGACCCAAAATCAGTCCCGGGAGATCTTGTCCAGCCGGGCCACATCTTCCCCCTGCGGGCCAAAACCGGCGGCGTGTTGCAACGCAGCGGCCACACCGAGGCGGCGGTTGATCTCGCGCGGCTGGCCGGACTCGATCCGTCCGGCGTCCTGTGCGAGATCGTCAAGGACGATGGCACCATGGCGCGCCTGCCCGACCTGCTTAAGTTCAAGCGCAAGCATAAGCTCAAGCTTTGCACGATCCTCGACCTCATTGAATATCGCCGCCGCCGTGAAAAGCTGGTCGAGCTTGAGCAGCGGGTGAAAATGCCGACCGATTACGGCACGTTCGATCTCCTGCTCTATCGCGCCACCATGAACCAGGAGCATCATTTGGCGTTGGTGAAGGGTGACGTGTGTGACGGTCGGCCCGTGCTGGTGCGCGTCCACAGCGAATGCCTCACAGGCGACGTTTTTGCCTCGCGGCGCTGCGATTGCGGCAGCCAGCTCCATGCCGCGCTACGGATGATTGAGCAGGAAGGGCGCGGCATTCTGCTTTACATGAGGCAGGAGGGACGCGGCATCGGCCTCGCGGCCAAAATCCACGCCTACAAGTTGCAGGAGGATGGCTTCGACACCGTGCAGGCGAATCTCAAGCTCGGTTTCCCCTCCGATCTCCGTGAATATGGCCTCGGCGCACAAATTCTTTTCGATCTGGGTGTGCGGCAATTACGCCTGCTCACGAACAACCCCAAGAAGGTCGTCGGCCTGGCTGGGTACGGCCTGCGCATCGTTGAAACGGTGCCGATTCGTGTCGAGGCTAACGTCCACAACAAAGCTTATCTCCGCACCAAGCGGATCAAGATGGGGCACAAGCTGTAGCTGGTTAGTGCTTCTTCGCACAGGCGAGAGCGCCGTCGGCGGCCTCGGTGACCAGGCAACTGACATTGGGCAGCGTCGAGGTGAGCGCCTTGACTACTTCCTTTTCCCGGCCTTTTTCGACGAGGTTGATTGTTGCGCCACCGAATCCGCCGCCGCTCAGACGAGCGCCATAAACGCCAGGCGTTTTCCGGGCCGTCTCGACGAGTTGGTCGAGCTCTGCGCAGGAATTTTCAAAGTTGGCCTGGGAACTTTCGTGCGAGGCGTACATCAGTTCGCCAAAGCGGGTGACGTCGCCGTGGCGCAGCGCCTCGGAACCGGCCAGCACCCGTTCGTTCTCGCCGACAATATGGAGCGCCCGGCGGTAAATGCGGTCGGCTAGGTCGTTCTTACGCGACTTGAGCATCTCGGTGGTAGCATCGCGGAGAAAGGGGACGCCCAGGGCGCGGGCGGCGACTTCGCAATCAGAACGGCGTTCGTTGTATTCGCCCGCGACCAGCGCATGCTTCACGCCTGAATTGGCGATGATGACGCTGACCCTGCCGTCGAGCGGAACATGCTGCACATCGAAGCTGCGGCAGTCGATGAAGGTGGCATGCTGGTCCCGACTCATGAGCGAGGAAATCTGGTCAAGCAATCCGCAACGGACACCAACAAAATCATGCTCCGCTTTCTGGGCTAGTCGCGCCATCTGCAGGGGCTCGAGTTTGATCCCAAACGCCTGGGACAAAAAGAGGACAGTGGCATTTTCGAGCGAGGCGCTGCTGCTCAGGCCTGCGCCGAGAGGCAGGTTGCTGGTGACTTCGATCTCAAAGCCCTCGACGTGCAAGTCGTTACGCCGGAATTGATCGACCACGCCCAGGGTATAGCGCGACCAGGGAGATACCCGCTCCGCGGCAAGCTGATCGAGGGCGACGATCTCTGTTTTGCCCAGTTCGCGGGAATGGATGCGGATACGCCGGTCGGTGCGGGCCTGGCCAGTCAGCGTCGTGCCGCGGTCGACGGCGATGGCGAGCACATAGCCTTCGTTGTAGTCGGTATGATTACCGAGAAGCTCGGCCCGGCCGGGGGCGTAAGTGGTGATGGAAGTCATTCAGGGACAATGTTCTTTTAGCCTTAGCGTAACCATGCCAGCAAGATTATACCGTCACGGGACGGAAGCTCAGCGGCTTGTGCCAGCGTTTAGCCGACAAATCGCTGGACGAGCAGTGTGGCGTTATGACCGCCGAACCCAAACGAATTGCTCAGCGCGGCATTAATCCGCGTTTCCCGGGCCTTGTGAGGCACGTAATCGAGATCGCAGGCGGGATCGGGGTTATCAAGATTGATCGTCGGCGGGAGGATATTTTGCTCGATGGCTTTGATGCAGAAAATCAGTTCAGCCGCGCCGGCCGCTCCGAGCAGATGCCCGGTCATCGATTTCGTGGAGCTGACGGCCAGCTTTTGGGCATGTTCGCCGAAGACGGCCTTGATGGCCTCGGTTTCCGCCACATCGCCAACCGGCGTCGAGGTGCCGTGCGCATTGATGTAATCGATTTTTTCCAACGGCAGCTTGGCGCGTTTGAGAGTGTGCTGCATGGCCTTGACCGCGCCCGCGCCGCCCGGAGCCGGCGAGGTCATATGGTAGGCATCGGCGGTAAGGCCGTAGCCGGTCAGCTCGGCCAGGATCACGGCGCCGCGCTTCTTGGCGTGCTCGAGTTCCTCCACGATAACGACTCCGGCGCCTTCCCCGAGGACAAAACCGTCGCGGTCGCGGTCAAAGGGGCGTGAAGCCTTTTCCGGCTCATCATTGCGTGTGCTGAGCGCACGCATGGCGGCAAATCCGCTCATGCCGAGCGGAACGCAGGCCGCTTCGCTGCCGCCGGCCACGATTACGTCCGCTTCATCATCGCGGATCAAGCGCCAGGCTTCACCGATGCAGTTGTTGGAAGTGGCGCAGGCCGTGACGACCGCGAAATTGGGACCGGCAAAACCGAATTCCATTGAGATCAGCCCGGCGGCCATGTTGCTGATCATCATCGGAATCATGAAGGGCGAAACACGACCGGGGCCCTTGTGGAGAAGAATTTCGTCCTGATCGCCGAGCGATTTCAGCCCGCCAATACCCGAGCCGACGAGGACGCCGACGCGGTCGAGCTCCACCTGCTTGGGATCGATTCCCGAGTGGAGCACGGCTTCCTTGGCCGAGGCCATGGCCAGTTGCGTGTAACGGTCGGCCCGGCGCGCATCCTTCTCGTTGAAGAAGTATTTGCGGGGCTCGAAATTGAGCACCTGCGCGGCGAACCGGCAATCGTACTTGGAGGCGTCCCATGAGGTGATCGGGCTTACCCCGCTTTTGCCCGCGATGAGATTAGCCCAGGTCGTGGGCACGTCGAGGCCCAGCGGGGTAACCGCTCCCAGGCCAGTGATGACGACACGCCGTTGACTCATGATTATACTCTAATCGAAGGGAGGGAGGATGAGAACGAAAAAGGCACCCTGAGGCAGGGTGCCTTGTCTTTGGAAGTGGTTTAGGGGATTTACTTGGTGCCCTTGTCCTCGATGTATTTGATGACATCGCCGACGGTCTGGAGCTTTTCGGCCTCCTCGTCGGGGACTTCGACGTTGAACTCCTCTTCGAAGGCCATCACGAGCTCGACCGTGTCGAGGGAATCGGCACCCAGGTCCTCGATGAATTTGGCCTGAGGCGTCACCTGTTCGGGGTTGACGCCAAGCTGTTCCACAATGATGTCTTTGACTTTCTCTTCAATCGACTTTTCCGCCATAAAAAATTCTAGCTCCTTTTGGTGTTCGTGCGTTGTTACGGGCGCATAGCTTCTTTGGCAAACTTTTTCTTTGAGTCAAGCCGGCGCTTTCATTTTCTTCGGCTTGACAGATTGCCATTTTGATACCTCACGTTACATGACCATACCTCCGTCTACCGTCAAGACCTGACCTGTCATATAGCCGGAGGCAGGGGAACAAAGGAAGGCGACGACGGCAGCGACGTCGTCAGGCTGCCCGAGTCGTTGCAGGGGAACGCGTTCCAGAAGTTTTTTCCGCAAATCGTCGCTCAAATCCCTGGTCATGTCGGTTTCAATGAAGCCGGGGCAGAGGACGTTGCACGTGATATTGCGGGAGGCGAACTCGCGGGCGACCGATTTGGTGAAGCCGATGAGGCCGGCCTTGGAGGCGGCGTAATTGGCCTGGCCGGCGTTGCCGATGAGGCCGATGACGGAGGAGATGTTGATGATGCGGCCGGCGCGTTGCCTGACCATGAGGCGGCCGACGGGCTTGGTGAAATTGAAGGCGCCCTTGAGGTTGGTGTTGAGGACGGTGTCCCAAGCCTCGGATGTCATGCGCATGAGGAGGCCGTCGCGGGTGACGCCGGCATTATTGACGAGGACATCGACATGGCCGAAGAGGGAGGCGATTTTTTCGACGACGGTCTCGACGGCAGCGCCGTCGGCGACGTCGACGGGGAAAGGCTCGGCGCGGCCACCGGCGGAGCGGATGGCCTCGAGGGTTTCCTTGAGGGCTTCTTCGCTGCGGGCGACGGCGGCAATGGAGGCGCCTTCGGCGGCGAGGGCAATGGCGATGGCCTTGCCGAGGCCGCGGCTGGCGCCGGTGACGAGAGCGACTTTGTCGGTGAGGAATTTGGAATTCATGAGATACGGGGGAAATTAGTTTCTGTTGATCCGCCGATGGGGACATCGGCGGCCACCCCGCGGAGGGGAGAAGCAAAAGGAGCCGTCGCCCGGCGATTGACGGCTACCGCATGAGGCGAGGTCCAATTAAAGCAGAGCATCGGCGTGTTTTACGATGTCGGCGTGAGTTTCCAAGGACAAACAGGTGGCGGTGGGCTCGATGCGGCGGACGAGCCCGGCGAGGACGCCGCCGGGGCCGCATTCGACGAAGTCGGTGAAGCCCATTTCGATGAGATGGCGGACCGATTCCTCCCAGCGGACGGAGCCGCAGACTTGTTCCTCGAGCGCGCGGAGGATTTCGTCGGCGCCATCGGCGACGCGGGCGGTGACGTTGGAGACGACGGGGACGTGGGAGGCCTGGAGATCGGCGGTGATGAGGACGTGGGCGAGGCCGGTGGCGGCGGAGGCCATGAGGCGGGAGTGGTAGGCCCCGGCGACGTTGAGGGGGAGGACGCGGCGGACGCCTTTTTCCTTCGCCACCTCAGCGACGCAGTCCATTTCCTTTTGACCACCGGAGAGGACGATCTGGCCGGGGCAGTTGAGGTTGGCGACGTCGACGTCACAGGCGGCGGCGATTTCCCGGGCCTGCTCAGCGCTGGCGCCGAGGAGTGTGGCCATGGTGCCGACGGTGGCGTTGCACGATTCCTGCATGAGGCGGCCGCGCTCGGCAACGAGGTCGAGCCCGGTCTGGAAGGTGAAGCTGCCGGCGGCGGCGTGGGCGGTGTATTCGCCAAGGGAAAGGCCGGCGGCGGCCTCGAAGCGGAGGGGGCGGCCAGTGAGGTCCTCGTAGGCGGCGAGAAGGGCGAGGCCATGGACGTAGAGGGCGGGCTGGCAGATGCGGGTTTCGGTGAGGACCTCGACGGGGCCGTTGAAGCTGTAGCCGCTGAGGGGCCAGCCGAGGCGGCTGTCGGCCTGCTCATAGAGAGCGTGGGCGGAGGGGCTTTTGTCCCAGAGGTCGGCACCCATGCCGACTTTTTGCGCGCCCTGGCCGGAAAAAAGGAGGGCGCGTTTGATGGGGGTGGTCATGGCTCGGGATGGGTTGAGTCGGTCACTTTAGCGAAAACTGAAGAGAATGGCTAGAGGCTATCCGAAAAGTAGGCGCGGGCCACGCCGAGAGGAGTTTTGTCTTCTGGCCAGGAGCCGAGTAAGGAGCCTAGCTGTTGCTACGTGACGAACGAGCGACACCGCCAGAAGGCAAAAGAACTTCGGCGCCGAATGGGGCCCGAGCTCTTCGTTGCTCACTCCTC
>JAJSLK010000076.1 GCA_021272165.1 Methylacidiphilales bacterium
TGCGTGACCGGACCATGGCCTGTAGTTCCTGTTGTTGTTCTTGTGTGATATTTAGTCCGATGATGGGGCGTCCGAGGGGCATGATCTATTCATGCCTTCCCGCATAGACTTATTCCAGCTATTTCAGGGACACAACACTAGAGTGAGCGCAGAAGCTTGCGGTGAGGCGCGGCGAAGGCGAGTTGCTCCATTTCAGACGGCGTAAGGTAGCGACCGGAGGCAGGAGCGTGGGATTTCCATTTCGCCGAAACGGCCTGCATGGTGACGGAGTATTTGGTGATGCCGTATTTGATTTGGGCGAGAGGAGCGACCTGGGTCATGCGGGCGGGATCGAAGTCGGGGAAGCGCCAGAGGCCATGCCATGGTTTTCCCTCGAGTACCTGTTCGCACCAGATGCTTTTGCCTTTTCGGATGATCGCGACGGTTTCGGTTCGCTTTTCCTGGGCCACGCGCGATTTGACGGGAAATTGTTCGGGCCGGCTACGGCCCGCGCAGTCGTCGTTGAGGGGACAGAGGAGGCACATAGGCTGGCGAGGCAGGCAGACGGTGGCGCCAAGTTCCATAACGGCCTGGTTGTGAGAAGCGGGATCATTGGGATCAAGGAGGAGGTCGGCGAATTGTTGGAGTCTGGCCCGGGTGGCCGGACGTGCGATGTCATCGCGCAAAGCGAGCAGGCGGGTGAGGACGCGCATGACGTTTCCGTCGAGGACGGCGAGGGGAAGGCCGAACGCGATGCTGCCGACAGCGGCGGCGGTGTAGGGGCCGAAGCCGGGGAGTCCGCGCAGTTCCTCTTCGGTGTGGGGAAATTTTCCTCCGGCGGCGGCGATTGCCTTGGCGAGGGCATGGAGATTCCGCGCGCGGCGATAATAGCCGAGGCCTTCCCAGGCCTTAATGACGTCATGTTCAGATGCGCCGGCGAGTGAGTTCCAATCGGGAAATGATTTCAGCCAGCGTTCGTAGTAGGGGATGACGGTGACGACCTGGGTTTGTTGCAGCATCACCTCCGAGACGGTGATGGCGTAGGGATCGCGGGTGCGACGCCAGGGGAGATCGCGCTGGGCGCTGCGGTACCACTTCGCGAGGCTGGCTCGCCACGCACGCCATTGCTTTTCGGTCGGCAGCGATTTCATGGCGGCGCGGGCCGCCTCTTACGCTTTGCTTTCGGCGCGGCGGCGCTTGTTTTCGTCGAGGATTTTTTTGCGCAGGCGGAGATTGCCGGGAGTGGCTTCGACGAATTCATCGGGCCCGATGTATTCGAGCGCGCGCTCGAGGCTCATCTTGATGGGGGTGTCGAGCTGGATGCCCTTGCCGTCGCCCTGGGAGCGCATGTTGGTGAGCTGTTTGGCCTTGCAAGGGTTGACGGACATATCATCCGGACGTGAGTTTTCGCCGACGATCATGCCGGCATAAATCGCTTCGCCGGGGCTGATGAAGAGACGGCCGCGTTCCTGGATGTTGTTGAGAGCGAAACCGGTTGCGTCGCCCGATTCCATGGAGACGAGCACGCCGTTCTGGCGGGTGACGATCTCGCCGCGCTTGGGGCCGTATTCCTTGAAGAGATGGCTCATGAGCCCCTCGCCACGGGTGAGGTTGACGAGATCGGTTTCGAAGCCGATGATGCCGCGGGTGGGAATCACCGCTTCCACCGAGACCGAGTTGGCGTGGTGGTTCATGTTGGTGATTTCGCCTTTGCGGTTGGCGAGGTTCTGGAGAATGTCGCCGAGCTTGTCGGCGGGCGTCTCGACGTAAAGGGTTTCGATGGGTTCGAGAACGTTGCCCTGGGCATCCTTATGGAAAATGACCTCGGGGCGGGAGACCATGACCTCGAAGCCCTCGCGGCGCATCTGCTCGACGAGAATGGCGATCTGCATTTCGCCGCGGGCGCTGACCTCGAAGACCCCGGCGGTGTCGGTGTCGGTGAGCTGGATGCTGACGTTGGTGCGGGTTTCGCGCACGAGACGGTCGCGAATGTGGCGGGCGGTGAGGAACTTGCCTTCCTTACCGGCGAGAGGCGAGTCGTTGACGACGAACTGCATCTTGATCGTCGGAGGGTCGATGTCGACAAAGGGCACCGGCTCGGCGGTTTCGGAATCGGTGAGGGTCTCGCCGATGAAGATGTCTTCGAAGCCGGCGACGCCGACGATGTTGCCCGCGCTGGCGTCGTTGATCTCGATCTTGGCGAGGCCGGCATGGGAGAGAATCTTCGTGATGGTGCCCTTTTCACGGGAACCGTTCTTGTGGATGCAGATGATCTTGTCGCCCATGGTGACTTTGCCGCCGGTGATTTTGCCGTAGGCGATACGGCCAATGTAATCGCTGTAGTCGAGGTTGGAGACGAGCATTTCGAAATGCTTGTCGGCGTTGGCGACCGGCGGCGGGATCTTTTCGATGATGGCATCGTAGAGGGCGGTCATCCCCGCGTTGCGGGTCTCATCGTCGAGGTGGCCCTTCCATTCCTTGACCGCGAAGCCGAGCTTGGCGGAGGCATAGATGGCGGTGAAATCGAGCTGTTCATCGGTGGCATGAAGCTCGAGGAAGAGCTCGAAGATCATGTCGAGGACCTTGTGGGGGCGGGCGTTCTCGCGGTCGATCTTGTTGATGACGATGATGGGCTTGGCGCCGACTTCGAGCGCCTTGCGGAGGACGAACTTGGTTTGGGCTTGCGGGCCGTCGAAGGCATCGACGACGAGGAGGACGCCGTCGATCATCTTGAGGATGCGTTCGACTTCGCCGCCGAAATCGGCGTGACCGGGGGTGTCGACGATGTTGATGTGGTAATCGTGATACTGGAACGCAGCATTCTTGGCCTTGATGGTGATGCCCTTTTCGCGCTCAAGGTCCATGGAGTCCATCACGCGCTCGACGACGGCTTGATTGGCGCGGAAGGTGCCCGATTGGCGCAGGAGCTGATCCACGAGCGTGGTCTTTCCGTGGTCGACGTGGGCAATGATGGCGATGTTACGAATCTTTTCCATAGATGGGGGAACCTGAAAGGCTAGCGGCGGAGACAGACGGTTACAAGGGCTTTCTTCGTTACTGGAGAAGCATTTTTCATTTCGATGACTTCGATTACATTTCGCTAACTTTTCGCAACAACCGTAATGGGTTAGACTCAAAACGAAAAATCAAATGATGCAACGCACTCTGAATAAGGTTCCGCAAATCACGTTGGCATTCTGGGTGATGAAAATTTGCGCAACCACCCTGGGGGAAACGGGCGGGGATTTGCTTTCGATGACGCTGAATGTTGGTTACGCCATCAGCTCGCTCATTCTGATCAGCATTTTTGTGGTGACGCTGGCGGTGCAGTTGGCCTCGCGCTCATTTCACCCCGTGCTTTACTGGACGGTGATTCTTTCGACGAGCACGGCGGGCACGACGATGTCCGATTACATGGATCGGACGCTGGGACTTGGTTATGTCGCGGGATCGTGCCTGCTGGTTTCCATTCTGATCACGGTTCTGGCGGTGTGGCGTTTGACAATCGGCTCACTCTCGGTTGATCACATCTACAGCCTGAAGGTGGAGGCGTTTTATTGGACGACGATCCTCTTTTCCAACACGCTCGGAACGGCGCTGGGCGATTTTCTTTCCGATACCTCCGGGCTCGGCTTTGGCGGCGGAGCGCTCCTGATTTCAGCCGTTATCGCGCTCATTGTGCTGGCCTATTTCTTCACGCCGATTTCAAGGACATTCCTGTTCTGGGCGGCATTTGTTTTGACGCGGCCGCTGGGCGCGACGGCGGGTGACCTGTTGACCAAGACCCCCGAGAAAGGCGGCCTGGGCTTCGGAACGATTGGTTCCTCGGCGGTGCTGGCGACGGTACTTGTCCTCTTTGTTTTGTGGAGCATCCGCAGGAACGCTCCGGAAGAACCGACGGCTACGGCTTGATGAAGTTGGCGATCCGTTCTGCGGCGACCTGCAACTGCTCGAGGCTGGTCGCGTAGCTGCAACGGACGTAGCCCTCGCCACTGGGGCCGAAGGCGGTGCCGGGAACGACCGCGACCTGTTCCTGCTTGAGCAGGCCGAAGGCGAAGTCGTGCGAGGATTTTCCGGTCGGCTTGATGCCGGCAAAGAGATAGAACGCGCCGCGGGGTTCAAAGCAGGCGAGGCCCATCTTGCGGAAGGCGTTGACGAGGAAATTGCGGCGAAGGCGGTATTTTTCGCGCATGTCGATCATGCTGGCGCGGCCATGGCGCAGCGCTTCGGTTGCCGCTTCCTGGCTGACGATGGGCGCGCAGAGAATGCCGTATTGATGAATGCGCATCATGGCGTCGATGAGCGGCGCGGGCGCGCAGGCGTAGCCGACGCGGAATCCGGTCATCGCGAAGGCCTTGGAAAATCCGTGCAGGAAGATGGTGCGCTCGCGCATGCCGGGCAGCGAGGCGATGGAGACATGGGGCTCGCCATAGGAGAGCTCGGAGTAAATCTCGTCGCTGATGACGAGGAGATTGCGCTCGCGGCAGATGGCGGCGATTTCCTCCAGTTCCGCCGCGGTAAGGACAGCGCCGGTCGGGTTGGTGGGGAAGTTGAGCAGGAGCACCTTGGAGCGGGGCGTGAGCGCGGCCCTGAGTGCGTCGGGGCGGAGCTTAAATTCATCCTCCACGCGGGTGGCAATGGACATCGCGCGGCCATGGGCGAGCGCGATGCTGGGGCTGTAGGAGACGTAACAGGGCTCGTGATAGAGGACTTCGTCTCCGGGATTAAGGACGGCGCGGAGGGCGAGGTCGAGCGCTTCGGAGACGCCGACAGTGACGAGGACTTCGGTCGCGGGATCGTAGGGCACGCCGTAATTGGTGGAGACGTAGCGGGAGATCTCCTCGCGCAGGCGCATGAGGCCGAGGTTGGAGGTGTAGCCGGTCTTGCCGTGCTCGAGCGCGTAGATGGCCGCCTCGCGAATGTGCCAGGGCGTGACGAAATCGGGTTCGCCGATGCCGAGCGAGATGACACCGGTCATCGACTGGACGATTTCAAAGAAATCGCGGATGCCGGAGCGCGGGATGCCCCGGACATGATCCGCGACAAAGTCGGGCGAAACAGAAGTGGAAAGGGAAGAAACGGGGAGATGCATGGGCGTAACGGTTCGATTTTTCACGGACACGCCGGGTCAGGGGCTGACTTTCAGGCGCTCCTCGTTGACGGGAGCCTCGCGCAGTACGCCCTGGATCTTGTAAGTCTTGAGATTGAAGTGGGTGGCCGTGGAAAGAACACCGGGAAGGGTGGAAAGCTTTTCCGAGACAAAGCCGGCGACTTCCTGGAGGGTGTCGCCCTCGACAAAGACGAGAAGATCGAACCCGCCGCTCATGAGAAAGCAGGAGCTGACCTCGCGGTACTGGGCGATGCGGCTGGCGACGCGGTCGAAGCCGCCCTCGCGTTCGGGAGTGATGCGGACCTCGATGACGGCCTTGACGTGGGTGCGCTTGGCACGCTCGTCGTCGACGATCGCCTTGTAGGCGAGGATGACGCGGTCGTGCTCCAACTGCCGGATGCGTTTTTTGATCTCGGCAGGCGTGGTGTCGAGCTGGGCGGCAAGAATCTCATGGGTGGCGAGAGCGTTTTCCTCCAGCAGACGTAAAAGCGGGTCCATCGGTGGAGGCTACCGCTTTCGTCCTGGAATGTCGAGATGGGGTGCAGCAAGAGACCTCCTCTTCGTCAGGCAATGTCACTTAAGTCCAGTCGGGATTTAGGGTTGTGCAGAACGCGAGGCTTCGTGTACTCAAGGACTCCATGAGTCAGGAGCATGCATCTCGTCATGAGCCGTTTGAAGTTTTGGAAATCGCCTGCGACAGCTTTTTTCAGATCATTTTCCCGGACAGGACCACCCATGTTGCCATCAATCATTCCAGGGGACGATTGGAACGGGGGGGCAAGCAGCCGATCACGCTCAGGAAACTACGCGAACTTTTGCGGGACGTTTCCCGTGGGCGCTACAGCTTGATTGTGGTGGGAGGGATACAGAAAGTCCTCTGGAATCGACACCGGTCGCTTTTCAAAAACATCGTGTCGGTTTTTCAGCATCTGGCGTTTCCCGCTTCGCTTACTCCCTATTTTGTCATCCGGATCGCGTCGGCGGCCAACGTGTCCATCATCGCTTATGATGTCTCGGACACGATGCTCATCTCCTCCGAGTATTTCTTTTTGTTTCCCCACATCCGGGCTTTTTTCAAACGGGAGATTTCGCAGAACCGATGGCATGTTTTTCTCTCCACGACTCCCAAGAACGGTGACGTGACCAATATCCGGCGGCAACGGTTATTCCAGGAGGCGATAGCGAAGATTCATCCGCTCCCGTTGCATGTCGGGCCGGAGCGATACGATTTTCGCGAAGTCCGCGCCGAGGAGAAAACCACCGATATTTTTTATGTGGGGGAAAATCCCAAGACGACGGTTCGGACGGACGGCGTCCGGCTTCTGGCGGAATTGCAGAAGATGGGAGTGGTCGTTGACATTCCTGACGAGCGCATCAGCCCCGACGAATTCAAAAAGCGACTGGCGCGGTCCTGGCTGGCCTGGTCGCCGGAAGGTTCCGGTTGGGAATGTGGCCGGCATTATGAGTCCATCATATGCGGCACCGTGCCGGTCATCAACTATCCGACGATTTACCGGTACAAGCCGCTCGTGGACGGCGTCCATGCGCTCTATTACGGATGCGAAGAGAAGGATCTGATCCGCGTGGTGACGCGGGCGCTGGAGGACAAGAAAGCGCTTTTGACCATGATCCACAATGCCCGCGCCCATCTTCAACAATGGTATGCCAACACGAGCGTGGGAGAGTATATCCTGAGAGAGAGCGGATTGGCCAAAGGATGATCCTGAGCTGGAGATGGTCACAAAAAAGCCCGGCATAAGCCGGGCTTTTTTGTAAACCGCCGATGGGGACATCGGCGGCTACCCTAACGGTCGGGCACAACACTTACATGTGGGCGATGATGTTGTCGCCGAACTCGGAGCACTTGATCTTGGTGGCGCCTTCCATCTGCCGGGCAAAATCATACGTGACTTTCTTGCTGGCGATGGCGCCATTGAGGCCCTTGAGGATCAAGTCGGCCGCTTCGCTCCAGCCTAGGTAACGGAACATCATCTCGCCGGAGAGGACGACCGAGCCGGGGTTGACGACATCCTGGTTGGCGTACTTGGGCGCGGTGCCATGGGTTGCTTCGAAGATGGCATGGCCGGTGATGTAGTTGATGTTGCCGCCGGGGGCGATGCCGATGCCACCAACCTGCGCCGCGAGCGCGTCGGAGAGATAGTCACCGTTGAGATTGAGCGTGGCGATGACGGAGAAATCCTCCGCGCGGGTGAGTACCTGCTGGAGTGTGATGTCGGCAATGGCGTCCTTGATGATGGTGCCGTTGGGGAGCTTGCACCAGGGACCGCCGTCGATCTCGACCGCGCCGAATTCCTTCTTGGCGAGGTCGTAGCCCCAGTCGCGGAAGGCGCCTTCGGTGTACTTCATGATGTTGCCCTTGTGGACGAAGGTGACCGACTTCTGCTTCTGGTCGACGGCGTACTTGATCGCCGCGCGGACGAGGCGTTCGGTGCCGGGCTTGGAGACCGGCTTGATGCCGATACCGACAGAACCGGGGAAATCGGCGCCGAAGCGGATCTTCTTGAAGTCCTTGGGATAATTTTCCTTGAGGAAGGAGATCAGCTTGAGGGCCGGTTCGCTGTCGGCCTGGAAATCGATGCCGGCATAGATGTCCTCAGTGTTTTCGCGGAAGATGACCATGTTTACCTTTTCGGGATGCTTCACCGGGCTGGGTACGCCCTGGAAATATTGGACGGGGCGCAGGCAGACGTAGAGATCGAGGAGCTGACGCAGGGCGACGTTGAGCGAGCGGATGCCGCCACCCACCGGCGTGGTGAGCGGACCCTTGATGCCGACGAGGAATTCCTTGAAGGCCTCGATGGTGTCATCGGGGAGCCAGTTGTCGAATTTGTTCTTGGAGGTCTCGCCGGCATAGACCTCAAACCAGGAAATTTTCTTTTTGCCGCTGTAGGCTTTTTTCACCGCGGCATCGAAGACGCGCTCACTCGCCGCCCAGATGTCGGGGCCGGTGCCGTCGCCGCGGATGAAGGGGATGATCGGTTGGTCGGGAACGGAAAGGACGCCGTCCTTGATCGAAATTTTGCCGCCGGACGGAGGGGTGATGTCTTTGTATGCCATAGAGTGAAGGGGATTGAAGCATGAGTCAGACCGAACTTGCAAAAAAATTGTCGATTTGTCCGGTCGGTCACTTCCGGTGCGGAATTAAGCTCCAACCGGGGCAAAATAATCGTGGTTTTGGCATTGCTCAGGAGATAATTGCGGAAACTTTCGCGGCAGAATCCGGCGAATTTTGTTATTCAGGACAGTACGGCTTTCGCGTGTTAACTCGTGACAGGTTGGGGCCGCGATCCTACAATTTTTCGCCTTACTTATGTTGACACAGGAATGGAACATTCAACCCCGGGCTTTGCAATGCGCGGCCACGGGGAAGGCTTTTGAAAAGGGAGAACGGGTTTTTTCGGCGCTTTACTGGCGCGACGGTGTTTATGCGCGGGTCGATCTTAGTGCGGACGCCTGGCAGGCGCGCAATGAGAACATCGAGCCGCTTTCGGCCTGGCAGACCGATTTTGTTCCGGCCCCTCCGCCGGAACCGGAGACACTGCGCAAGGACGATGCGGAGAGCCTGCTACGCCGACTTATGGCGGAAGGCGCCCCGGCAACGCGGAATGCCCGCTACATCCTGGCGCTGATGCTGGAGCGGAAGAAAGTATTGCGGCAGATCGAGCGGCAGCGGAATGAAAATGTGTCCGTGCTGGTTTACGAGCACCTGCCCAGCGGCGAGGTGTGGCTGATCGACGATCCGGGGCTCAAGCTGAACGAACTCCAGGCCGTGCAGGAGGAAGTGGCGCACCTGCTGGAGCCGGTAACGGTCGCTCCAGCGGCGGAAACCGCGCCGGCGGCGTCGTAATTACGGCGCCGGGGAGGGGAGCGGCGGCAGGGGCAGGAACCCGGCGTCGTGGAGGGTCGACTGGTAATAATTATTTTTGCGGGGCGAGTAGATGCGCTCGGCTGAGGCGAGCCAGTCCCGGGCGTCCGGGACGTTCTGGTGGAGCATCGACCAGACAAAATTGCTGTAATAATAGGAGGGGTTTTCCCCGGCCTTGTTGAAGGCGGCGAATTCCTGCGCGGCTTGCTGGTCATGCTTGCCCAGGACGTCGCAGAGGAAGACCTTGAACTTGGCGAGATCGCCCATGTCGGAGTCATTTTGCAGCTCCAGATAACCCGCCCGGGCTTCGTCATATTTCTTCTGGATGAATTTGATTTCAACCATGTTGAATTTGATCACCACGTTCTTTGGGCTCAGATTCGATGCGGTGGTGAAGTCGGCCTGGGCGAGGTCCCATTGCTTTTTCTGGTAATAGATTGACGCGCGCAGGACGTAGGAGCCGGGGATTTTCGGATCTAGTTGAATAGCCTTGTTGATCGTGGCCAGGGAACCGTCCAGGTCGTTTTTGTTCATTTGGAGGATCGCCTCGGAAATCAGCTTCGAGGTGGGATCGACGACAACGGACGGTGTCGGGGTGGGCTTGGTCGCGGCTGCGGGAGCCGTGGCCTGGGCATTCACGTTTTGAAACAAACTCAGGATGAGCAGAGAAAGAAGGAGGCGTTGGATCATGGCAATTAAATGACAATTCTACCGATTAGCGGGTGTGAGGTAAGAAGGAAAGCGTGATCAGAGGCCCCCCAGTTTCCGCAGGACCGCCGCCTCTTTGTCGCCGACGGGCGAGACGGAGAGCCGCGACTGGCGGAGGAAGACAAGGTCCTTCAGGGTCTTGGTGGCTTTCATTTCATCGAGTGTGACAGGGCGCGGGAAGGCTTTGCCAGCCTTGAGATCGACACAGACCCACTCGGCTTTTTCGTCCGGCTCGACGGTCGGATCGGGGTAGGCCGTTTTGACGACCGTGGCGATCCCGACGACGGCCTTGTCAGTGACGCTGTGGTAAAAGAAGACCTCGTCGCCCTTCGCCATGGCGCGGAGATTAATGCGCGCGGTGTAGTTGCGGACACCGGTCCATGCTGTCGTTTTGTCCCGGCAAAGCTGCGCGAACGAATAAGCTTCCGGCTCGCTCTTGACCAGCCAATGGTTCACGCGCGGAAATTGGTGTAGTTGAGCGCCACGGGGAATTCCTTACCGCGGAGCGCCGCGATGACGGTCTGGAGATCGTCGCGGTTTTTGCCGGTGACACGGACCTGGCGGTCCTGGATCTGGGCCTGGACCTTGAGCTTGGTGTCGCGGATGGCCTGGACGATGGTCTTGGCGATATCGGTTTCGAGGCCCTGCTTGAGCTTGAGTTCCTTGCGGGCATGGCCGAGCGGGGAAATGTCGGCGTCCTTGCGCTCGATATTTTTCAGGCTGACGTTGCGGCGGGCGAGCTTGCCCAGGACGATTTCTTCCAGCGCGTTGATCTTGAACTGGTCGACGGCGCTGAGCTTGATCGATTCCTTTTCGAGGACGATCTCGGCCTTGGCGTCGCGGAAGTCGAAGCGGTTGGCGAGTTCCTTCTGAGCCTGGTCGAGGGCGTTTTTGACCTCCATGATGTCGACTTCGGAGACAACGTCGAAGGAGGGCATAGTTTTAAGATGAAGGGCGCGACCGGCGGTTCGCGGAAAGGAAAGGGGATTAAGCCGCGGGGCTCGGGCGGGGGGACGACTTGGAATCGAGCCGGTAGACGATGCGCGCCTTGGTGAGGTCGTGCTGCGACATTTCCATCTTCACGCGATCACCGGGGGTGAGGCGGATGAAGCGTTTGCGCATCTTGCCCGAGATATGGGCCAGGACAACGTGCTTGCTGTTGTCCAGCTCGACGCGAAACATGGTGCCGGGCAGGATGGTGATCACCCTGCCTTCGACTTCAATAACGTCACTGCCGGTTTCAAGTGCCATGAGAATCCTTGAGTATATCCGCAATGCTGCCTCCGGCAATGCTTTTTGTGGAAGTTTCGGCAGCCGGAGCCGGGAGGGTTTCCCATTTCTCCCCTCGTCCCCCAAGTTGCAACTAGGGAACGAGGGGAAGGCTCAGGGTGACAGACGCCGAAATAGCGGCTAAAATGGCCGTTCCATGAGTCTCGATCTTCTGAAGGAGAAGCTGCAGGGCGTTTTCAAGACGCTGCGCGGCTATGGCAAGCTGAGCGAAAGCAGCGTGGCCGATGCTGTGCGCGAGGTGCGCCTGGCGCTGCTCGCGGCCGATGTGAACTATCAGGTCGCCAAGGAATTCTGCGACGAGGTGAAGAAGAAGTCACTCGGGGCCGAGGTCCTGGCCAGCATTCGCCCCGGTGAGCAGTTTATCAAGATCGTCCATGACGAGTTGCTGGCGATTTTTGGAAGCGAGACGAAAGAGCTGACCCCGAACCGGCCGTTGCGCATTCTACTTTGCGGTTTGAACGGCGCGGGCAAAACGACGACGGCGGGCAAGCTGGCGGCATGGTTCAAGAAGCAGAAGCAGCATGTCGTTCTCGTTGCGGGCGACCTGGCCCGGCCCGCGGCCATCCAGCAATTGGAAATCCTCGGCAAGCAAGCGGGCATTACCGTTCTTACTTTCCCCGGGGAAAAGAGTCCCGCCAGGGTAGCGGAACTGGCGCGGGAGGAAATCGCGCGATTGCGGGTCGAGGTCGCGATCTTTGACGCGGCGGGAAGGCTCGATGTGGAGGACTCGCTTCTGGCGGAACTTGAGGCCGTGGGCAAGACGTGGGAGCCGCAGGAAACTTTGCTGGTGGCCGATGCCGCCACAGGCCAGACGGCGGTGAAGGTGGCGCAGGCGTTTCACAGCCGCGTTCCGCTGACCGGGCTAATCCTGTCCAAGTTTGATGCCGACACACGCGGGGGCGCCTCGCTTTCGTTCCAGCGGGTCACAAAGGTGCCGATCCGGTTCCTCGGTACCGGGGAGGGAATTGATGCCATTGAACTTTTTCAGCCGGAACGGCTGGTCGGGCGGCTGCTGGGGATGGGCGACATCGTGGGGCTGGTCGAGAAGGCCCAGACCGAGTTTGACGCGGTCTCGACCGAGAAGATGGCGGCCAAACTGGCCAAGAATTCGTTCGATCTGCAGGACTTCCTCGACCAGATCAAAATGATCCGCAAGCTGGGCCCCCTGCAAAATCTGCTTGGCATGATACCGGGAATGCCTAAGATGCCAGATTCGGTCGATGGTGAGAAATCGCTTCGCCGGGTCGAGGCGATGATTCGCTCCATGACCCTCGAGGAGCGGTCCCGCCCGGCCGTCCTGAACGCCCGCCGGCGGCAGCGCATTGCGCGCGGCAGCGGCACCAGCGTGACGGACCTCAACGAACTCTTGCATCGGTTCGAGGAGATGAAAAAGATGATGCAGCGGCTCAACCGTGGCGGAAGCCCGGACAAGATGCTGCGCAATTTAATGAGCAGGCGATAGTAACCCAACTAGAAACATACTTATGGCAGTGATTATCCGACTCCGCCGCGACGGCACCAAGAACAGTCCCTACTACCGCATTGTGGTGGCGGACAAGCACAGCCCGCGTGACGGCAAATTCCTCGAACTCATCGGCACCTACGATCCGAAGAAGAAGGGCGACAACTCGACCGTGAAGCTCGACCGCGCCGACCACTGGATCAAGAACGGCGCCCGTCCTTCCGACACCGTCCGCAGCCTGCTCAAGAAGGCTCGCGCCAAGTCGGCCAAGGAAACCGCCGAAACCGCCGCTGCCTAACCCCGTTCCACTCTGCCCGTGCGCTCTCATGAAACACTTCCTCGATTTTGTGGTGCGCAGCCTCGTCGATAACCCGGACGACGTCCAGATCAGCGAAAAGGCCGGGGAAAACGAGACGGTCTATCGCGTCAGCCTGCACCCTTCCGACGTCGGGCTGGTAATTGGCAAGGGCGGACGGACCATCAGCGCCATCCGCTCCCTCATCAACGCGGCCAACAAGGCCGGCGATCATCTCGCGGTCGAGGTGGTCGAAAACACCTGAGGGATTTTAGACCGGATTGACAAGATTAACATGATTTTAAAAGGCAACTGAGCGGAGACAATTTTTTCCAATCCTGTAAATCCCGTTAATCCTGTCCAAAAATTTCTCATCATGCGCATTGACGTCATCACCCTCTTCCCCGAGATCCTGCGAGGCCCGCTCGATGCCTCCATCCTCGGGCGCGCCCAGCGTGGCGGGCAGGTCGACATCCAGCTTCATCAATTGCGGGATTATGCGACCGACAAGCATCGCACGGTTGACGAGAAGCCCTACGGGGGCGGACCCGGCATGCTGCTGAAGTGCGAGCCGATTTTTGCCGCGGTGGAGGATGTCCAGACCAAGGCGGAAAAGCCGGGCCGGATCATTTTGCTTACACCGGGCGGTTCCCGCTTTGACCAGGCCAAGGCGCGTGAGCTGACCGGGCTCGACCGGATCGTTTTTGTCTGCGGCCATTATGAAGGCGTCGACGAACGCGTCCGCGAACATCTGGTCGACGAGGAATTGAGCCTGGGCGATTTTATTTTAACCAACGGCGCTTTGGCGGCGCTGGTCGTGATCGACGCGGTCGTCCGGCTTTTGCCGAATGTCGTCGGCAACGAGGCGAGCACGCAGACCGAATCGTTCGGCGCCGATCGCCCGTGGCTCGAAGGCCCGCAATATACGCGCCCGGAGGAATTCCGCGGCTGGCGCGTGCCCGAGATTCTTCTTTCCGGCCACCATGGAAAAATTGAAGAATGGAGCCACGAACAGAGCCGTCGCCGTACGGAGCGCATTCGCCCCGACCTTTTAAAGCTTAACTCAAACCAAGACCCCCTATGAAACTGATCGAAAAAATCGAAGGCGAACAAATCAAGAAACACGTCCCGTTCCGCGTGGGCGATTCCGTCAAAGTCCACACCCGCGTCAAGGAAGGTGAAAAGGAACGCACGCAGGTCTTTTCGGGCGTAGTCATTGGTCACAAGGGCCGTGGCCTGAATGAGAGTTTTACCGTGCGCCGCATCAGCTACGGCGAAGGCGTTGAGCGCGTGTTCCCGCTGAATTCGCCTCGCATTGAAAAGATCGAGGTCGAACGCGAGGGCAAAGTCCGCCGCGCCAAGCTCTTTTATCTCCGCGGCCGCAAGGGCAAGGAAGCTCTCCTAGTCAAGGAGCGGGTGAAGTCCGCCGCAGCCAAGAAGGAAAAAGCGCGCAAGGCCAAGGCGACCAAGGAAGAAGCGGCCGCGGCCTGATCTGTGGAACGGGCACCGCTTTAGGAAGAATGGGACGGGATCAGGCGGAACGGCTAATTAGGGTAAATTGCTGCGGAGGTCACCGTCACGGTCATGATGGGGGCCTGCGCCAGCGCTGAACCAGAAAGAAGATCAGCCACGCGCCCAAAAGAATCACCACGCAGGCGGTAACAATTACCGTGCAAGCAGTAATGATCAGGACGCAGGTGGTGAGGGTGATTAGTCTTTCGAAAAAGAACGGGAATGAGAAATTTCGGTGGTTAATAGTTCCCAGTTCTTGTTTCTCAGCGGGCTTGAAACGTAGAAGTTCCGTGCTGGATAGGATAAAGGTGGGAGAACCCAGCGCATAACCGCCTCCCGTTACTAAAACCCGACCGTCGGGCAATTCAGTTGCGGTATGCAGGAAACGACCTGTGTTAAGACTGGTCAACATTTCCCAGGTGCTGGATTCAGGCTGATACACTTCCACGCTACTGATAACGTTTGGGTCATGAGCCCCGGCCACAATCAAGACCCTTCCATCTGATAAAAGAGTGGCGGTAGTTGAGGCTTTGCGTGGGGGTTCAAGTGCCTTTGGAGGGATCGTAAAGTTCGGCATCAGAGGACATCACACCTTGGCGTTGTCCGCTAACGACTAATACTTTGCCATTCGGAAGCAGAGTGGAAGTATGATTGATCATTTCGTTGGGAAGACTGGCCGTTTCCGTCCAAACTCTTGTCAGAGGGTTATAAAGTTCAGCGCTGGCGAGGGCATCACCATTCCCTTTGCCACTAAGGCCGCCGGTGACCAAAACACATCCATTTTGCAGCAAAGTGGCTGCATGAACATATCGAGCCGTATGCAGGCTGTCGGTAATCGTCCACTTTCCAGTCCCTGGATCATATAACTCGGAGATATCCAAGGCGCTTCCTGCCGGTGCGCCTTGTGCATTAACCGGGGAAGATGCCCAGTGGGTTGCCACCTGTTATCAGAACCTGACCAGTGTTTAAAAGTGTGGCGGTATGATAAGATCGCGAAAGATGAAGATTGCCAGTATTTACCCACGATGCTGTCGTTGGATCGTATAATTCGGCGCCGGCAAGCGTATGTCCTTGAAATTGTCCCCCTACCACCAATACCCGGCCATCAGGCAAAAGGGTTGCGGTATGATTGGTTCGTGGGGAATGCATGCTTCCAACTGGGGTAAAGGTATTCTCGGAAGGATTGTAAATTTCCACGCTTCCCAATTCCTCTGACCCATTCCATCCTCCGACAATTAAGATGCTATGATCTTTTAAAAGTGTTGCTGTGTGTCCGATGCGCGCTGAAGAAAGAGTAGCTGCTTGAGTCCAAGCGGGGGCAGGCCATGATGGTTGGCAACCTAGAAGAGTAAATACAATGACGAAGGCAACTATGTGAAGAGAACTCGAGTTCATGTCACCTTTATCTGTGCTAACGACCTGTATAGATTTTTAGAGGATACGAGGACTATCACCAAGTCGAAAATTCTTGCTCAAAGCCCACGATGAAAGATCAGTATAAAACCACGAAGCAGCCAGTTGCGATGGAATGGGCTGCTTTGCTTGCCCGTGGCTTTTGGGAGCGGCTTATCTGGCTGTTGTTTCAAAAAAATTATCTGCCGGAGCAAAGCGCACCTCGACTGGAAGAATTAGGGAGGATTTTGCGGCCTTTTCAATCCGAAGACAGAGGAAAGACAAGGTTAGGTCGTCAACGGGACGGCGGCTACGTCATGCTCGATGATTTTGAAGGTGTAAATAAGGCCATTTCCCTGGGAATTGGAAATGATGTCTCATGGGATTTGGACATTGCGCGCCGGGGGATTCCTGTTGAGCAATATGACCATACTGTTTCCGCTGCTCCCCAAATGCACCCGCTTTTCAAATTTCATTCCAAACGCATTGCGGCCGAGAGCCAAGGGGATGCTGGGACCTGTTCTCTAACGGAACTACTACGGGAAGCGCAGAAGCAAGGCCAGGAAATCATACTGAAGATGGATATTGAAGGAGACGAGTGGGACATCTTTGAGAAGATAGATCCATCGTTATTGCGATGCATGCGGCAGATTGTCGGTGAATTTCATGGCTTTCGCGAGGTCATGGACGACATTTGGTACTACAAGGCGCTTAGGGCATTTGCGAATTTGTCCTCTACCCACGCGGTTGTACATTTGCATGGGAACAATATCGCCCAGCAATTGGCGGTCAGGAGTCTGGTTTTTCCGGAGTCTTTGGAAATAACCTTTGTTCGGCGCGACCGATGTACGCTGTTGGAAAACCACGAACCGATGCCAGGGCCCTGGGATCGCCGGAACCATCCGGCTCGTCCTGATATTTCGCTAAACATTTTTCTTTCGCAAAAGTAAATTGAGGCCGGACGTGCTTGTTTCTTGATCAAAGGACTGACTAAATTTGCAGGCGCTGAAACACTTTTGATGCCATGGTCAAACGCCGCCCTTCTCTTCGCTGGACCTACGAGCGACGTTTGCGGTCGGAGGGGGTGACGATTGTCGCGGGGGTCGACGAAGTGGGGCGCGGTTGCTGGGCGGGGCCGGTTTACGCGGCAGCGGCGATCCTGCCGGATGGGCTGAGGCACCGTCATCTGCGCGACTCGAAGCTCCTGACGCCCGAGTTCCGCGAGGAGCTGGGAGAGTTTCTTTGCTCACATGGGGAGGTCCGATGGTCCATCGGCATTGCCTCGGTGGAGGAGATCAATACCCACAATATCCTCCGGGCCAGCCTGCTGGCCATGCGCCGGGCGGTTGAGGGGCTCGCCCTGCGGCCGCATCTTTGTCTGGTCGATGGCAACCAGAAGGCCGGATTGCCGGGCATCGAGCTGACCATTATCGATGGCGACGGCCTGTGTCCCTCCATCGCCGCGGCCTCGGTCATTGCCAAAGTGGCCCGCGACCGGGCCATGCGGGAGCTCGCCGCGCTTTACCCGGCCTATGGTTTGGAGAATCATAAAGGCTACGGAACCCCGGAACACGCGCGTGCCCTTACCCTTCACGGCCCTTGTCCAATTCATCGTCGAACGTTTAAGCCGATACGAGAGCGTTTCAGCGCCATCGCTGCCGACAACGACGGAAATCGGGAATTATGGTGAGCGGGTGGCGGCGGCATTTTTGCGTCGGCAGGGCTATCGTGTCTTGACCCGCAATTACCGGGTCACCGGAGGTGAAATCGATCTGGTCTGCCGCGACGGCGACATCCTCGCTTTTGTGGAGGTGCGTACCCGCGCCGGGTTCAGTTTTGGCCGGCCAGCGGAGACAATTGGCGCGGAGAAGCAGGAGGCGTTGCGGCACGCGGCGAGGCGTTATCTGGAACTCCTTGATCGCGAGGATATTCACTACCGATTTGATGCCGTGGAAGTCGAGCTGGAGCAGGGTAAAATCCCGGTATGCACGTTGCTGCGAGATTTATTTGCCTAGATAGTGTAGTCACGAGATGAAAAGCATGAGAATAATAAGGAATGCTTCCCGCACATCGACGACACGATATCACGGATAAGGTTTGGGCTTTATTAGAAC
The DNA here is from genome assembly GCA_021272165.1 of Methylacidiphilales bacterium. Taxonomy (GTDB): domain Bacteria; phylum Verrucomicrobiota; class Verrucomicrobiia; order Methylacidiphilales; family UBA1321; genus JABDGH01. The sequence continues at coordinate 17,749 of JAJSLK010000076.1, forward strand.
CGCATTTACCAGGGCGAGAAGGAGTCTGGGGCGGACA
>JAJSLK010000077.1 GCA_021272165.1 Methylacidiphilales bacterium
GACCGTCAGTGATGAATGCGCTCACAAATTGAGCACATTCCCTTCAAGATCGAGCCTCCGGGACTGACTTTTTATCACTCCCATTCCCCTTTATGTCCATTTGCTTACAAACCTTGCCCCTTTTTCAGCAAGCTCCTAGAGAATGCTCTATTCTCAAATGAGGATACCATCCCTCCCCCGCAACAGTGATGACAACCGCCCAAAAGTAGGCTAGGCTGTTCCTCCTATGACGTTGACTGAAAAGCTCCTCGCCCGCGCCAGTGGCAAGACCCATGTGGCGCCCGGCGAGAATGTCTGGGTGAATGCCGATATTCTCCTGACCCACGACGTGTGCGGGCCGGGAACCATCGGCGTGTTCAAGCGCGAGTTCGGCAAGAAAGCCAAGGTCTGGGACAAGAACAAGATCGTCATCATCCCGGACCACTACATCTTTACCGCCGACTCCCTTTCCAACCGCAACGTCGACATCCTCCGTGCCTTCGTGCAGGAGCAGGGCCTCCCCTATTTCTACGACGTGATCGATGACCCGAACGGGCACTGGATTTTTGACACCTCGCGCGGCCAGCTCAAGCGCCAGTACGGCGAGCGCTACGCCGGCGTCTGCCACACCGCGCTGCCGGCCAAGGGCCATACGCGCCCGGGCGAAATCCTTTTCGGCACCGACAGCCACACCTGCATGGCGGGAGCGTTCAACATGTTCGCCACCGGCATCGGCAACACCGACGCGGGCTTCATCATGGGCACCGGCAAGCTCCTCATCAAGGTGCCGGCGACCATGCGCTTCTACCTCGAGGGCCAGCTGCCCAAGGGCGTGATGGCCAAGGACGTGGTTCTCCATATCATCGGCGAGATCAGCTCCGACGGCGCCACCTATCGGGCCATGCAGTACGAGGGCCCGGGCGCTCATTCGCTCTCCATGGACGACCGCATGACCATCGCCAACATGGCGATCGAGGCGGGCGGCAAGAACGGCGTTTTCCCGGCCGATGAAAAGACCTTCGCCTACGTCGATGAACGGACGAAGCGCAACGGCACCAAGTCGGACTACACCCCGGTGGAAGTCGACAAGGAGCAAAGCTTCGTTTACGACGATGTGGTCGATCTTTCCAGGCTGGAACCGACCGTCGCGCAGCATCCCGACCCGGGCCATCGCGCCCTGGCCAAGGAACTGGGCAAGATTCAGCTCGACCGCGCCTATGTCGGCTCGTGCACGGGCGGCAAAACTTCCGACTTCCTCGCCTTCGCCGAGATCCTGAAGGGCCGCTCGGTGAAGATCGATACCTTCGGCGTGCCCGCCACGCCCGATGTCGTGCATGAACTGCAGACCACGAAGTGGGGCGACCAGACCGTCTGGAGCATCCTCGAGTCGGCCGGTGTGCAGATGACCGAAAACGCCTCGTGCGCGGCCTGCCTCGGCGGCCCGGTCGATACCTTCGGACGGATGAACAAGCCGCTCTCGTGTATCTCGGCGACGAACCGGAATTTTCCCGGCCGCATGGGCCACAAGGAATCGAAGGTCTATCTCGCCTCGCCCTACACCGTGGCGGCTTCGGCCCTCACCGGCCACATCACTGACCCGCGGGAATATCTGTAAGTTAGAGCGACGGTCTAATAATGGCGGCCAGCCCCGCCTGTCGTTCAACCAAGCTTCGTCGCGAATGATTTTTAGCGTGCGATGCGAATATCTTCCTGCCGCATCTCGAACTGGTCGCCCAGCTCGGTTGCCGTCTGGGAAATGATTCCAGCAGGAAGTTCGAGGACGCTTTGCGCGGAAAAAACCATCTTGGAAATTCGCCACGGCTTCATTTCGCAGACGAGATGGACAACACGGTAATCCTTGTCGAAGAAAACCGCATCGAAAACAAATTGCATCCCGATGCTGTGGATCGAATTGCAGGGCTTGATCCAGAGACCGTCGCCGAGCTGGAGCTGCTTGTCGCGGAGCAGGCCGACCAGCCGGGTGTAAAACGTGTCGGCGATGCGCGCGCATTCCGCCAACCTGACTCCGCGCGTCGTGTTGATCGCTGTCAGGCGGGCGGGCATGAGTAGATTCGCCTAGGACCGGAAGACGCGGTCGGCTTCTTCCAGCGTTTCTTTGCTGCCGATGTCAAACCAGCGGCCGGGCACACGCCAGGTATACACCGCTGTGCGCGGATAGAGCCATTGGATGAGGCGGCCGGGCTGGTCGGGATTATTGCCCTCAGCGATGTAGGTCTTGATCATCTCCACGACATTGGCCGGGAAATAATAGAGCGCAATGCCGGTGAGCGTGCTGGTCGGATTCTTCGGCTTTTCCTCGAAGAAGGTGATGACGCCGTCCTGGTCGAGCGTGATGCTGTTGTACTTCTTGATCGCATCGAGATCGCCGACGTCGTAGACGGCCAGCACCGGTTTCTGGAGCGAGCGGGCATAATCGAAGAATGGCGCCAGGGATTGGTCGAAGAGATTGTCACCCGCGACCACCACGAGGTCACCCTTGACGTTTTCCTTCGTGATGACGAGATGGATGTCGCCAATGGCGCCGAGTTTGTCGTTGTCGCTGGTCGAGCCGTCGTTGATGATCTTGAAATTGAACGCGGTCTTTTCCTTCCGGTATTTCTCCGACCAGGCGGTGAAGTGGGAAACGAATTTCTGGTTGGTGACGATGAACATTTCACCGAGGTCCTTGACGGTGGCGAGATGGTCGATGATGTGTTCAAGCATCGGCTTGCCGGCGACGGGCAGGAGGGGCTTGGGCTGGTTGAGCGTGAGCGGATAAAGCCGCGTGGCGTAGCCGGCGGCCAGGATAAGCACTTGCATAGATTTTTAGTTTATCCGGGGGCGAATAGAGGGCAAGGACAAGGTGGCCGCAAAGCCACCGCAAGATCGGATGTGTAATGGAAAATATTGGTCATCCCTAATTCGTTGACGCAGGGGGCGGTCGAACCGGTCTGCTTCAAAGAATTTCGGGATAAAGCCGCCGCGCGGTCTGCTCCAGCTCGGCCTGGTTGGCCTCGACTGACTCGCTCAACACGCACCGGGCCACCAATTGCCGGGCTTCCTCGTAATTGATGGCCTGGATGGCTCGCTTGATGCGCGGGATCGATGCGGCACCCGCGCTCAATTCGTCGACGCCCAGGCCGACCAGGGCGGGTATGAGCACAACGTCGGCGGACATCTCGCCGCACACCCCGATCCAGATGTTGTTCCGGTGCGCGGCCTCGACCACGGTCTGCAAGAGCCGCAGTACGGCGGGATGGGCGGGCTGATAGAGTCCCGCAACCTTTTCGTTGCCGCGGTCAATGGCCAGCGTGTACTGGATCAGGTCGTTGCTGCCGACGCTGAAGAAATCGACGTGGCGCGCAAGCATGTCAGCGGTCAGCGCGGCGGAAGGCACCTCGATCATCACGCCCACTTCGATCTTTTCGGCCTGGGGCACGTTCTGGCTCCGCAGCTCCTCCCGCACTTCGTCGAGGATGCGCCGGGCGGCTTTCAATTCGCCCAGGTCGGAGACCATCGGGAACATGATCCGGACATTGCCCTCCGCGCTGGCGCGGCAGATGGCGCGCAGTTGGACGCGAAAGAGATCGGGCCGGCCCAGCGAATAGCGAATTCCTCGGTAACCGAGGAAGGGGTTGATCTCCATCTCGATGCCGAGATGGGGCCGTTTCTTGTCACCACCGATGTCGAGCGTGCGGATGATGAGATGGTGCGGCTTGGAGGCGCGGGCCATCTGGACATACATGTCCACCTGCTGGTCCTCGCTCGGTGATTCATCCTGGTTGAGGAAAAGGTACTCGGTGCGCAGCAGGCCGACGCCCTCGGCCCCGTGCTCCTTGAGCAACGGCAGGTCCTCCAGGACTTCGATATTGGCCGAGACGATGATCCGGCGCTGGTCCACCGTGATAGCAAGCGTCTCGCGCAAGGCGTCGAGTTTGACCTCGACCTCGTGATGTTGTTTTTCGCGCTGGCCGTAGTCGGTCTTGGTCTGCTCGCTCGGATTGATGATGAGCAGGCCTTCGTAGCCATCGAGCAGCACCTCGGTGCCGGGCTCATATTTTCCAAGCACACCGCGCAGACCGACCACTGCCGGCATGTTCAGCGACCGGGCCATGATCGCCGTATGGGAGGTGCGGCTGCCGGCTTCGGTCACCATGCCGAGCACCATCTTGCGATCGAGGCCGGCTGTATCAGACGGCGCCAGGTCGTGGGCCAGGACGATGGATGGCGTGTCGAGGCTGCGCAGTTCGGCGTCGACCTTTCCCTGCAGATTGCGCAGGACGCGCCGGGATACATCAATAAAGTCGCCCGCGCGTTCGCGAAAATAATCGTCGTTAAGCTCGCGCATCTTGCGGCTGAAGGTGCGCACGACCTGCTCGTAAGCGAACTCGACATTGACCAGCCGGCTCTGGAGTTGCTCCTTGACCGACTCGATCAAAGAGGTGTCTTCAAGTAGCAGGATATGGGCGTCGAAGATGCTGGCGTCGGCCTCTCCGATGGAGCTGGCGAGCTGATTGCGGATGGCCTGGATCTGCTGGTGCGTTTTGAGCAGCGCCGCCTCGAAGCGAGTGATTTCACCTGCAACATCCTCGGGCCGGATGCGGCGTTTGCGGACGAGATGCTCGTCTTCGTAGAGGAAAAGCAACGGACCAACAACAATGCCGGGGGAAACTGGCGTCCCCTTGTATCTTTCTTCCGCTGTGGATTTTGGGCTTTCCGACGACTCGTCTGGCATCGGCGCCAAATTGCTCACTCTTCGTCGAATTTGCGAGCTATTAATTCCTCGATGGCTTTGACCATGTCATTGGCGTCAGAGCCATTCACGGTGACTTTGAGACGGGAACCGCATCCAGCAGCCAGTAACATCAAGCCCATGATGCTCTTGCCGTTGATCTCCTCGCCGTCTTTTTCCACCGTGATATCAGAGGAAAAACGATTGGCTATGCGCACAAACATCGCGGCCGGGCGGGCATGAAGCCCCAATTTATTTCCGATCACGAGATCCCTCACGATCGATACGCCCGATTCTTTGTTCTTAGCTGCGGATGCCATGTTTTGTTGTAACCTAAAGGATTTACTTATCTCGGTTTGCGATAGCTTTCAATAATCTTTCGTTAAATTCAACCGCAGAGTTTTGACCCATGGCTTTCAGTTTCTGATCCAAAGCAGCCACTTCCACCAAGTTGGCAAGGTTTCTTCCCTGCCGGACGGGAATGGTGACATGAGGAATTCTGATTTGCAAGATTTCGTAATAGTCCTGCTCCAAACCGATCCGGTCGATCTCCGGCACCTCGTGCCAGTCCTGCAGGGTGACGACCATGTCGAGCCGCTTTTCAAAGCGAATACTGCGGACACCGTAAATGCTTGCGATATTAATAATTCCCAAGCCCCGAACTTCCATGTGAAAGCGCGAAAGATCTGATGAGGTGCCGATGAGTTCGCGACCTTCCAGCGAACGGATTTTTGTGACGTCGTCCGAGACGAGACTGTGCCCGCGCTCGACGAGAGAAAGGACACACTCGCTCTTGCCGATGCCGCTGGCGCCGCGCACCAGGACGCCAATGCCGAGGATGTCAATCATGCTGCCGTGCTCGCTGGCGGTCGGAGCGAAATCGAGTTCCAAACAGATCGTCGCCGTGTTGATCAGCCGCATCGTGGTCAACGGCGATTTGAAAACGGCGATGTCCTGCTCTTCCGCCTCCTCAAGCACAATGCGGGGCGGATTGATGTTACGAGCAAAAATAAGGCACGGAATTTTGTGCTTGAACAGTTCCCGCAGCCGCTGGCGGCTGACGGCTTCCGGAAGCGACTTAAGATACTGGGTTTCGCCGCTGCCAATGACCTGCACCCGTTGAAAGGCGAAGGAACGATAAAAGCCCGCCAGTGCCAGACCGGGGCGGTTGACCGCCCCTTCCGAGATGCGTCGCTGCAAACCTCCCGCCCCGGCCAAAAGTTTCAACTGTAACTGGCTGGCGTGATTGGTATAGAGCTGCCCGACCGTGACATTAGGAACGCTGTTCTTTTTCTTCACAAAGACCCCGGGAAATTATGGCCGATCCTAAACGTGCGCGAATGGATTCGCTTTCGCAATGGTAATTTACGGCCTGCCTTGCCATAGTCCGGGAGGTTTGCCACTCTGATACCCTCTTATCCCTGCATGAAAGATGTCTCCAATACAGCCATCGCCGCCATCATTGCCGTTGGATTGGCTGCACTCGTTGGCATCTTGCCCGTCATTTCTTTCTTTCAACGATGGGAAGATCTTACGAGTGATGGAATGATGTCGCTGAGCTACGATCTGCATAAGAAGGTTTCACCGCTTGCCATTGATCCCGATTTGTTTGTAACCGCCATCGATACCCAATCGATTGCGCCTCCGGAAGAGGGAGGTTTGGGCCGATGGCCTTTCCCAAGATCGGTCCACGGACAGTTCCTTGCCCTGTTACAGCCAGAACAACCCAAGGTGGTGGCTTGGGATATCTTTTTCACCGAAACTTCACTCTCTCCGGGAACAACGGCTCCTGCCCCGCAGGATACTCCGGCTTCCGCCCCCTCCGACAACTCCGCGGCTCCCGCTCCCGGCTCCTCCCCTGCCCCGGGAACGGCCAATCCCTCCGCCTCTGCTCCCCCCCCCGTCTCGCAACCGGCCCCGGCGGCATCAGGAACGTCCCCGGCCTCCACTCCATCCGCCCCGAGCACGAATGCCTCGAGTGCAGTTCCTCCCATAACGATGATTGGAGCCGATCCTTCTTCGGCCAATATGGCGCCGGCGGCTAATTCGTCGGTACAAAACGTGGCTCCTGCCACGACGGCTCCGCCGGCGGATTCCCTCGATGAAGATGATCAGGCCTTGGTGCAGGGAGTCTCCCTGTTTCCCCACCTGGTCACCGCCGCCGAGGTCAACGACGAGAGGCCGGCCCTGAAGACAGAAGAGCTTCTGCCCACCAAGCCATTCAAGAATGTCGTGGGTGATACGTCCCATTTGTTTTATGCCAAGTCGGCCCTGGTCCCCTTTCCGGAACTGAGAAAGGAAAGCTACTTTGGGTTCGCCAATGAGGAAGGTGGAACCGGTGGCGTGCGCCGGAAAATGTACCTGATCGTCAACGTGGGCGGTCAGATTTATCCCTCCTTCGACTTCCAGACATTGATGCAATTCTGGGGCGTCGATCCCGACCAGGTTGTCATCAATATCGGACACGAAATCGTGGTGACGAAACCCGACGGCAGCCAGGCCCATATTCCCATTGATAACCAGGGAAACTTCACCATCAATTACCGGGGACGCCTGGAGGATTTTGCTCACGCGCCTTACTCCTTCCTGGGTGCGGCCCTTGCGGACAAGATGAACAACAAAAATTCAGATGCGCTTAAAAAGCTGCCGTTGCTTAAGGACAAGCTGGTGGTGATTGGCGTGACCTTCAATGGCACTGATGCCGGCGTGACGCCCCTCGACAATAATGCGCCTCTGGTCGTCACCCACCTCAATACCCTTAACAATATTCTGCAGCACGATTTCCTCCGCCCGGTCGATCCCTGGATCTGGATGCCGGTCTACGCCATTATTCTTTTCATCGCCGGCAACCTGATGCTCCGCGTCGGCATTGCACCGATGATTCCGATCGGCCTGCTGGCCATGCTGATTGTCAGTTTGATCGGGTTTGCCGCGCTTTGGTTCGGAAACTGGCAGGTGCCTGTCGCCGGACCGGAGTTCGGCCTGCTCGTCATGGCCAGCGTGATTCCGACCAAGCGATTCTTCGGTGAGGAGCGAGAGAAACGGATCATCAAGGCCGCCATGAGCGCCAGCCTTTCCGAAAAGGTGATGAAGCACATGCTGGCCCACCCCGATAACGTCAAACTCGGGGGGGTGAAGCGGCCCATCACCGTCATGTTCTGCGATATCCGCGGCTTCACCAAGTATTGCGACAACCGTGACTCGTCCGAGGTCATGGATGTGCTCAACGATTACATGGAGGAGATGACGGCCGTGGTCTTCAAGTACGACGGCACCGTCGATAAGTACATCGGCGATTGCATCATGGCTTTCTGGAATGCGCCGGACGACCAGCCCGACCACGCCCAACGCGCGGTCTGCTGCGCCATGGAGATGCGCTACGCCCTGGCCGCCTTCAAGACCAAGCGCGCCGGCCTCGACATCGAGCTCTTTGAATGCGGCATCGGCATCCACACCGGCGAGGCGCTCGTCGGCCAGATGGGTTCGAGCCTCAAGCGCAGCTACACCGCCATGGGCTCGACCGTCAACATGGGAGCGCGACTTGAGGCGCTGACCAAGCGGCTTAACGAGCGCATCCTTATTTCCGCCGATGTGAAGGCCAAGCTCGAAGGCGACTTCCCCCTCACTGACCGCGGCGAGGCGACTGTGCCCGGCTTTGCCCTTCCCGTCCATGTCTTCGCCGTCGGTGCCGATCAGGACATCTCATCCGCGCTGAAGGTGGGCCGCACGCTCGCGACCAAGCAGGAATACACGGCGGAAGAAGTCACTGCACCCATCTGGAAGCCAGCCCCTCTCCCCGAGGATGCCGATCCAAATCCCTGATAGCGCCTAGATAGTGTAGTCACGAGATGAAAAGCATGATAATAATAAGGAATGCTTCCCGCACATCGACGACACGATATCACGGATAAGGTTTGGGCTTTATTAGAACCGCATTTACCAGGGCGAGAAGGAGTCTGGGGCGGACA
>JAJSLK010000017.1 GCA_021272165.1 Methylacidiphilales bacterium
AACAAGAGGTTACATTTCTATACGAAAATTTACCAAAAAAGATTTGCCGCCATCGTAGGAAATGGCTATCCTATAGAAACTTAGGAAAGGAGATGGCGGAAGTCGATCCCTTGTCGAAGGATCTCTAACTATTTTTCTGGCGATTCCGACTCACCGCCCAATTCCCTACCCTCTGCGATCTTTGTGTTCTTTTGTGGCTAATTTCCTGCGGCTAATCTTCTGCAACCACAAAGCACCGTGCTGATCGGCCCAAAATCCCTTTCCCAGCTTGCGCCGCATCCCGGCGTCACCGGACTCGCCATCGGCGTCTTCGACGGCGTCCACCTCGGCCATCAGGCCGTCGTCCGCAGTCTCACCGGCAACGTCGCCGCCCTCACCTTCGAGCCTCATCCCCTCGCCGTCATCGCGCCCGATCGTGTCCCGCCGCGCCTCACCACCCTCCAGCAAAAGCTCGCCTATCTTCGCTCGCAGGGAACCGTCGCCGTCGTCGCGGTGAAATTCGACGAGGCCCTGCGCGAACTCTCCGCCTCCGACTTCGTCCGCGAAATCCGGCGGGTCTTCCCCGATTTGAAGGAAGTCGCCATTGGTCAGAACTGGTCCTTCGGCCGCAACCGCGAAGGCAACGCCGCCCGTCTCTCCGAACTCGCCCGCGAATATGGTTTCACCGTCAAGGCCATCGCCCCGGTTGAGTTTGACGGCGCCTCCGTCAGCAGTACCCGCATCCGCGAAGCGATTCTCCAGCGGAAATTCGACCTCGCCGCCAAATTGCTCGGCCGCTCCTACGCCGTCGCCGGCCTGGTCACCCATGGCGACGAACGGGGCCGCCAGCTCGGCTTTCCCACCGCCAACCTCGCCGAAATCGAGCAGCTCCTTCCGCCCCGTGGCATCTACGCCGTCCGGGCCCGCGTCGCCGCCAACCTCACCAAGTACCGCGCCGTCATGAACCTCGGCCAGCGCCCCACCTTCACCTCCAATGGCATCGATTCGCTCGAAGTCCACCTCCTCGATTTCGACGCCGACCTCTATGGCCAGCGCCTCTGGGTCTCCGACATGATCTGGATCCGCGACGAAAAATCCTTTCCCAACGCCGACGCGCTTAAAGCACAAATCATCACCGATATCGCCAAAGCCCGCGCGTTATTCTGAGCGTCCGGTTATCCCGAGCGAAGTCGAATCTTGCCCATTGGGAACGGCTGCAGGGCATCCACGGAATTTCCAAATCACCCAATGAACGGAATTGAGAGAGGATAGTAATAAAAAATGCCAGATTTTTCTCCTAAACTCCAAATTTCATAAATTTAGTTAATTTGGAAATTCCGTGATTCAGTTTCTCTCCGCTTCATGCAAGAAGTCCGTCATCCTGAGCGAAGTCCCTCTTGTCGGGACGAAATCGAAGGACCTCTAACTTTACCTCCCTCTTCTTTGCTTTCTCTGCGTTCTTTGCAGCTAAATGCCTTCCCCTTCGACGGCCTAGCGAATCCATCCCCACCGTGACGTGAACGGCCAGAAAACAAAATAGCCCCGCCCCACCAGATTCTGCCGCGGTACGCCACCCCAGTAACGGCTGTCCTTGCTGTTCGGGCTGTTATCACCCATCGCCCAGTAGCAATCGACCGGCACGTAATAAGTTTGCGTCGTATTATTGTCCTGCGTCGTGCCGAATGATTCCCACGGCTGCACCAGGCTGTAGCCCGGATAATTGTCCTGACCCGAAAACTCCTTCTCATAGGCCGGCGACCCCGCGGCCAGGCTCCCGTTGATGTAGAGCTTGGGTGGTTTCACCTCGACCAGGTCGCCCGCCAGCCCGACGCATCGCTTGATGAAATCCTCGCTCCCCTCCTGGTCCGGCCCCCGCTCGTGAGCCAACTGCGGAATCCCCGCCGTCTTGAAAATGAAAACGTCGCCCCGCTGCGGCGACCGGAAATTGTAGGTCACCTTGTCGACCAGCACTTTGTCCCCGCTCTGCGTCACGTAATTCGCCAGCACCGCGCCGGGCGTGTAAACCTCGTCATGGATGTGCTGATCATGCGGGTCCGGCGTGCCATACTCGTAAAGCCCCAGCTTCGTCTCAACATCGTACATCCGGATCCAGATCCGCTTGGTTTCCTGGTCGCCGCGGTCGTTCTCCAGCGTCACGTCGGTGTAATCGAACCACATCGTCATCGTCCCCGGCGTCAATTTCACGATCTTCCCGCCCTGGTCGGTCACCACGCGGCTGTAGGTTTTGCCATTGATCGCAAAATCATAAATCTGGTAGAGCACGTTCGGCGGCTGCGCCGAGGTCAACACCGGCTCGATGCCGAAAAGCGTCGGCTCCATTGACCCCGTCGGAATCTGGAACGGTTGCAGGAAAAACGTCCGGATCGCCAGTGCCATGATCGCCGCCACGACAAACACCTCCACGTTCTCGCGCCAGCCGTCCCACGCCGTGGCCGGGAAATGCCGGTTGCAGAACTTCATCGCCTCCTTGTTCAGCTTTTCCAGCCCCTCGACGTCCCGCGTCTTGAGCAGCGCCTTGTACCGCGCTTCCAGTCCCTCCGCGGTCTCGAGATCACGCGCCGCCATCGTGTCCTGTGCGTAGGTGCGGTTGCGCTGCAGGTTGACGTAAATCAATTCCGACTCGGCCAGGACCTGTTTTGTTTTGCGCGGCAGGAAAAATTTGAACATAAAAATTCTGTCGTCTCGAATCTGTCGAAGGAATCAGCTAACCAGTTCCTTGGCCTGTCGACGAGTCCTATCTGTTTGCCGCCGCTTAACCAAAACTTCACCAACGGCATCTTCCCGCAAAAACTCATTCAACTCCCATGGACCTCTATCTTGACCGCAGTCAGCCCTCCGAAAAACGCGCCGCCGACCTGCTCCGCCGCCTGTCGCTCCCGGAAAAAATCGGACAGTTGAACCAAAAGCTCCTCGGTTGGAAATGTTACCGCCGCACCTCGGCCGGAATCGAGCTCACGGAAGAATTTCAAGAGGCGGCACGCGATGGCAACACCGGGGCCATTTATGGCTTGTTCCGGGCCGATCCCTGGTCGGGCGTAACCTATGGACCCGGCCTGCTTCCCGCCGACGGACCCAAAGTCGCCAATGCCATGCAGCGTTTCGTCGTCGAGAACTCGCGCTGGAAAATCCCGCTACTCTTCAGCGAGGAGTGTCCCCACGGCCACATGGCGCTGGATGGAACCCTTTTTCCCACCAACATCGGCAGCGCCTGCAGTTGGAATCCGGCCCTCTACGAACGGGCCATGCAAATGGCCGCGCGCGAAATACGCGCCTGTGGAGGCAACCTCGGCCTCGTCTCTGTTCTCGATGTCGCCCGCGATCCGCGCTGGGGCCGGACGGAAGAAACGCTCGGCGAGGACCCCTATTTGATCTCCCAATTTGCCGCCGCAGCCGTCCGCGGCTTGCAGGGAGATAACACCGTCGCTTTCGGTCCTGATCGCGTCGCCGCCGTCGTCAAACACGCCATCGCCCAAGGCGAAGCCTTGGGTGGGCACAACACCGCGCCGGCCCCGATCGGCGAACGGGAAGTCCGCGAAATCCATCTCCCACCATTGCACACCGCATTCCAGGCCGGGGCCGGCCTCGTCATGGCCGCCTATAATGAAATCGATGGCCTCGCCTGCATCAGCAATCGAAAATTGCTGACTGATCTCTTCCGGAACGAATTGGGATTCCGCGGCGTCGTCATGGCCGACGGCGTCGCCGTCGACCGCCTTACCGAGCTCATGGGAGTGTCCCTGCCCGAAGCCGCCGCCTTCGCGCTGCGCGCCGGAGTCGACCTTTCCCTCTGGGACCGGGCTTATACCCATCTCGAGGAAGCCTTCCAACGCGGCCTCGTCAAAATAGAGGAAATCGACGCGGCGGCGGAACGCATCCTCACCCTCAAATTCCGGCTCGGCATTTACGACCAGCCCTACCTCGATGAAAGCATTGCGGTCACCACCCGCGGTGAAGCGGATCGCGCCATCAGCCTCGAGCTCGCCCGCGAATCGCTCGTGCTCCTGAAAAACGATCAAAACCTTCTCCCCTTTTCCCGCACCCTCAAACGCATCGCCGTCCTCGGCCCCAATGCCGACCACATCTACAACATGCTCGGCGACTACACCGCGCCTCAACGAGACGGGCAGGTCATCACCCTGTTGCGAGGCATCCGGGAAGCAGCGTCCAGCGGAACCGAAATCGTCTACCACCGCGCCTGCAGCATTCGCAATTTGGATCGCTCCGGACTTACCCCCGCCATCGAAGCCGCAAAAAACGCCGATGTCACCGTCCTTTGCCTCGGCGGAGCCAGCACCCGCGACTTCGGCGCTGTCTTCGAGTCGAACGGCGCCATCCGCCCCGGCGCCAACGTCGAAGCTGAAATGGAATGCGGCGAAGGCGTCGACTCCGCCTCGCTACGCCTGCCCGGACTCCAGGAAGAACTCTTCCGGCTCGTCGCCGCCACCGGCACACCCGCCGTCGTTGTCCTCATCCAGGGCCGCCCCTATGCCATTCCCGAACTTGCCCGTGACGCCAACGCCATCCTCGCCGCCTGGTACCCCGGACAGGAAGGCGGCCGCGCTGTCGCCGAAGCCCTCTTCGGCGATTTCAACCCCTCCGGCAAACTCTCCATCTCCGTGCCGCGCAGCGAAGCCCAGCTCCCCGTCTACTACAATCACAAGCCAGCCGCCCGGCTCGATTACAGCGACATGCCCTCCACGCCGCTTTATCCCTTCGGTTTCGGCCTCAGCTACACCCGCTTCGCCTATCGCGATCTCGCCGTCGAGCCCTCCCATCAGTCGCCACCCGCGCGCTTCACTGTCTCGGTCACTGTCCAAAATGTCGGCGACCGCGAAGGGGCCGAGGTCGTTCAACTTTACCTCCGGGACAAGGCCGCGACCATCGTCCGCCGCGTCGCCGAGTTGAAAGGATTCCTCAAAATCACGCTTCGGCCGAATGAGGATCGCCGCGTCATATTTGACCTCGGCCCGGACGAACTCGGCCTCTGGAACGCTGAAATGCAATGGGTCGTCGAACCCGGTGAATTTATTGTGCGCGTCGGCGGCGATTCCACCGCTCCCCTGACCGCCTCCTTCACCGTCGATCCCTGACCCTCAGGCTTCGTCTAGGTGGTCTGTCATCCCGAACCTGTCGAGGGATCAGTTCGGCCTGCATCCCTGCTTTCCCAGCGTTTTTTGCGGTCAAATGCCTTTCTTTAATAAGCCATTCTTACTTGCTCTCCGACCTCAACCCGGCGATGGAACACAAACGATCCATTGACAAACAAACGATATATCGATATTTATCGATATGTGAACTCTACCAAATTCGCCCTCGCCTTTAAGGCCCTGGCCCATCCGCATCGGTTGGCAATCTTTCTCCGTCTCGCGGGTTGCTGCGAACGCCGGGGTTGCGATGCCGAGGCTTGCGCCCGCTTTTGCATCGGTGAATTAGGCAAGGGCCTGGGCATCGGCCAGCCTACGGTTTCGCATCATCTCAAGGAACTCGCCCGGGCCGGACTTATCTCGACCCGCAAACATGGTCAAAGCACCCAATGCTGGGTGGCGGAAACCACCCTTGACGAATTCGCTCAGTTTTTCGTTCAAGCCAAGAAAGCAAAGTTTTTGAGCCGAAAGTAATCCATGACCACCAAACCACTCAAAATCCTGTTCCTCTGCACCGGCAACTCTGCCCGGTCGATTCTCGGCGAGTACCTCATCCGGCGCATTGCGCGTGGACGTTTTGAATCTTACAGCGCCGGATCTAATCCCAGTGGCCAGATCAATCCCGTCGTTCTCCGCGTCTTGAAGGAAAATTACAAAATCGATGCTTCCGCGGCCCGGAGCAAGTCGTGGACGGAATACAAGGATGTCGTTTTCGATTTCGTTATTACCGTTTGCGATAACGCCAGGGAAAGTTGTCCCATTTGGCCGGGGCAACCGATCGTGGCCCACTGGGCTTCGCCCGATCCGGTTGCTTTTGCAGGCACGGAGGAAGAGAAATTCAAGATGACCTGCCAGGTGGCGATGCAGATCCAGCGCCGCCTCGATCTCTTTTGTTCGCTCCCGTTGGAAAAAATGGAGCGGTTGAAATTGGCTACGGCCGTGAGCGCCATCGGTCATGAGGAAAAATTACCGGTGGCGGAACGTGTCGGCTGAAAATAGGACTCCTCCTCCTGCGCCTCTTCTTCATACCGGCAACCCCTGACTTCTTTTTCCTCCGGGTGCCACCACGCTTTGATTGCCATAACTCCATGATGACGCCTGCCAAACGACTCGATTTTTTTGAACGGTATCTTTCCCTGTGGGTGCTCGTCTGCATGGCGCTGGGAATTGCCCTGGGGCAACTCCAACCCGCCCTGGTTTCAAAAATGGGAAAATGGGAATTGGGTCAAAATTCCCACGTTAACATCCTGATCTCCGTACTGATTTGGCTGATGATTTATCCGATGATGCTCAAGATCGATTTCGGCTCGATTCTCGGAGTATTTGCCAAGCCAACGGGCCTGATCATCACGCTTGTCGTCAACTGGCTGGTGAAGCCGTTCAGCATGGCTCTCCTCGGCTGGATTTTCATCCAGGGATTGTTTTCCGCCAGGCTTGGTTGGATCGAGCCGGAAACGGCGAAGAATTACGTCGCGGGACTCATCATTCTCGCGGCGGCCCCGTGTACCGCCATGGTTTTTGTTTGGAGTTACCTGACCGATGGCGACAGCCCCTACACGCTGGCTCAAGTCGCGATTAACGATCTCATTATGATCTTTGCCTTTGCTCCCATCGTCATGCTTCTGGCCGGCGTCAGCGGAGTCGTAATTCCCGGCGAGATTCTTTTTATCTCCGTCCTGGTTTTTATTGTCATCCCTTTGACGGCGGGCTGGCTTAGCCGCACCGTCCTGCTCAAGACCATGGGGAACCAGTGGTTTGAACACAGTTTTTTGCCCAAGTTTCGTCCCGTCACTATCTTTGCTCTTCTCGCCACGCTGGTCCTGATCTTTGCTTTCCAGGCCGATAACATCATCAAAAACTGGGTGGCGGTCATTCTTCTCGCGATCCCGATCCTGATTCAGGTCTATTTCAACTCAGGCCTGACCTATGGCCTGATGAAGCTCTTCAAGGTTAGACACGACGTCGCCACTCCCGGCTCGCTCATTGGCGCGAGCAATTTCTTCGAGCTTGCCGTTGCCGTTGCCATCACCCTCTTTGGTCCCACCTCACCGGCAGCCCTGGCCACGGTCGTCGGTGTCCTGGTCGAAGTGCCTGTCATGCTCTCCGTTTGCCGCCTTTGCACCGGAACCCGCGCCTGGTACGAAAAGCCCGCTCCAGTGGCGGTTCAAGTTTGAACCAGAATGACATTCCGAGGCTGATCCCTCGACCGGGCTCCCCTCACCGTTTCCTTTACCGTTGATCTCTGACCTTGGGGCGCCCTCCTGTCATTCCGTGTCACTATTTAGCGATCAAAAAAGGACAAAATAGAGGGCGTTAAACGGATTGACGGCTGAAATATCCAGATTCAATCTGCCTGGGTTATATTAACCAGCAGAGGCTTCCTCTGGGTCGAGTCAACGTCAGAGCACCTCTGGGAGAAGGAGAACCAATCCGTGAAGCGAAAAGGGGAAAAAGAGCGGGCGCAATCGTCGGCGACGATAACCCAAACCCTCTGTCTCATCAGCGGCTTTTCCCTCATTTTGATGGTCGCCAGCTACGCCGTCACCACCCCCGGCTGGTGGTCCGGTGTGCTTAATGGCAATCCCCCGAACGATTACATGGTGGCCAATCAGGGGCAGATGAAACAGTTTACCGCCCGGGCTGTTAATGAACTGAATATCGGGCTGACGAATAACGGTGGGGCAGGCTCAACCTTAATTAATCTCGTTTACGGCTGGGAACAGGATTACCTGACCAATGGCTATGCCACCAATACCGCAAATCCGGCCCGACCCTACAAGTCCAGTGATTACCAAGCGATCAATGTTGGGCAGCTTAAGTACATCGCGGGATTAGTTTACGGGCAACTGGCCAGCGCAGGATACATCAGCATGGCGCCATCGTGGCTGCACGCCAATCCCACGAGCGATTATTCAGCAGCAAACCTTGGGCAGCTTAAGCAGGCCTTTAATTTTGATCTTTCCCTTCCGGCTGTCAGTAGTTTTACGACCACAGCGACGATGTCGGGAACTGTCACGTTGAACTGGGCTTTGGCAAGCACCACCGGTGTTTCCTCCTGGCTTGTGGAGCAGGAGAGCCCTACGGGCGGATGGAGTATATTGACCAATATTACCGATCCGAGCGTCACGTCATATTCTCTGTCGGGACTAACCAATGGCCAAAGTGCTATTTACGAAGTCATTGCTAAAGGCGGTAATAATGTTTCTGCTTCACCATCCACTCCCATCTATACGCAGGTTCCCTACCAAACCAATGGTATCGTTGATCCCGGTGCTCCGGGAACCACCAATAATGAACCGGTGACGCCTCCCGTTCTGTATGCATCGGGTGGCGGAGGTCAGGATAGCAGTAATGGCAGTAATGGCAGTGGCGGCATTACTTCAGCAGTTAATCTTGCCAATGGGGCCTTCGTTTGGTCGGCCACCGATCTTAAATTACCCGGTGTGACTCCGCTGGCCTTTACGCGAACTTATGTTTCCAGCATTAATTACAATGGCCCCTTGGGGGTTGACTGGGATTTCAATTATAATCGCTCACTGAGCGTTCAGTCGGGCGCCGTTTATTATCACCCCATATTTCCCAGATAGTGATTGATGTAGAGAATGAAATCTATATACTAGAAAACGTGATTCTCAGAGGAGAATATAGTAAATAGAAGGTCATGAAATGATTGCAAAACTAGCGAAATCAACGGGTGAAAGCAAAAAACA
>JAJSLK010000041.1 GCA_021272165.1 Methylacidiphilales bacterium
CGCTCAGCCAGGCGCCGCCTTATCCCCGGGACGTCCACATCATGCACGATGGGTCGCTCCTCGCCCTCAGCGGTGAGCGGAAACTTTCCATCCTGAGCCGCGGGGTGGGTGAACTCGAATTCCGGCTGGGTCGCGTGACCCCGTCATCGATCAATCATCTCGTCAGCCAGACGGAGGGAAATTTTCAGAGCCCGGTTTTCAGCAACTATAATTTCGACGAAAGCAACATCACGGAGCGGATCGTGCGCCGGCAGGAAATCGCGGCGACCGACACGTCGCGGAATGATTACTCGGCCCTCGATTTCTCCGAGTTTGTGAACGATAGCGACGCGAATCACGGCAAGCTCGGCCTTTTCCTTTTGCGCGTCGTGGCGCGGACTGGCGGCGATGACAGCGGCTTCTACAAACGCGACGGCAGCGTGATGCTTGATCCAAAAACGCATCCGGACGATCAGCAAAAAAGCTACGATTCCAACGGCGAACTGCGCGACCCGACCGATGACGACCAGATCCTCGCCGACCGCCGCCTGATTCTCGTTACCGATCTCGGTCTGCTCATCAAGGATAATGCCGACGGTACGCACGACATTTTTGTCCAATCGATCAAGACCGGCGAACCGGTGGGTGATGCCCAGGTCGATGTGCTGGGGAAGAACGGCATCCCGGTCGTTTCGGCCGTCACCGATGATACCGGTCACGCGAGCCTGCCGTCGCTCCAGGATTTCACGCGCGAGAAGCGGCCGGTTGCTTATGTCGTGCGGCGGGACCAGGACGTTTCCTTTCTTCCCTTCGGGCGGGAAGATCGCGTGCTTAATTTCACCCGCTTTGATACTTCGGGCGTGACCGGCCTGGCGCCGCACGATCTGACCGCCTTTGTTTTCACTGACCGGGGCATTTACCGGCCCGGTGACGAAGCCAAGCTCGGGATTATCGTCAAGCAACGCGATTGGCAGGGAAAGCTCGACGGGATTCCACTCCGGCTCGATGTGGTTGATCCGCGCGGCACGGTGGTGCAGAGCCGCACGATGAAGCTCAATGCCGGCGGTTTTCTTGAGTCGAACTTTGCCACGCGCGAAACGTCGGCGACCGGGACGTATCAAGTGAACTGCTACCTGGTGAAGGGCGGGGACGACGACACGCTGCTCGGTTCGCAGACCTTGCGCGTCGCTGAATTCCTGCCCGATCGGTTAAAAATCAAAGCGACCCTCTCAACCATCACCGCCGGAGGCTGGATCTCCGCCAACGGCCTGACTGGTCATGTCTCTCTGCAGAATTTGTACGGAACGGCATCGGTGGGGCATCGCGTGAAGGGGCATCTTTCGCTGAATCCGTCCCAGTTCTGCTTCGACCGCTATCCCGATTACAGCTTCATCGATCCTTACCTGAATCAGGATTCCCCGCGCAAATCGCACGATGTGGACTTGCCTGACCAGACGACCAGCGATTCCGGCGAGGCGACTTTCGATCTCTCCAGCGCCAATCTGGAACCCTCCGCCTATCAGCTCTCGTTTTTAGCGGAAGGTTTTGAGAAGGAAGGGGGACGAAGCGTTACCGCGGGAGCCACTGTCCTGGTTTCGCCGCGAGCCTGGCTTGTCGGCATGAAACCGGACGGCGATTTCAGTTACGTCCACCTGAACAGTAAACGTACGGCGCAGTTCATCGCGGTCGATTCGCAGTTGAAGCAGACCGCGGTCGATCACCTGAAGCTTAAGCTGGTTGAATTGCGTTACATCTCCGTGTTGGTGCAGAAGCCGAATGGTAATTACGGTTACGAATCGGTGCTGAAGGAAATTCCAGTCAACGAAGAGGAGCTGGCTATTCCGGACAAGGGGCTGGCGTGGCCATTGAACACGACGCAGCCGGGTGATTTTGTCGCGAGGCTCTACGATGACCACGGCGACCGCGTCGCCAATGTCTTCTACACTGTCGCCGGAACCGGCAATCTGACCCGCTCGCTGGAAAAAAATGCGGAGCTGACCGCGCGCCTCTCGAAGCCCGAATACATGCCGGGGGAGGAGATCGAGGTCGAAATCACCGCGCCCTACACCGGTTCCGGTCTGCTGACCATCGAACGCGACAAAGTCTACGCCCATGCCTGGTTTCAGGCGAAGACGACCAGCACGGTGCAGAAAATCCGGCTGCCGAAGGATTTTGAGGGCAACGGCTATCTCAACGTCGCTTTCATCCGTGCTCTCGATTCGCGGGAGATTTACATGAGCCCGCTCAGTTACACCGTTCTGCCCTTTCGCGTGAACCAGGAGGCGCGGCACACGACGATCAGCATCAATGTGCCGAAGGTCGCCGTCCCGGGCGAGCCGCTCTCCATGGAGATCAAGGCCAGCCGCCCGACGCAGGCCATAGTCTATGCCGTTGACGAGGGAATTCTGCAGGTGGCGCGCTATACGCTGCCCGATCCGCTCGGCTATTTCTTCCGCAAACAGGCGCTGGAAGTGGGGACCCGGCAGACGGTCGACCTGATCCTGCCTGAGTATTCCATCGTTAAGGAAGTGTCGGCTCCGGGCGGCGATGCGGATGAGGATGCGCTGGCGCACCATCTCAATCCGTTCAAGCGCAAGCATGACGCGCCCGTGGCCTATTGGTCAGGCATTGTTGATATCGGCCCCCAGGCGAAGACCTTTACCTACCGCGTACCCGATTATTTTGCCGGAACGATTCGCGTCATGGTCGTGGCCAACACGACCGATGCGGTCGGTTCCGCGCAGGCGACGTTGCCCGTGCGCGGGCCCTTCGTCATCAGTCCCAACGTGCCGACCTTTGTCGCTCCTGGAGATACCTTCGATGTCAGCGTGACGGTCGCGAATAATATCGAAGGTTCCGGTCCCAACGCTCCCGTGAATCTGAACCTCGTGACGACCGACGGCCTGGAAGTGACTCAGAAGCCTGATGCCTCCGCGACAATTGCCGAAGGCCGCGACGCCAGTTTCCACTGGCTGCTGCGCGCGAAGGATCTCCTGGGCAATGCCGACATCACGGTCACGGCGGAAAGCGGTGGGAAGAAGTCGAGCCTCGCGTCCCATCTCAGCATCCGGCCGCCCGTGCCTTATCTCACGACCCTGACCAGCGGTTACTTTAAGGAGAGCGAAAAGCAGGTGGCGATCAGCCGGAAACTCTATCCACAATACCGGAAAGTCTCGGCCCTGGTTTCGCCTCTGCCGCAGGGCTTGACCCGCGGCCTGGGCGAGTATCTGGAGCACTATGAATATGGCTGCACCGAGCAACTCGTAAGCAAGGCCTTCCCCACACTGGTCTCGGGCGAGACCATGCAGCAGGGTCTGCCGCGTGCCGAAGTCGCGAAGAAAATCGAGGAAATCCTTGGTGTCGCTGCCACTCGGCAAAATGACGAAGGTGCGTTTGCTCTCTGGGCGGTCCATCCCGATATCCACTTCGACCTGCCCTCGGCCCACATCATGCAGTTCCTCACCGAGGCAAAGGAACAGGGATACGACATTCCCTCTGACATGATGACCCGTGGCCTGGGTCATTTGCAGCAGGACGCTGACGGCACACCCTCTAATTTCGGAGAGGCGCGCAACCAGGCCTACGAGATCTATCTCCTGGCCCGCAACGGAACCGTCGTGACCAACGCGCTTGAGCATAACCACAATTGGTTCGAGCAAAATGCCAAGGATCTATGGAATGACGACATCGCTGCCGTCTACGAGGCTGCGACCTATGCCTTGTTGAAGGATCAAGACCAGGCTGACTCGCTGATCAAGCAGTTCCATCTCCGGAACCCGAAGCATCGGTGGCCCGAGGAGGAGGTTGACTACGACGATGACCTCGGTCGCGCCGCTCAGTACATCTATCTCCTGTCGCTCCATTTTCCGGAGCGTTTGAAGACACTGACCCAGGACGACCTGATGACCATGACTTACCCCATCATCGAATATGACTTCAATACAGTCTCGTCGGCCGAGGCCATTCTCGCTCTGGACGTCTACGGCCGCGCGATGAAGCAAAGCTTTCTGTTAGGCAATGCTGAAATCGATGAGATCACCGGCAACATCAGCAGGAAGCTCGATTTGAGCTCCGGTCTTTATCCTGAAGCGACATTTGATCGCGATGCCGATGCCCTCGTTTTCAAAAAATCGGGCGGTGTGTCCGGTCTCTTCTACCAGATCACCGAAAGTGGATTCGACCAGACGACTGTCACTCAGCCAATCAGTGATGGCATCGAAGTCTCACGCGAATACCGCAACGCCAACGATCAGCCCGTGACCACCGCCGGTCTGGGTGAGGAATTGACCGTCATCGTGCGCGTCCGCAGTACCGACGAGCAAAACCTCGAAAACGTGGCCATCGAGGACCTGCTGCCCGGCGGTTTCGAAATCGTCGAGGAATCGGTCCATACCGGCGCTTGCACGTACGGTTGGAACGGAATCGAGTATGTCGATGTGCGCGAAGACCGACTGCTCGCCTTCGGCTCCGTGACCGGAACTGAAACCGAAATCCGGTACAAGATCAAGGCAACGAATCGTGGCACCTACGTCATCCCGCCGGTCCAGGCCGAGGCGATGTACCATCAGAAAATCCGTGCGCGCGGCGTTTCGGGAACGCTGACGGTCGCGAACTGATCCATGAAGAATCTTGTCATCCGTCTGGCCAAAATCAGCGCGATCCTGCTCGCCGCCTTCGCGCTGATCGTCGCGCTCGTGCCGAAACTGCGCCTGCTCGACGACACCAGTTTTTCGCCCTGCTACGTCGACCGCAACGGCAGGCTCCTGCGGCTCGGCCTGGCGGATGATGATCGCTACCGCGTCTACGTCCCGCTCGAAAAAATCTCTCCCGAGCTCGTCGAGATGACCCTGCTCCACGAGGATCGCTATTTTCACGAGCACGCCGGATTCAATCCCTTCGCCCTCGTGCGAGCCTCGTGGGCCGATGCGCGCGGGCAGGGGAGGCGGCTCGGCGCCTCGACCATCACCATGCAGCTCGCGCGGCTCCATTACCACTTCAACACGCGCACGGTCTGGGGCAAGCTCTGCCAGATTGTCGCGGCGATCCATATTGAATGCCATTGCTCCAAGCACGAAATCCTCGAGGCCTATTTGAATCTCGCCCCCTATGGCCGCAATATCGAAGGCGCCGGCGCCGCGAGCCTGATTTACTTCGGAAAGGAGCCCGGCGGTTTAAGCCGCGTCGAGGCGATGACCCTTGCTGTCATTCCGCAAAGTCCCGCCCGTCGCTCGCCAGGGAGTGCTGTTCACGAAGCTGCTCTTCGGAAGGCCCGGGAAATTCTTTTGACGCAATGGCTTCAAAGCCATCCGGAAGATGACCGGCTTCACGGAGTGCTGGCGATGCCCCTGGAAATGAAACTGCCTCGCGATCTTCCCTTCCGCGCGCCGCATCTTATCGGCGAAATGGCGTGGCGTGATGAGTCGCCCAAAGGCGAGACCCGGCTTGCTCTCGACTTAAGCCTGCAGGATTTGCTTGAACGCCAGACCGCGCAATATCTGGCCACGCGCAAGACGGAAGGATTCAAGAACGCCTGCGCATTGCTGATCGATTACCGGACGATGGAGATCCGCGCCGCCATTGGCTCGGCCGATTTTGGCGACAAGGACATCCAGGGCCAGGTCGATGGATTGCACTCCCAACGTTCCCCCGGCTCCGCCCTCAAGCCGTTCATCTATGCGCTGGCGCTCGACGAAGGCCTCATCCAGCCGAACACCCTGTTAAAGGACGCCCCGGCAAGTTTCGACGGCTACGATCCGGAAAATTTTGATCACGATTTCGCCGGGCCCATTCCGGCGCACGATGCCCTCATCCAGAGCCGGAACGTCCCCGCCGTCGATCTCGAATCGCGCCTCGATCCGCACCGCAATCTCTACACCCTGCTGAGTGCGGCAGCCATCCGGCACCTGCAACCCCAATCGCATTATGGCCTCACCATCGCTCTCGGCAGCGCGGAAGTTTCGCCGGAGGAAATCGGCACGCTCTACGCCATGCTGGCCAACCGCGGCGTCCTGCACCCGTTGCGTTTCACGCCTGATCAACCCATGGAAACCGGCTTGTCTCTCCTTTCGCCCGAGGCAAGTTATCTTACCCTCGACATGCTGAAGGACGCGCCGCGGCCCGGCGCCGTTGATGTCCCCCTTCTGGCGCGCGACGCCCGGCCCGTCGCCTGGAAAACGGGCACCTCCTTTTCCTATCGCGATGCCTGGAGCGCGGGCGTCTTCGACAACTATGTTCTCGTTGTCTGGGTCGGAAATTTCGACGGCGAGGAAAATCCCGAATTTGTCGGACGAACCGCCGCGGCTCCGCTTCTCTTCTCGATGATCGATGCAATCCGTGCGCGCGAACCGATCCCGGCAAAAACCTGCTTCACGCTTACGCCCGATTTGAATCTTCGGCAGGTCGATCTCTGCGCCGTCTCGGGTATGATCGCAGGCCCCAACTGCCTGCACAAGGTGAAGGGATGGTTTATTCCCGGTAAATCGCCCATCGCCGTTTGCGATGTGCACCGCCGCGTCTGGATCGACAACCTGACCGGCCTGCGCCTGCCGGGCGAACCGAAAAATCCGGCGCAGGCTCATGCTGAAGTACGGGAATTCTGGCCCTCCGATTTGTCCAAGCTTTTTCAGGCGGCCGGCTTGCCCCGCCGCGCGCCCCCTTCCATCGCCAAAACGGAAACTTCATCGGCCATCGCTCACGATCTGGACAAAGGGCCAACCATCGTTTCTCCAAAGAAGGGGCTGATCTATCACATCCGCGTCGGAACGGCGGATGACGAAATGCTTAATCTGGAAGCAACCGCGGAAACGAGTCGCGATCATCTTCACTGGTTTGTCGATGCGACCTACCTCGGAATATCGGAACCGAGTTCGGCGCTGCTCTGGAAATTGCAACCGGGCCGTCATGTCATCCGGGCCGTCGATGACCTCGGCCGGGCCGACTCACGGGAAATCACCGTAACCTCCGTGGAGTAATCACCACCCGCTCGCGTCGAGAATGCAGGTGGCGATTTCAATTTGCCCGGGGGCCAGATGGCGAAGTCCTTCGCCGTGATGGATCGCGTTGGGCAGACCCAGCCAAGGCTCGATGCAATAAAAGTCCGACGTGGCCGATTCGGTCCACGTCGTGACCGCGTACCAGGGAACGGGAGATTGCCCCAGATCAAAAACGAGCCGCCGGTTCGCCGCTGTGTTAAGCAACGTAATCATGGGATTTTTGGGAGCGATCTGGAAACGGTCGATCAGCGCGTAATCGGCCAGCGAAAGAGTATCCTGGGTTGGATTTTCGTGGACAATGGCTCCGTCCGGCGCCTGCCGTCCCCAGGCTTCGCATGGAAGCTCCAGCGTCCAATCGGCGCGGTCGCCATGGGGTAAAGCCAGATAAAAGTGATGACCCGCGTAATAGGGTAGCGGACTTTTGTCCGAATTTGTTGTCTCAAAACGAACTTCCAGTCGCGAACCCGGCAGCAAGGTGACGACCACATCGAACCGGAAGGCGAACGGATAATAGGCGCGTGTGTCGATCGAATCGAGCAGCCGCATCCGCAGCGAATTCGGCGCGCCGTCATTGAGGACGGAAAAGATCGCGTCGCGGGCGAAACCGTGTTGCGGCATCGGGTGGACTGTCCCCGTCTTGTCACGCCAAAGTTCATTTTTGCCCGCAACGAAATGACGGGCGATGAACGGAAACAAAATCGGATTGCCGCCGCGGACCTTCAGTATCCGGCTCCAGTCAGCCTTCTCCGGCCACGTGATGATCTCGCGCCCATCCCGCTTCCATTGCAGGATGCGGGCGCCGTGCTTGGGCGAGATGACGATCTGGTTCTGCTCGTCGAAAAGGGAAATCGCAGGTTGGTTCTGGAAAAGGATGGAGCTTTTCATATCATGGTCAGGATATGCCTGTTGCCACCGTTTCGCACGAGCCGAATCTGGGCCCCTCGATGAAAACTATCAAGGAGGCTTACGATGCCTGCACGAGGTTAACTCGCGCCCATTACGAGAATTTTCCGGTCGGCCGCCTCGTGCCGCGCGACATGCAGCCTCATGTCCATGCCGTCTACGCCTTCGCGCGTCACGCCGACGACCTCGCTGATGAAGGCTACGCGGGCAGCCAGGCGACAAAAGGTGCACGAGACGTGATGACCCAGGAGGAGCGGCTGGCCGCTCTCGACGACTGGGAACGGCAATTGCGGGCCGCGCCCGGAACGCCCGGGCTTCATTTCATCTTCATCGCCCTGCACGAAACCATCCGGAAGCTCGATCTCCCGCTCAGCCTCTTCACCGATCTCCTCTCCGCCTTCAAGCAGGATGTTGTCAAGCGCCGCTACGCCGATTTCGCCGAAGTTCTCGATTATTGCCGGCGCAGTGCCAATCCCGTCGGCCGCCTCGTCCTTCTTCTCCACGGCAAGCGCGAGGAGGAACTGCATCTGTTGGCCGACCACATTTGCACCGGCCTCCAGTTGGCCAATTTCTGGCAGGACGTTGCCGTCGATCTGGAGAAGGACCGGATTTATCTGCCGGAGGATGACCGAAAGACCTACGGCGTGACGGAGGAAGTTCTCTTCGCCCACCGTGCGGATACCGCCTACCGAAAGCTGATCGAATTCCAGGTCCGGCGGACGCAGGAAATCTTCGATCGCGGCGCCCCGTTGACGAAGAAACTGAAGGGCCTGCTTCGGCTCGAAATCCGGCTCACCTGGCTCGGCGGGACCAAAATCCTGCGCAAGATTGAAGCGCTCAACTACGACAC
The DNA here is from genome assembly GCA_021272165.1 of Methylacidiphilales bacterium. Classification (GTDB taxonomy): domain Bacteria; phylum Verrucomicrobiota; class Verrucomicrobiia; order Methylacidiphilales; family UBA1321; genus JABDGH01. The sequence goes on from JAJSLK010000041.1 coordinate 8,725, forward strand.
CTTGAACCATCGGCCCAAGCTCGGCAAAGCTGACATGGTCGCCCTTTTCTTCCAGGCCCTGACCTCGTGAATGCCGAAATACCTCATCTGCCCGGGAGTGAAGCGATCACCCAGTCGAGTAAATCGAACCTGGCGTTATCCTTTGCCGCGCTACCCAAGGCCGAACGTCGGGCCATGTCGATCTTCTATGCCTTTTGCCGTGTCGTCGACGACGTGGCCGATTCGACTGAACTGCCATTGGAGGAAAAGCGCCGCCAACTCGGTGAATGGCGGGAAGAAATCCGCCGTGCTTACCTCGACCAGCCGCGCACGCCGCTCGGGAAAGAAATGGCGGAAATCATCCGCACTTACCTGATCGCGCCGACTCCACTGGAGGAAATCCTCAACGGTGTCGAGATGGATCTCTCCATCACGCGGTATCCGACTTTCGCGCTTCTCCAGCAATATTGTTACCGCGTCGCCAGTGCCGTCGGCCTCGTCAGCATCGACATCTTCGGCTGTCGGAACGACCGTACGCGTGACTATGCCGTGGCGCTTGGCATGGCGTTCCAGCTCACCAATATCCTTCGCGACGTGAAGAAGGACGTTTCGTTCGGTCGCATCTATCTTCCGCTCGACGAGCTGGCGGCCTTCGGCGTGACCGAAGCGGAAATCGTCGAGGGACGCTGGTCGGAACGCATGCGCCAGCTCTTCCGTTTCCAGCATCACCGCGCCCGCCATTATTTTGCCAAGGCCCACCGGCTTATGGCGCCCTCGGATCGCCCCCGGCTTCTGGCTGCCGAAATCATGCGCGAAGTTTACGAGGAACTGCTCAACAAGATCGAGCGGCACCATTTCGATGTCATGACGTCGCCGGTGAAGGTCAGCAAGCTGGCGAAAATCTGGCTGCCATTTCGTGCCAAGGCAAAGGAGAAACAGGCCCTGCCGCGTCCGCCCGCGCCGAAAAAAGTCGTCGTCCTCGGCGCCGGTTGCGCCGGTCTGGCCGCTGCCGCCGAGCTTGTCCTCCGTGGACATGATGTGACCCTGCTCGAAGGCCGCGCCTTGCTGGGTGGACGCGCCCACAGCTTCGTCGACTCCAAGACCGGCCTCGTTCTCGATAACGGCCAGCATATTCTCATGGGTTGCTATCACGAAACGCTGGGCCTGCTGCGGCAGCTTGGCGTCAGGGACCGGCTCTATTCGCCGCCGGCGATGATGGTTCCCTTTCTCAGCGAGAAGGGGCAAAGCGTTCTTTCCGCCTCCGCTCCGGCGCCGCTTCATCTCCTCTCGGCCCTTCTTGGTTACGGTGAGCTCTCCTCCGCCGACAAATTCGCCGCCATAACCCTGGCCTTGCGCCTTCGTCTTGGTCAGGAACCGGAAGCTGACGAGTCGGTGCAAACCTGGCTCCAGCGTTGGGGACAGACGCCGAATATCATTCGGGCCCTGTGGGAGCCTCTTTGCCTCGCCGCATTGAACGAGCCGGTCTCGACCGGCTCGGCTCCGCTCTTCGCCAACGTTATCCGGCAATCATTTCTCGGCGGCCCATCCGATTCGACCATCCTCCTGAGCCGCGTCGGTCTGAGCGACCTTTTTGCTCCCGAAGTGAAACGGTTGCTCGAAATGTGTGGCAGCAAAATTCAGTTGCAGACCAACGTCACTGCCCTTCGTTTTGAGGGAGACTCCCTGCGCCAAATCGAATTAAGTGACGGCACCTCGCTGCAACCCCAGGCCGTGGTCAGCGCGCTTCCCTGGCATGTGCTCCGCGCCTTGCTACCTGCGGAAAGCAAGCTGGCGCAGGCCTGTCGGCAGATTCACGACTCTCCCATCGTCAGCCTGCATCTCTGGCTCGATCGCCCCGTCCTCAACGAGCCCTTTGTCGGCCTGCTCGACTCGCCCGTCCAATGGATCTTCAGCCGCGATCACATCCACGGCAGCGATCCCGGCCAGACCGGCCACATCGTCACTGCCGTCATCAGTGGCGCTCGTGATCTCATCGACAAGTCGACGGCTGAGCTTGAAGACCTCACCCTGCACGAATTGCGCCGATTCATTCCTGCGGCCAAGGACGCCAAGGTCCTCCACCGCATGATCTACAAGGCCCGCAGCGCAACCTTTGCCGCGACACCCCAGGTTGAGCCACTTCGGCCCGGCCCGCATTCGGAATGGTCCAATTTCTGGCTGGCGGGCGACTGGACCGACACCGGCTTGCCCGCCACCATCGAGGGCGCCGTCCTCAGCGGCCTTCGCGCCGCCCGCGCCGTGGATGAAATAGCTTTTGGTCAGGGATAGATGTAAAAAAAGCGCTCAGGAGATTTCCTGAGCGCTTTTTTAAGCTTTGAAGAAGAGAGATTACTGGGGAACTACCTGAGCGTAGAGACTGGAGTTGGCGATGGAAAACGACGGAGAAAAAAGGTAATTCGCTGGTTTATCGTTCACCGTATAAATACCTCCGGTACCCGTGTTCGTTCCTTTTAGAAATTGGGCGCTGTTGCTTTTGAAGCAAACAGCCATTCCATTAACCCCAAAGGGATTGGGATGTGCAGCGGCCTGGTTTAGCGTGACCACATTGCCAGGACCTTGCGTCGGACAGGTAATGTTTTGGCCCGTGCTAAAAACAACCGGGATGCCATCGGGATCACTCGTGGAAAGGCCGGAGGGAGTTGTAGAGGGGGGCACGGCGGCCTCTTGAAAGAAATCCCAACAGATGGTTGAGCTGGGGGCGCTGCTCAGATTTTGTGCCGTGATGGTTCCACTGTAAGCGACGCCCTTGCTTTTAGCGAAGATACCGGGATCACTAATGTAAGATCCCGTTACCAGCGCCGACATGATGTCCTGAGATTTGCCTCCAGTCGAGGAAGGGTAGGCATTATTGTCCGTATTATATTGGAATTCTGACAAGCCAATCGTCCTCGCGGTCTGCATACCGGCGCTTTCCTGGGCGCTTTCAAGACCATGGGTAATAGGGCCGAGAGCGACGCTGGCCAAGATGGCGATGATTCCTATGACGACGAGGAGTTCGACGAGGGTGAAACCGCCTCGATTAGAGTTGCGGGCGGTACGACAGAGGAGGAGACGGTTGCTTGACATCTCTGTACCTTAAATGATTGCGGCTTAAACGTCAAATGATGAAAGCACTTTTTACTGAAAATCGTCTTGGTTGTCTCCGCAAGCAATGTTTGCGTGAAACAAAAGCCGATCTTTCCATTCGGAATGGAGTATGGTTTACTGGGTTCATGGCCATGGAACAGTCGCTGGAGGAGATCATTCGCAAGGAATGCCTGCCCCTGCGCGACTGCATGTTGACGATCACGGATGCCAATGGCGAGGCGGCGTTCCTTTATTTCAAGGAGGGAGAGCTGATTGAGGCCAATTACGCCGCGCTGTGGGGCAAGGAGGCGCTGGCCCAGATCGTGACCTGGAAGCTGGCGGAACGGACGATCGCCCCGCTCCCGCTGGGAATCAAGCGTTCGCTTTGGGACCAGATCGAGTTCCTGCTGAATCCGGGCCTGGTGGCGACGGCGAGCGGCAAGATACCCTCCTTACCCTCTTTTGCAGTCTCGAAGTCGGTTTCCTCCAGCCCGTATGACCGCTTCAAGGAGATTCCCGGGCTTTCGCGGATGGTGCAGATTGACCGGGACAAGGAGACGGTGCTTTTTGACGGGGCGGCCAATCCCGGTGATACGGAAAATACGGAATGGCTGATTGATTTTGCCGACCGGGTAAAATCAGTGGGAGACACACTGGGATTTGGCCTCTGCGAGAAGTGGACCATCGATACGGAGCGTTACCAGGCGGTCGGTTTGAATCATCATGAAAATTTTCTGGCGCTGCTCCGACGCAAGGACGCTTATCAGGATGATCTTGAGTCGGCGGTCAACCGGGTCGTCGACGCAAATTAGCATCAGCAGGTACTATGGCGACAAAACTTGAAGATGCCCTTCGCAAGGTCACGGCGCTGCCGGGAGTGAAAGCGGCCTTCGTCTTTGACCAGTTCCAGAGCGTTATCGCGCGGGACGTGCCCGGCCAGTACAGCAACGACATTCTCAAGCGGATCGCCTCGCAGCTTTACCAACTGGCTCTCTTCAGTTGGAAGACCAAGGTGCTGACGCAGGAATTCCGGCTCGTTTACGAGAAATACGCGGTCTACACGCGGCTTTTCGCCAAGAGTTTTTACCTGGTCGTGTTCATGGAAAAAAACCTGGAACCGACCGATTTCCGGCAGCCGCTCAACCTGGCGGTGCTGGTGCTCGATCGTGCCCTGCGCAGTGAGGAGGTTTTTGAATCGAGCCGGACGATGGCAAAGGTGGCGCAGTTGGCCGAACATTCGCTGAAGGAATCGCACGAGATGGACAACAGCTTTGCCGGTCAGTTCCGAAAATTGTGTGTCACATTTCTGGGTCAGACGGGCCGGGACCTGGTCGATCTGGCGATGGAGGAAGAATATCTTTTCCCGCCGCTGCGGACGGAAGCGGATATGCAAAAGTTGCGGACCTATGCCCTGTCGCACGTTATCCATCCGATCAAGCGTCAGATCATTGAGAAGGATTCCAAGGACTTGGTGCAGCAGGCGCTGAATGCCTACGCCTAGTGGTTAAGTTCCGGTAAGAGAGCTGGATATGACAAGTTCGCAACTTGGAACCACACCTGCTTGACCTCCTTGCCCTCCTGGCCTAAAAATAAACCCCTACCTCTCCTATTCCTATGTCCACATTTACCGATTCCTCCAAGCGTCCCCCGCTTCCTTCCGATCCCCGTTCCGTGCAAACCGGGAGCGCTCGTAATACCACCGTTTTGACCGCTGACTGTGAATTCAAAGGCGCGCTGGCTTTTTCCGGCGAGCTGCAACTTCATGGCCGCGTCGAAGGGACGATTGAGTCCGAGGGCGGCGCATTGACCGTTGGCGAAGAGGCGATGATCAAGGCCGAGATCAAGGTCAACGACGTGCTGATTTACGGCAAGGTCCAGGGCAACATCTACGCCACGGGCCGGATCGAGCTTCGGGGCAAGGCCGAAGTTTACGGTGACCTGCACAGCAACCGCCTGGCGATGGATGACGGTGTGATTTTCGTCGGCCGTTCCAATTCGCTGAGCGGAAAGAATCAGCCTTCGAGCGATTTCTCGAAGATGTTCACCCGGCTGGGCGGCTTGACGAAGAATGGCACGAACGGCGCCAAGCCGGTCGCCGGTTCGGACTAGAACTCATTTCAAAAGTAGCCCGGCGATTTATCGCCGGATCTCGCGCAAGAGCGCGAGGCGTTCCATCGGGACGCTTGAGCTCATTCTCGTTCAGCCGTCCCGATGGGACGGGCCATTTATTTTACGGAGACCCGGCGATGAATCGCCGGGCTACGCTCAAGCGTCCCTGCGGGACTTGGGATTTCCACAGACAACCGGCGTTAGGGTGAACAGGCTCTGCCGCACCACGGTGATGGAGTCGGCGTGGACATCCAGGCCCAATAGGATTATTTTAGCCAATGCTCTCCGATTGGCTTTCGGAGTTAGTAGTTACTGTTCTCACAGGTCAAGGTGCCCTTTTCAGGGCACCTTGACCATCATCATGGCATCTAAACGTTATTTACACGCGCGCGATCTGCCGATGGGGACATCGGCGGCTACCCAATACCGTCAGCGTCGGATTTTTCAGGCGCTCTTGCTTTTTGATTCCTTGTCCGCCATGGGATCAACCACCAGGGGAGCGGGAGTCGTGACGGCCGGAGTGAAAGGCACGGTGATGACGTCCTTGCGCGGCAGATCGGTCAGCGTGTGAATCGTTTCAATGCCGGCGCGTTCCATATCGGCGACAATGGCGTGAACGCGGGCAGCGAGATAATTGTGGGCAATGAAGCAGGGGATGGCGACGGTGAGACCGGCGGCGGAAGTAATCAGCGCGGAATAGATGCCTTGGGAGAGATCGCCAACGGAGGCGGTGCCGTTGGTTTTGTTGACCTGAATGAAGGCCTGGATCATGCCGTTGACGGTGCCAAGAAGACCGAGCAGCGGAGCGACATAACCGATGGTGCCAAGGAGGGAGACGTTGGCTTCAAGGTGGGGAATTTCGAGCTGGGCGATTTCCCGGACGACCTCACGCAATTCGGTCGGGGGCAGGTGACGCTTATAAATGGCGGTGCGGACGACACTGACGATGGGGCCGTGACCTTCCTCGCAGCGGGAGATGGCCTCGGCATAACTTTGGCGCCGAACCAGGGCAAGGACGCCGGCGAGGAATTCGCTGACATTCATTTGCGAGCGCTTGTAGTAGAGGAGGCGTTCAATGAAGACGCCGAGCGCGACCACGCTGCAGACGAACAGGATGACCATGAGCGGGCCACCGCGCTGCATCATCTGGAAGAGCCCCATTTTTTCCTCGATGGGAGCGAGATTGGTTTGAGCGAAGAGAGGAAGGATCATGGGCGGCTCCGGTTACCAGATGAAGGACTTGGATTCGGCGACGATGGTGTCGCCCTTGAGAATGGTGAAGCGCCAGGAGCAAACGGGGCCGTAAGCGAGGTAGGCCTTGTCGACCACGGCAAAATAGGAGCGAGTGGTGCCGCTAACGGCAGGCATGGTTTGCATGAGAGTCCGCACGACTTCCTTGCTCTTGACCTGGCGATATTGAAAGCGGGCAACGAAATCGGCTTTGGGGCCGTCGTTGTTCCAGGTGATGGTGAAATAGTGGCCCTGGCGGGCGAGCTGCTGTTCATGGGTCGTCGCGCCCCAGTTGAGATATTTGATTTCGTAATCGAGGGCGTCATTGCCGGTGTTGGTGGCCTGGTTGTCGTCCTGGACGTCATGAATTTTTGGGACGGAGATGCGCTTATCGATGGCGATTTTTTCGTGGGCATTAAGATGCGCGTTGTCCTCGTTTTCGGTCTCCGCCAGGTCATCGGTCTTGAACGCGCGGACGAAGTGTTTTTGCACCGGACCGACGTCGGCCTCGGAGGGACCTTCCCGTTCGGGACGAGCAGGCGAGGCGTAGGCGCCGGGGTTTTCGGGTTCGGCCTGCGGCGCGGGCATATGAGTCGGGACGTGAGCCGGCTTGGCGGGAGGAGTGGGAGTGGTTTGCGCCAGGACGAGAGTCGTGGGGAGAGAAATGGCGAGAAGGGTGAAGGCCATCCGGCGCATGGGGCAGCCTAAGAAAAAAACCGGTGGTGTGTCAATCTCGCGAAAGCGGATAAACGCGGGTAAGCGATTGTTCCGGAACTTATTCCGCAATGAGGTCATATTCCTTGGAGCTGGTGACCGTGACTTCCGCAAATTCGCCGACGGGAAGATGATCCGGAACAAAGACGCGGGCGTCGACTTCGGGCGCATCGGCTTCGCTGCGAGCGATACCGGGTGATTCGACAAGGACGCGGATACGGCGGCCTTTGGCGGCGGCAGTAAGTTCGAGGGCGATGTGGCGCTGGAGGGCCATGGCCTTGACCCAGCGGGATTGCTTGGTGCGGGGATGGACCTGGTCGTCCCGTTTGGCGGCGCGGGTGCCTTCTTCGCGGGAATATTTGAAAACGCCCAGGCGCTCGAAGCGGGTTTCCTCGATAAATTTGAGGAGGGTGGCGAAGTCCTCTTCTTTTTCGCCAGGGAATCCGGCGATGAAGGTGGTGCGGAGGGCGATGCCGGGAATGCCCGCGCGGATGCGGTGAATCAGATCGCGGATGTGTTGGGCGGAAGTTTCGCGACGCATGGCGTCGAGCATCGGGTCGGAGATATGCTGGAGCGGCATGTCGACGTAGCGAGCGATCTTGGGCGAGTCGGCGATGGTCTGGATGAGTTCGTCGCTCCAGTGGGCGGGATGGGTGTAGAGGAGGCGCACCCAGAAATCGCCCTCGATTTTCTGGAGTTCGCGGATCAGCGCGGTGAGGGAATCGCCGCGGGAGGAATCGACCAGGGCCCGGGGACCGGCTTTTTCTTCCCAGCGGTCCATGCCAAAATAGGTGGTGTCCTGGGAGATGAGGTTGAATTCCTTCACCCCCTCGGCCACGAGGGCGCGTACCTCGGCGACGATCGATTCGATGGTGCGGCTGCGATGGCGTCCGCGCATCTGGGGGATGATGCAGAAGGAGCAGGGATGGTTGCAGCCTTCAGCGATCTTGACATAGGCGGTGTGGGAGGGAGTGAGGCGGAAGCGGGGCGTGTCGAAATCGGGAATGAACCGGGGCTGGGGCGTGACGAAGTTTTCGGGGGCTTCGTTGTCGGCGCGGTCTTTTTCCAGAAGTCCCTCGATGATGGGAGCGATGGAGGTGAGCTGGTCGAGGCCGATGAAGGCATCGACTTCCGGCAGAGACGTGCGCAGCTCGGTGGCGAAGCGCTGGGCCATGCAGCCGGCGACGATGAGCTTTTGTTTGCCGTGACGCCGGCGCATGCCGCGGGTCTGGTTGGCCTCGAGAATAGCGTTGATGCTTTCTTCCTTGGCGGCGTCGATGAAGGAGCAGGTATTGACGATCATGACGTCGGCAACCTCGGGATTGGGCGTGAGGGCCATGCCGGCCTTGTGGAGATGGCCGGCCATGATTTCGGAGTCGACGAGGTTCTTGGCACAGCCAAGGGAGACGAGCCCGACGCGAACGATGGGCCGGGGCATGGAGGGTGGTCGGCTCATGGCTGGTGGGATTCGACGGTGAAGGTTTCGGGCGCGCTCTGGTCACTGTGAGGGCCATAGTTGACGCCGTCGAGCTGGATATCGACCGCGGAGGGAACGCCGACGTTGATGGAGAATTTATGACCGTCAAAGGCGACGGACTGGCCGCTGTGGAGGACGGAGGCGTAGAGGGCCTTGTCGGAGTCGGAGGCGTCGAGGGAAGTGACGCGGACGAAGGAGTCTTGTGACGCGGTTAGGACGAGCCGCTTTTCCGTCGTCGCTGCGGGAGATGGGGGGGCGGCGGCCTGAGGCGTGGGCGATGCGTCAGGCGTGACGACCGGGAGGGCGACAGGGGCAGCGACGGGAGTTGGGACCGGAGGATGGGCGGGCATCACGACGGGACCGGAATTGGATTGGCGGGCTGAGACGGCGGGAACGGGAATGGGCGCGGACGGGGGAGTGGGGGTGACAGTCATGGCGAGCGGAGCTCCATTAGTGGCGGCAGGGGGGAGCAGAGCGGGATCAACAGGCAGGGCGCGGGGAGCGACCGGCGGTGTGCCAAGGGCGACGGTCTCCGAGGTGGAATTGGTGAGTTCGGAGGGATCAACGGGGAGGGCCCGGACCGCGGCGGGATAGGAATTGTTAGCCGGAGAGGCATTCGTGCTGGCGGCGAGGTCGGCGGGATTGACCGGAAGCGCCTTGGCAGCCTCGGCAGGCGTGGGGACGGGCGGAGGTGCGCTGGAATCGACAGGCAGGGCGCGGGCGACGGCGTTGGTTTCAGCGGATACCACGCTGTTGGTCCCGGCGGTGTTGTCACCGGAGGAGGCTTCGACGGTGGCAAAATAGCGCTGGAGCTCGCCAACGCGATAGGCTTCGATAAGGACAAAGGCAATGATGAGGGAGATGAGACAGCCGAGCGCCATGACGATATAGAGGCCGGCATAATTGCGATGGGCGGCGCGGGGTGGCATGGAGCTTTCGGGGAGATAGCTGGCGCCGGACTCGGAGACGAGGTTGGCGTGATCGTCATCGGGGAGCTTGTTGTCGAGCTGACGGAGGATTTTATATTCGTCGAGGGCAAGAAAGCGCGCGTAGGTGCGGACGAAGCCGCGGGCATAGGCAGGGCTGCTGAAATGGGAGTAGTCGTCCTTTTCAAGGTCGAGGAGGCGATCGACCTTGATTTTGGTCTCGCGGGCAGCAAGCTCGGGTGTCCAGTTCCTGGCGAGACGCGCTTCCTGCAATTGTTTGCCGACCGATTTCATGGGATCAAACAAGATAGGGATTTTTGCGGTTGGATACAAGATCGCGCCAAAAAAGAAAGGCTCACGAGATTCAATAGTAAAGCGGCGAGAGGTTGTCGTTTCCTTTTTTCAGCACTGTGTCATAATGGCTTGCATCATCCCGAAGATATGACGCTCCGTGGTTTTTTCCGAAGCATCATTATTTCGGTCATCATCGCGCTAACCCTCAGTGCGATGGCGGTTTTTCCCGGTTGGGCGCAAACGATGAATCCTGCCGCGCCGGGTTTCGACCATGTACGGTTGCAGTTGAAGTGGACGCACCAGTTTCAATTTGCGGGCTATTACGCGGCGATCGAAAAGGGGTTTTACCAGAGGCAGGGGCTGGACGTGGAGTTGTTCGAGGCAAAGCCGGGGGTGGATCCGGTCGATGTGGTATTGCAGGGTAACGCGGAATTTGGGGTCGGCACGTCGAATCTGCTGCTGGATCGCGCAAGCGGGAAGCCGGTGGTGGTGCTGGGCGTGATTTACCAGCATTCGCCGCTGATCATCCTGGCGCGGCATGATCCGGGCATCAGCGACATCGACGACCTGGTGGGCCGGCCGATCATGGTTGCGCCGGGTGAGGAGGACATATATGCCTATTTCAAAAACGAGGGGGTCGATCCGGCAAAGCTGAAAGTCGTGCCGCATAGCTTCGACCTGCGGGACTTTACGGAGGGGCATATCGCGGGGATGACGGCCTACTCGACGGACGAGCCGGGGCGGTTACGGGCGCTGGGCGTCGATTTCCTTGAATTCACGCCGAGATCAGGCGGGGTCGACTTTTACGGCGATAATTTTTTCACGACGGAGGATCAAGTCCGAAACCATCCCGATCGCGTGCGGGCTTTTCGCACGGCGACATTGCAGGGCTGGAGTTACGCGCTGGCGCACCAGGAGGAGATCGTCGACCTGATCGAGCGGAAGTACAACCGGGGGCGAACGCGCGAGCAGCTTTTGTTCGAGGCGCAGGAGACGGAGCGGTTGATGCATCCCGACCTGATCGAGGTGGGCTATATGAATCCGGGCCGCTGGCAGCATATCGAGGATACGTTCCAGGACCGGGGGATGCTGCCGGCGCCAGTCTTGCTCAAGCATTTCATTTATGACCCCAACCCGAAGCCGGACCTGACGCATCTTTACTGGCTGCTATGGACGCTGGGGGCGATTGCGTTCGGCGCGGTTTTCTGGCTTTTGCCGCTGCTTTACTTCAACCGACGGCTGCGCCGGGAAATCGTCCATCGCTTCCAGATCGAGACGGAACTGGTCGAGGCGAAGGTGCGGATCGAGGAAGCTTACGCGGCGCAGAGCCGGTTCCTGGCTGTCCTCAGCCACGAGGTGCGGTCGCCCATTGGAGGAATTTCACGCCTTCTCGAATTAATTCTCCAGGATCAGCCGAGGCTTCCGCAGCCGGTGCGTGAAGACTTGCAGATGCTGCAGCAGTCAGCCAAGAGCCTGTACCAGTTGGTGGACGAATTGCTCGAGTGGTCGCGGATCGAAGCGGGCGGCGTGGAGATTGATCTGACGCCGATCGCGCTGAAGCCGTTTGTGAATGGATTGCAGAAATTATTCCGGCCACTGGCGGAGACGAAGAAGCTGGAATTCAGCACCCGCATCTACGCGGATGTCCCGGAGGAGATACTGGGCGATGAATTGCGGCTGCGGCAGATCGTGGCCAACTTGCTGGCCAACGCGATCAAGTTCACGGTCAAGGGTTCGGTGACGCTGACAGTGGATTGGGAACCGGCCCGGACGGGCGGAACGAAAGGGCGTCTGATTTTTGTGGTCGAGGACACCGGCATCGGCATTCCCGCCGCGGCGCTGGGCCGGCTGTTCAAGCCCTACCAGCAGGCGGATGCGTCAATCGCGAGGAAGTTCGGTGGAAGCGGCCTGGGGCTCTCTATTTCGCTACATTTGGCGAAACTGCTGGGCGGGGAGATCACGGTCGAGAGCGAGCCTGACCGCGGCTCAACCTTCCGCCTCATTATTGCCGCGCAGGAATTGGGGAGCACGACCTCGGTCGAACCGAAAGCAGCCTCAGGCTCGGCAAAATAAAAATAACCACACAGGCCGAAGCGCGATCAGGCCGCCGTCAGAACGTAATCTCGTAGGTCTCGACGTCGACGAGGATTTCGCGGGGCTTGGCGCCTTCGCCGGGGGCAATGGCGCCGATCTTTTCGAGGTAATCAATGACGTAGGCGGCGCGGTTATAGCCAAGGCGGAGGCGGCGCTGGAGATTGGAGGTGCTGGCGCGTTTTTCCTGCCGGATGACGTCCCAGCATTGAATGATGAGGTCCTTGTCCTCCTCGCTGATTTCCATGTCGGGCGGGGCCTTGCCGGCGAGCTTGTTGTGGATCTCGGGAACGTACTGGGCCTCGGCCTGCGCCGCGGCAAATTTGACGACGGCCTGGACGTCCTCATCGGAAACGAAAGCGCCCTGGCCCCGGACGAGGCGGCCAACACCGGGCGGGCGATAGAGGAGGTCGCCTTTGCCGAGGAGATTTTCCGCGCCGTTCTCGTCGAGAATGACGCGGGAGTCGAGGCCGCTGGGGACCTGGAAGGCGATGCGGGCGGGGATGTTGGTCTTGATGACGCCGGTGACGACCTCGCGGCGGGGCGTCTGCGTGGCGACGATGAGATGGATCCCGGCGGCGCGGGCCTTGGCGGTGAGTCGGGCGACGGCGCTTTCGACATCGACGGGCGCGGTCTGCATGAGATCGGCGAGCTCGTCAACGATGACGACGATGTAGGGGAGTTTGTCGGGAATGACGAGATCATCCTCGCGCGGGACGCGGATCGGAGGCGACTTGGGCTCGTCGTCCTCGTCCTCGACTTCGGATTCGTCGTCGACGTTGACGTGGAGAAATTCGAGTTGTGGCGCATCGGCGGGCGGCTTGGCAGCTTCATCCCTGGGCCGTGAGTTGAAGCTGGCGATGTTGCGGACGCCGACTTTGGCGAGGATGCGGTAGCGCTTTTCCATTTCGTTGATGACCCAGCGGAGCGCGAGCATGACCTTCTTGGGATCGGTGACGACGGGCACGACGAGATGTGGAATGGAATTGTAGACCTGCATCTCGACCTGTTTGGGATCGATGAGAATGAGGCGGAGATCGTCGGGAGTGAACCGGAAGAGGAAGCTGAGGAGGATGCAGTTGATGCAAACTGATTTGCCCGAGCCGGTAGTGCCGCCGATGAGGAGGTGTGGCATTCCGGCGAGGTCGGCAACGAGCGTCTTGCCGTAGACGTCCTTACCGAGGGCAATGGGGATCTTGGCGTGGGTGTTGGACCAGTCGCGGCTTTCGAGCAGTTCGCGAAGGAAAACGGCGACCTTGTTGGAGTTGGGGATTTCGATGCCGACGGTATCCTTGCCGGGAATGGGGGCGAGGATGTTGATGCGCTCGGCGCGGAGAACACGGGAGAGGTCGCGGCTGAGGCTGCTGATTTTGTCGACGCGTACGCCCTTGCCGGGATAGACCTCGTAGCGGGTGATGGTGGCGCCCGGAGTGATGTCGCCGGGCATGGCCTCGACGCCAAAGCGGCCGAGGGTCTCGATGATGAGGTCGAGGTTCTGCCGCAACTGCTCCTCGGTCAGGCCGACGTCGCGGGCTTTTCCGGCCGGGGCGCTGAGGAGTTGAAGCGAGGGGAGCATGTAGTCGGGATGCGGGGTGGAGATGGAAGGAGCCGGTGGTGCCTCGTGTTTGGCCGAGCTGGTGCGGGGTGAAGCGGCGGGCTTGGCTGATTTGGGGGCCGGGGCGGCGGGCGCAATGGGCGCTTCCTCCTGCTCTTCTTCATCCTCGTCTTCGGGGCGGCGGATGTTAACGCGGGGCGGGGGCGGTTCCATCACGGGCTCCTCGAGCCTGGATTCAAGGGCAGCCTGCTTCTGGAGTTCCTCCATCTTTTTCCGGATCAATTCGCTGCGGACGGCGAGCTGTTCTTCGGGTGGGGCGTTGGCGAGGCGCTCTTCCTCGCGGCGGGCGTGCCACTCGCGATACCAGGAGAAGGCATTGAGGACGGTCATGACCGGGTTGACGTTGAAGAGATAGATGGCGGAGATGACGAAAATGGTGGCGAAGAGGACGCAGGCGCCGACGCTGCCGAGTGCGTAGGGAACGGTGAGCTGCATGATCTCGCCGCCGACAAGGCCGCCGGGACTATCGATGTTGGCCTGGTGCTGGATGAGGTGCCAGCCGAGGGGCTGGAGATCGAGCAGGCAGCAGCCGCTGACGATGAAAAGAACGACCCATAAGGGTTTCCAGCGCCAACTGATCTCAATGCCGAGGAAACAGGCGAGGCAGCAGCAGAGGAAGAGGAAGGTGATGAGGTAAGCGCCGAAGCCGAAAGTATAATAGAGGATACAGGCAATGCCGGCGCCGCCGTAGCCGATGAAATTGGTTGGTGTCGGGTTGGAGGGATAAACGTTAAAGCTAACGTCGGCGGGGTCGTAGGAAATGAGCGAGAGAAGCGTGACGACGTAGAGCGAGAGCCAGAGAAAACCGAGAACCTGCTTGAAGATGGGCAGTTTGGAGAGATTTTTCGGCCAGGATGTTTGCGGCGAAATAACGCTGCTCGGCATGTGAAAGGCTAGAGATTTATGCCGCTAGAGTCTATCCGATAATTTCCCGGGGCAGCGCTGGCGGGGAATGCGGCGGTCCACCGATGGGGCATCGGCGATTACCCAATCAAGGCTCGACGCCGAGCTGGATCATCTGCGGCTTGACGATTTCCTCGTAGCACTGCGGGCAGATCGAGTGGCTGAACTTGGCCTCGGTATGTTTGCCGACGTAGGCCTCAACCTGCTGCCAGTAGTTTTGGTCGTCGCGGATTTTCTTGCAGTAGCTGCAGATCGGGAGCAGGCCGCTGAGCTGTTTGACCGAGAGGAGGGCTTCCTTCAGTTCCTTGACGTGCTGGGTGAGAGACTGCTGCAACTCGAGCATCTGGCTGCCGATGCGGACGCGGGCCTGAAGCTCGGTCCGGTCGAACGGCTTGGTGATATAATCATTGGCCCCGGCGTTGAGTCCGGCGACGGTGTCCTGCTTGCTGTCGCGTACGGTGACAAGGATGAGATAGAACGGCTGCTGAGGTGGAACAGAGCGGGCCTGGCGACAGACTTCGATGCCTTCTATGCCCGGCATTTCCCAGTCGATCAAACCGACGATGGGAACGGTGTTGGCCTGCAAAATGGTCAACGCATCAATGCCATCCACCGCTTCGATCACGTTATAGCCTTCCGACGTGAGGATGGAGCGGAGCAGCTTCCGGTTAATGGCAAGATCATCAGCAATAAGGACAGTCATGGGAAATGGGAGAAGTTAATTTAGCATACATATTATCAAAATCCGCTCATTACAAATATTTTAGGATCGAAATCAAAACCACGCTTTGGTAGTATCTCCGTTTGAAAAGCCGAGCGAAAGATAGGTTCTTCAACTGATGCAAAAAATTCCGTCATCCTTCGACGGCGCCGGGACAAGCCCGGCTTGCTCAGGATGACTTTTATTTCAAATTGAGACACTACCCACGCTTTACAAAGTTGGGTGGGATCGCTGAGCTTTGAAACAGGGCCAAAATTAAGGCCGACAAGGGTTAACCTGCCATGTTACGCCGACTTTTTGGTTTGCTGGCTGTTCTGCTGATTTTGCAGAGCAATTGGGCAGTAGTTTACGGGGCGACTTCGGGTCCGCAGAGTCGGCAACTATTGTCCGGGCCCTGGCGATTTTTTGCCAGCCCGGGGCCGATTCCAGGACAGGATTTATACTGTGATGATTCAACGTGGGATCAGGTGACGATTCCGCATACCTACTCGGGGCCCCAAGGAACGCCGACTTACGTGAACGCATGGTACCGGGTGCACTTCCCGGCGAAGCGCGATGGGATGGGCAGCCGGACTTATATCTATTTCGAGGGCGTGGCGACGATCATGGATGTTTACGTGAACGGGAAACATTTGGGTCAGCACCGGGGCGCCTTTACCGCAGCGATTTTCGACGCGACCGATGCGCTGGCTGACAGCGGCGACAATTTGCTGGCGGTGCGAGTGAGCAATGATCCGCAGGAGACGGCCGATTGCCTTCCCTCGGGATTGACCACCAATGCGCAGCTTTACCGGATTTATGGCGGGATTTATCGCAAGGTCTGGCTGGTGCACACGCCGGCCTGTCATATTTATCCGGAGTTGGCTTCCTCGGGAGTCTTCGTGCGCGAGGATTCGGTCGATGCGAACGAGGCGAAGCTCACGATCCGGACGGCGCTGCGCGACGCCTGGTTCGACCGGACGCTGACCGTGCGCCACCGGGTGCTGGACGCGGATGGAAACGAGGCGGCGAGGTTCGAGCAAAAAATGACCTTGCACCGCAACGCGCTCGATTCCTCGAAGATTGAAGGCGTGGTCCCGCATCCCAAGCTTTGGGGGCCCGGCTCGCCCTACCTTTACCAGGTGGTGACAGAGCTGGTGGGAGACGACGGGATGGTGTTCGACCGGGTCACGACGTCCGTCGGCCTGCGGAGTTTCAAGCTCGATCCGGTGCGGGGCTTTTTGCTCAACGGGGAGCCGATTTTTTTGCGCGGTGTGTCAAAGCACCAGGAGACGGAGGACAAGCTCACGGCGGTTAGCGACGATGACCTGCGCGAGGACTGGCGCACTCTGCAGGACCTGGGGGTGAACGCTGTACGGCTGGCCCATTATCCCCATGCCTCGCTCGAATATGACCTGGCCGACCGGGCGGGCATTTTGGTCTGGGCCGAGAACGGCAATTCAAACAAATCGCTGAATACAAGCGTCGGCGGATTGATCACGCGGGAGATGGTCCGGCAGAACTTCAATCACCCGAGCATCGTCTTCTGGAGCTGCGGCAATGAGACGCACGCCATGGAACCGGCAGGCACCTACGCGGGGATCATTCGTCAGGAGGATACGTCACGGCTGATAACCTATGCCTCAATCGACGTTCTTCCCCACAACCTCGACTTCGTGACGCACAATATCTATCCCTACTGGTATCCGGACCAGAAACAGGCGCCGGATTACCGGGGAGGGGACCCCTCGCTGAAGGAGGATTATATTTCTGAAAACGGCGCGGGGAGTTCGATCTCGACTCATTGCGCCTATGGTCAGGAAGGTCGGAAAAACGGCTTTTACGAGCCGGAAGAATACCAGGAATTATTGGTCGAGCGGATCATGCCGACGCTCTTCGACCGGAACAGCCACGTTCGGCTCTATTTCTGGTGGACGCTGCGGGAGTTCGGCGACAACCGCTACAAGGGTCGCAACACCAAGGGCATGATCACGTATCAGAATTTTCGTAAAGACATCTTCTATCTTTTTCAGAGCTATCTGCGGCCCGGCCACCTGGTACTTCACATCTGTGGAAAGACCCATTTTTTGCGCATCGACGACAGTGCGCGGGGGATCAAGGTCTATTCCAACGCGGAGAAGCTTTCGCTGATGATCAACGGACGGAACATGGGTGAAAAAAGCAATGGGGCTTATCAGCACCCGGGGGGCCCGACGGTTCGGAACGTCTTCTTTTGGGACGCGGAGCTTGAACCGGGACGCAACGACATCCTGGTTTCGGACGGCGAGGGCCATCACGACAAGGCGGTCCTTTATGCGGTGCGCGACGATGAATTCCGCACCAGCAACTCCGACCTGGTACAGGACCTGGCCTCGTCCAACCGTCGCAGCCCGGCCTATTTCATCGCCGATCCAATCCGCGCCCAGGAACCGGTTTATTATCAATGCGACGGAAACGCCGACAACACGTTCGATCAAATTCCGCCGGAACTGGAGGGATGCGAGCGGATCGCCACGAAACGGTTGAGTGACTGGTCCACCCAGACGACGTTGAGCTTCACGATCTCGCCTCATTCGCTCGGCGCCGACGTTTATGTCCTGATGACCGGGCCGATCCATACGAACGTGTCGGGATTGCGGCAGGATTTCTCCAGCGTGGAGCAGGACGTGCTCGACCGATTTCAGCAGAGCGGTTTTACGCCCACATCCATCGAGGGAATCTGGCGGGATAATTATCTGCACTTGGTCGGCTGCACGGCGATGGTTCGTCACACCCGTGCCGGGGAGCAGATTACCGTGCCGGCTTCGATTCACGATTACGTTGTTCTGGTCCGGCCTAAAATAGAGTAAAGAATCTCCGGCGCAAAGCCGCGACGAACGGTGTTTTCGGTGATGCCGAGGCCTCGGGGAGTGAGGCGGTGACCATAATGACCCTAAAAAGGATAAGGGCCATCATTCCCGGGAGCAACTGGTGCGCCATCAGCGCGTTACTCAGGGCTGCGAGGCGGCTGCGGTGAACTGGAGATAGAAATAGAGCACCGGCGCGCTGAAAAGGATACTGTCGATGAGGTCGAGCGCGCCGCCGATGCCAGGGATGGTGCGGCCTGAATCCTTGATCGAGGCATCGCGTTTCACGATCGACTCGGCGAGATCGCCCACGACACTGACGATCGGGATGAGGAGGCCGAGAAGTATGCTGGAGCCGAATGAGAGCGCCTGGATTCGGCTGCCCATGGCCTGAGTCAGGATGATGCTGAAGACCAGTGAGGTGAGAATCGCGCCCGCGAATCCCTCCCAGGTTTTGCCGGGGCTGATGCGCGGGATCATCTTGTGCCTGCCGATCAGCGAGCCGACGACATAGGCGCCGACGTCGGAGAACTTGGTCACGGCCAGCAGGTAAATCAGCAGGAAGCGGTTTTGGTCGGAGCTTCCCGGCATGAAGGCGAGCAGGGCGACGAAGTTGAAGAGAAAGGGAACGTAAAGGAGGCCGAGCAGGGTCAGCGCCGCGGTGGTGATCGGGGCGCGGTGCTCCTCCTGTCGCACGACCAGCCGGATGAACGCCCCGAGAAGCGAAAAAACCAGGACGAGCTCTTCGCCCAGATGGACGAAATGCGCGTGCATGGGATGGAAGATCAGGAAGTACCACGAATTGACGAAGATCAACGCGCCGCAAAAAAGGCCGCTTTGCTTGAAGACCTTGTGCCCTTTTTCCTCCTGCGCCAGATAGAATTCCCATTGGCCGGCCAGGCCGAAGCAGGCGATGAGCAGGAGCATGCCCGTTTTCCAGTCGAGATAGATGAAAAGCAGCGCGACAATCCAAAGCGCGGCCCACGAGACCAGCCGTTTCAGGAACGTGCGCGGGTCGACCCGCGGGCGGGGCCGGGCGCCGGCCGTGGCGGAAGCCGCGGAAAAAGCGCCGGGTGATGTCGAACCTTCTGGTAACACGCCCGCTTAGGGTGGAGGGAACGGCCGATTTTGTCGAGGAAGTGTCACTTGCTTCGCAATTAAGGTTTAGAGTATATCTCTTAAATCTCTTTGGGTTGAATTCCCCGCCGCTTGCGGCGTGTAGTAAGTTAGCTCGGTGAGTGTCTACCTGCATAAGAGTCATAACGTTACGGTTCTGCTCTATCATTTGGTCTTTCCGGCGAAGTATCGGCGTGCGGTGATCG
>JAJSLK010000042.1 GCA_021272165.1 Methylacidiphilales bacterium
TCACCGCACGCCGATACTTCGCCGGAAAGACCAAATGATAGAGCAGAACCGTAACGTTATGACTCTTATGCAGGTAGACACTCACCGAGCTAACTTACTACACGCCGCAAGCGGCGGGGAATTCAACCCAAAGAGATTAAATTTTCGCGCAAGGTGAGGGTCTCCGCTCCGGTGTCCAGCGGTCATAAGAAGATGAGTCGTGCGCGCGGAACATGAAAGCGAACCGGTTCGCCCGGGGCAGGCATTTCGCGACTCCAGAGTTTGAGTTCCTGGTTGGAGGAGGTTTTGACGAGGAGCTCAACCTTGCTGCCGAGATAGACGGTGCGCTGAACGACAATGTCAATGCCGTCGCCGGCAAGCTCGGCAGCTTCGGGGCGAAAAGCGACTTTCTTTCCCGGTGGAACGTTAAGTTGCCGGGCCAGGGATGAGTCGGGCTCGATGATATTAATTTCACCCATAAAGCGGGCGGTGAATTCATTGGCGGGACGTTCGTAAATTTCCGCGGGTGGCCCGATCTGCTCGATTTTTCCCCGGTTCATGACCGCGATCCGGTCGGCGAGAGAAAGCGCCTCCTCCTGATCGTGCGTGACATACAGGCAGGTGGTTTTTGTTTCGCGATGGATGCGCTGGAGTTCTCCGCGCAATTCGAGCCGGAGGCGGGCGTCGAGATTGGAGAGGGGTTCGTCGAGGAGGATAAGATCGGGTTCAACGGCGAGGGCGCGGGCAAGGGCGACGCGTTGCTGCTGACCGCCGGAAAGCTCGGCGGGTTTGCGCGGGCCGAGATTTTCGAGACGGACGATGCGGAGGGCCTCGGTGACGCGGCGATGGACCGAATCGGCGTTGAGCTTTCGGGTGCGGGGGCCGTAGGCGATGTTATCGTAGACGCTGAGATGAGGCCACACGGCGTAATTCTGGAAGACCATGGCGGTGTTGCGATGCTGCGGGGGAACATCATTGAGCCGCCTTTGATCAAAAAGGATGTCGCCGCCATCAGGACGGATGAACCCGGCGAGCATCCGGAGAACGGTGGTTTTGCCGCAGCCGGAAGGGCCGAGGAGGAAGAACATTTCGCCGGGCTGGATGGCGAAGGAGACGTCATCGACCACCCGCGCGCCGGGGCTGAACGATTTGACGAGGTGGCTGACGGTGATGGTCATGGCGGAGAAATAAAATCAACCGGAGCCCATTTGGGCCAGCACGCTTTTGTAACGATCCAACGCTTCATTCTGCCATTGGTTGAGTTGATTGGTGCGGGTGATGGGGTTGCTCCATTTCTTTTCCGCCATCTGGAGCAGCGCCGCCTCGGTGCAGGGCGGACGGAGGAATTCGGCCAGGAGGGCCTGGCGTTTTTCGGGCGGGAGTTTATCGGCGGCGGGGGAATTGAGGGCTTTCCATGCCTGGGCGAGGGTGTCCTGGGTGTCGATCATCCAGGCGCCGATAAGGGCGCTGAGGATGGTGCGGCGGCGGGAGCCGAGCTGGTTGGAATAGGTGAAGTTGGAGCGCATTTTGAACGGGTTGGTGATAATTGGAGTAATGCCGGCAAGTTCGTCATAGAGCACGGGCTGGACGCTCATGCGGTTGATGGCGTAGCGCACGGCGCCGCCGGGAGCGCCTTTGGGCAGCATCCAGAGGAGCTGGCCTTCGCGGGAAAGGGTGAAGTCGACGAAGTGCCGGGCGAGCTCGGGATGAGGAGGATTTTTCAGGATGGCGACACAATCGGGCGTGATGACGGTGGCGCCTTCAGGGAGATCAAAACGGACATTATTGGCGCCATAGTAACCGGCCTGAGCCTGGCCGTAGGTGTCGATGGCGACGCCGAAGGCGGCATCGCCGAAGCCGACCTCGACGGCGGAGGCAGCGGCGGAGGGAAGGAAATGACGGACGTTGCCGCTCATTTCCATGAGGGTGGCCCAGCCTTTATCCCAACCGTAGGATTGGAGAATGATTTCGTAAATTTGGAGGACGCTGCTGGAAGCGCGGGGATCGCAGGAGGAGACCCAGCCGGCGAGGCGGGGATCGCTGAGATCGCTCCATCTGCGGACTTCGGGCAGGTCGGCGGCCTGGCGCACGCGCTCGTTGGTGATGATGCCGAAGCCGGAGAGGCAGGTGCCGAACCATTCATGGTCGGGGTCGATGATATTCATGCCGTTGACCTGGGCGGGAATCGCGGCGAGAATCTCAGGCGGTGGATCGTAACGGGTGAGAAGGCCGTCCTTTTCAAGTTCGAGGAAAGGAAGAACGCCGCCGCCATAGAGGATGTCGACGCCGGAACTGGCGTCGGCATGAAATTCCGAGCGGAGAAAGCGGATAATCTGGGAGCCGCCGCCGTTGATGTCGCGCCACCGGATGAGGGCCGGGTGGCCATATTTTTTTTCATGCCAGATGGAGAAGGCGCGGGCGGTTTCATCCCGAATGCCGTCCCAATGGGGCGAAATGATGACGACCTCGTTTTCATCCGCGGGCAAAGATGTGAAACAGATTACCGCGAAAAGGCTGATAAGCAAAAGGGCTCGAATGGGCGGGAAGGGAAAGGGGCGCATTCGGCCTTGAAGATAGCCGCTATGGGGAGTTGGGTCGACCCGTAACAAAAATAGCATCAAAGCATCGAATAAGGCATATTAGCTCCGGTGAAGTCCCCGCGATATTACCTGAAACGGCTGCTGGCCCGGCTTGGGCTTGGCACGATTGCCACGATTGGCGGGTTGGTGCTGATAGCGGTTTTGTGGCTTCGCTTTTTCGGCCTGCCTGATTCGGCAAAAGTCTATCTTCTGACGGAAATCCAGCGGCGCCACATCTTGCCATTCCCGGTAGCCGTGGACCGGCTGCTGCTTGACCCAACGGGGGCGGTTCTGGCGGATCGGGTAACGGTTTTTCGCGACGCCGACCGGCAGAGCGTGCTGCTCAGTGTCGACCAAGTGCGGATTGGGATCGCCTGGCTAAGCTGGTGGCAGGGGCGGGGGATCATCGACAGCGCGAGTATTTCGAACGCAGAGGTAAGTTATCCGGTGGGGCCTGATTTAACGGCCGATTTCCACGAGGTGAACGCGGACGTGGTGTTCGATGGGCGGGAAATCAGGATCGAAAACGCCCAGGCGCGGTTCCTGAACCTGGCGCTTTCGGTGCGTGGGACGATCCACAACGATGGGTTTCCAAAGGCCAAGCCGCCGACGCAGGATGATCTAAGGAGGCGGCAGGAGCTTTGGCGCTCGGTGCAGAATGCGATGGATGATGTCGGAACAGAGCGGCCGATTGAGGTGGAATTGGAATTTGAGACGTCGAGCCATGACTTGGGCAGTGGGCAGGCAAACTTCGCGCTGGATGGGCAGCATTTGACGTGGCGGTCGGCACCGGTGGATGAGTTTTCGATCCATGGCAGCCTGAATGACGGAGTGGTCGAGTTGAGCGATTTCAAAATCGGGCTGGATCGCGGCGAACTGTCGGCTTACGGAGAATGGAACATCGATGCCCATGAGGCGCAGCTACAGTTTATTTCGTCGATGGATTTCACGACGCTGGCCCCGGCATTTCCGGGGCCGCTGGGACAGGCGTTAAGCCGGCTTAATTTCCCCAACGCCGCGCCTTCGATGACGGGGCGGGTTCTCTTCGATTTGCAGCAGGGTTTTCATGCCGATGTGCAGGCCGATTTGGACTGGCGTGATTTTACCTTCAACGGCGTGGCTTTTGATCGGTTGAGCGTGCCGCTGGCCTACGATGGACATCGATTACTGATTCCGGGATTGAAGATCGCGGGACAGGCCGGTGACGTGGACCTGGAGATTTTTTTCGACGGCACGCAGGATGTGCCAAGCCTGAACGCAAAAATCAATTCAAGCCTTGACCCGACGGTGTTGAAGGGAGTGTTTGGGCAGGGGATGGACAATTTCCTGGGCAGCTGCGCGTTTGAACAGGGTGGTCCGAGAATCGAGGCAACGGCGACCGGAAGCGCGCTGAAGACCGATGCCTGGACGGTAAAGGGAAAAGTGGAGGCGGACAAGTTTGTCTACAAGCAGACGGCCTTCGACAACGCGACATCAGATTTTACATTCGCCGATTCGAAATTGAACCTGCCGAATTTACAGGTGCATCGTCCGGAAGGGACGGGCGCGGGTGGGATCATTTACGATTTCAAGAACCGGTCAGTGGTCTTGCAGAATATGGTGACGCAGGTGAACGTGGCGGAGGTGGCGCCGGTGATGGGGCCGAAATTTACCGAGTACACGAAGCCGTATCATTTCGCGAAGCCGCCGCTGGTGCGGGCGAATGGTTTGGTCGATCTTCAGAGTGAGAAGAAGGACCTGGATACCAACCTGACGGTGGATGTGGAGGGAAAGTCGCCCATGGAATGGACGCTGTTCGGCGTGCCGTTCAGTTTCGACGAGCCGGTGGGTGTGCTGACTTTCAAGAACCGGAGCATGAAGGTGAACATGAAGGAGTGCGGGTTTTACGGCGGCGCGCTGACGGGGATATTGGATCTGGATCTGCGACAGGCACCGGCGGACTACGTGCTCGATCTGGCGCTCGGCAAGGTGAACTTCAAGCGATTCATGGTACGGGTCTATGGCTATGACAAATCAACGGGACAACTGAACATGCAGACGCATTTGACCGGAAAGATCGGGCAGATGGAGACGATGGCGGGAACGGGCGAGGTGAAGATCGAGAACGGGGACATCACGCAGATTCCGTTCCTCGGTTCACTGACGCCGCTGCTGCCGGGGTTCACCATTGCCGACGCGGCCCACGGAAAGTTCACCGTGGCAAAGGGAGTCGTCCACACAGACGACATGAACATCAGCAGCGAGACGGCGGCGCTGATCGGGAACGGGAACTATGATTTTATCACGGACCAGATCGATCTGGACATGCGGGTGAATGCGAACGCGGTGCTGGGCATCCTGCTTTATCCGATCAGCAAGATTTTTGAGTACCATGGATCGGGAAAGATGAAGGATGTGAAGTGGGTGCCGAAGAATTTTTAGGAGAAACTTATGCCCGGGATGATTCAATGGACCCTGGTCGCTGCTATTTTGCTGCTTATCTTTGGTGTCATATTATTGTCGCCCGGCAGTCCAGGTTATCCTAACCAGAATCTTCGAACACAGGCCTGCATCGAGGTCTTAACCGCGGCCTGCCAAACATATCTCAGGGATAACGGCCCGTTGCCTCGGAACATCGACAATCGCGGCCTTGCAGCTTTATTGACCGGAGAAAATCCCGGGAGGCGGGTTTATATCGAGTTGGGAAAGAGTGTGAAGCAGTTGAATGAGAGCGGAGAGCTTGTTGATGCCTGGGGCACGCCGCTTCGGGTTCAGTCTGTGTCGAGTTCCGAAGTAGCCATCACATCGGCCGGGCCGGATCGAATCTTTGGCACGGCGGATGACATCACGAATCAGTAATCGCTAGGTGGGAGCGGACACGGCTCGGAGCTCCGGTCTTTTGTCCCAAAGCCACTCGGCGAACATCCAGGTGAAGAGGATGCATTTGAGGGGGTAATCGACCTGGATGGGGAAAGTCACCTGGGCGCGGAGGTCGAAAATGGCCATGAGGAGGAAGAGCTTGGCGTAGCTGAAAACCGAATTTTGTTTTCGAAAGAAAACACCTTCAACAACAAGGAGGCACAGGACCCAGTTTTCGCTGGGGAGCAGGTAGGGCGAGAAAAGAAGGAAGAGCCAGATCGTGCCCTGGAATTGCTCGGAAGGGGTGATGCGTTTGGTCCAGACGAGGATGATGAGGGCGATGCCCAGGAAGAAAATGGCCCCGCGATCCAGGGAGAAAAGGAAGGCGCTGAAGCGCTTGCTGTCGTCGCTTTGACTGAAACGCTGCATGAAGGGGGTAAAGTCGGCGTTATGATAATGGTTGAGGAGATAGAGGTAATCGTTGAGGCCGGTCCACCAGCCGCCATAGAAATTGGCGAGGGCAGTCCAGGTAATAAGAAGGAGCGCAGCGCCGAGGGAAAGAGGACGCCAGGCCTTCGAGCCGAGGAGGAGCAGGGCGGGGAGGATGGCGACGCTGGGCTTGAGGCAGAGGGCCCAGAAGAGGACGGCGATGGCGAGATCTCGGGCGACGGTGCATTGGGTCGGTCGGGCGGTGAGAAGGGCCCAGAAACCGCCGAGGAGGGCGGTGGTGATGATGGGGCTTTGGCCGACGGCGAATATGGTGACGACCCAGACGCAGATGGCGCAGATGGTGAGGGCGTAGAATTGGACGGGGACTTCGACGCGCGGGAGCAGATAGAAATAATAGAGGGCGAGGGCAGAGAGGCCGCAAAGGATGGTGTAGATCAGGTAGGCTTTCTGGCCGGAAACGAGCAGGAGCGGCTGGACGAGAACGAAGGCGACAGGGGAATAGGCATGGCTCATGCCTGAGGTGATGCCGGGGAGGATCTGGCGCATCATCGCTTCCTGGTCTTCGAGGCGGTAGGGCCGTGGGACGAGGCGGTCCTTGATGCCGTGGAAGTAGAGCATGTTGTAGGAGAAATCCTGCGCGTAGACGGCGCCATGGGCGGAGGAGATGCCGAAGGGGAGGCCGGGATCGCTGGCGGCCTGGAGCTTGGCCAGGACGAGGTTGGCGCCGACGACCAGGATGGCGAACCAGAGGCAGAGAAGGAGAAAGACGGCGCGGCGGAGGTTGTTAAGCCGGGGCGATTCGGCAGTCGACATTGCTTTTGAACTAGCTCAGTAAGCTGGAAAGTAAATGGTAACTTGGTGATTAGCATCGCGGTTGATTAACGGTGCGGTTTGAAGCAAAATGAGTTTCCCCATGACTGACCTTGAACGCATCCGCCATTCCGCCGCGCACGTGCTGGCGACCGCCCTGCTGAAAATCTGGCCGGAGGCGCAACTGGCGGCGGGCCCGCCGGTGGAAACCGGATTTTATTACGATGTCGACCTGCCGCACCGGATTTCGCCGGCCGACTTCGAGCGGATCGAGGCGGAGATGAAGGCCGTGACGAAGGCGAACCAGCCGTTCGTGCGATCAACGGTGTCGCGGGACGAGGCGATCAAGCTGGGGCAGTCGGGGCGGCTGGCGGCGCTGTCGGAGCGGACGGAGTCGAGCAAGTTCAAGCTCGATATCTTGAGCCGGATTCCGGAGGGGGAGGAGATTTCGCTTTATACGAACGGAGATTTTGTCGACCTCTGCGCCGGGCCGCACGTGATGCGGACGGGGAATGTTGGCGCGTTCAAGCTGACCCACGTCTCGAGCACCTATTACCTAGGCGACGAGAAGAACCCGCAGTTGCAGCGGATCTACGGGACGGCGTTCAAGAACAAGACGGAGATGGAGGCCTACTTCCAGATGCTGGAAGAGGCGAAGAAGCGTGACCACCGGAAGCTGGGCAAGGAGCTGCAGCTTTTCACCTTTGACGAGGATGTGGGCCCCGGCCTGCCGCTTTGGCTGCCGAAAGGCGCGGTACTGATCGAGGAGCTGGAGAAGCTGGCGAAGGAGACGGAGTTGCATGCCGGCTATCAGCGGGTGAGGACGCCGCACATCGCGCGGGAGAGCCTCTACAAGACGAGCGGGCATCTGCCTTATTACGCCGACAGCATGTTCCCCCCGATGTGCCTGCAGGAATCGGAGGGAAGCGAGAAGGTGACCTATTACCTGAAGGCGATGAACTGCCCGCATCATCACAAGCTGTTCGATGCGGTGCCGCGGAGTTATCGGGAATTGCCGATCCGGTTCGCCGAATATGGCACCTGTTACCGCTACGAGCAGTCGGGCGAACTGATGGGGCTGATGCGGGTGCGGTCGATGCAGATGAACGACGCGCACATTTATTGCACGCCGGAGCAGTTCGCGCAGGAGTTCCGGGCGGTGAACGAGATGTACCTGAAATATTTCAAGATTTTCGGCATCGACAAATACCAGATGCGCTTTTCCACGCACGATCCGTCGAAGCTGGGGCAGAAGTTCGTGGACGAGCCGGAATTATGGAAGAAGACCGAGGACATGGTCCGGAACGTCCTGATTGAGAGCGGCATCAATTACGTCGAAGTGGCGAACGAGGCGGCTTTTTACGGGCCGAAGATCGACGTGCAGGTCTGGAGCATTATCGGGCGGGAATTCACGCTGGCGACGAATCAGGTCGATTTCGCCGTGCCGCGGCGCTTCGGACTGGCCTATACCACGTCGGAGAACACGAAGGAGACGCCGTTGTGCATTCACCGGGCGCCGTTGGGCACCCATGAGCGGTTCATCGGCTTTTTGATCGAGCATTTTGCGGGGGCGTTCCCGGTCTGGCTGGCGCCGGAACAGGTGCGGCTGCTGACGGTGACCGAGGGGCAAAACGAGTATGGACGGCGGCTGGAAAAGGAGCTGAAGGAGAAAGATGTACGCGTCGTTTTGGACGATTCACGGGAGAAGCTGGGCGCCAAAATTCGACTTGCGGAACTGGCTAAGGTTCCCTATATACTTACCCTTGGTGAAAGAGAATCAAGTAGTGAACAGGTATCTGTGCGCAGCCGTAAATTAACCGCTACCGTGACCCGGCCGTGGTCCGAGTTTTTTCACCAGTTGCTTGATGAAATTGCGCGTCGCTCGCTGTGATTTCATGCATGTGCATGCGGCAACCCAGTTGAACCCCTAACCCCAGAGGCATTATTTCGATCAACAAATCCTTTATCCGAGCCAATAACAAGATTCGCGCCCGCGAAGTGCTGGTTATTGTCGACGTCGAGAGCAAATCGCTTGGCGTGATGGGCCTGGCGGAAGCCATGACCGAAGCCCGCAAGCGGGGGCTCGACCTCGTCGAGGTCAATCCCGCCGCCAATCCTCCCGTCTGCAAGATTCTCGATTATGGGAAGTACCTTTACAACCTGGCCAAGAAGGAGAAGGACACGCGGAAAAACTCCGCCGCGACCAAACTTAAGGAGCTGAACTTTCACATGAACATCGATGAGCACGACTATGGCGTGAAGATGCGCCATGCCGAGGAGTTCATGTTCAAGGGGATGAAAGTGAAGCTGCAATTGAAGTTCCGGGGCCGGGAAATGATGCATCAGGACATCGGGATGGAACTGATCCGGCGGATGCGGGCGGACCTTTCCCAGGTCGGGGTGGCCGATAATGAGCCGAAATTGATTGGCAAAAGCATCAATTTGATGCTATCACCGCTCCCCGCCCGAAAAAGGGTGCGCAAGTTCTCCCACGAGAGCGAAACGCTTCCGGAGGAGGAGGAGGAGTTGAAGAACGATGACTCCACGCCTGAGAACGGAAACGGCTCCCACTGAGCCGGCGCCTGTTTTGAGCGGTCAGAAAGAATTGTTATGCCCAGACCCATTGCCCGTCGTAAAACCAAGAAAGCCGTTGCCAAACGGTTCAAGATCACCGCTTCCGGCAAGATCCTGACGTCCCAGTCGGGCCGGCGCCATCTCGCCAGTAAGAAGAACCGCAAGCGGATGCGCCATCTCTCGAAGCTCAAGCAGGTCGACAAGACCGACGCCTATCGCATCACGGCGAATCTGCCCTTCGCGTAAACCTTAACCGAACACGACCATGCCCAGAGCAACCAACGCCCCCGCCTCGCGTGAACGCCGCAAACGCGTCATCCAGAAAGCCAAGGGATACCGCGGCCGCCGCAGCAAACTTTTCCGTTACGCCAAGGACGCCACCATGAAGGGCCAGTACTGGTCCTATCGCGACCGGAAGGTGCGCAAGCGCGAGTTCCGCCACCTGTGGGTGGCCCGCCTGAACGCCGCCGTGCGCGGTTTCGACCTGACCTACAGCCGTTTCATCGAAGCGCTGAAGAAGGCGAAGATCGATATCGATCGCAAGGTGCTGGCCGACTTGGCTGTGAACGAACCGGCGGCATTCGCTGCGATCGTCCAGAGCCTGAAGAAGGCTTAAACTTCTTGCGCTAAATGTCGCTCGTCCCCGTTGGCATTGCCCTCGGGTCCAACCTGGGCGACCGGTTCGCTGAATTGGATGCAGCGGCGTCCTTTCTCCGTTCACTGTCCGTGGACGGCAGGATCCGGGAGGCCGAACGCATCGAAACGGAGCCGGTCGATTGCCCTCCGTATTCGCCGCCATTCCTGAATTCGGTCGCGGAGATACGGATCGATACCGAGGTGCTGCCCCCTTCCGTCCTGCTGGCGAAGTTGCGGGCTTTTGAGCGGGAGCGGGGCCGTTCTCCCGATCGCGTGGCCAACGCGCCGCGTCCGCTGGATCTCGATATCATCTATTACGCCTGTCTCTCCATTAACGAGCCGGGGCTGATCATTCCTCATCCGCGCGCGCATGAGCGGCGGTTCGTGCTGGAACCACTGGCGCAGCTTCGGCCCGATCTGGTTTTGCCCGGGCAGTGCAAAACGGTGAGGGAACTTTTGGCCGACTGATGTCAGTGGCGTTGACCATTCGGCGAATGGATTTAGGGTTTCATCGTGGATAAACAGCCCAAAATCACTCCGGACTGGATTCGTGGCGCGAAGGCGCGAGGCGAGAAAATCGCCGCGCTGACGGCTTACGACTATCCGACGGCGCGGCTGTTGGACGAGGCGGGGGTGCCGCTGATCCTGGTTGGCGATTCGGTGGGGATGGTGGTGCTGGGTTATCCCGATACGACGCAGGTGACGCTGGCGGAGATGCGGCATCATGTCCTTGCGGTGGCGCGGGCGAAGCCTCAGGCACTGGTGGTGGCTGATTTGCCTTATCACACCTACGAAACGGTGCAGGACGCCGTGGACCATGCGCGGGTGCTGACGGAGGCGGGGGCGGAGGCGATCAAGCTGGAGGGAGGCGTGGAGGTGGTGCCGGAGATCAAGGCGCTGCGCCGGGCCGGAGTGCCGGTGATGGGTCACATCGGAATGTTGCCGCAACATGTGCGGGAGGAGGGGGGCTACAAGATGAAGGGAAAGTCGGACCCGGAAAAAGAGCGGCTTTTGCAGGACGCCCGGGCCATCGAGCAGGCGGGCGCGTTTGCGCTGGTCGTGGAATTGGTGGAACCGGAGTTTGCGCGGGAGATCACGGCGGCGGTGAATATTCCGACGATCGGAATTGGGTCGGGTGACCATTGCGCGGGAAAGATCATGGTGACACACGACCTGGTCGGGGCGTTTCCGTGGTTCCGGCCGAAGTTCGCGCTGGCCAAGGCGGATGTTGGTTCGATTATCCGCAAAGCCGCGGAAGATTATGTGCGGCAGGTGAAGCAAACTGCAAATTAGCCGCGAAAGAACACGAAGATATCAAAGTAGAAAGTCTGGAAATCCCTTTTCTGTCCTTTGCGTTCTTTTGTGGCTAATTATCCGTCCTAATCGAAATTCAGCCGGCCTTTGAGGTCGCGGAGCTGGTCGCGCTCTTCCGGCGTAATGGCCGTTTTATGAGAGGGAGAACTGGCGCGGCTTTGAAAGTAGTCGTGGCAGGCGCGGTTGGCCTGGGCGATGTCCTGCTTGAGATCGTTCAGGTGGTACTTTTCGATTTCGTCCGGAAGACATTCGATGACGATGTATTTGCGGTCGAGCCAGGCACGGCGCCAGTGGGGGTGACGGGAGATTTTGCGCGATTTCTCGAAGGTCGATTTCCAGAGGGGGATCGGCGTTTGGGAGAGCCGGAAATAGACGTAGCGGAGGGCGGGATTGGAGGGAGACTCGACGGTCATTTCCTCCTCGAGGCTGACGATCTTGATGTCGCTGAACTCGGATTCCATCGGCGATGACTTTACGCCGAAACGTGGCCTGATGACAGCCTAGAGATGCCCCTGGGCCTCGACTTCGGCCTTGATGCGTTCGGCTTCGGCTTTGCGTTCCGATTCCTTTTTGCTGACCCAGGCGAGCCATGACTTGCCATCGGCGGTGTCCTTGCCGGTGAAGGCGATGGCGGTGATATCGGCGTAGGGAATGGTTTTGGCTTCGTCACTGCCCTTGAGGAAGACTTCGACGCGGGGCGGATTGGCCCTGGGGTCACGATTGAAGATATAGCCTTCGAGCTGCTCGCCGCGGACGGTGAGGGTGACGTCGCCGCGATAGTCAAAGGCCTTGTCGATGGCTTCGACGCGGTCGGAGTCGGACTGGACGGTGAAGACGGCGCCCTGGAGCGATTGGTTATGGACGGCAGGGATGGTTTTGATGTCAGCGGGCATGTTCGGAAACGGGGATCAGGCCATCTGGGCCTTGGCGGTCTCGATGAAGCCGGAGAGGGAACCGAAGGTGGCGTTGACGGCAGAGGGCTCGAACCCGCAATGGACCATGCAGTCCTGGCACTTGGGGTTGCTGCTCTTGTTGCCGTAGTTGTCCCAGTCGGTGAGTTCGAGGTACTCCTTGAACGTCTTGACGTAGCCATCCTGGAGGAGGTAGCAGGGCTTCTGCCAGCCGAAGATGTTATAGGCGGGGCTGCCCCAGGGGGTGCATTCGAAGTCGAGATCGCCCTGGAGGAACTTCAGGAATAGGGGCGAGAGGTTGAACTTCCAGGTCTTCTTAGGCTGATCGAGGATCTGCTTGAAGAGGGCCTTGGTCTGGTCGCGATGGAGGAAGTTGCTCTGGTCGGGGGCCTTTTCGTAGGTGTAGCCGGGGGAGAGCATCATGCCTTCGACGCCGAGGGTCATCATTTCGTCAAAGAACGCGCGGACGTGCTGGGGGTTGGCGCCATGAAAGAGGGTGGTGTTGGTGGTGACCCGGAACCCGCGTTTGACGGCTTCCTTGATGGCTTCGACGGCGATGTCGAAGGTGCCGTCGCGGCAGACGGCGGTATCGTGTTCCTCGCGCAGGCCGTCCATGTGGACGGAGAAGGTGAGGTAAGTGGAGGGAGTGAAGAGGTCGAGCTTGCGCTTAAGGAGCAAGGCATTGGTGCAGAGGTAAATGTACTTCTTGCGGGCCACGAGGCCCTTGACGATCTCATCGATTTCCGGGTGGATGAGAGGCTCGCCGCCGGGGATGCTGACCATGGGGGCGCCACATTCTTCGACGGCGTCAAAGCACTGTTGGGGGGTGAGGCGCTTGTTGAGGATGTGGTCGGGATATTGGATCTTGCCGCAGCCGGCGCAGGCGAGATTGCAGCGGAAGAGGGGCTCCAGCATCAGGACGAGGGGATAGCGCTTGCGGGCCTTGATATACTTCTGAGTAAGGACGTAGGAAGCAACCGTCCAGGCCTGGGAGATAGGTACCATAGTTTGGAATAAGTTAAACTACTGACCCTATAGCTTGTGCTGGGGAAGTCAAGAACCGCATTTAGCAGTTGGTTGCGCTGGGTAATGGCGATTGACGGGGGCGGAGGAGTCGTGGGAAGAAATAATACGTAAGACAGCCATGCTCAACTACTTTTTCCAGATACTTCAAGGGGGCGGGATTGTATCCCTGGTGATGGCCCTGTTGATTGTGGGCTTCCAGATCTGGATGTTTATCGATGCGATCCGGCGGGAGGAATATGTCTGGGCGGTGATTATCTTCCTGTTTTCGGGGTTGAGCGCCCTGCTTTATTACTTCTTCGTTTACCGGCCCTCGGGCGGGTCGAATCCCCTGACGGGGTTCGAATTACCGGGGGCGGCGGACCGGCGGCAGATCAAGCGGCTGCTGGCGGATATCCATCACCTGGACAAGGCGCACCATCACTTGCAACTGGCGGACATCTATTTTAGCCAAGGGAAGCTCGACCAGGCCGAGGCGAGTTACCGGGCGGCTTACGAGCGGGATCCGAACGATGAGGATATCCGGGCCCATTACGGAAACTGCCTGGCTCGGAGGGGAAAGCCGCAGGAGGCGCTGCCGTTGCTGGAGGCGGTATGCGCGCAGAATCCGAAGCATGATTACGGCTATACGCTGATGTCGCTGGCGGAGACACAGGCGGCATCAGGGCAGATCGACCGGGCGATCGCGACGTGGCGGCAGGTGCTGGGGATGTATGGCTATCCGCGGGCGCGGGTGCAGTACGCGGAACTATTGATCCAGAAGAAGGAATATGCCGAGGCGCGGAAGTGTCTGGGGGAAGTGGTGCAGGATATTCCTTACGCGACCTCGTTCCAGAAAAAGCGGGAAGCGGTCTGGTTCCGACGGGCGAAATCCATGCTGGGATCGATTCCGACTTAGGGATAGGCCGTCGCCCGGCGGTCGACGGCTATCACGGAGGGAGGCACCGCCGATAGGGACATCGGCGGCTACCAGCAGAAGGTACGACAGCTACCGTATGAGTTATTCTCGGACGATTTCGCGGCGATAGGGCATTCCGCTCTGGGCGCCGGGACGGGTGACGGAAAGAGAGGCGGCGCGGAGCGCGCGCTGGATTGCTTTTTCAATGGGGAGTCCTTCCGCAATACCGGTGGCGAGCCAGCCGGTGAAGCAGTCGCCGGCGCCGACGGTGTCGCGGGGTTTGACCTTCGGAGCCGCGAAAGAACGGGAGCCGTTTGGATCAACCAGGAGCGCACCCTTTGCACCAAGGGTAATAACGACCTGGCGGCAGCCGGATTGGAGGAGGCGGACGCCGGCCCATTCGGGCTTTTTTTCGCCGGTGAGGAGGGCCGCTTCATGTTCGTTGGGGACGAGGGTATGGACGAGCTTCAGGAGGGTAGCGGGTAGGGGCCGGGCGGGAGCCGGATTGAGGATAAAGGGGACCTTGGCCTGCTGAGCGAGTTTTGCGGCGGCGGTGACCGTGGCCAGGGGCACCTCGAGCTGGGCGACGACGGCGCGGGCGTGGCGAATGGCGGGGAAGGCGAGGGAGATGTCGCGGGCGGAGACGGTGTCATTGGCCGAACGGGCGACGGCGATCAGGTTTTCGCCCTGATCGGCGCCGAGGAGGATGAGCGCGATACCGCTGGGGATTTTCTTGCGTACGCGAAAATGGCGGAGATCGATACCCTCTTTTTTCAGTGCGGTGGCAGCGGCCTGGCCGAAATCGTCATCGCCGCGGGCGCCAATAAAAGTAACCTTGGCTCCGGCGCGGGCGGCGGCCACGGCCTGGTTGGCTCCCTTGCCGCCGAAGAAGCGCTGGAACTCGCCGCCGAGGAGGGTTTCGCCGGGGCGCGGCAGACGCGGGCAGGAGAGAATGAGATCGGTGTTGGAACTGCCGACGATGACAAGGCGGGGAGCTGGAGCTGAATGGGCCATGCGGAATCATGGCGCTAAGATGCCGCTCTTTTCAATCTCTTTGGGTTGAATTCCCCGCCGCTTGCGGCGTGTAGTAAGTTAGCTCGGTGAGTGTCTACCTGCATAAGAGTCATAACGTTACGGTTCTGCTCTATCATTTGGTCTTTCCGGCGAAGTATCGGCGTGCGGTGATCG
>JAJSLK010000043.1 GCA_021272165.1 Methylacidiphilales bacterium
TCGTCGAAAATGCTTTCCTCCACCTCAAACGCTGGCGGGGTATTGCCACCCGTTACGCCAAAAGAACCGCCTCCTTCCTCGCCGCCGTTCAGATTCGCTGCATCGCTCTCTGGGCTCATATCTCGTGACTACACTATCTAGGGTAAATGATGGGCCGGGGCGGGCGCGTGCTTCTTTTGCCGCTTGTCGGTCAGCCAGCGGACGACGACGTAAAAGACCGGCGTGAAAAGAGTGCCGAAGAAGGTTACGCCGACCATACCGAAGAAGACGGCCGTGCCGAGAGCCTGGCGCATTTCGGCGCCGGCGCCGGCGGCAAGCACCAAGGGAACCACGCCAAGGATGAAGGAGAAGGAGGTCATCATGATCGGACGCACGCGCAACCGGGCCGCCTCGAGGGCCGCCTGACGGCGGGTATCCCCGGCAACCTCCTGCCGTTTCTTGGCAAATTCAACGATAAGAATGGCGTTCTTACACGCCAGCCCTATGAGCACGACGAGCCCGATCTGGGTGAAAATATTATTATCCATGCCGCTGTTAAAATGGGACCGCAGCCAGACGCCCCAGATGGCGCTGAGCAGACACATCGGGACAATGAGGATGACGGTGAAGGGCAGGGACCAGCTTTCGTACTGCGCCGCCAGGGTGAGGAAGACGAAAAGGACGCAGAGCGGGAAGACAAAGACCGCGGTGTTGCCGGCGAGGATTTCCTGGAAGGTGAGCTCGGTCCACTCGTAGCCCATGCTGGGGGGGAGTTCCTTCTTGGCGAGGTTTTCCATCAGATCTTTGGCCTGACCGGAGCTGACGCCGGGAGCGGCCGAACCGGTGATTTCCGCGGAGGGATACATGTTATAACGCAGCACGCGGTCGGGGCCGGTGATGTCACGAACCGTGACCAGCGTGCTCAGCGGGACCATGTCACCGGCGGCGTTGCGGGTCTTGAGTTTGCCGATGTCCTCGGGCGTCAGACGGAACATTGAGTCGGCCTGGGCCGTGACCTGATAGGTGCGATTGAAGAGGGTGAAGTCATTGACGTAGAGCGAGCCGAGATAAATCTGGAGCGTGCTGAAGATGTCGCTAAGAGCCACGTTCATGGCCTTGGCCTTGGCGCGGTCGATGTCGATATAGAGCTGCGGAGTATGGGCGCGGAAGGTGGTGAAAAGCCTGGTCAGGCCGGGGGTCTTGTTGCCGACGGTGACGAGATGCTGGACGGCGGCATCGAGCTCGTTGTAATTGGATCCGGTGCGGTCCTGGATTTCGATCTTGAATCCACCCACACTGCCAATGCCGCGCACGGCGGGAGGCGGAAATGCGAGGACGATTCCCTCAGGAATACCGAAGAACTGGGGCGTGATCTTGCCGAGAATGCCATTGGCGGAAAGGGCCGGGGTATCGCGCTGACTAAACGGTTGCAGCGGGAAGAAGACCGCAGCCGCGTTGGAGGCGCTGGTGCCACTGAGCACGGAAAAGCCGGGGAATTCGACCGAGTGATAGATCCCGGGCGTCTTGCGGGCAATATCGGATATCTTATGCACGACCGCTTCCGTCCGCTCGAGCGAGGCAGCGTCCGGCAGTTGCGCGACGCTGATGAGGTAACCCTGGTCCTGCATCGGAATGAACCCGCTGGGCACGACCTGGAAACCGTACCAGGTCAATCCCAGCAGCCCGACATAGACGGCGAGCACCACCGGGGCAATGCAGACGAGCCGACCGATGATCCGCACATAGAAATTGCGGGCTTTCTCAAAAGCCCAGTTGAATAGATGGAAGAACCAGCCGATGAGCAGATCGAGTACCCGCTGGATCATGTCGGGCTTGGCGTCATGTTTCTGGAGAAGAATCGCACACATGGCGGGGCTGAGCGTAAGGGAAACGAAGGCCGAGATGACGGTCGAGACCGCGATAGTGAGCGCGAACTGGCGATAAAACTGTCCCGTGATGCCGGAGATGAAGGCGGTGGGGATAAAGACGGCGCTGAGCACCAGGGCCGTGGCGATGACGGGGCCGGTGACTTCCTGCATCGCCTTGTGGGTGGCGTCGACACTGGAGAGGCCGCTTTCGAGATTTCGTTCCACGTTCTCAACCACGACGATGGCATCGTCAACGACGATACCGATGGCGAGGACCAGGCCGAAAAGGGAGAGATTGTTAAGGGAGAAATCGAGGGCTTCCATGGCCGCGAATGTGCCGATGAGCGAGACCGGCACCGCGACGAGCGGGATGATCGCCGCACGCCAGGTTTGCAGGAAGACGATGACCACGAGAACGACGAGCCCGATGGCTTCGAAGAGCGTCTGCACGACGGATTGGATCGATTCGCGCTCGAACATGGTCGTGTCGTAAATGATCCGGTAATCGATGCCGGGCGGAAAACGTTCCTTGAGCTTGTTCATCGTCGCGCGCACCGCGTCGGAAGTGGCAAGGGAGTTGGAGCCAGGTAGTTCGAAAAGGACCATGGCGACGGCGGGCTTGCCGTCGAGCATGCTGTCCATGGTGTTGTCGAGCGCGCCGAGCTCGACCCGGGCGACGTCCTTGAGCAGGGTGACCTTTCCGTCCGAGCCGGTCTTGATGACGATGTTTTCGAAGTCATGGGGATCGACGAGGCGGCCCATGGTGTTGAGGGTGAGCTGGAACTGGGTGCCTTTCGGCGCCGGGGGCAAACCGAGGACACCGGCGGCGACCTGGACGTTCTGCTCCCGAATGGCGTTGACGACGTCGCTGGCGGTGAGGTTGCGGGAGGCGATCTTGTCGGGGTCGAGCCAGATGCGCATGCTGTAATCGCGCGCGCCGAATATCTTCACGTCACCGACGCCGTAGAGCCGGGTCAGCGTGTCCTTGATCTGGAGGTAGGCGTAGTTGCTGAGGTAAAGCTGATTGTAGCGGCCGTCGGGGGAGATCAGGTGGACGACCATGGTGAGGTCGGGCGATTGTTTCTTGGTGTTGACGCCCTGGCGCTGGACGTCCTGGGGCAGCTTGGGCAGGGCGATGGCGACGCGGTTCTGGACGAGGACCTGCGCGGTGTCGAGGTTGGTGCCGAGCTTGAAGGTGATGGTCAGGGTCATCTGGCCGTCGTTGGTGCACTGCGAGGACATGTAGAGCATGTTCTCGACGCCGTTCACTTCGTCCTCAATGGGCGAAGCGACGGTATCGGCGACGGTCTGGGCGTTGGCACCGGGATAGCTGGTGGTGACCTGGATGGTGGGCGGAACGATTTCCGGGTACTGCGCGACCGGAAGCATGATGAGCGAGATGGCGCCGACAATGACGATGACGATGGACAGCACCGCGGCAAAAACCGGGCGTCCAATAAAGAAGTGGGGAAAACTCATCCGGTCGTCTCCTGATTACGAGGAGGAGGGATGCGCGGGATCGGACGTGGTGTCATTGGGGGCGTCCTTCTGCGGCTGGATTTCGGTTTCCTTGGGAGTCACCGGCATGTCAGGGCGGATGATCTGGAGGCGGTCGAGCGCGACCCAGTCGTTCGCCTGGAGGCCGGAACGGATGACGCGCAGGCCGTCGACGAGCTGCCCTGGTTCGACCTGCCTGACCTGGATGGTCTTGTCGGGTCCGACGACGTAGACGATTTTTTTGTCCTGGTCGGCGCTGATGGCGTAGTCGGGAATGAGGAGGCCGGTATATTTGCCGCTGCCGGTGACGCGGAACCGGCCAAACTCCCCGGGCACCAGGGAGCGGTCGGGATTGGGGAAAACGCCGCGGACCCGCAGGGTGCCGGTGGCGGAATCGATCTGGTTGTCAATGAAATCGATCTCGCCCTTATGGTTAAAGAGGGAACTGTTGCCGAGAGCGAGCTCGCAGGGGATGGGACCGCGGCCGCCGTCCTGGCGCAGTCCCTGCCGGTCGAGCTGCTGGTATTTGAGGAAGGTGGCTTCGTCGATATCGGCGTAGGCGTAGACGGGATCTATCGAGACGAGGGTGGTGAGGAGGGTCGACTGGCCGTTGTTGCCGGCGCTGATGAGATTGCCGGCCGTGACCAGGGCGCGGCTGAGGCGGCCGTCGATGGGTGCGGCGATGTGGGTGTAAGCGAGGTTGAGCTGGGCAGTCTCGAGATCAGCCTGCGCGATTTTCTGCGCGGCCTGCGCCGTGGCGAGCTCCTTGCTGCGGGTGTCGAGTTCCTCCGCCGAGATGGCCTTGCTCTGCGCAAGCTCGACCGCGCGCTTGGTGTTGTTGCTGGCGAGATCGACCTGGGTGATGGTGCGATCAAGAGCGGCCTGGGCGAGATCGAGGGCGGCCTGATAGGGACGCGGATCGATGACAAAAAGGAGGTCTCCTTTCCTGACTTCGGCGCCGTCCTTGAAATTGACGGTTTGGAGATAACCGCTCACGAGCGCGCGGATTTCGACACTATTGACCGCGCCGAGCCGGGCGGTAAATTCGTCGTAGTCGACGATTTCCCGGGCCAGAGGATGCCCGACGGTTACCTGCG
This sequence comes from Methylacidiphilales bacterium, assembly GCA_021272165.1. Classification (GTDB taxonomy): domain Bacteria; phylum Verrucomicrobiota; class Verrucomicrobiia; order Methylacidiphilales; family UBA1321; genus JABDGH01. The sequence continues at coordinate 4,442 of JAJSLK010000043.1, forward strand.
GCGGCGGGGGCGCGGCCTCCGGGCCGGCGGAGCGCTGGCAACCGGTGAGGGCGAAAAGAAGAAATGCCAGCACAAAAGCAAGCGCTTGCTTGCAGACGTTAGAGGATGGAAAATCCGTAACAACCATTGTTTCAATATAAAGAGGAAGCCCGTTGTGTCTAGATATCTTTATTGAAGGGACTCTAATATTTTTTCCGAGCACCTCGATCTCTTACCGGTAAATTTCCCGTCGGTGGCCTATGTCAATGATGAGGACGACAAGCTCGTGGTCGCGAATTTGATAGATGGTGCGATAATCTCCGACCCTTACGCGATAAAGCTCTTCCCTACCGGCGAGCTTGACGCATCCCGCAGACCGCGGCAATCGATTTCAAGCGCATCGATTGCAGTTCGCAGCCTTAGGTAGAGTTTTTTGTCAGTCAATGCCCGGAGAAATTTTTCCGCCGCACGACTAACGCGAATCGTGTAGGGCATCCAATTCGGACTTGAGAGACGACCATAATATCGATTCCGTACTCTGGAGCGCCTTTTTGGCCGCCAGAATATCTTCGGAATTTTCGAGGAGTTCGAGCTCCGACAAATCTTCGATTAGCGATACGACCTTGCGGGCACGCTCTTCCGAGAGGCCGGCCAAACGGGTACAGGCTTCATTCAAGGTCATGCCCGGAAGATACCATCACCCCTCGAGCCTCTTGTCCATACCTGACCATGAAGAAAGCTGGAACGATACATCCGAATCAGATAGTTTCGCCCCTCCTATGAAAGTTTCCGACCTGCGCGGCATCCTGACGTACATTCCCGGTTTCCGGGAAAAGACGTTCGTGATCGCGCTCGATGGCGCGATTATCGCCGACGACAATTTTTCCAACATCATGCTCGACCTGGCGGTGCTCCGGTCGCTGAGCATCCGGTTGGTCATTGTCCATGGCGCCGCGCATCAGTTGCGGGAAATGTCGGAGCAATCAAGTGTGCCGATCAGCAACGCGGACGGAACCGGGATCACCGACGAACAGACGCTGAAGCTGGCGCTGACGGCGGCCAACCGGATCACACATGAGGTGCTGGAGGCGCTGGCTTCCAACGACCTGCGGGCGGCTTATACCAATGCGGTGATCGCGCATCCTTTCGGGATCGTCGGCGGGGTGGACCGGCTTTACACAGGGCGGGTCGAGCGGGTCGACACCGAGTTCCTCAATCAGCTTTTGGAAAAAGGCGTGATCCCGGTCATCGCTCCGCTGGGCTTCGATGGCGACGGGCGGACGTTCCGGGTCAATTCGGACGGTGTGGCCCTGGAGGTCGCGGAAGCGTTAAAGGCATCGAAGTTGATTTTTGTGACGAATCATTCCGGTCTGGTACGGAACGGAAAAAAAATCAGCCAGATTTCCGTCGGCGAGGCAGAGGAATACTACAAGAAGCACAAGGCCGATATTCCGGAACCTCTGGTTTCCAAGTTCGAGCATAGTATCCGCGCCTGCCGGAACGGCGTGAGCCGGGTCCATGTGCTGGACGGGCGGATCGACGAGGGATTATTGACCGAGGTCTTCTCCAATGAAGGCATCGGGACGATGATCTACGCCAACGAGTATCAGGCGGTGCGGCGGGCGTTGAAAAAAGATGTCCGGGCCATCCGGAACCTGATTCGGGAATCGGTGGAGGAAGAGGAGCTGGTGCCACGGAGCCGGCAGGACATCCTTTCGCAACTGCCTGATTATTATGTCTTCCAGATCGACGGAAATATCGTCGGATGCGTGGCGCTTCACGTTCAGCCCGACGGGGAGAAGGCCGAACTGGCCTGTCTTTCCATTAGCGCCTCCCATGAGAACATGGGGATCGGGCAAAAGCTGATGCTTTTTGCCGAGGATGCGGCGAAGCAACGGGGGATAAAAACGATTTTTCTCCTATCTACCCGTGCTTTCAACTACTTCCAACAAAAAGGCGGCTACAAGGAAGGCACGCCGGATGATCTCCCGGCTGCGCGGAGAGAGAAATATGAGGCCAGCGGACGGAATTCCAAGGTGCTGGTCAAACAGCTAACTTAATGAATTTGTCCTCTTTCCTGCTGTAAATCGCATTTTTACTCTTGCAATCTTCTATCCATCTGGCGCAATAGCATCAGCTTATGGCTAATTTAACGAAGCGCGATCTCGTTGTACGCATCAGTAATGAAACCGGAATGGTTCAGCAGGATGTGCTCAACGTCATCCAGCGCACGCTTGACCATCTCACGGAAAGCCTCGCCCAGGGACAGGCGGTCGAGCTGCGTAACTTCGGCGTCTTCGAAGTGAAACTTCGCAAGGCGCGCGTCGGGCGCAATCCCAACCGTCCCGAACATGATGTGCCGATTCCTCCGCGTGCGGTCGTGAAATTCAAGGCCGGCAAGGAAATGAAGGCGAAGGTCATGAAGCTCTCGCAGACCATCGCCGACGGCTCCGCGCCCTCTGGCGGTTCCGCTCCCGCGGCTTCCTGATCGGCCCTTCGGCTGCGCGCAGGAAATCAGGTCCGGACTTTCTCCGGACTTTCACTTCTTCCTTCTTCCTTCTACCCTTTCTTTTTCCATGGCCCTCCCCGGTTTCCGTGATTTTTATCCCGACGACTGCGCATTTCGGAACGCGATCTTCGCCAAGTGGCGCGATGTGGCCCAGCGCTACGGTTTCGTCGAGTATGACGGGCCGCCGCTGGAGCCGCTCGATCTCTTCACGAAAAAATCGGGCGAGGAAATTGTCACCCAACTTTATTATTTCAAGGACAAGGGCGACCGCGACGTGGCGCTGCGGCCCGAAATGACGCCGACGCTGGCGCGGCTGGTGACGGCGCGGCACAAGGATTACAAAAAGCCGCTGAAGTGGTTTTCCATCCCGCAAGTCTTTCGCTACGAGCGCCAGCAAAAAGGCCGGCTGCGCGAGCATTACCAGCTCAACTGCGACATCATCGGCGAGGCGGGGCTGGAGGCCGACATCGAGCTGATCGCGCTGGTCATCGACGTGCTGCGCACCTTCGGGTTGACCGAGAAGGATTTTGTCGTGCGGCTGAGCGACCGCGTTTTCTGGAGCGATTTCATGGAGCGGCACGGCGTGCCGGAGGAACAGCGGTACGCCTTCATCCAGGCGATCGACAAGTCGGAACGGGAGCCACGCGAAAAGACGGCGGAGAAGCTGGGTCCCCTCGCCGACGAGGTCTTTTCCATTCTCGACCAGGGCGGGGCGAGCGAGCGGCTCGATACAGTCGAGACGGGCCTGCGCCATCGCGGCCTGCACGATTATGTGAAGCGCGATTTCACAGTGGTGCGCGGGCTGGCCTACTATACCGGCGTGGTCTTTGAGGTCTTCGACCGGACCGGCGAGTTCCGCGCCATTGCGGGCGGCGGGCGGTATGACACGCTGCTCAAGAACCTGGGCGGGGTCGATCTCCCGGCGCTCGGCTTCGGCATGGGGGATGTGGTGCTTGGGGAGATTTTGAAAAAGCAGTCGAAAGACCATTCTGAAATCCGCACGGCCGACTTTTATGTGGCTATAGCCGACGAGCTATACAGGCCACAAGCGATGGCGTTGGTGCAAAAGCTAAGAGATCATGATGACTGGACTGACTACCCGATCAAACCCATGAAGCTCGGGAAACAGCTGGAGGCCGCCACCGAAAGACAGGCTAGCTATATTTGTATCGTGGGCCCGGAATCTCTCGAAGGTAAAGTTCAATTGCGAATGGCGTCATACAAAGGCATCAAGGTTGTTCCAATAGACCGAATTTTCGACTACCTGCCTATTGAAAATTGGACATCACCGGAAGCTGATGCTTCGACAAGCTAAGCATGACGGATTGGCTATTCGAATATTTACAGGTTCACTTCGCTTGAGAAAGCGCCGGGTTTTGTTCAATCAACAAGTTATCTCTTAAAAATTCTGTCATCCTGAGCTTGTCGAAGGATCTGCCTCTGTAAAACTCGTCGGTTGTGAAGAACTATTGTGTCTACATTCTGTCCAATAGCGTCGCCCTTCTTTACATCGGCGTTACTGGCAATATCGATGAGCGGCTCTTTCAGCACGACGACCGGCATGATCCCAAAAGTTTTGTAAGCCGGTACAATCTCCATTGGCTCATTTTTATGGAAACTTATGGACGGCAGTATAAATGGACAAGAGCCGGGCTGCACGCCCTCAAGCCCGCGCCTATTCCAATCGACAAAGCCGGATGCTGTAGCAGCACGGAAGGGCTGCCAGCGAGGCCCTTGGAATATTAGCTTTGGAAAATTTTGCAATCTTCCATGCCTATTGGCGGTTGGCACGGATGCGATTTCGTCGCACGACAGCGGCGTGATATTGAGATCGGTAAAGCTATTAGAAAAGCCTAAAACCATAATTACTTGCGTGAGTAACGGGCTTCTGCATAGCGGATTGCATAACGACATCTCCAAAGTAAGACGAGGTGCAACGGCAAAACACGATGCAGTTGTTGTGTCATGGCGCCTTGAATCTTCCTAAACCGATATTTTTCAGGAAATCAATTAGTGGAGGATTCCTCAAAATACGCACCGGCAAAACTGTAAAAGATTTGTTGGTCCACCCGTCGGCAAGAGCAACGGCCGGGTACTGATTTTCAGGGTGTCCTGCTCAGGTGGGTGACTTGAGGCAGCTTTAGCTCCGTTCGCCTTTCGTCAGGTGAACATTCAATTGCTCGTGAAGCAGTCTTCGCGTATTCAAGCTGACTTATGACTTATTTCCGCAAGCTCTTACGAGGCGTTCATTGCGTGGCTGCTCCCATTCAAAGCGTGACTGTGACAAAACTCGGCCAATAGAGGAGATTAGTTTCCGTTTTCGTTCAAATCGAAAACTGATTCTCCCGGTAAAAATTCTCTTAAACCTCGGGACGCTCTTTCAGGGCCTTGCTTGAATCTCTTTGGGTTGAATTCCCCGCCGCTTGCGGCGTGTAGTAAGTTAGCTCGGTGAGTGTCTACCTGCATAAGAGTCATAACGTTACGGTTCTGCTCTATCATTTGGTCTTTCCGGCGAAGTATCGGCGTGCGGTGATCG
>JAJSLK010000047.1 GCA_021272165.1 Methylacidiphilales bacterium
CGGCGGGGCCTATGGCGCGCCCACTCCGCCGGATGGAGTCCAGACCGGCTTGATTCAGGGCGCTTCCGGCACCCTGGGATCAATGGCCCAGGCTGTCACCTTCCCTGCGGGCACCTACACCATCAGCTTCTATGGCGCCCAGCGCTACAGCCAGGTGCAGCCGATCCAGGTAACGGTCGACAGCACGACGGTGGGCACCTACACGCCGGCCTCCAGCAGCTTCGCCCAGATCACCACCGCGCAGTTCACGGTCTCGGCGGGCAGCCATACCGTCACGTTCGCGGCCACGGACAGCTCGGCAGACAAGACCAGCTTCATCGATCTGGTCACCGTCAACACAATCCCCTGACCGAGTACACCAGCGGCGTCACCGACGCCGCCTCCGCCAAAATGTGGGGTTACGACATCGCCTTCTCCATCGGCAAGTCTGACCCCTTTGTCATCGGCAAGGTCGAGGTCAGTCAGTAGGTTTGATTGTTGACTGCGATTGCCGCCGGCGGAACTGGGTTGGACTCAGTCCGTACCGCTTGTGGAAAAGCCGGGAAAAATAGAGCGCGTCGGGACAGCCCGCCATTTCCGCAACCTGGAAAACCGCCAGCTCCCGGTTTGCCAGCAACTGCGCTCCCCGCTGCAGCCGCAGCCGCATCGCGTACTCATACGGCGCCACGCCGAACTGACTGGAAAAGCAGGAGCAAAAATGCGATGTCGAAAGATGGGCCTGTTCAGCTGCCTCGGCCAGTTTGAAGGGGCGGTCGAAGCGCGTTTCAATGAATCGCCGTGCTTTTTCCAGCCTCGGATCCAGTCGGCGTCCGTCCGGTCCCGCGTTCACTTGCCGTTCGACCGCACGCCAGAAAACCTGTAGCAGCCCCTGCAGCATCTCGGGATCCTGTTGGACGTTTCCCCGCAATTCCTCGCTGATCAGCCGTAGGTGGCGCAACGGCAGCGCGTCGTCCCCCAGATTGATCGGCACGCCCAGCGGCACCGGCGTATGGCGTAATGTCCGGTCGATCCATCGGCCGGAAACCTGCAGCCACGAATGGTCCCACCGTTTCTCACGATGGCCGTAATGATGGAACGCATCGCGAGGCCACACGATCAGCCGGCAACCGCACGGCGCCCACTCTGTTCCATTGGGAGCCAGCGACCGCGCCTCGCTGTGAAAGATCATGATCAGGCATGGGTGTCCCGACCCGACGCCGCCATGACGGATCAGCCCGGGCGGCATCAGCTCATGCAGGCCCATCGCCGGAATGTAGGCTTGGTCCGAAACCGGGCCCTTAGCATGGTTGATGTAAATCTGGGGCCGGAAACGCATATCGAAAGATTATCCATAAAGTCAGGGAAACCGTCCATTCCCAATTCCGGCGATGAATTCTAAATTTTACCATTAGATAAGAAACACGAAATCGGAAAAAGTCCTCACTCTTTCCCATTTTTAAAAACATAATATCATCTATGCCTAAACGCCTCGTTTGCAGCAAGCACGACACCATTAGTTGGGAGGAATATGAACTTCCGGCCAAGCTCGAAAAAGGCCGGATTCGCGTCCGCAACACCCACGGAGCCGAAAAGCACGGCACCAAAATCGCCTTCATTCACGGTCACGGCAACAAACGCGGCGTGTGGGACAACAAGAAACAAATGTTCGTCCCCGGCGGTGTCACTTGGAACTACCCCATACCACTCGGCAACAATCAGGTTGGAATCGTGGAGCAGGTGGGACCGGAGGTCGACGGCTTCAAGCCCGGCGATCGCATTCTTTATTACGACGGTTTTTCTCCCGTAGCCGACGTCAGTCAGAACTCGGCCTGGAAGCTTGATGCGAGCACCAGCTGGAAAGCCGCCTGCTGTCTCGATCCTGCGAAATTCGCCCTCGGAGCCCTGCGCGATGGCAATGTCCGCGTCGGCGATGCCGTTGCTGTCTTCAGCCTCGGCGCCATCGGCCTGATGGCTGTCCAGCTCGCCAAGGCTTCCGGCTGTTATCCCATCATCGCCATCGACCCCCTGCCGCTTCGCCGCGAAGCGGCGCTCAAGACCGGCGCTGACGAAGCGATCGATCCGATTGGCACGGATGTCGGCGCCCGCCTCCGTGAAGCCACCGGCTACCGCGGCGTCGATGTCGTCATCGAATACAGCGGCGCGATGGAAGCCCTCCAAGCCTCGCTACGCGGGGTCGCCTTTGGCGGCAATGTCGTGCTGGGCGGATTCCCCGGACCGATGAAAGCCGGGCTCGATCTCGGCGCCGAGGCCCACATGAACCGCCCCAATCTCATCTTCAGCCGGATGGAAAGCGATCCCAATCGCGACCATCCCCGCTGGAACGGGGATCGGGTCCAGGATGCCGCGCTGCACTTCATCCGCGCGGGCCTGATCAACGCGGAACCCGTCATTACCCCCGTCCTGAAATTCAGCGATAAACTGATTTCAGAATACGATCAAATCTCCAATAATCCGGAAAAGAACATCAAGCTCGGTGTCGAATACTGAGAAGGAAAAAACCATGCCCATCAAACAAAGTGTCGTCGTCCCCATGTTCAAGCCGGAGAACATGCCGCTCGGGGATTTCATGCGCGAGGTCAAAAAGATCGGCTTTCCGGCAGTCGAACTCTGGAGCCGCGACGCCCACTTTGGCGATTTTGCCGAAGCGGCCCTCAGCAATGGACTCCAGATCGTCAGCATGGTCGGCCACGAACACGACTCGCCCAAGGCCGGTTCCCATGCCGAGGGTTTCAGCCGCGCTTCCAACCATGATCGCCTCGAAGCTGAATTGTGCGAATCGATCCTCCTCGCGGCCAAATTCAAGATTCCCGGCCTCATCACCCTCAGCGGCCATCGCAACCCCGGCGAATCGGACCTTGAAACCCTGCGGGTCTGCGCGCAGGGGCTGCGCCGCATCGCTCCCTATGCCGAGGAAAAGGGCGTCAACCTCAACATGGAACTTTTGAACACCACGGTCGATCACCCGCATTACATCTGCGACCATACCGACTGGGCCGTTGCGCTCTGCGAAGCGGTCAACAGCCCGCGCGTGAAGATTCTTTACGACATCTACCACATGCAAATCATGGAGGGGGACGTCATCCGCAACATCCGGAAGGCGATCAAATGGATCGGCCATTTCCACACCGCCGGCAACCCGGGCCGCCATGATCTCGACGACCAGCAGGAAATCAATTACCGCGGCATCTGTAACGCCATTGCCGCCACCGATTACGATCTCTACATCGGCCACGAGTTCCGGCCGAAGAAAGATTCTTTCCAGGCTTTGCGCGAGGCATTCGGAATTTGCCAGGTCGGCTAAGGGTCCATCTTCGGCGGGAAGGAAAGGGAGTCGCTCCACTTGACGTAAAGTGGAAAAGCGCGGGCAATTTCCGCCGAATCCCATATTCCCAATGGGCATGTGTTGCTGCCTAAAGCCAGACGACGTGCGTTTTTGTATCAAATGAATCCTCCTGCCGTCCTCCACCAAACCGACCTTTTCCGTCCCCATAATGATCCCGATGACCATTGGGACCTCGCCTGCGTTTACGCGCTCGCCCATCTCGGACGAATCAATCTCACCGGTGTCCTCATCGACTTCCCCTACGAAGATCCGAAGTGTCACCGCACGCCCGACATCCTGGCCGTCAGCCAGATGAATTACCTCACCGGCAAGGCCGTTCCCGTTATGACCGGCTCCAGTCACACGTTTACGAAAAATCCCGATCCGGCCGGGCTGGACATCTGCGGGGCTGAGTTTGTCCTCGAGCAATTGCGGAATGCTCCCAACGGCCTCGACATCCATATTGTCGGCTCCTGCCGTGATATTGCCGTGGCCCTGCGCAAGGCGCCGAAGCTCTTCGGCGAAAAATGCCGCGGCATTTATCTCAACGCCGGCATGGGCGCGCGTGATTCCTCCCTGGCCGAGGACCGTGAGTGGAACGTCGGCATCGATCCCCATTCCTATGCCGCCATCTTCCGCGCCGAATGCCCGGTCTACTGGATGCCCTGCTTTGAAGGCAGCATGAAATCAGGCGTCTCGGAGCCCTACCGCACCCGCGAATATGCCACCCACTACATCATCCGGCAGGGCGACCTCTTTTCCTCCATCTCGCCCGCGCTCCGCCACTATTTCCTCTTCATGCTTTCGCGGTCGGAGGAATGCGACTGGCTTGGCGAACTCCTCCAGGACCGCCACCAGGACATCCTTCAAATTGAAAGCGAAAGATTTCGCAACATGTGGTGCACCGCCGGCTTTCTCCATTCCGCCGGCCTTGGCGTCAGCAAAAAGGGTGCGATCAAACCCTACGACGCCCTCGATAACGACGCCGTTTTTCGCTTCGAGCCCGTCCAGGTCACTTGCAACGATCAGGGCGACACCAAATGGCAGCCCGATTCGAAGTCGACCAGCCGCTATCTCTTTCGCGTCCTTGACCTCGAAAATTATCGCACGGCCATGACCGAGGCCATGCGCAGCCTGCTCAAGGTCATGCCCTGACCCTGAGGTCGGCCGCGCTAGCGGGCTGCTTCGAATTTAATAAGAGGCTCCGCTGTCCCGGCTTGAATTTATTCTCAGTCACTTGATATCCCTCCGGCGCTTCCAGCGTCGAGAGACTTCCTTCCGGGACCGTTAATTCCAGCGCGAGATCCTCCCCCTTCTTTTCCCATCGGATCTCCGCTTCGCTCTGGGGCGTTTTAAGTCGCGCTTCCGCCCATGTGATGGTTCCTCCCGGCCGCGGACGAAAAATGATATGCCGGTAGCCCGGCTCTGACGGATCGAGTTCCAGCCCCGTCACTGACCGCACCCCTCGAGATTACCGCTGCGCGCATGGATAGCCGCGGTCGCTATCCGCGATTGAGGATTCCATCTTCGCGTATCGGAATGTTAGCTTTTGCTTCCGATGGCCCCCGCCTCCACCCATAAAAAAAGCCTTGCGGCCGGTCTCCTCTGGACCCTCTGGGAAAAGACCCTCGCCCGTCATCGCCGCCGCGTCCTCTTCATCGAAACCGATGCCGGCCGTTCCTTTACCGGCGGCGCTCTCCACGAAGAGATCGCCCGTCATGACGAACTTCTGCGCGATTTCCCTCCCGGCGCCCGGGTCGCCTTCTGCCTCCCCAACGGCGCCGCCTGGATCGCCCTCTTCCTCGCCCTCCAGAAGCGCGCCCTGACCGCCGTTCCCCTCGACTCCGGTTCGCCGCTCCCCGCCAACCTCGCTCTTGCCCCCCACCTCCCCTGCTCCGCCCTCTTCCAGGACTCCCGCCTGCACCCCATCCCCGGTGTCCCCACCAAGCCATCCCGCGACAAAACAGCATGCATTAAAGTCACTTCAGGCACTTCTTCTGGCCTTCCAAAATTGGTCCCGTGTCGCGCTGAACACCTCGTCGCTGACGGCACTAATATCATTCGCACGATGGGGCTCCGACGGGGTGACCGCAATCTTGCCGTCATTCCTCTCGGCCACTCCTATGGCCTCGGCAATCTGGTTCTGCCTCTGATTTTACAGGGTACGGCCATTGTCTCCGCAGCCTGCTTTGTTCCGCATCAACTGGGGGAATGGATTCGTCTTCATCGCGCCACCGTTCTTCCTTCCGTTCCGGCGATTTTCCGCGTCCTCGCCGCGATGCCCGGCAAGGAGAAGCTCCATCCATTACGGCTCGCCATCTCGGCCGGAGCTCCTCTCACCGCCGAAATCGCCCAGGCGTTTTTCCAGAGATACCGTCTCAAGATTCATAATTTCTACGGATCGTCCGAGACCGGAGGGATTTGTTATGACCGTCGCGGTGATTCATCTCTCTCGGGAAGATCGGTCGGCCTGCCGATGAAGAATGTTTCCGTCATCGTCAAGCGCGGGGCCATCGATGTGGTGAGTGCGGCGGTGGCCAAGCCGTGCGGGCGTTGGCGTATGCCGGACCATGGCGAATGGAATGAGAAGGGCGAACTCGTTCTGCTTGGGCGGCGGGGGCAGGAACTCAATGTCGGCGGTAAAAAAGTGCACCCCGCCGAGGTCGAGCAGGCGTTGCGGGCGATCACCGGTATTTCGGACGCCATCGTGTGGATTGCGGCTGATTCGGCGCGTCCGGTTCTCCATACCGCCGTGGAATCCTGCTTGACCCTCGCCGATATCCAAAGTGCTCTTTCCCGGCAGTTGCCGGAGTGGAAATTCCCTAAGCGTTATCTGATCCGGGCCGAATTTCCGCGGACCCTTCGCGGCAAGACCGACATGGCGACCTTGCGACGTGCGATGGATAAGAGCTGCTAGATTTCGTTTTTAGGGACTTCGCCTAAAATGATTTTGCCCCGCGCCACTTCCAATCCCTTGACCGAAAGCATGACGTCAAACTGCGCCAGCTTTCCCAACGATGTCTCGAGCGACACATCTGTTTCCACGGTTTCTCCGGGATGAACCGGACGCAGAATTTTGAATTGGAGAACCTGGGCCAAGGCAAAGGGGGTGGGCGATGCGATGCCCTGGGTGGAGGCCCACAATGCCCCGGCAGTCTGGGCGGCGCATTCGATCAGGAGCACGGCGGGCATCAACGGCCGGCCGGGGAAATGATCAGCGAAAAATGAAAGCGTTGGGTCGAGCCACTTGGCGCCGCGGCCCTGCCTGCCTTCCGCCGTCACCTGGAATTGATCGAGAAAGGAAAATCCCTTGCCGTGCGGAGTGAGTGAGCTCATGACCTTGGACTTTCGGAACATCGACTCAGGTTAAAGGCACGAATTGATACCATTGCTCGGGATGCGCGCATAACGTGGGCATGAGACTATCGGCAATTTGCTGGCTGTAAAACCGGAGTGTTTCCGGCCGTGAACCGCGCGATTCCATCCAGATGGGCGGCCGAATTTCGGCCCGGTAAAAACCGTCCTTTTGCCGGACCATGGTGGCTGGAATCACCGGCACGCCGCATTCGAGCGCGATCAGCAAAATGCCCGTGGAAAAATAAGCGGTGCCATTGGGAAACACCACCGGGCTGGGGTCGGGCGCATTGGGCCGGTCGATCAGCGCCGCGACAAAACAGCCCTCGCGCAGTTGCCGGGCGATCTGGATGAAGGCAAAGGGATCGGTTCCCACCTCGATGGTGTCGACATTCCATTTTTTTCGGGCCTGGCTCCGCCACGCCGTCAGCTCCGGGCTTGGTTCGGGAAGTGTCAACACGGCGGTGGGAAATCCATGATGAGCCATGAACAGGCCACCAAGTTCAAAAAGCCCCAGATGGGCTGTGACAATGATGCCTCCGGTGCCTTGGGCGCGCAGATTTTCCAGATGCTCATACCCCGATTTTTCGCGAATGATCGTCAGGGCTTTTTCAGTTGATCTCGTGCTAATGAAAAAATAATCGGCCAGCGTCTTTCCAAATTCGCCAAAAACACGAGACGCCATTTCTTTCTCTATCGATTGATCCAGCAGGGTCAGATTTTTATGGACGCACGCGACCTTTGCCGGATGGGCCAGGGCATAAAATCGACAGAGGCCGACGGCGAAAAATCGGGTGAAAGCCAGGGGCAGCCAGCGGGCGATCCACGATCCCAGGCAAAACCAGGTGGCGCGGTAAAGCGAGGCCGAGTGATGGCCTGATTTCGGCGGCTGGGGATCGGTTCCCATGACCATGCCGCACGTTACGGCGCTTTCGACGTCTTTCCGAGTTCAGCCTGCAGCCATTCCTTCAGGCTCGCGAGACTATGAAAAGCTTTCCGGGCCGTCTCGGGATCCTTGATCGCGATGCCGTAATCGCGCTCGATGGCCACGGTCATTTGCAAGGCGTCGATGGAATCAAGGCCGAGGCTGTCGGGACCAAAGAGCGGAGTTTCTTCCTTAATTTCATCCGGCGAGACGCGCAACATGCAGTTCTTGATCAGTAGTTGCTTCAGGTCATTAAATTGGATTTCGGCCATGGTTCGATTGCGGAATTTATCGGGTGCAGCATCACATGCAATGCTTATTCATCGAGGCTTTATTCGGCGAATTCGACCTGCCACGCGCCGATTTGGTGGGTGCGGCCCCAAACGGGAACGAGGAGACGACGGCATGATGAAGAGAGGCATGCCGCCGCGCGAAGGGCGTTCCATGCTGTCGAAGCCGTGACCGCTTCACCCAAATAGGATGCGGAAGAAGCAAAGCGGTTTCCGGTCAGCTTGTTTTCCACATCAGCGAGCCAGTTTCCCTGCGCGTTTTGAAAGCAAGGAAGGTCAGGTTTGAATTGTTGCAGGCATCGTTGACCAGCGGAAAGAGCCTGCGCCGGTGATCGGTAGATGAAACCGTCTTCCAATTGCGAAATGATTTTCTGGTCGCCGGGAACGGCTTTGCGAACGAGCAGGCCGGCGGCTCCTTCGGAAGGAATGAAGCGCTGCTTCGTTCCAGTTTCCTTTAGCCAACCGGCTTGGCGATAAGCATCGAGACTGGCCGAATCGAATTCTTCCGCGCTCAGGACAAGAACTTGATTGGCGCGCTCCTGTTCCAGCCAGAGCCATGCCGTTTTCAGGGCCGCGACCCAGGCCGTTTCATCGCCGGCCAGGGCATAAGCCGCGCCTTCCAATTGCAAGGTGGCCGCGACGTGACTGACTGGAGAATTGAAAACCGTTTCCGGGAAAAGTGCGGGGCTGGCCGATTTCTGTCCCCTGGCGATGATGTCCTCAAAAAATCGCCGGCTGTAGGCCAGGCATCCGGTGGAGAAAGCCACGACGAGGCCAGTTTGGCCGCGTTTGGCCGGTTCGAGATCCGCCAGCGCTTGAGAAGCGGCTTCGACCAGAAAGTAGCTAATCGGACTGGCGCGGCGCAGGCGCGGCTCCTTTTGCCAGCGGGCGAAGGCCGCGTCGGCAAGGTTGACGCGATAAACCGGCCATTGGTGATCCGGGCGACTGACGAAAGGAACCATCGTTTCAACCGTCTTGCCGTGAAGCAGCGCATCGAGCCCGACTCCCGCTGGAGAAACGGCGCCCTGTCCGATGATGGCGAGGTCAGTTTTCATTCCGGGAAAAAAGCAGGGCGGCATTCGATCCGCCAAAACCGAGGTTGACGCTCATGGTGTGATCGAGACGGCAGGACGACTGGCTCTCGGTTACAAGTGCGGGCGCGATGTCGGGAAGGGGAGTGTGCAGATTGAGCTGGGGAGGCAATTTCCTGCTGGTCAGTGTTTGGATCGCAAAGACGGCCTCGATGGAACCGGCCGCGCCCAGGGCATGACCGATCGCAGCTTTGGTGGAACTGATCCTGGTTTGTTCCAGCGCGCCGTTGAGAAAATTACGATACGACTTTGCCTCGGCGCCGTCGTTGACCGGCGTCGCTGTGCCGTGCGCATTGATGTAGCCGATTTCGGACGGCTTGATGTTGGCCTGTCGCGCGGCCTGCTGCATGACGTTCGTCAAAATGGAGCCGATGGGTTGAGGCTGGGTGAGGTGAAAAAAATCGGTGCCGTGGCCGTAACCAGAGAGGAGGCAGAGGGGTCGGGCGGCCCGCTCCAGCGCATGCTGCGGTGTCTCCAGAAGCAAAAAGGCGGCGCCTTCGCCGAGGAGGAGGCCGGAGCGGTGGAGGTCGAAGGGACGGCAGCGTTCGGTGGTGGTGGCCTGGAGGCAGTCGAAGCCGACGAAGACGAGCTCGGTGAGGGCCTCGAAGCCGCCGGCGAGGACGCAGTCGGTCAGTCCGGAGGATACCATTTCAGCGGCATGGCCAATGGCGTTAGCTCCACTGGCACAGGCGTTTGCGATGATGGTGCTGGGGCCTTCGATGCCGAGGGCCTGCTGGAGATCAAGGACCTGTTGTTCGGGGAGGTACCGGGCGGCCGGGCCGAGGAGGCGGGAGCATTTGCGGGCCAGGATGTTGCGGAGAAAGTCCTCGCCGAAGGCCATGCCACCGGCGGTGGTGGAGAGGGAAAGGGGAAGGATGGGGAGAAGGCATTTGCCGTCCGGGCCGAGCAATCCGGCGGCAGCGAGGGCTTCGCGTGCGGCCGGAATGGCGAGTCGCGAGGCCCGGGGAAGGCGGCTGAGCGCCTTGGGCGAGAGGCCGGGCAGCGGCGGGAGCGAGGCGACGGCAGCCCGATGACAGCGGCAGCCGGAGGTATCGAAAATTTCGACGGGCGCTTCGGCATCCCTTCCGGCGATCAGGGCCTCCCACGACGCGGAGATAGTTGTTCCGAGCGGGGTGACTGCTCCCAGGCCGGTGACAACGACAGGCCGTTTCATTCAAAAAATCCCCGGTAAACGGCGCGCGGCGTGACCGGGCCGCCCTTGAAATAGAAAGTCGGTTCGAAGGTGAACAGTTGCGTCGATGGTGTGAAGACCAGTTCCTTGGGCGCATCGGCGTAATTGGGATCGTAGACGCGATAAAGAATGCGGTCGCCCTGGTCGGTGAAATCGTAGACCAGCACGGTGTGATTGATATCGAGACTGGGAAAATTGTAGAGCCAGAGGATGGTGGGATAACCAGCCCGGAGATCGCGCAAAATCTGATCGTTCAGCCGGGCCTTGGCTTTTCCTGAAACGGGAAGGCAGATGGGAAAATTGCCGACGCGAAGATAGACGGGCCACGCCGCGCCCAGATGATCCTGAAAGATACCGGGAGCTGATGCGCTGATTTCCCGCAGGTTGGCGAAACCGGGGAAAACGATTCGTTCCTCCCAAGGCAACGGAGGGAGCCAGACAAAGCGGTGGCAGAGACGACGGATTTGGCGACCGAGGTACTCGGGGGCCATGGGCGGTTGGGTGGAATCGAAACGGGCGAATTTCCAGAACTGGAGCGCGGCACGGACCATGACGAAACAGCGGCGGGTGTAGCGGCGAGCGGTGGCGGGAGCACGCTCGGATTGGGGGCGGACTTCACCGGCGACGTAATTCCAGACCGTTTCGTTGGCGAAAGCGAAACGGTCGCCGGCGTAGTTGAAGCGGCGGTCGACCGGTTCCGGCGGTGTATGGTGGATGCGCAGGAAAGCCTGGAGAAGAAGGGGCGTCAATCGAGCGCAGGAGAGTTTAGGACTCTTATCAAAAGTAGCCATGGGTCGCGTTGTATTTTCTCAGAGCTTTCCGGCAAGGCGCGAGAGAGGGAGTGATGCCGCTGCGCATCCCGACCGAAGGATGCAACGTAGCCGGAAAGCTCTGAGAAACCAACCCGAAGGGCCGGGGGTCTTTTGGCCGGTGGCTGTGTCGCTCGCTCGTCACGTAGCTTGAGCTATGTTCCTCGCTCGTCTCCTTGCCGCCAACCAAAATCTCCTCCGGCGCAGCCCGTGTCTACTTTTGATAAGAGTCCCAGTTCGAGCAGGCATTGCGTATCCGGGCACGAGAATTTTCGGGGATGGAAAAGGAATTCGTGGAAACCGGGAGGCAGTTGGGAGATGACGTGGCGGACTTCAGCGGCCTTCATGGCAAAAAGCCGGTCGAGTCCCCACAACGTATCGGGGGATTCCCACGTTGACAACTTTTGCGCCCGGTGGAAGCAGGCACCGACGACCGGGCCGGAAGTGAGGAAGCGCAGGGCCGGGGAGAAAAAGCGGACACGGCCGTACCTGATCCAGCCCTTGAAATCGGGCCCGAGAGTCTCGGCGAGGATCGAATGAACAAAAGGATGGGCGTGCAGGTGATGATGGCTGTTCACGAAATCGCAACGAAGCCCGGTGGCCTGAAAAAGCTCCCATTGCCGGGCGATTTCGCGCCGGACAATTTCCCGGCTGCGCGATGAAAGGCTGATGGACAGCCCGGCCCGGGCGGGCGATTTTCCCCACGGCCACTGCGATTCGGTCGTGGGAAAGGAGTCGTTGAGGTGGAGATGCCAGCCGGTCTGGAGTCCCTGATGTTGATGGGCCATGGCGACGGCTTCGGCGGTGGCGGACTGACCCATCATCAGCGCGGCGGCGGAGAGGGCGCCAGAGACATGGGTGTGCACAATGGCCGCATTGATTTCGGGACTCATGCCGAAATCATCCGCGACAAACACGATCCGCTTTTTCATCTCTCTTTCTTGCCTAGATTTTTCCTCCGAGTAAAACAAGGCCTCGACCTCAATAGGAACTTTTTTTGACTATGCTTTATTTTCCATGACTGCACAAATCCTGATGGCCCGGGGGGGAACGAGGGGCTGAACTTTCCATGCTCGTCAAAATCATCCTGGGATTGTGGTCCTTCGCCGGTCTTTTTTGGTGGGTTCTTTCGTGGCGACTGGTCGTGAGGGCGCCCCATTCAGTCTCACCGGTTGTTCCGCAAAAGCCCCGTGAGTCACTGACCGTTTTCAAGCCACTGCCGCCTTTGGAGGGTGAGGGGCTGAAAATCGAAGCGAGGGGGCTCGAATCGTTTATTTCCCAGTTGGACGGGGCGAGCGAACTTCTCCTGGGCGTGCATGAGGATGACTGGCGGGACGTGGCGCCATTTGTGGAGCAAATGCGCGCTGCGTATCCGGCGGCGAATATCGTGGTGGTTCGGCGAACGGATATCGACACGATGGCCAATCCCAAGGTGGCGTGGCAGAAGCTGCTGGCGCCGCAGGCAAAGGGAAATCTGTGGCTCTGGAGTGATGCTGATATTGTGGCGCCGTCCGGTTTTCTGGATCGGGCCCGCGATGAATTCGAGGGAGCCGGGACGGGAATGGTCACTTTTCCCTATGCCATCCGGACGTTGCCCCATCCCTCGGCCCTGCTGGATGCGCTGTTTGTGAACGCGGAATTTTATCCGGGCGTGTTGTTTTTGCAGCGGCTTGGGCCGGTCGATTTTGGTCTGGGCGCGGCGATGCTTTTTTCGCGGGAGGCTTTTCTGGAGAAGGTGGATTGGACCCGGCTCGGCACGGCGCTGGCGGATGATTTTATCCTGGGTCAGGCGCTGCAACCGGTGCGGCTTGGATCGATCACGCTGGAGACAGTGGCGGACGCGAAAGACTGGTCCACGGCCCTGGCCCATTACCTGCGATGGAAGAAAACGGTTTGCTGGTGCCGTCCGGGTGGTTTTGCCGGTCAGATTATCGCAATGCCTTTATTTGGGTGGATTGGGCTGGTGGCCTGGCATCCGGCGCATGGTTGGCTCTGGATGGGACTGATCGGGATGATGCAGGTGGATGTTTTCTTTGCCGTTATCATCTGCCGGATCGCCGGTTGCCCGCTTCCGGCGCGGTCATGGGTGGTCATTGAGCTTTGGAGCCTGGGCCGAATTTTCTTTTGGCTGCTAAGCTGGCTGCCGGTTCCGGTGGTTTGGCGGGATCGTCTATGGGTCGAAGCCCATAGAAGCCCGTAAGTTGCGATTGCCTATCTAAGTTGTCGTGGCCACTTTGGATAAGTGTCCTAAATGACATTGGGACAAGCGCTTCCGTCGACATAATCCATTGACAAAAAGGGCATGTCACACAATGTTGTGCGAGGGAGAATTCTGTGCCTTTGCGCGCCTGGATCATGGAACATGACGAAAAGGAGAGGGTAGGGTGACCACGTTGCCGTCGCCCACCCATGGGCTGACTTTCTCCGGGCATCGGTTGGAGGAGCAGGCGGGCGCCGTGCGTGATGAGGTGTTCGGTCGCAAGGTTTTTGTTCGCGGTGTGCTGGAAGTTTCCAACTATTGCCGGGAAAACTGCAGCTATTGCGGGATGCGGCGGGACAACCGATCACTGCATCGTTATCGCATCTCACTCGATTCGCTGCGCGCCTTGATCGGGGAGGGGCTGCCCGAGATGATCACCGACATCAACATCCAGACGGGCGAGGACGTGGTGGGCGTGCGGGAAATCGTGCTGCCGTTGATCGAATGGATTCGCCGCGAGACCTCACTGGGCGTGAGTGTCTGCCTGGGCACATTGGAGCCGAAGCTGATGGATGAACTCCGGCAGGCCGGCGCCTCGTACTATATCATCAAGATGGAGACGGGAAACCGGGACCATTACAAAAAAATCCACGCACCGGGCACATTCGACGAGCGGCTGGAAGCAATCCATTACCTGGCCCGGACGGGTTGGGCGGTTTCATCGGGATTCATTCTCGGACTGCCGGGTCAGACGCAGGAGCATATTGAGGAATCGCTTGATCTGCTGGGCGGTTTGCCCCTGGCCGGGGCCAGCGTGAGTCCCTTTATTTCCGGCGAGCAGACGCCGTTTGCCGGAGAGCCAATGGGCAATCTGGAGCAGACTATCGATTGCATCGCCCGGCTGAGGTTGCGCAATCCTTCCTATATCATTCCCGCGGTCAGCGCGCTGAACCTGGTCGGCTCGAACGGCTATGTGCGCGCCCTGAAGGCGGGGGCCAACCTGGCGACCATCAACCTCACGCCGTCGGCGAGCCGTTCCGATTACGTTCTCTACAAGCGGAACCGGTACATCATGCATGAGGACCGGGTGAGGAAGGCCATCGAGGAAGCGGGCTGCACGATCAGCACGCGGAGCATTGCGCAAAATTGTTCTGAAATTCCGCGCGAACAGGTGGCCTCGGCAGTTTCGTAAATCCTGTTTTGCAGATTGCACGGAGGGTCGCAAGGCCTGAGGCAAATTGCTGTTATTCCGAGGATGCTCCTTTTTCTTCATCTCTTCGCTTTTCCGAGGTGAAACGGTTCCCTTTCCACTCATGGCACGGAGGGTGCAACTCCCTGTCATGGGTATGAAAACAATATTATCAACGAAGCAAAGAGAAGAGGGTATATCGGGCCGGATCTCGTTACTGCTTCTCTGGTTGTTGGGAGTTCCGATTCCGGTACTGATTATCATCTTTCTTCTTCGAGGATGCTTTGGCAGCTAAACCGACTGATATCAGATGCGCTTAATGCAATATAAGCTTTTTTAATAAAAGCGGTATTCGATCTGCTGCACCATCGCGACCAAAGGAGGTGACGCGTGGATGAAAATTTCCAGGAAAATGCAGCAGCAAGTCGAGCTTAAGATCCGGCATGCGATGGCGACAGGGCCTCTTCACATCGATCGCCATGTCATTAGTGGCCCGCACCGCAAGCACGAGCTGGGCAAGAGTGATCCCGAGTCATTGGGACATTCGAAGTAAGTTCGACGAGACCAAGTTTAATTTATAACTGCCGGAAGCAGGCATTTCCGGCTGGTTGCCGCTCATTTTTCGGAGCGGGAGGAGATTTTATTCACTATTATTCTCAAATCGACGGCATATCCCAGTCGCTCTGCGGACGTTCACCGGTATCGTAGAGAATCATTCCCGCCGCCACGGTGTTGTTCGTATCCTGGTCGATCAGGATCAGACTGCCGGTACTGCGGTTGATCGAATAAGGATCGGTAAAGAGCGGGACTGAAGTCCGCAACCGGACACGCCCGATCTCATTCATGCCTAAGGTCAGGTCCTGTTGATTTTTATGCAGGGTGTTAATGTTGATCTTGTAGCGGACTTCCTTGATCACCGCCTTGCATTCGCGGGTGGTGTGCCGGAGCAGGTAGCGGCCATTCAGCGCCAGCGGCTTCTCGTTGAACCAGCAGAGCATCGCCTCAAGGTCCTGCGTCGCCTTCGGCATGTTGGTCGGCTTGGCGATCATATCGCCGCGGCTGATGTCGATTTCATCCTCCAGCGTGATCGAGATCGACATGGGGCTGAACGCCTCCTCTACCGGCCCGGTCATGACGTCGATTGATTTGATCCGGCTCGTCAGGCCCGACGGCATGGCGACGACTTCATCGCCCGGCTTGAAGACGCCGCTGGCCACGCGGCCGGCGAAGCCCCGGTAATCGTGCCACTCGGTCGTCTGCGGCCGGATGACGTGTTGCACCGGGAAGCGGGGATCGATGTGATTAATATCGCTGCCGATGTAGGTGGTTTCGAGCGTCGCCAGGAGCGGAGCACCCACGTACCAGGGCATGTTGGCCGACTTGTCGACCACGTTGTCGCCAAGAAGCGCGCTCACCGGAATGAATTTGATGTCGGGTACGTCGAGGCGGGAGGCGAACTCCTGGTAATCCTCGACGATCTGGTTGAAAATCTCTTCGCTGAATCCGACCAGGTCCATCTTGTTCACGCAGATGACGAGGTGTTTGATATGGAGCAGGGAAGCGATGAAGGAATGGCGATGGGTCTGCTCGAGGATGCCCTTGCGGGCGTCGATCAGGATGATGGCCAGATTGGCGGTCGACGCGCCGGTCACCATGTTCCGGGTATATTGGATGTGCCCCGGCGTGTCGGCCACGATGAACTTGCGCCGCGGTGTGGCGAAATAGCGATAGGCCACGTCGATGGTGATGCCCTGTTCGCGCTCTGAACGGAGGCCGTCGGTCAGCAGGGCCAGGTCGACCTGGCCCTGGCCGCGGCTTTCGCTGACCCTCTCGATGGCCTCGAGTTGATCTTCAAAAATCGATTTCGAATCGTACAGCAGGCGTCCGATCAGCGTGCTCTTGCCGTCGTCGACCGATCCGGCGGTGGTGAAGCGAAGGAGGTCCATTGGAGTCTATCCGGAAATTAGGCATGGGCCGCGCCGAAAGCAATTTTGATCTCCCGGCGAGGAGTCGAGCGAGGAGCATAGCTGTAGCTACGTGACGAGTGAGCGACGAAGCCGGGAGGCAAAAGGGCTTCGGCCCGAAGGGTGACGGTAAATTTGAGCCGGCTCTTTGTCGTTCGGTCAGTCGAGATGCGCTGCGGCATCACTCCTTCCCTCACTCCTAGATCCAGCCCAAATTCTCTCGTCACGCGGTCCATGCCTAATTTCCGGATAGACTCTAAAAATATCCGGCTTTCTTCCGGTCCTCCATCGCGGTTTCGCTCCGCTGGTCGTCGGCGCGGGTGCCGCGCTCGGTTTTGCGGGCGGCGGCCACTTCCTGCACGATTTCGTCCAGCGTCGAGGCATTCGATTCAATCGCCCCGGTGCAGGTGGCGTCGCCGACGGTCCGGAAGCGGATGCGCCGTGTTTCGTATTGCTCGCCCGGCAGCAGGGTGTTGAAAGGCGATTTGGCCAGGAGAATGCCGCGGCGATTCACTACTTCGCGCGGATGGCTGAAATAGAGGGGCGGGATCTCAATTTTCTCCGTAGTGATATATTGCCACACGTCCATCTCGGTCCAGTTACTGAGGGGGAAAATGCGGAAATTTTCACCCTGATGAATGCGGCCGTTGAACAGGTTCCAAAGCTCGGGCCGCTGGTTCTTCGGGTCCCACTGGCCGAATTCGTCCCGGTGGGAGAAGAAACGTTCCTTGGCCCGCGCCTTTTCCTCATCGCGGCGCCCACCGCCAATAGCGGCATCAACGCGGAGTTCCTCCAAAGCATCGAGCAGGGTGACAGTCTGAAGTCCATTGCGGCTGGGATTAATTCCCTTTTCTTCCGCGCAACGGCCCTTGTCGATCGAATCCTGCACGGTGCGGACGAGCAGCCGGGCGCCGGTCTTTTTCACCAGCCAGTCGCGGAACTCGATCGTCTCGTCAAAGTTATGGCCGGTATCGATGTGCAGCAGCGGGAAGGGGATCGCCGCCGGGAAAAAGGCCTGCTGGGCCAGCCGGACCATGACAATGGAGTCCTTGCCGCCGGAAAAGAGCAGGACGGGCCGCTCAAACTGGGCGGCAACTTCGCGCATGACGAAGATTGCTTCGTGCTCGAGTTGTTTGAGATGAGAGAGATTGTACGAACTCATGGAATCAGGCTGTTCCGCGAATGAGCGGAAGCGTGAAACCATACAAAGTCTCTAGGGACTCAGCAAGCGGCGTGTTTTCCGTGTTCAGGACGAGGTGGGATCGCACCGGGGGTTCAAAGGCCGACTGTTTCCCCGTAAAGTCATTGACCGTACCGGCTTGGGCGCGGCGATAAAGCCCCTTCACGTCCCGCTTCATGCACGTCTCGAACGAGCATTCGACGTAGACTTCGATCAGATTATCCTCGCCAATAATGCCCCGGGCGAGGGCCCGGAACGATTCCTTGGGCGTGATGAACGAGTTCAGGCAGATCACGCCCGACTGGAGAAAGAGCTTCGAGACTTCCGCCACGCGTCGGATGTTTTCCTCCCGGTCGGCATCGCTGAAGCCGAGGCCCTTGTTCAGGCCGTCGCGCACATTATCGCCATCGAGATGGGCCGTGACAAAACCCTCGGCGAAAAGCCGTCGCTCCAGGGCCATGGTCAGGGTGCTTTTGCCAGATCCTGAAAGGCCGTAAAGCCAGATCACCCGCGCCCGTTGCCCGAGCTTCTTTTTCCGCTCGGCGCGGCTGAGCATCTCGGAATAAATGGGATAAATCGCCGCATCGGATTTGGATTCGGGAGCCATGGGCTTTGATTACTTTGATTATAGACCGCGTGGAGTTGGAGTTGGCGTCGGAAGCTTGATTGAGCGGTCCCGTCGAAGCCAGACCGTGTACCATATATCGTCGAGCGGGTCGTCGGCGCTGTAGGCCTTCACCCGGACGCGGTCGTCATCATCGACATTGACCCAGTTCACCTGCACGGTGCCTTCGGCCGAATAGCTGCCCTTCGGGACCACCACGTCGGAGCAGACCAGTTTAGTGGGATCGGAACTGGCTATATGGCAGGGGTAATCGACAATCGCCGGGGCCGAGAGAACAACCAGCGACTTCAGGATTTTCTTATAGTCATAACCCTGGCGGATCGTTCCGGGAGAGATCGTGAATTTGGCCAGCTTGGGCCGGACGGGGGGAAGCGGGTAGAGCGTCAGATCGTCGGTATTCGTGGGGGCGACCTGGTAGGCGGGATTAGGGTTGGAATTGGAGGAAATGGAATAGGTCACGCCGGGATCGGTAGAGGAAATCTGCCCCGTCAGGGCCACGGCCCCGAGCGTGAGATAGAGATAAGTCGCGTTCACTGGGGCGTGATCTTAGAGGTTCTCGTCAAACCAGGGCAAGATCGCTCAAGTGGAATCAAGCGCAATGCACCGGATTATTGGGATTGGACGGGACGTGACCCGTCCTTTTAGAGTTCCCTCGATCCTGTTGTCCCGACACCCTAGCTGCCGACCAGCCTCCATATCCATGAAGAACATTTCTCTCCCGTTTTCAGTTACCGCTCTTTTGATGCTTCTCTTGTCCGGTGTTCCGGTTTTGAGAGCCGACGTCAAAATGCCGGCCATTTTTGGCGACCACATGGTCCTGCAGCAGGACAGCAAAATCCCGGTCTGGGGCTGGGCCGCCCCCGGCGAGAAAGTGAATGTGGCTCTTGGCACTAAAACCGCCGACACCACGGCCGATGCCCAGGGCAAATGGCGCGTCGACTTGCCGCCGCTGCCGGCTGGCTCAACCGCCCAGACGCTTAAGATTACCGGGAAGAACGTCATCCAGATTCAGGACGTCCTCGTCGGCGATGTCTGGCTCTGTTCAGGACAGTCCAACATGCAGTTTGGCTTGATGAACGAGCCGAATGCCGCGGACGAGTTAAAGAAGGCTGACGAACCCCAGATTCGTATTTTCTACGTCCCGATGAAGGCCTATATCCATCCGCAGGGGGACATCGCGGTTACGTCCAAGAACCTCGAGGGGAAGTGGCTCGTCTGTACGCCCTTTAATATTCATTTCGACGGCAACTGGGGCGGTTTTTCCGCTGTCGCTTTTTATTTTGGCCGGGAGATCCATCAGTTCACCGGAAAGCCGGTCGGCCTGATCGGCAGTTATTGGGGGGCAACACCGGCCCAGGCCTGGACGAGTCTCGAAGCGCTCGAGAAGTACCCGGCCCTGGATCACTTCGTAAAGGAGTATCAGACGAGGGCGGCCAGATACACCGCTCCTGATGCCAAGTACAAGGATATCATGGAGGAGAACGATGCTGAAATGGCCCAATGGAAAGCCGAGGTGGAAGCGCCGTTTCACACCGCCATGGCCAACTGGCAATTGACGGCGAACGAGTACAAGGCCATTGGTCAGCCGCCCCCGCCCAAGCCCACGCTTGCACGTCCCGGGCCTGGCCATCCTGGATTGACCGCGTCGGTGCTTTTCAACGGCATGGTCGCACCCCTCATCCCCTTTGGCCTTAAGGGCGTTATCTGGTATCAGGGCGAGGCCAATGAAGGAAACGGCCTCGAATATGGCACCCTCTTCCCCGCGATGATCACGGATTGGCGGGAAAGATGGGGCGAGAGCGATTTTCCATTCCTTTTTGTCCAACTGGCCAATTACAGGCAACCAGCAACCAAGCCATGCGAAGGCAATTGGGCGTGGGTGCGCGACAGCCAGTTGCATACGCTCTCCCTGCCCAATACCGGAATGGCCTCGGCCATCGACATCGGCAATCCCAACGATATCCATCCCAAGGATAAAGCGGATGTGGCCGCCCGGCTGGCTCTGGCGGCCAAGCAGGTCGCTTATGGGCAAAAAGATATCGTCTATTCGGGGCCGCTCTACGATTCGATGCGGCAGGAAGGAGAACAGATCCGGATTCACTTCACCCAAGTCGGCAGTGGCCTGACCATCGGAACTCCACCCTGGACCTGGAACGGAAAGCCAGTCCCGCCGCCGACCGAACTGACTGGATTCGCCATCGCGGGTGCTGATAAGAAATGGTACTGGGCTCATGCGGTAATCGATGGCGACGGCGTTGTCGTTTCGAGCAACCAGGTTCCTAATCCGGTGGCCGTTCGTTACGGCTGGGCCGATAATCCGCGGTGTAATCTATATAATAAGGAGAAACTTCCGGCTTCTCCTTTCCGTACGGACAGTTGGCCTAACTAACTCACATATCTTTATTGCGAGCGTTAATATTGAAGCGACAAAGATGTTCCAAAAACATGACTTTTTTGTCTGGACGCGCTGGTACGGAAGCTGCCATATTCCAGCCGCGTGGGGAGATTTGTACGCAAGGCATATAATGCCTGCGCTTATCCTCTAACCGAGAACCAATTAATGATTCATAGGTAACTGGAGAAAGAAAAATGAAACAAATCAAGGGACTTTTGAGCATCCTCTTGCTGACTGCGGCTGGTTCGTATGCCTGGGCCGCTGCCCCGGACAGCCAGCCTGGCGCTTCCCAAACCACGACTCAGACGACGTCACCCGATACTGCCTCGGTGTCTGCCACGACGTCCACCACCACCACCGGACATACTCCGATCTCATTCTTCGACCAAAAACTGCCCGTTACCTTCACCCTCAGTGCGGGTGAAACTTACGACGACAACATCTTCATTCAGCCCACCAAGAGCCATGATTGGGTGACCGATATCCAGCCGGGCGTGGATCTTGCCTTTGGTGATCCCATCCTCCTGACGCCGAACCTGGGGATCGAAAATCCGAACGCCAATCCCGAGAATGAGTCGAACTCGAACTACCTCAGCGTCACCTATCATCCGACCTTCCTCCTTTATGCGGATCATTCGCACCTCGATACCGTGGATGAATTTGCCGATGCGCTTTATGCCCATCAGTTCAGCAAGTTGACCCTCTCGATTGAGCAGAGCTACGCCAAGCTCTCCCAGCCGACCATTCAGACTTCAGCCGCCGGCTCCATGGTGGATCGTGATGTTTATGTCACCACCGCCCGCGCCAACTATGTCTATTCCGACAAGCTCTCGACCTACGGCACCTTTACCCAGACGGTGACGGACTTCCAGACGCCCGGCTTTACCGACAGCAATGAATGGACGGGGGACTACTACTTCCTTTACCAGGTTCTCCCCAAACTCAGCGTTGGTTTTGGTCCCCGCTTCGGTTTTGTTGATATCGTGGGTGCACCGAACCAGACCTGGCAGGCCGGACTCGTCCACTTCTATTACACGCCCACCGGCAAGCTCGCCTTTACTCTCGATGTTGGCGCGGAAGACCGCCAGTACGAGAGTCCCGGGCCGGGAGACAAGGCCACGCCAATTCTCGATGCCACCGGCACCTACCAGCCGTTTGACTCGACGACCATCTCGCTGAGCGCGGGTCGCGATGTGCATGCTTCGAACTCGTTTATCGGCCAGAATTATACCGCTTCCCGCGTCCAGCTCGGCTTGCGCCAGCGGTTTGTTCAGGTTGTCTACTTCAACCTAAACGTGGGTTACGAGCACGACCAATATAATTTTGCTTCTTCGGGCCTCGCTGGCCCTGAGCGGCAAGACGACTATTATTACGTCAAGACTGGCCTCGAATGGGATGCCAACGACTGGCTGACCGTCAACGGTTACTATCAATATTCGGAGGACAACTCCAACTTTGCCGCGGTGAGCTTTAACGACAATCAGTTTAACATCGGAGCTACCTTAAAGTACTAGGAACCCCAGGAACCAAACTATGAAATTCAAAGTTATCTCTGTCGTTCTGCAGCTTGTTGGAGTCTCCCTTCTTTGGAGCCTTCCGGTTGGGGTGCTTCATGCCGATTCCGTTGACGCCACCGCGAGCAAGGTCAAGGGTGAGCCGTCCTATGTCAGCCCCGGCGGCGGCGGCGCCAAGATTACCCCCGGTAGCAGCATTCCGGTCGGCAGCACCATCAAGACAGGTTCGTCCGGTGCGACCGGCATTCAGCTCGTCCCCGGAGCCACCACCGTTCCGGAGGCCAATACCAATGTCACGATCAAGAGCCTGACCTATTCCAAGGCCGCGGATGGCACTGTCACCCGCCATATCGCCCTTGATCTGACCAAGGGTTCCATTTTCAACAGCCTGGCCAAGAAGGATGGTCACTCCACCTTCCTGGTTTACACGCCCATGGGCGTGGCCGCCGCCCGCGGCACCGACTGGAGCATTACCGTCACCGGTACCGGGGTTACTATTCAGGTTCTTGACGGCAGCATCGTCTTTACCCTTCCGAACGGAACCCAGATAACGATTCCCGCCGGCGCCAGCTACGATGCCTCCACCAATACGATCAGCAACCTGACCGACGAGGAAAAGCAGGAGATTATCAACGCAATCGAACAGGATGGCGGCTTTACCCTGGCGGGAGGCAATCCGGAAAATGGTCCGGTCGAGTATACCAACGGCTCGACCATTAATCCGAGCAACATTTCCATCCTGCCGGAAAACTCGCAAAGCCGATAGGATACCGGGTGCCTGGCCACTCACGTACCGGGAAGTGGCGCCTGTTCCCTTCTTTGAGAACTGGCCGGGAGAGGCTGCGATTGCGGCCTCATATGAGCACTGGAACCTTCCCGGTGTTGCCTGTCGGCCCCGGGCAAATTATAGTGTCACCCCTATGGCTTATTTGAATGCTTCCCGCGCCCTCCGGCTGTTAGGGGCATTTCTTTTCCTGGCCCTCGGCTGCCTTTCCCTGACGGGGACGGCCCACGCCCAGGATCAAAATCAGAATCAATCCCAGGCCAACAGTGTGGGCTCGGAGGGGGACATCCAGCTTCATTGCAACGACCTGATCCGCATCACGGTTTTTCAGGAAGACGACCTGATCACGGAAACCCGGATTTCGAAGACAGGCTACATCACCTTTCCTCTTCTCGGCTCGCTTCATTTGGCCGGTAAGACCGTTGACCAAGCGACGGAGGACATTCGCGCTGCGCTCGATAAGGACTACATCATTCATCCCCAAGTTACCCTCACCATCCTGGAATATGCGAAACAATGGGTGACCGTTCTCGGTGAGGTCCAGAAACCCGGCACTGTTGAAATCCCGCCGGAAGGCGGTCTCGATCTGCTGGGGGCCATCGCTCTGGCGGGAGGTTATACGCGGATTGCCAATCCGGGGCGTGTCACCGTCCGGCGGCAGGTCGACGGCAAGGACACGGTGATCAACGTCAACGCCAAGGACCTGGCCAGGGATACGCAGGTAAAGGCATTCTATGTTCAGCCCGGGGACACCATAACCGTGGCCCAGAGCATGTTTTGAATGCCTATGAAAAACGCTTCCGTCCCTGGTCCCGCCGGTCATGGCGCCGCCGCGCCTGCCGACCTTGGCCCTCTTTTTAACATTTCGTATCTTTACGCGCTGCTCATGCGGCGGCTGTGGCTGATCACCCTTTGCTACGTCTCGGCTGTCCTTCTGGCCATCGGCTATATCACCATCGCCACGCCGCTCTATGAATCCACTTCGGTTCTGCAGGTGGAACAGGAACAGCAGCACGTTTACACGTCCAACGATAACCGGGACAACCCGGAACAAGATGACCTCAAGGGCCAGGACGTTCTCAAGACAATGGAGGATGATCTCCAGCTCGATAGTCTTTTTGAAAGCGTCGTCACCGACCCCGCCATCGCCAGCGATCCCGGTTTCCTTGCCGGTATCGGCATTACCGACAAGGACACCCCTGTCCCGGTCATTGCCAGGAAATTAAAGCATCTTACCACGATCAACCTGCGCCACGGCACGCGCCTCATCGACGTCAGCGTCGATTATCCCACAGCGCCCATGGCCCAAAAGCTCAATCAGACCCTCATCAACTACTTTATCGCCTCCAACGGACAGGCGCAGACCGGCACGCAGAAGACCGCCACCCAGTTTCTGCTCGGGCAGGCGAGCCAGATCAAGGACGGCCTTCAGAAATCGGAAGACGCGGTCAACATCTATAAGCAGGCGCTGATGATCAGGGACCAAATCACCGATCAGCAGAAGGTCATCGATGACCTGACCCAGCGCTACCGGGAAAAGCATCCCAAGCTCATCCAGGCGCGCGCCCTGATGGACAGCCTGCATCACAGTTTCGACAATGAAATCCAGAAAGTGATGGCTGCCGCCCCGTCGGAAGCCAGCTACTGGGCGGCGGATGCCGGTCACATGACCGGCACCAACGGCTCATTTGACGACCGGGTCGAAGCGGAGCTCAAGTTTGTCGAGGCGCGCACCAGCGTTCTCCAGCGTGAGGTCGATACGGAAAGCGCCCTTTTCGATAACGTCCTTACCCAGATGCGCGAGGCGAACGTCAGCAAGGAAGCACCGCCGATCCTGGTCGATATCAAGCAGCCTCCGGAACTGCCTATTCTGCCTTCGAAACCGAACAAGATCATCGTCCTCCTGCTGGGCTCCCTCGGCGGCATCATCTTTGGCGTGGGCATGATCTTTCTCCTGAACAGCCTCGACAGCTCGCTCAAGACCGTCGAGGAAACCGAGCAGCTCATCGGCCTTCCTGTTCTCGTCGCGCTGCCTGCCACCAAGATGGACAAGAGCACCCGCAAGCCCAAGGGACAGACCATTAGTTCCCGGTTGGTCACGGTCTCGGATCCCGGGGGTGTTGCGGCCGAAAACTTCCGGAGCCTGCGCGCTTCCCTGAATCTGCTGGGCAAGGCCGAAGAACGCCGGACGATTCTTTTCACCAGCGCCCTGGCCGGGGAGGGAAAAACCTTCACCAGTTGCAACCATGCTGTTTCACTCGCCCAGGTGGGCCTCAAGACGCTGCTTATTGATGCCGACCTGCGCCTTCCCTCCGTCCATTCCTACTTCAATCTGCCCAATGACAAACCCGGTCTCACCGAGTTCGTCTCCATGGGACTGGAGATGAGGGAAACGGTCCACAGTAACCTTGTCGAAAACCTCGATGTCATGCTCAGTGGCGTCAAGAATCCGAACCCGGCCGAGTTCCTTTCGGGCCGCGGTTTTGCCGATACGATCAAGGAGGCTCTCCACAAATACGACCGCATTGTGGTCGACAGTCCGCCGGTGGCCGTGGTCGGCGACACGCTTCTTATGGTCTCCCATATCCAGTCGGTCTGCCTGGTGGTCCGCTCCGGCAAGACCCCGCGGGGTGCCGTTCAGCGCGCCATCTACCTCCTCGACATGGCCGAGGTCACGCCCGTTGGCATCGTTCTCAACCAGCTTTCGCCCCACTGGTCCGGTAGCAGCTCAGCCTACGGTACCTACCACTATTCCTATCACAAATACGGCAAGTCATACGTTTGAAGTGAGACGGGTTTTCGCGGCAGCCTTGCTTGTTTCCGCGTTCTGACTGGCCGGGTGAGGCTGGATTTGCACGTCGGGCCGATGCCAGGCGACGGCCAGAAAAACCGTGACGTAAAAGAGGATCGAAGCGATTTGCAGCGGGAAATCAACGAGGCTGTGGAGCGCCACACTGAGCAGCGCCAGACTCGATGCCCGGAACATCAACGTGTCGCTGGTTCTGATCATGGCCTGGAACGATCTTCGCAACGCGTGCGCCAGGCCGGAAAAAAAGAAGATGGCCCAGACCGCCGCTCCGGCATAGCCGTATTCAATCACCGTCTGAAGATAATCCTCGTGGGCAAAGCGCCAGAAACCGAAAATCCGGTCGCCGAGAAACTGGGTATGAAAGGGGAAGATGATCGAAAAAGTTCCCGGCCCGAATCCGAACCAGCCCGCGTCGGGAATCGTCCGGAGACATGCCTCGTAGACCAGCAGCCGCAGATTGTCCATGTTGAGTTCCGAATCGAGGTGCTCCCAGCGCATCTTCGCCTTGATCGTGGCGTCGCCCCAGATCGCAATCGCGATCGCCGCCAGTACGACCAGCGCGATGACGAGCCGGACGGGGATGGACATGGAGGCTTTTCCCCAGTTGAGCTTCGGCAGCAGCCATAATCCGCCCAGCGGCAGCAGGACGAGCGTGATCGCGTTCGCGCCGCGCGACGTATTGATGAAACAGCCCGCCACGGTCAGGAAGAGCGCCGCGCACCAAAAGGCCCGCTCAAAATTCGCGTCCTTTTTGCGCCAGCTCTGCACCAGCAGACAGGCCAGCACGGGCCAGATCAGGTTCAGAAAGGCCCCGGCATTGGCGTGGTAGCGATAGGCGCCAAAAAATGAGCTGCCCGTATTTTCCTTCAGCCAGAAAATCGAAGGGGCCTGGAATGCGCGTTGCGACAGCCCCAGCAGCACGATCGAAAGTCCGGCGAGCCCCATCGTCAGCCACAACCGCCGTTTCCAGACGCGGTTGGAAACCAGGTCCAGCACGAGCCAGAAAACCCCCGCCATGACGGCCTGCGTCTGGAGCGTGAACAGGGTGGCCGCTTTGTCGCAACTGCCGGGCAGGTTGGGGAAGGGATGCGGAATCGAAACGAATTGCTCGAAGGCGTCGTCGAAATAGGAGTGGGCGTTGTAGTACATCCAGCCGCTTTCAAACAAAAGCAGGATGAGGCAGGCCGAGGGCAGGATTGGAAAACGGGGAAATCGTTTTTCCACGATCCAGCCCATCGCTTGTAAGACGAGGCACGTCAGCAGCCAGGCGTTGAGAATCTCTACCGTCCATGGCCGAGTCGACCCGTAGGCCCACGGGGAGTAGACGAGACAGGCAAATAAGAGCCAGCGTGAAGCGGACGAAAAAAAGGTCATCTCAGGGAAGGGGAATGTGGCTTCTCTTCGAGTCGGGCCTATTTTGGTTTGGAAACCTCCAGCCTAACTGACACCGGATTGTCGACAAACGAAAAATAGAAGCGGAGCTGGATCTCCCGCACCGCTGCCGGATCAAATTCGTGCCCCGTCACGAACCGGCCCCAGAAGGTGCGGTGAAAATCACGCAGGTTCAGCCAGACCTCCCTGCCCGGTTTTGTGTAACTCATTCCGCAATTCTCCGAAATGCTGAAACGCTGGCCCAGATCGTCGACCAGATCGACACGCACGGAAAAATCATGCCCGAAGACGGCATTGGAGGTCAGGTGGAAAAAGGAGTTCTCCGGCAGGCCGCGAACCGTGGTGATGGCCATGGGCGGTTCGGTCGGCCGGAAGGAGGGATGGTGGAGGCCGAAGATCCAGGTCGGATCAGTGGTCTTTTCCATTTTGCCAATCTCGAGTCCATTGATTCCGACCCATGGTCCCGAAATGGAACAAACGACCGGGAGATTTGGCTCGTCGACACCCTGAAATTGATAACGCTCACCATTCCACTGCGGCGGGAAAATTTTTACCGGTTGCGGAATGAAATCCCGCGATTGTGGTTCCGATTCCAGGCTGAAGTAAAGATTGCTTCCCGATTTTTCCGGTGAGTTCTGATCGACAAAAGTCGCCTCGAACCCGTCACGCGCATAACCGCTCGCCGTCGTCGTGAAGCTCATCCGGTAGCTCTTCATTTCCATGTTATGCAGATCGAGATGATCCAGTTCAGTCCAGTCACCCACGCCTTTTCCCGGCGGTGTCTTATCGTCGATGGTCCATTGAATATATTTCGGCCCATGAACGCGCAGGAATCCCTGCACCGGTGACTGGCTGAAGGAATAAACGCGAAGTTCACCAGTGACGGGTTGCCGTCCCGGATGACCCGGCGCGTCATGAAACCGATACGTGCCGCCGGGCTTGTAGGCATCGCAGCAGCCTGCATCCGGCAGCCATTGCAGAATCACGTGGGAAGCCTTCGAATAGTTATTGATCCACTTTGGGGTCGACGAGAGAGAGCAGGCGCGCGTCGCTGCCGCGTAAGCGGTCCAGCCTGGATAAGCGCCGGCGTCCTGCTTCGTTAATGAATACTGTGGCAAAGCGGCATCGCGAAAAGCATACGGCATGAAGCCCGCGAGCTTTTCCTCAGCAGCCGTCCGCGCGGTCGCCTGCAAAAATTCCGCCTGCTCCTGCCGTTCCGAAACCGAATCGACATCATCCCTCGGAATGCTGTCGAGATTGATTTCCGTCACCCAGAGTGGCAGCGGAGCCGGATTTTTTCCCGTTGAATTCTTCGCGAGAAAATCCTGGGTTAAATGAATCGCGTCGGAAAAATCGCGCGCATAGCTGTAATAGTGAAAATCAAAGGCATCGCCATAGGAAAGAAGGCCGTTGCGGTCGGCCCGTTCCTGCCACGTTCCGGGTGGCAGCCCCATTGCCGGCAACAGCACCGGCTTCGCTTCACCCGAAGCTTCCTTCAGCCCAAGATAAATCGCCTTCATGTAGGCCGTGGAACGGTCGGGCAAATCGTGGCAGAACCCGAGGTCCGGCTCGTTCAGATTTTCCCAAATCGCGACCGCGGGTCCTGCCTTTTTCTCCCAATTCTTCGCCGCGGAGAAAACGTCGCGAAGATCTTCATTTAGAGCATCGCCCGGCTGCTGCGGGTTTTGATTCAGATGGTACGGCACCGTTCCCACGACCTGCTTGCCCGCCCGGGCCAATCCCAGCAAATCATTGCGCTGCTGTTCCCAGGTTTCCGAGTCGGGAAAAACGTCCTGGCGCAAATAGCCGGCCTGCGCCTGATCCAGCAAGCGCAGATCGGAACTCTCCGGCGGTGAAGCGTCTGTCCTGAAATTGACGCCCCATGAGGACGCAGGCCGGTTCCACGGCAGGCTGAGAACGACCGTCAGGATCAGAACAACAACGAGAAATGCCGGATGAGTGAAAAGTTGTTTCATCCGGTGCTAGATCAGAATGACTTCGGCTTTGGTGCCCTTGAGCGAGAAATGCAGAGCGTAGCAGAGCGCGATCGAGATCAGCGCCGCCACGATCCCGCCCAGCACCTGTAATGGGGCGCTGTGAAAATGCGACGCGATAATCACCAGCGGCTGAATCAGGAACGGCGTGTGATAGATGTAAATCGTGCCCGAGGCCTCGCCCGTATTGATCAGCAGGGAACTCCGGTCGAGGGCCAGCCATGAACCGTAGCATATCAGCAGGAGCGGGACGGCATGGACGACCCCAGCGGCGCCGGTGGCCACGATCAGCGCCAGACTCACGACGAGCACAACTATTTCCACGCGCTTTTTTTGGTCGCGAAATTGATAGAGCAAATAACCGCCTGCGTAAAAGCAGAGGCCCCAGATAAATACGCCCAGCGTAAAGCCGGTGAAGGCGCCGGGAAACAAAATCAGCCCGGTCAAAAATGTTCCGGCGGCAAGGGTGGCAACACCATAGAGGCCCAGCGCCCGCTGTATCAGGATAAAGAGAACCGAAGCGCCGAAAAGCATCGGCAGGAAATAAAGTTGCTCGGCCACCGGATGATACACCGGCCAAAGGGACGTGATGATCTTGTCAAAAAAGCCAGACGGAACTTTGGTCGCGATGTCCGGAATTTTCAGGATCTCGAGTAGTTGCCAGATGCACGCGTAAAAAATCACCAGCAGGACGAAAGGCGCCAACAACCGCCGCGCCCGCTTGATGATAAAATCAGTTGCCGGCTTTTTCCTTTTTTGATCGCTAAGCGCGTGCAGATAGCCCGAGACGCAGAAAAAGGCCAGCACACACCAGTCGAAGCTAAAGGAAAGAAACCCGAGCCAGTGATTGGCCTGGGGATCGAACCGGCGATTGGCGATGTGATGAACCGCCACGCCGAAAATCGCCACGCCCTTGATGGCCAGCAGCAGGCGATCTTTCATGGCCGGTCGGTGCTTCGGAAAGGCGCGAAAGAATCAGGCATGGCCATTCCAGCCACGCCTCCGACCCCGGATCCGCGCCCAATAAAACGCCGCCATCCGCGGACGCAGCGTCAACACGCCCAGGAGAACTCCCGTGAGTGTCCTGGCATCGAGATAAAGAAGGAAGGTGAGGGGATAACGGTGCTTCTTCAGGAAATAGCCGCTGCCACAGGCATAACGATGGCACCGTTCGATCATCTCATCATCATAGGTCAGCGCCTGCCGGGGATGCCAGACTCCAAATTCCGGGTCGTAATAGCCGCGAACTCCCTCCGCCTCGAGCCTGAGCATCAAATCGGGCCCCTCATCTGCCTGCCAGGGCGTATCGGCGCCGAGTCCCATGTTCTCATCGAAACGAACGGCGCCAATTTTTTCCCGCCGGACAAA
Organism: Methylacidiphilales bacterium; assembly: GCA_021272165.1. GTDB lineage: Bacteria > Verrucomicrobiota > Verrucomicrobiia > Methylacidiphilales > UBA1321 > JABDGH01. The sequence goes on from JAJSLK010000047.1 coordinate 30,398, forward strand.
CATGGCGAACTCAATGCACTGATGATAAATCGAATAGCGCCCGACGGGACCGGCCGCTTTCGCGTGGCGGCTCGCTGCATCCTTTCCATCGTCAAAATAGGAACGACCGCTGAGGTAACCATATTGCGGATGCGTGTCAAAGAAACGGGCGACTCGGTCTAACAAATCGGGCGGATAAACACAGTCATCGTCGGGGAAGCCGACGATCTCGCCGCGGGCCGCGTCGAGGCCCCGATTCCGCGCGTGCGAAACACCTTTCTCGCAGCGCAGATGGATCAGCCTTCCCTGCCATTTCTCCGCAAACGGGGCCAGAATCCTGGTCACACGATCGTCCCCATTCTGGTCCGAGACAATGACCTCAAAATCCTGGAGGTTCTGTGCCGTGAGGCCCTCCAAACAACGGGTGATTTCCCGGGTGCGATTCCTGGTGGCAAGAACAAGGCTGAACTTCATGCGCTCCTGTTCTCCTGATTGGTCGCCGCCGCGCTCCGGTAGGCCTTCAGGATGTCACCGTACCGGTCCTTCAGATCGAAATGACTGACGGCATAATCCCGGTGATTACTCGGGCGCTTGAGATGAAGGTCATCAAACCAGTCGGTCATCGCCTGGGCAAAGCCGTTCACGTTCTCCACCGCTGCCGTCCAGCAATGGCTCAGGCCGCATCCACCCAGCCACCGGTTGCCCGGGCCCGTGCTCAGAATCAACGGCAGGTCGCAGGCCATTGCCTCCAGCGCCACGGTGGGACATCCCTCATAGCGGGAAGTCAAAATCAGGCCATCAATCGCGCGGTGAAACTGGAGCGGCTCGCGCAAGTAGGGAATGCGCAGAAGCTGGCCCTGGAGGTTGAGCTGATCGGTCAGGCTTTCGAGGGTCTCCGCCTCGCTTCCCTGGCCGACGTGCAGGAGATGGAACTGCCGTCCCTGCTGGCGCGCCAGGGCAAAGGCGCGGTAAAGCGTCTGCGGATCCTTTTGAAACGAAAGCCGTCCCATCGAGCCAAGGATCACCGCGTTTTCCGGCAGATTCAAATGCCTTCGCAGCCGAATTTTTTCCTCCGGCGTCGGCGGACGGAAATGATTCGTGTCGATGCCAATGGGAATCAGCAGCGCGCGGCCGTCAGAGATGCTTAAAACATCGCGGGCAAATTCCCGCTCATCCTCGGAAATATTGACCGTTTGTCCGATCCAGCCGTAGGAACGCTCGACACCATTGTAAACGTCGTTGCTCCAGCCGCGACGCGGCGCCATGCCATAGTAGGCGTGCGGGGTGTAGAACTGACGCCCTTTCTGTCCCAGCAGGGCCAGCGTGCGACCCAGAACACCCGCCTTCGAGCTGTGGCTGTGGATGATCTCGGGCTGGGCTCGACGGCCGAACATCCACAGTTGATAAAGAGCGCGGAGATCGCGCGGATGCGGCGCGTTAGCTACCCGCAGGTTGAGACATTGTGCTCCTTTTTTCTTCGCTTCCGTCACCAGTTCCAGCAATTCCGGACTTCCCCGTTTGTCCGAGTAGGCGAAAAAGACCTGCTGCTTTTGCTCGAGTAGAAATCGCACCAGCCCCGCCACTTGGCGAAAGACGCCGTCAAAGCCCGGCTCGACCACGAGGAGGATTCGCAGCGGACGGGCAGCCTCGGTGGATGGATGCTCAGGCGAGAAGCTGCTCATAAAGTTGAATATATTCCTTCGCCGCCCGGGTCCATGTGAATTTTCCCGCCACGGCATAGCCATTGACGATGCGCCGTTCGCGCTCCGCTTCGCTTTCCATCAGCGCCTGCCGGATGCCCCGGGCCATTTCCTCCTCGCTCGTGGGATCAAACAGGATGGCGGCGCCCCCGGCGATTTCCGGCAGGCATGAGCTGTTGGACGTCGCTACCGGTGTTCCCATGGCCATCGCTTCCAGGATGGGCAGGCCGAAGCCTTCTTCCAGCGACGGATAACAAAAGACCGTGGCACCGGCGTAGGCTTTCGCCAGGTCTTCTTCCGACAGATAGCCGAGAACGCGAATAAAAGGCGCATTCAGGCTCTGGCGTAATTCCGGCTGCTCCTGGAATTGCGCCTGCGGCCGTCCCGCCAGGTGAAGTTCCAGGTTCGGAAAATCGTGGCGCAGGATGGAAATCGCTGTGATCAGTCGCTGCAGATTTTTGTGGGGCTGCCAAAGATTGACGCCGAGAACGATCGGGACCGATTGATCTGCCTTGATCGTTCCCGGCCGGACTGCCATCGGCTTAAGCCCATTGTAAATCCGTGACGTTTTTTCCACCGAAAGGCCAAGGGTCTGGCGGGCATCAGCCAGGACATAGTTGGAAATGGTTGCGACATGGTCCGCCGCTCGCATGCCCGGCACCGCGGTCGTCATCATCCAGCGTCGAAAGTTCGGCGCGACCCACTCCGGATGACGGTAAAAGTTTAAGTCATGTAAGGTCACGATTGTCTTCAGGCCCAGCTTCCAGCGCGGGCAGGTTGAAATCGGATGGTGGATCAGCTCAGCGCCCCATTGGCGGGCCCGCAGGGGAAGCAGTAATTGCTCCCAGAGTTGAGACCGCATTCGGGGCCATTGGGTGAAGGGGACAAGAACCACCTCGGTTTGTGGAATGTTGATCCATGCTTCGACGCCTGGAAAGCTCGTATCGGCGAAAGTCACGATATTAAAATCACGTGATGAACGGATGATCGCATCGAAAAGATTAAAGGCCACGATCTGCGTTCCCGTCGGACGCAGGGTGCCGGAAAAGCGTCCATTGAAGGCAATCTTGAATTGTTTCAAGGTGAATGATCGTTTAAAATAGCCCGCGATGCTACGGGCGCATACTGACGTTGTCTCCTTACTAACATTTAATAAATCAGAAAACACCGTTCAGAGAGAGAAAGCCCCATTCCGGCCTGTCTTTTGCTAACAAACACAAGGCTGGCGAAAGGCTTCCTGGCGGGAACGCAAAGATATCCGGAAAATCAGTTCATAAGATTATGGAAAAGCTGGAGGAATGTTACGTCGCCATCTGGTGCCTGCTGATGCCGGTGACCTCCCTGGTCGTCATTCCGGATGTGCAGGGGACCATTCCGGCCTATCTCATGGCTTTCATGTCCGTCGGCTTTGTCTTTTTACGCATCCGCTATGGCATTATCACCTGGCCGGTGCTCGGTTATTTTCGGGTATTGGTCTATTCGCTCATCATCTGGATCATCTTTCTCGTGGGAAGTCAGGTCGGCAATATTTTGCATCCCGCGCTCGATCTCAAGAACATCATGCTGATCTCGGACGACACCCGGCTTCTCTTCCGCACCTCGTTGTTCACTCAATCGCTTTATCTTGCCGCCTGCATCCTAATCGCGGTCTACTTCCGCTTTTTCTTTAAGGAAAAATACATGCGCTACGTGGCCTGGGGCGCCTATTTCCTCGCGATCTACGGGCTTTATGATTGGACTTTTTTCCTCGTCTTTCAGCAGTCGGGCGATTTTCTGGCCAATCGCACCTTCGCCCAGGGCGATCACCCCGGAAGCTGGTCGCAGACCATGAACGTCGCCGGCCTGAATCTGCTCCGTCTGAAAAGCACCGAGGGCGAACCGAGCTACTACTCGGCCGTCGTTATTCCCTTTCTCTTTATGGCCTTGGAACGCAGACAGCGTTTCCTCAGTTTCTTGTTGTTCATCTCGGCCATCCTCTCAACCTCCACGGCAGTTTACCTTGGCTTGGTCATCACGGCCTTCATCAAAATGCTCTGGACGAAGAACCGCCGCGGTACCGCCCTGATGGCATTTTTGGCGCTGATTTTTTGCTTCATTGTTTTTATCTGTGTCTTTCCCGATGCCTTCCGCTCCCTTTTCTCCGAGAAATTCGCCGGTGACAACGATTCCGGTAATGGCCGGTGGAAAACCATGACCGATTTCATGGACTGTCTTTCAAATTTTAGTCTTCTTAACTGGACGTTTGGCATCGGATTCGGCTACAGCTACTTCACCGTTCCGTGGGCGCAAGTTGTTAACATGGGGCTGCCCGGCCTTTTCCTACTCATTTATCTTTTTCTCAAGCCCGCCTATCTCCTTCCCCGTGAAGTTGGCTGTGAATGGCTAAAAGTCGCTATGACCGCCCTGCTGGTTTTGTTCGGATTAACTCTTTCCGAGCTTTTCATGCCGACCACCTGGATGTTTTTGGGCCTGGCCTATCGCAAGCTGGATGAAGTCACTTGGCGTGCGCAGGAATCAGTGCCGGAACCCAGGTGCCTTCCTCGCCTTCCTCATCGCAGAAGAGTTCCCGCGCAGGCTCAAGCTTGAGCCCTTTATGGATGAATGATAAAAGGAACAGCCCTCACGGCCGTTGGGGATAGCCCGCTGAGACCCGTAACGTCATGACTGCTCCTCCCGCCAACATCGATATGCAGCCCGCCGTCCCGAAGGCTGATGGCGTGCGCCGCCGTTCGGCATTTTTACTCGATGCCATCATTATCGTAGCAGGTTTTGGCGACGTCCTCTTCTTCGCCATGGGGCTTGTCCTCGCATTTTTTGCCCGGCGCGAGTTGAGCCTCACATTTGGGAACAATCTCATCGAGTTCCACATGCCGATCTCGGCTTACGCGGGCCACTTTGTCTTTGGGACTGTCCTTTATCTCGCGCTGGCCAGCCGCTACGGCATGTACTCGATGCAAAAGATCGTCCGGTTTCGCCAGATCTTTATTGCCGCAATGAACACCATTTGCCTCTGGGCGCTGGTCTACCTCTTTCTCAGCCTTCTCTTTTCCTTTCGCCCACCCATTTCCCGCGTCTACGTCACGTTTGGCGCGATCGATGGTCTCGCCTTTGTCGTCCTTTGGCGTTGGCTGCTCGGTCAGGTGCTTGTTTCCAGCGGCATGGCCAGGCGCCTGCGCCAGCGCCTCGTCATTGTCGGCTGGAATCTCGAAGTCGACCGCCTGGCCCGGGCGATCATGAACGATGCTGCGCATCCTTACGAGATCGTCGGGTGTCTCCCCTCCGCCCGCAACGAGTACCGGATGAGCCCGCCCAAGGACGTCCGTCACATGGGCGATTACCAGGAAATCACCGAGATCCACAAGCGCGAACAGATCGACATCATCCTCATCGGCGATCTTGATCCCAATACGCGCGAGATCATCGCTCTCTGCGAATTTTGCCAGCGCGAAATGATCCAGTTCAAGGTGGTCCCCACCTACTTCCAGATCCTCATTTCCGGCCTGCATCTCGAAACCATCAGCGGCGTCCCGGTGCTAGGCATCGCCAAGCTTCCGCTCGACTCGCTCCTCAACCGCACCATCAAGCGCTCCCTCGATATCGTCGGCGCCATCGTCGGCCTCATCCTTGCCTCGCCGATCATTCTCATCTTCGGCATCATCGTTTATCTCGAATCGCCCGGCCCCGTCATCTACCGCCAGGACCGCATGGGCCGAGGCGGACGCCTCTTCAAAATCTGCAAAATCCGCAGCATGTGCCTCGATGCTGAAAAGGATGGCGCCCAGCGTGCCATCGCCAATGACAGCCGCCGCCTCAGGATCGGCGCCTTCATGCGTAAGTGGAACATCGATGAAGTCCCGCAATTCTGGAACGTCCTCAAGGGCGAAATGAGCCTCGTCGGCCCCCGGCCCGAAATCCTCGGCCTGATCGAGGATCTCAAGGACAGCATCCGCCACTACAACGCCCGCCACAACGTCAAACCCGGCATCACCGGCTGGGCCCAGATCCACGGCCTGCGCGGCGACACCGACCTCACGGAGCGCCTCCGCTACGATCTGTTTTACCTGGAGAATTGGACGCCCGTCCTCGACATTTACATTATGCTCATGACCTTCCGCAGTCACAAGAACGCCTACTAACGTTCCCTGCTGTCATGCGCGATCTTCTTCCTTCTCATCGGCCATTGCTGATCCTTGCTCCCATGCAGGACATCACCGACCTCGCCTTCTGGCGTGTCCTCGCCCGTTACGGCGGCCCCGATGTTTTCTATACCGAATACTTCCGCGTTCATCGCGATTCCCATCCCGAAAAATATATTCTCCGCTCCATCGACGAAAATCCGACCGGCCGCCCCGTCATCGCGCAAATGATCGGCCAGGACCCCGATGCCCTCCGCCGCACCGCCCTTGAATTGCAGAAGCGCAACATCGCCGGGATCGATCTCAACTTCGGCTGCCCCGCCCCGATCGTCTGCCGTAAGGACGCCGGCGGCGGCCTCCTCCGCCATCCCGAAAAAATTGATGCCATCCTGCGCGAAGTCCGCGCCGCCGTTCATCTCTGCTTCACCGTTAAAACGCGCATCGGCTTCGACGCGCCCCACGAATTCCCCGCGCTCCTCGACCTCTACCGCTGCCATCCCATCGACGCCCTCACCGTCCATGGCCGCACCGTGCGCGAAATGTACCGGCCCGTCGTCCATTACGACGCCATCGAACGCGCCGCCCGCCTCATGCCATGCCCCGTCTTTGCCAATGGCGATGTCCGTTGCGTCGAATCAGCCCGGCGCGTTATCGCCTTGACCGGCGCGAGCGGCCTGATGATCGGCCGCGGCGCGATCCGCAATCCCTGGCTCTTCGACCAGATTCGCGAGGCCTGGTCAGGCGAAGTCCAAACGCGACCCACACTCCTCGACTTGCGCGATTACATCGAGCGTCTTCACGAAGCGACTCAAAATCCTTCCATCCGCGAGGCCGGCCAGGTCGGCAAAATGAAAAAATACCTCGGCTACATCGCGCCCGGTATCGGAACGGACGACGCCTTCTGGAAGGAAGTTCGTCCGGCCTTCACTCTGCGCGACCTGTTCGCCGTTTGTGATCGCCACCTCTCTGCTGCCGATCCCTTTCCGCCTGCTGCCGCCCCGCTTCTGGCATGACCGATGTCATCGTGATCGGCGCCGGCGCCGCGGGCCTCATGTGCGCCCTTGCCGCCGGACAACGCGGCCGTTCGGTTCTCGTTCTTGAAAAAGGTCCGCGCATCGGCGCCAAGATTCTCATCTCCGGTGGCGGCCGCTGCAACTTCACGAATCTCCACGCCGGGCCGGAAAATTATCTCTCCGCCAATCCCGATTTCTGCAAGTCGGCCCTCGCCCGCTACTGCCCGGCCGATTTCCTTGCCCTCGTCGAGCGGCATCGCATCCCGTGGCATGAGAAAAAACTCGGTCAGCTCTTCTGTGATCGCAGTTCCCGCGACATCGTCGAGATGCTCCGCCGCGAATGCGACGAGGCCAAAGTCCGCATCGAAACCGCCGTGGAAGTTTCCGCCGTCCGCCGGAACGAATCCGACGAAAGCTTTGAGATCGAAACGTCCCGCGGCACACTCACCTCGCGCCGTCTTGTCATTGCCACCGGTGGCCTTTCCCTGCCCAAACTCGGCGCGACCGATTTCGCTTATCGCATCGCCCGGCAGTTTGGTTTGAATGTCCTTTCCGCCCGAACCGGTCTGGTACCCTTCACGTTCGGTGGCGGTCAGTTGGATATCTGCCGGTCCCTCAGTGGCATCTCGGTGCCCTGTCGAGTCCAGATCGAAAGTGAAACGTCCAAGACAGCTCTCCCCGATTTCACTGAAAATCTTCTCTTCACTCATCGCGGGTTGAGCGGCCCGGCCATGCTTCAGATTTCATCCTACTGGCAGCCGCCTGCGAAATTGCGCATCAATCTTTTTCCCGACGGCGATGCCCGCGCCTGGCTGGAGGAAAATCGCGGCTCCGGCCAGCGCCTCGACACGCTCCTCGCGCGCCGGCTGCCGGAACGCTTCGCCATCGCCTGGACCGCACCGCTCGCGCCGCTTCGCCCCATCCGGAGTTACAGCTCGGCCGAACTCGACGCCATCGCCGGCAAACTCGAAGACTGGACCCTCCAGCCCGCCGGAACGGAAGGCTACACCACCGCCGAAGTCACCGTCGGCGGAATCGATACGCGCGAGCTTCATTCCAAAACCATGGAAGCGCGAAACGTCCAGGGCCTCCATTTCATCGGCGAGGCGGTCGACGTCACCGGCTGGCTCGGCGGCTACAACTTTCAATGGGCTTGGGCTTCCGGTCACGCCTGCGGCCAGGCAGTATGAAGTCGATGAAATCACCGCGCTCTTCCCGGCTTCCCGACCCGGCGGCCATTCTTCGCCGCGAAGCGCTCGAGGAAGTCCGCGCCATCTATCGCGAACTCGAAAACCGTCCCGTCGAGCGCAATTGCCTGCGCCGCACCGAATGCTGCCAGTTCAAACTCACCGGCCGTACGCCCCAATTGACCAAAGGAGAAGCCCTCCTTGCCGCGCGGGCCGTTCGTGCCGCCGGGCGGAAAGAGATGCCGGAACGCACCGATGGCGCCTGCCCGCTCCTGCGCGAAAACGGTGCCTGTCTCATCTACCAGGACCGTCCGTTTGGCTGTCGCACCCATTTCTGCGCCGCCGCCGGAGGGCCCTATGCTCGCTCCGAAGTCGTCGATCTCATTCGCCGTCTGGAAGCTATCGATACGCGTCTCAGTGGCGATGGGCCGCGCGCGCTGCCGGTCGCGGTGAGGGATGAACTCCGCCTCATGGAACGCGGCGGTTAAACTCAGGCAAAATAAAGCGCCAGCACCGGAATCAGGATGCCCAGCGCAAAGGCCGCGACGACCAGCCATTTCGCCCGCAACGTCTGCCACGCCATCACCAGTCCCAGCAAAATGGAAAGGATCAGCGCGAGGCACATCGCCACGATCAAAAAATGCATCATCCAGACCGATTGATGATGCACCCCGGCCTTGGGAAAATAACCGTCGGTATGCACCGTCGAAAATTTTTTGACCAGTTCATGGAAGAAACCGCCTTCGCGTTCCTTTTCATCATCGGAGGAAACCGTCTGCCACCAGCCGGTGAGAATGAAAAAAAGTAATAGCGGCGCAAAAAAAACGCTTAGATAAAGATGCGTCCTCCGCATCAGCACCCGCCAATTACCACTCATGGCCCAAGAAGCTGTCCGAAAAATCGGCGCGGGTCACGCCGAAAGCCGTTTGTCTTCACCTTGGTAGCCGCCGATGTCCCTATCGGCGGTGCCTCCCTCCGTGGTAGCTGTCGACCGCCAGGCGACGGTCATACTCCGTCTCCTTCCTCATCCTTTGTTCTCTTTGTGTTCTTTATGGCTAAATGCCTTCCCTCACATCGGCAAAACTTCCTGTAATCCCTGCCACAACGCCTCGGTCATCTGTGCGAGCTGCTCATCGGTCGAGCAATAGGGCGGCATCAGCATCAGTACATCGCCGATGGGCCGCGTCAGCAGGCCATGCTTTCGGGCCGCCTCGCAAATCTGGTGGCCGATCCGTTCCCCGAAGGGAAACCGCTCGCGCGTCGTGAAATTGCGGACGATTTCGATCGCGCCAATCATCCCTTCCTGCCGCACGTCGCCGACATTCGGATGGCTCCAGAACCGGGACAGCCCTTCCGCCAGTTTCTTTTGCCGGGCCTGATTGCCCTCCAGCGTCTTTTCCGAGTCAAAGATTTTCAGGCTGGCCAGCGCCGCCGCGCACCCGAGCGCATTGCCGGTGTAACTGTGTCCGTGAAAAAACGTCTTCAGCTCGGAATAATCGCCCAGAAAAGCGTCAAAAATTTCGCGGGAAGTCACCGTGGCCGCGACGGGCAGGTAACCGCCCGTGAGTCCCTTGGCCAGCGCCACCAGATCAGGAACGACCTCCTCCTGCTGATACGCAAACATCGTTCCCGTCCGGCCGAAGCCCGTCATCACCTCGTCCAGCACCAGCCACACGCCCCGCTCCCGGCAGGCCGCGGCCGCTTTTTCCAGATAACCGGCGGGATGCATCAACATTCCCGCTGCACCCTGGACCCGCGGTTCCAGAACGAAAGCGGAAGCCTTTTCGCCGAGTTCATCCAGAGCTATGTTGAGTTTCCCGACACATTCCCAGTTGCATTGGCGTGTCGCGCGCGCATCCGCTCCCCGTTCCGGCTTCGCGCGATTGTAGGGACACCGGTAGCAGGCGGGACTCATTACCTCGCGCGTCTCGAAAAGCAGCGGCTTGTAAGCCTGGTGAAAAAGCGGGCTATGCCCCGCGCTCATCGCCCCGACCGTGTCGCCGTGATAACCGCCGCCCAGCGAAATAAAGGTCGTCCGCCCCTTTTCACCGCGCTGGATGCGCGCCTGGTGAACCATCTTCAGCGCCGCTTCCATCGCCGTCGCCCCGTCGTCGGAGAAAAAGACCTTTCCGTCTTCGATCCCGGTCACCTCGACCAGTTCCCGCGCCAGCCGCGCCGCCACGTCATTGGTCAGGCCGAGAAAAGAACTGTGGGCGATGCGGTCGAGCTGGTCGCGGATCGCCTGGTCGATCTCCGCCCGGCGATGCCCGTGCAGGTTTGTCCAGATCGAGGAATTGCCGTCGAGATATTCCCGCCCGTCCTCCGCTTTCAGTATGGTGCCGTGCCCTTCCACGATCACGATCGGCGCGTGCCCGGGCGAGTTCCAGTCCCGCATTTGCGTGAACGGATGCCAGACATATTCCCGGTCGAAGTCGGCAGAGTTCATCGCCGCCCATATTGACCGAAAATCGGCCTGTTTAACGACGTATTTTCGCGGCTTGCCTCGCAAAGGTAAATTAGCCTAAAAGAAAGCCATGCGTCTTGCTCTGCTACTCGCTACGCTATTATTGGCTGGCTGCGCCGGTATGTCCGACTACAGCCCTGAGACAGGCTCGGCTTCCAGCCTGCAGGGCAATCAGGGCGGCGCCGGGGTCCAGACCTCCATCTGGTCAACCGATCCCAACAAGCAGACATTGACGAATCAAAAACCGCAATAATCGCCCGAGTGCGGCGGTGTCTCGCTCAGGGCCGTGAGGAATTTCTGTTCTTCGGCCTTATTTCGGATAAGAAATGAGCCTATCATGAAGATTGTTGTCGCTTATTCCGGAGGTCTCGACACCTCCATCATTTTGACCTGGTTGAAGGACAAGTATAACGCCGAGATCATCGCCTTTTGCGCCGACATCGGCCAGGAGGAGGAACTCAAGGGCCTCGATAAAAAAGCGCTCAAGACCGGCGCGTCGAAGTGCTACATCGACGACCTCACCGAGGAATTCGCCCGCGACTTCATCTTCCCCATGATCCGGGCCAACGCGCTCTACGAAAACCAGTATTTCCTCGGCACTAGCATCGCCCGGCCCCTTATCGCCAAGCGCCAGGTCGAGATCGCGAAGCTTGAAAACGCCGACGCCGTCGCCCACGGTGCCACCGGCAAGGGTAACGACCAGGTACGCTTCGAGCTCACCTTCGCCGCGCTCGCGCCTCACCTCAAGATCATCGCCCCCTGGCGTGACTGGGAATTCAAGGGCCGCACCGATCTGATGGAATACGCCCGTTCCAAGGGCATCTCCGTTCCGGTCAGCGCCAAGAAGCCCTACAGCACCGACCGCAATCTCCTCCACATCAGCTTTGAAAGCGGCATCCTCGAGGATCCCTGGGTCGAGCCTCCCGCCGACATGTTCAAGCTCAGCGTCTCGCCTGAGAAAGCGCCCAACAAGCCCCAGTACGTTGAACTCGATTTCGTCGAGGGTAATTGCGTCGCCATCGACGGCAAAAAACTCAGCCCTGCCAACGTCCTGCGTACGCTGAACAAACTCGGCGGCAAACACGGCATCGGCCGCGTCGACCTCGTCGAAAACCGCTTCGTCGGCATGAAATCGCGCGGCGTCTATGAAACCCCCGGCGGCGCCATCCTCCACTTCGCCCATCGGCAGCTCGAGACCCTCACGCTCGACCGCGAAGTCATGCACCTGCGCGATTCCCTCATCCCGCGCTACTCGGAACTCGTCTACTACGGTTTCTGGTTCGCGCCCGAGCGGGAATTTCTCCAGGCCGCCGTCGAGGAAAGCCAGAAATACGTCACCGGGACCGTCCGGCTCAAGCTCTACAAGGGCAACCTCATCGTCGCCGGCCGCAAGAGCCCCGTTTCGCTCTATAACCCACACGTGGCCACGATGGAGGCCGACCAGGGCGCCTATAATCAGGCTGACGCCACCGGCTTCATCCGGCTCAACGCTCTCCGGCTCCGCACTCGAGCCAATGTTCTCGCGAAGCGGAAAAAGAAGTAGAATCAGCCCGTGGGCATCACCGTTCTCAAGAATAATGCTCCCTGGGGACCCTTCACCAGGGAGCAGGTTGAGGAAGGGCTGCGCCGCGGCGATTTCACCCTTCTCTACCTCGCCCACATCCCCGGTCTGAAGGAATGGCATCCCTTGGGCGAGGTCCTCCATCTCCTCGACCGCCAGACCTCCCCGCCGACTCACCACGTCCAGTTGCCGCCCGTCCCCGGTTCGCAAAAAACTCCCCCCGCTCTGCCTACGGCCACGCTTCCTGTTCCACCAGCGGCCAAGCCCGTCCAATCCCCGTTCCTCCCTGTCCCGCCTGCGCCGGAACCGGATCTGCCCAAGGCCTCTTTCTTTCTTCGCTTCATCGCCTTCGTTCTCGACTGCGTCATCCTTTTCATCCCGGTTGCCCTCGTCTTCGTCCTCGGCGCCGTCACCGTCTGGATCGGCGGCTGGTGGGAAAAATCCGATTCCGAATCGATGCGCCAATCGTGGGCCCTTCTCCACCGCAACTTCCATCACCTGCTTCTCCTCGTCGCCATCGGCCTCGGTTGGCTCTACGCCGCCGGACTCGAATCCTCCCCGCGCCAGGCCACCATCGGCAAGCAATGGATGGGCCTCAAAGTCACCGACGCGCAGGGAAAGCGCATTGGCTTTCTTCAGGCCAGCGGCCGCCACGCCGCGAAATATCTCTCGGCCTTGCCCTTTTTTCTTGGTTTCATCATGGCGCTCTTCAGCGCGCGCGGCCGCGCCCTGCACGACCGCCTCGCCAACACCCGAGTCATCCAAGCCTAGAATCCGCCGGTGAATATCACGGTCCTCAACAAGGGCAACGTCCCCACCGGCCCCTTCACCCGCGCCCAGGTGATCGAAAAACTCCGCACCGGTGAGTTTTCTCCGGGCGATCTTGCCTTTACCGAGGGCCTTACGCAATGGACGACACTGCGTGACATCCTCGCCGCAGCCGAGCCCGGTATCCCAGCAACTCCGCAACCCGCTCCGGCCTCCTATACTCCGCCTCCGGTCGCGGCACCCCAGCCATCAGCCGCTTACTCCTACGCCGTCACCATGCAACCGCCGGGCCATCTCGTCTACGGCGGATTCTGGCTCCGTTTCGCGGCTCATCTCCTCGACTCCATCTTCCTGACGATTCCGATTCTCGTCGTACTCCTTGTCATCGGACTGATCATTGTGATCTCAGCCTCCCTCGGTACCTCACTGGGAAACAATCCTTCTCCGGTGGTCATGGGCGTGTTTTTGCCCGTGGGAATTTTGCTTTTGGAATTCATGATATTCCTTGGCTTCACCGTCCTCACCTGGCTCTACTACGCCCTCCTTGAAAGCAGTCCGCAACAGGCTACCTACGGCAAGCGCATCATGGGCCTCAAAGTCACCGGCATGACCGGTGAACGCATCACCTTTGCGCGCGCCACCGGCCGCTTCTTTGCCAAGATGATGAACGGTCTCATTCCTTTCGCCATCGGCTACATCATGGCCGGGCTCACCGAACGCAAGCAGGCCCTCCACGATTTCGTCGCCGGCACGCTCGTCATTCGGGGCTGATCAATTTTCCATGGAAACCTTCGTTCTGCCTGATGGCTACAGCATCTCGACCGATCCCGCGCGCCTCGATGTCGAAGTCATCCATGGCTTCATCTCGCAATCCTATTGGGCCAAAAATATTCCCCGGGCTCTGATCGAGCGAATGATCAAAAACTCACTCTGCTTCGGACTCTACCATCGCCAAGCTCAGGTCGGTTTCGCCCGCCTCATCACCGACTACACTACCTTTGCCTACCTCGCCGACGTCTTCGTGCTGCCCGACCATCGCGGGAAAGGACTGAGCAAAGCCCTGGTTCAGGCAGTCCGCGCCCATCCTGATTTGCAGGGCCTGCGCCGCTGGATGCTCGTCACGCTCGATGCCCAGGGACTCTACCGGCAATTCGGCTTTGAGCCGCTCCAGCATCCCGAGCGTCATCTCGAAATTCATCATCCCCATATTTACGAGCAAAGCTGACGGTTCCGCGCCGCGCACATACTTGTCTTTGCCCGTCAAACGAGGTTTACTGGAAGGATGCCTCTTGACATCAAAGACCTGGTCACGTCCCGGCTGGGTGAAAACTACGACCTGCACGATCAGTACCTCAACCGCACCCTGGTCAAGGTGCAGCGCACCATCGGTTTCGACATCGTCTACGCCCGTGCCGAGGGCGCCTATCTCTACGACATGGACGGCAAGGACTACCTCGATTTCCTCTCCGGCTTCGGCGTCTTCGCCGTCGGGCGCAACCATCCTGCCGTCCAGCAGGCCATCCGTGATGTCCTCGAGCTCAACCTCCCTAACATGGTGCAGCTCGACTCCGCTCTCATGAGTGGCCTCCTCGCGGAAAAACTCGTCAAGCGCTTCGAGCAGCAGGGTGCTCCCCATCTCGATGCCGTCTTCCTCTGCAACAGCGGCACCGAGGCCGTCGAAGGCGCGCTCAAGTTCGCCAAGTGCGCCACCGGCCGTCCCCGTCTTCTCTCGCTTAAGAATTCCTATCACGGCCTCAGCTACGGCTCGCTTTCCATCACCGGCAACAACGCTTTTCACGAAGGCTTCGGCCCCTTTGTCCCCGGCTGCGACACCGTCACCCTCGGCGACATCGCCGAACTTGAGCACGAATTGAAAAAAGGTGACGTTGCCGCTTTCATCGTTGAGCTGGTCCAGGGCAAGGGCGTCAAGTTCGCGCGAGACGATTACTATAACCGCGCCCAGGCCCTCTGCCGCAAATACGGCACCCTCTTCATCTGTGACGAAGTGCAGACCGGCCTTGGCCGCACCGGCAAGTGGTTCGCCTTTGAGCACTGGAACCTCGAGCCCGATATCGTCACTCTCGCCAAGGCCCTCAGCGGCGGCTACGTCCCCGCCGCGGCCATCGTCACCCGCCGCTCCATCTACCAGAAAACCTTCTCCCGCCTCGACCGCTGCATCGTCCACTCCACCACCTTCGGCCGCAACAACCTCGCCTGCGCCTGCGGTCTCGCCGCGCTGACTGTCATCGAGGACGAGGGCCTGGTCGACAACGCCGCGAAAATGGGCGATTACCTTGAAAAGGGCCTTATCGTTCTCAAGGAAAAATACGACATCATCAAGGAAGTTCGCGTCAAGGGACTCATGTGCGCCGTCGAATTCTCGGAACCGCGCGGCATGATGGCGAAGATGGGTTGGAAACTCGTCCACTCGCTCGATTCGAGCATGTTCCCGCAGCTCATCGTCACGCCGTTGCTGACGAAACATCGCATCCTCAGCCAGGTCGCCGCCAACCATTCCGACATCGTCAAAATCCTTCCGCCTCTCATCGTGCGCGAAAAGGAAATAGATCGCTTCGTCAAGGCTCTCGATGAAACCGTCGCCGATCTCGGCAAGTTCCCCGGCCCCATTTGGGAAATGGGCCAGAACTTCGTCAAGGCCATGCGCTCCGGCGATTCCCGCGATAAGGAAGTCGCCGTCGTCAAAAGCTGAGCGTCCAGGCGGTTGGGTAGCCGCCGATGTCCTCATCGGCGGAACGCTGCTTTAGGCCGCTTTCCACCCAAAGTCCCGGTAATCGAACTTCACCGAACCGTCTGTGCCCAGGTCGACCACGCCGAAACCCTCGGGGCAGCCATACATCGGTCCGCGCCAATAGCTCCCGCATACCGCGCCGCTGTTGATGATTGGCACGCCGCTGATTTCGAGCTGCTCGAAATGGTGCAGGTGTCCCGACAACACCGCCCGCACGTTGTGCCCCGGAAAATCATCGACCAGCTTTTGCCCGTTCACGCAGACCAGGCTTCTGGACTTTGGCGGTTGATGCCCGGTTGCCGCGTGGGCCAGGATCAGGCCGAGGGAGAGATTTGATGCCGCCGGGATGTGGCAGCAGATGATCGTCGGCTTGGCCTTGTGCGCGTCCAGATCAGCCCGTAAAAATCCCAGCTCATCATCAAAGAACTGGCCGATGTAACTCCGGTCCGGTTGCGGCGCGATGTCGTCCAGCACCACAAAATGCCAACCCTTGTGATCGAAACTGTAAAACAGGTGCGGCAGCTTCAAATAGGACTGGAAGAGTTTCTTCCCATAATGCCGGTCGCTCGTCGAGGCCGCCGGATTGCTCGTCCCGGCCAGATCGTGATTGCCGAAGACCCAATGTGCGGGCAGGTCGGTATGATCGTTCCAGATTTGCAGAAACGTCTTCAGGTTCTGCTCCGCCTCGTGGATTGCCATGTCCCGGCTGAGATGGACCAGATCGCCGCCGACCAGGATGAATTCCGGACGCGGCTGCAACGCTTCCACCGCCTTTAGGCAGGCTGCCATGCCCTCGGCGGAGCGTAGCGCCCCGCCTTTCATCAGGTGAATATCCGTCAGGAAGGCAAAACGGAATGCCGGGGTGGAGAGGCCCGGCGGCTGCGCGGAAAGCGAATCGAACCCGGCCAGGGTCACTGCGCCCGCGCCGAGAAGCTGCCGGAGAAAATCGCGGCGCGAATAGGGAGGAAAAGACGGTCGGAAAGGCACGGCAGGCCTAAGTCTGGCACGAAAAGTGGAGCATCGTCACGTCGTCATCCAGCAATCCCTTTTCCCGCGACTGTTCATACCATTCCCGGATTGCATCCCACGTCGGTTTCCCGCCGCGCGTTTCTGCGTCCAGGCAGGCCAGGAATTCATCATAGGAGCCGCGTCCGCCCTGATCGTTGATCAGCTCGTAAAGGCCATCGGTAAAAAGATAGAGCTCCGAGTCGGAGGAAAATTCGACCGTCGTCTCGGGAACCTTGAGCTCCGGGAAAACACCCAGCACCGAGCCGCCGGGCTTGGTGCGCATCAATCCCGCCTTTGTCTTATCACGCGAAAAGATCAGCGCCGGTGGATGCCCCGCGTTCGCATAGGTCAGCGTCCGGGCCGAACGTGAATAGACTCCGTACCAGACCGAAAAGAATTTTCCGGAGTGGTCCTTCATTTGAAACGTCCTGTTCAGCCGCTCGATCACCTCGGACGGACGGGAAAAATCGACCTGGGCTGCGCGGTTGCGGAGCAGTTCCAGCACCGTTACCGCTAGCAGCGCGGACCCAAACCCGTGTCCGGTCACGTCCAGCACGTAAAGCGCCAGCTTGTCGTCATCGATTCGTCGATAACCCAGGCCGTCGCCGCCGAGTTGGGTCGAGGGATAGAAATACCAGTCCAACGTTTCCGTTCCCGAAAAGGGCGCGGGCAGCATGCTTTGGACATATTTGGCCGCGTCGGAAAACTCGTGGGCAAGGCGCGCCTGCGTCTCGACCAGCTTGTGCTGGGTTTCCAGCAGGTCGTTCTGGGTTTGGATGATTTGTCCGAGATTGATTTCGCGCTCCACCAAAGCGGCGAAGGAAATTAACTGCGCGACGTCCTTCTCTGAAAATTCCCGGGGTTTGATATCGACCAGACAAAAACTCCCGATTTTCTGGCCCCGTGGGCCCGTCAAGGGAACTCCGGCGTAAAAACGGATATACGGTTTGCCCACCACCAGGGAATGGTTCTTTCCGATCGGGTGCAGATGCGTGTCCGGGATGACGAATGGCGTATCGCGATGGATCGTGTATTGGCAGAGCGAAGCAGTGCGTCTTGTCTCCATCTCGCATATTCCGTGCATCGATTTGAACCATTGGCGGTTGCTGTCGATCAACGCGACGTAAGCAATGGGCGTCTTGAAAAAATCAGCCGCCAGCTTCGTGATCCGGTCAAAGCGATCCTCCGGCGGTGTGTCGAGCAGGTTCAACGAGCGTAGCGAATCAAGCCGCTCCGACTCCTGGATCGGATCTAGTATTAGAGTTTCAGGCATGTCCAGAGTAGCACTCATACCCTGCTATTCTATCCTAACTTTGGGGGCCCACAAGGCCGGTTGGGAAAGACACGTTCCTAATAGCCCTTCAAAAGTTGCCAGAGGGTGTAAAACGCCAGGCCCGCGAGAAGGAAATAAGATAGTCCCACGCTCGGATAATAGAGCGTGAGCAACCGGCTGCCCGGAGGCGCCTGCACGCTGCCCACCTGATTGCGGATAAACTGCGCCAGCGCCCGGGCCAGGTCGGAACCTTGCCGGCCCCTGTTCCGGAACGACAGGTAGGCATGAAATTTCTGCTGGAAATAGCGTACCCGGACATCCAACGGCGGCGTCAGATAGGCGCCTCTTTTTTCTAGCCATTCCGGCTTTAGCTTTGCCTTGGCGAAGAAATCATGGATTAACCGGTGGATGTCTTCCCGGTTGATATTCAGCACCCGCATCGTCACCCGCATCCGGAACAGACGATAGATGAAGAAAAGAATGAAGATCGTTTCCAGAATGTAGATGCCCGGGCCCATCCGCCCATTCTCATATCCCACCCACCACCAGTAGATGGTGAGAAAGAAGCGAAGCGATCCTTCGAGGATCGCAAAAATCGCGAACCAGCCGAGAAAACGTTCCAGCGGCGAGGGGACGTAAACCTTCCGGCGGCGGATATGCGACGATTTGCGCAGCGCCAGGAAGCAGGCCAACAAGGCGCCCAGTCCCGCTGCACCCGCGCCGAGACGGGCGCTCCATTGCATATAGGGCGTTTCCGCCAGCGCATGCAAATGGGGATTGATCACGAAAACCCGCAGGCGATTCAGCCGGTGTCCGTGCCGGTCGAAATAACGATTGGTCAGGGTCAATGGCCGGTCAGTCGCCGTGTTGTAACTAAACGAATAGTAGCCGTTGATCGGCTGTTCCGCCGGACGGTCATTCGCGTCGCGGAGCGAAACCTCGGTGGTATCTCCATTCACCTTAATCCGGATGGCCGACACGCCGTAATTCGCATGGGGTGAGGGGTGCCCCAGCCCGTCAAAGAACTGTTGTCGGACCACGGTTCCATGGTCATCGTACTCGAGCCGCACGATGGCCGCGCCCATGTTCGGCAGGATTTCAGGCGCGCCGTCGTCGCCAAAGAACGATCTTTCGATCACCCGGTTTTTATCGTCGTATTTAAAAACAACCCGGGCAAGACCGAGGTCCTTCCGGTTGGTCGGCTTTCCATCGACTCCGATGAATTCCTCGGAAAGCTCATTTCCCCGGTCGTCATAGGTGTAACGCCGTTCGTGGATTCCTGTGTTATTGTCGACGGTGGGCGCGCCGGTGACGTCGAGGTACGATTCATCAAGCAGGAAACCTCGCGGGTCGAGCGTGCGCAGCAGCTCATGCACCCCGCTGCTTTTTTCCTCCACCGCCAGCCCGGAGGAATCGAAGTAACTTTCCACGCTCTGGGTCGAATCGGGATCGATCGTGTAAATCGTCCGGACGACTGCCACTCCATCATTGTTGTTCAGCAGGTTGCCCGACGAATCATAATTATCGCGTTCCATCACCCGGCCCTGGTTGTCGTACGACGTCCGCGTCTCGAAAAAGCCGTTGTTGTCGCTAATCGCGGTGCCGAAAAGTCCAAACCGCCGCGCCAGGATTACCCGATTGGCCTCGTCCAGTCCCCGGGCGTAATGTACCACCCCGCTGTCGTCCCGGACCCGGCCCCCCGAAGCGTCCAGATTTGCCACATCGACTGGAAAGCCTGCTGCATTAAGCGTAAGCTCCTCGCCCACTACGCCATCAAGATTCTTGTCCGGGTTCCCCTGCGCGTCCCGGTACCAACGCCGCTCGATCCCCGGTTTGTAGTCAAAGTCGATCCGCGTCGCCTGGAAAAACGGATCCGGCATTGGCCTCCCCGCCCGCAGATACTCCACCTGTTCGATCCTCCCCTGGCTGTCATAAATAAAGCGGTAACAATTTGCTCCTTCAGCAGCCTCCGGCGACAGGACTCCTTGACCAACGACCTGATATCTCGGGTCCACATCCACCGTGAAAAAATAATCAGGCGGTTTTTGGGCCGGAATTTTAGGAGGGGGGATGGGTTTGCCTGCCGGCTTCGCATAGGCGCCATGCGACAGCAACCCCGCAAAAAAGGCGAAGAAGATGAGAACGCCAAACCGGCGTAAAGGAAGAATCGGAGAATAAAAGCGGATCATGGAAAATCAATTTTGGACCGAAGCGGCCAGATGGGCTTCCGCCAGTTCACGAATCTGTTTTTCATCCAGATTCGGTCCGATGAAGACGAGGCCGGTCGTGATTTCGGTCTCATTGCCCAGCGGCAGGAGAAGAAGTTCCGTCTGGTCGCGGACTTGTTGGAAAGTATGGAGTTCGTTGGGCGAATCAGCCAGCCGGACAAAGCCCTTGGCCCGGAAAACGGAAGGGGGAAGAGCGCCGAGGAAGCTTTTGAAAGCAGTGGGCTCCACGGGGGCGCTCAAAGGCAGGAAAAGAGTCGAGGCGGCATGGTTTAGTTCGGCGTGCTCGTGATGCGTATGATCATGATTATGATCATGATCGTGATCGCAGGCTTCACCATGTTCGTGATGATGCTTGGCGCGGCCTTCCCGGCTAAGCAGGTCAGGCATGATCTCTCCATGATGTGTGGCCACGATCTGCGCTTCCGGGTTGACCTGGCGTAACGCGATTTCGACCCGTTGCCGCGTCTTATCATCAATCCTGTCGGTCTTGTTCAGCAGGATAAGGTCAGCATAGCGCACCTGTTCTTCCTGAACTGCCCGGCCACGCCAGGAGCAGGGATAATCGGAGCTGTCGATGACGAGAACCAAGCGACGAATGATCGTCCGGTTGTGCAATTCAGGGGCGCTGAGATGATCGAGAACCTCTTCGGGATCGGCCAGGCCCGAGGTTTCGATCCAAACGAGATCAAAGTCGGGATTGTCCGCCAAGGCGCGCACCTGTGCGACCAGATCCTCAAAGCTCTGGCAGCAGACACAGCCGCCGGTGATGCTCCTCAGTTCCAGTTGCCGCCGGGCGAGGAGGGCGGCATCGACATTGACCGAACCGAAATCGTTGATGATGATGGCGGTTCGCTTGAGCGGGACGGTCGTGTTCTTCAGCCAATGCGCCAGCGTGGTAGTTTTGCCGCTGCCCAGAAAACCGGTGAGGATCAGAAGGGGAAGAGGTTGGGAGCGCATGTCCGGTTCGGTTGCCTTTTGCAGACAATATACTTAGGCTAGCGCAGATGTGGCGGGCGATGGCAGTTTTTTTTGTCTTCTTTCTCCTGGGATGCTGGAGAGGGGAGGCGGAGGCTTCGGGGCTTGGGCAGGACACGAAGCAGATGGTGGTATGTCTGGCAGACCGGAATGATTCGTGGGCAGGGACGTTACAACTTTTTCATCGAAATACGGCGGGGGAATGGGTGGCCGACGGTGATCAATGGCCGGTGCTCTTTGCGAAGGGCGGTTTGGCGTGGGGACGGGGGCTGAATCCCCCGCAGGCCGGGCCCCAGAAGCGGACGAATGATCATCGGAATCCGGCGGGGCTCTTCAAAATTGGGATGGTCCTGGGTTATGCGCCGACGCTGCCAGAAGGAGCGAAAGGCTGGCCCTATCATCAGGTGACGAACCACGACGCATGGATCGACGATCCGAAATTAGCGAACCTGGGGTACAATCATCTTTATACCTTGCCGCCGGGGGCGCCGTTTCCGGATTGGTGGGAGAAGGAGAAGATGCACTTGGGCGACGCGGCCTATGAATGGCTGGTGCTGATCGAGCATAATTACGATGCACCGGTACCGGAGGCGGGCAACGAGATTTTCTTCCACGTGCGGCGTGGAGAGCATTACCGGACGGCGGGTTGCACGACGATGAAGAGGGAGGACCTGGAGCGGCTGGTGAAGTGGCTGGAGCCGGGCTCGAACGCGATGATGGTGGAGCTCAGCAGGGCCGATTACGCGCGGGTATGGAAGGACTGGCATTTGCCGCCGCCGGACAAAGTCGGGTTGGTACGGTGAGGCGAGAAAACGCGGCCCTTTTCCAGGTCAACAATCCGTCCCGAAGGACTCAGCGATACTCCTCATTTAAGCCCTTCCCCTGGAGAATTTGCGATACGCATTTTTCCACCCTCGATTCCCGGGTTTTCGACTGTTTGGCGGCGGAAAAATGGATAAGATAGAGCCTTTGCCGTCCCGGGGTGAGTCCTTGGAAGGCCGCTTTCAGTGCGGGCATTTCTTTTAACTTTTTCTGAAATTCCTGGGGAATCTTGACATCTGCCGGTTTTTTAAAAGCCACTTTCAATCCGGCCTTTTCCGCTTCCATGGCCTCACGAACGTAGACCTGTAAAAGCGTTTCCCGTTCAGTTATCTGCCCGAGATCAGTAAATCGAATCTGCCGTGCCGCCTGTGTATTCTCGCCCGGTCGAATGAGAATGCCCTGCGGGTCCTTCAAAAGGGCACCCTTGCAGAGCAGAAGAGAGCAGTAGTTCTTGAGGGGAAGGATGACGACCAGGTTCTGGCCGTTAAACATGTAGCAGGGCTTTCCCCACTTCAATTCTTCGGTCAGCTGGCAGTCGAGAAGGATCTCTCTTAGTTTCTCCATTTCCTTCCTCCACTTCCTGGCTTTCTTGAAAAAGCCATCGACCTTGGGATTCATCCTGCTCTTAGTCATGGGATCAGTCGTTGAGATTCATTCCTGGTGGCGGTCATCGACCGCCATGCCTTACATGCTGAAGCGGTGGCCGAGGTAGATTTCGCGCGCGATGGGATCGTTGAGGAGGAATTCGCGGGAGCCTTCAGAGAGGACGCGGCCTTCGTCGATGATGTAGGCGCGGTCGACGACGGAGAGGGTTTCGCGGACGTTGTGGTCGGTGATGAGAACGCCGAGGCCGCGTTGCTTGAGCTGAAGGATGATTTCCTGGATGTCGTGAACGGCCATGGGGTCGACGCCGCTGAAGGGCTCGTCAAGGAGGAGAAGGGTGGGCGAGGTGACGAGGGCTCGGGCGATGGTGACGCGGCGTTTTTCACCGCCGGAGAGGGTGATGGCGACGTTTTCGCGGACGTGCTCGAGGCCGAAGTCGCGGAGGAGTTCGTCGCAACGGGCGTCACGTTCGTCCTCGGTCATGGGAAGGGTTTCGAGAATGGCGAGGAGGTTTTCCTCGACGGTGAGCTTGCGGAAAATCGATTCCTCCTGCGGGAGATAGCCGATGCCGCGGCGGGCGCGGCGGTACATGGGCATGCGAGTGACGTCCTCGTTGCCCATGAAGACGTGGCCTTCGGTGGGGGGGACGAGGCCGACGATCATGTAGAAGGTGGTGGTTTTGCCTGCGCCGTTTTTGCCGAGAAGGCCGACGACTTCGCCGTTGCGGACATGGATATCGACGCCGTTGACGACACGGCGGCCGCCGTATTGTTTGACGAGGCCGCGGGTTTGGATGAGGTAGGAGGAGGTAGCCGAGCCGTCGGCCGGGGCAGTTGTGGTTTCAGGCTCCGCAGGTTTTGAGGCAGGTTCGGAAGCAGTCGGGATGACTTTGGGTGCGAAGCCGGGCTCGGCGTTCTTTTCGGGCGGAGTTGAAGTGGCTGCGGCTGGTGTGGTCGTTGACGTAGCAGCGGAGGCAGTTATTGCGGTGACAGGAGCTGGTTCAAGAGGAGGAATTGGTTCCGTTTTGGGTTCGGGAATGGAGATGGGGGTGGTTTTGGAGGAGGCCTTGGCCTTCACCGGGAGCGGCGGCGGTCCTTTTTTTGGCGCGGCTTTTTTCGGGAGGGGTGGAGGAGTGGCTTTGGGTTTGTTGGTGGTGCGGAGGACAATCGGAGGGAGCTCGATGACGTGATCGCTTTTGGGACTGTCCTGACCGGGAAGGAAGGAAAAGGGAGAGGCCGATTTGGATGAGCTTTCCTTGTCGGCGGAGGCCGGGACGGGATTCTCGAGCGAGGGCGAAGGAGACTTTTCGGGCGTGGCATCCGGAGCCTTGTCGGGACCGACGAGAAGGGAGTCGACGGGGTTAGATTCGGGAACGTCCGATTTTTCGTCGGGGACGATTTCGTTAAGGGAATTCAAAGGGGAGGAAGAGGTTTTTGAAGACGAAGCACCGCCGGCAAGCAGTTCCGTCTGCATGGCTTCGGACCCCGCTCGGGCGGATTTAGGCTTGGGAAGCCGGTGTTTCATGCCTCATTGGTTGTTGGTGGGAGATGCAGGCGTGGGAGTGGGCGAAGAGGAGGAAGAGGCATTGTCCTGGACGAGGACGGTGCGGGTGGGGCCCTGGGTGGTCATACTCTGCTTGGTGCGGTAAATGATGATGGTGGGGGCCCAGATCTGGTTCTTGTGGTCGAGGATGGTGGGTTGGTCGGTAAGAACGAATTTATCATCGTCGCGGAAGTATTCGACATGGCCGGAGCGGGTAATGCGGTCGGGCTGGGTGATGACAACCGGGGAGCCGGTGGCCACGATGTGATCGACCTTGCTGTCTTTCGTAAAGTAAACCGTCATTTCCTGGCATTTCATGTTGAAATTATCGCCCTGGACCACGACGTTGCCGGTGAAGACGGAGACATGATTGACTTGGTCGGAGCGGAGTTCATCGGAGGTGATGACGGTGCTGTTGGGCGGAGTCGTTGCGTCCGACGAAGCGGAGGCATCCATGTCCTGGGCGGAGAGCGGAGCGGCCCAAGCGAGAAAGAGAAGAAGGGAAGAGAGGAGCGATTTCATTTGTTGTCGGGCAAGGGTGGCGCGACGGGGGCGGCGGAGCCAGGGGAATCGAGGAGGGAGCTCGCGCCCGAGGAGCGAGGCATGGCGGAATTTTGATTGGCTGTGGCGGAGGGGTTGATGTCAAAGTTCTTGAGGACAACGCGGACGTTGGTGCGAAGGAGATATTTTTTGGCATTGAGATCGAAGTCGCAGACCTGTGCGGTGGTGTCGGAATCGGAACGGACGATGTGGACGGTGTTTTTTGTGCGCATCTTGCGGTCGGTGACATAGAGGTCGGCGCGGGGTGAGGTGATGGTGGTGGTGACGGCGCCGTTGTCGTAGAGCTCGATCTTGAGATCGCTGGTATCGGCCCGGTTAAGGGTGATGCCGGTGGCCTGGGCGGCGGTAAGAGTGGCTTTCAAGATGCTGTCTTCGTAGATGGGGAATTCGAAATTTTTGAAGGACTGACCGACGGGCAGCTGCGGGGAGCCACCACTCGAACCCTGCGTTTGGGCCCAGGCGGCACCGAAAACCAGCAGGCTGGTTCCAATGCTAAGCGCGAGAAGCCTCATGGATGACCTTTAACGTTCGCAGCAGCGGCTCCATCTGGGCAAGCGGAATCATGTTGGATCCATCGGACGGCGACTGCTCGGGTTTGGGATGGGTTTCGATGAAGAGGCCGTCGACACCCGCGGCGACGGCGGCGCGGGCCAGGACAGGAGCGAGGGCGCCGTCTCCGCCCGTGCTGGCGCCGTTGCCGCCGGGGCGCTGGACGGAATGGGTGGCGTCGAAAATGACGCGGTGGCCGGCCTGGCGCATGAGGGGAAGGCCGCGCATGTCGACAACGAGGTTGTGGTAGCCGAAGGAGGTGCCGCGCTCGGTGATGTAGTAATCGCGGCAGCCGCCGGACCGGAGCTTGGCGGCGATGTGGTCAACGTCCTCGGGGGCGAGGAACTGGCCTTTCTTGACGTTGACGGCGCGGCCGGTGGCGGCGGCGGCAAGAAGGAGGTCAGTCTGCCGGCAGAGGAAGGCGGGGATCTGAAGGATGTCGACGACACGGGCGGCTGTTTTGACCTGGACGGCGTCGTGGATGTCGGTGAGGACGGGGCAGCGGAATTTCTTTTTAACGGCGGCAAGGATTTTCAGGCCCTGGGCCAGGCCGGGGCCGCGGAACGATTTACCGCTGGTGCGGTTGGCTTTGTCGAAGGAGGCCTTGAAGACAAAAGGAAGGCCAAATTCAGCGGCGAGGCCGGCGAGATGCTTCGCGATGGAGAAGGCGAGGGCCTGCGATTCGAGGACGCAGGGGCCGGCAATGAGGAGGAGGGGCTTCGGCGGGGCGGGAGATTTCTTGGTCACGGGTAAAGGGAAAAACTACACGAGGCGAGGCTCAATGGCGAACCTGATCTGCATGATTAGCGGCTTAAGCGCCTTACTTGATCGTGGCTGAGAACATCGAACAGAATGATTTCGCGGTTGTCCATTTTCAGAATCAAGCGCCAGCGAAGGTCAACTCCCACCTCATAATAGTCGGAACCGTGCAGTCGCCGCAGGCCGAATCCGCTGTGTTGATGCGGATTTTTTAAAAGAACTGGCAGTTCAATAATGATGTCGAGAATACGGTCTTTTTGCGCTTGTGAGAGGCTATTCCAAGTGCGTGGAAAACGACGGGCAAACTGAATGGGGCGAGCCATTTACCTGAGCTTTCGCCCCAGACGTTTCAAGGTAGAGACAGCTTCTTCGGGAGTGTTGCCCAGCTTCCCCAGCCGACCGGCTTTCCGGTCCTGTTCGATTTCGGCATCAAATTCAGCCAATGCAGAAACAGGAATCTCAGGAACGGCGCTGAGTTCATCCTCGGATATGGGACGCAGAATAACCGCGGGCTTGGAGCCACGCATAATGACAATCTGTTCGCCTGCTTCCGCTGATTTAATGTAGGCGCTGAGTTGGCTTTTTGCCTGGGAAACGGTGACTAGTTTCATGGACTAACTTTCGGACCTGATACCTAGTCTGTCAACTCTGGATCTCACCGGGCAGGCGGGGTTTTTTCGCGATTGGCGACGGCGGCTTTGACGAAGCCGCTGAAGAGGGGATGAGGGCGGTTGGGCTTGGATTGGAATTCGGGGTGGAACTGGCAGGCGGCGAACCAGGGGTGATCGGCAAGTTCGATGAGTTCGACGAGTTTTCCGTCGGGAGTCATGCCAGAGACGATGAGGCCGTGTTCTTCCATCTTTTCGCGGTAGCGGTTGTTGAACTCGTAGCGATGGCGGTGGCGTTCGGTGGTGCGGTCGACGCCGTAGGCTTCATGGATTTTGGTGCCGGGAACGAGATGACAGATGGAGGCGCCGAGGCGCATGGTGCCGCCCATTTTGACGACCTGCTTCTGCTCATCGAGCATGGAGATGACGGGGTCGGGGGTTTCGCTGTTGAATTCCGTGCTGTGGGCCTTGGCGAGACCGAGGACGTCGCGGGCGAAATCGACGACGGCGATCTGAAGACCGAGACAGAGGCCGAGGTAGGGGATTTTCTGGACGCGGGCGTAGCGGGCGGCGAGGATTTTGCCTTCGACACCGCGGACGCCGAAGCCGCCGGGGACGAGGATGCCGTCGAGACCGCTGAGGAATTTTGCGGCGCCGTGTTCCTCGATTTCCTCGGCGTCCACTGTGACGAGGGTGATGCCGGCATCGGCGCCAGCGCCAGCGTGGGTGAGGGCCTCGTAGATGCTTTTGTAGGCGTCGCGGTTTTCCATGTACTTGCCGACGACGCCGATTTTGACACGGTGCTTTGGGGTGATGATGCGGTCGACGAACGAGCGCCATGCTGTCATGTCAGCGGGCGGGAGATCGAGCTTGAGATGGCGGACGGCGAGCTCGTCGAGTTTCTCGCGCTGAAGCATGAGGGGGACTTCGTAGATGGTGTTGGCGACGTCTTTTTCCTCGATAACGGCCTCGGGGGCGACGTTGCAGAACATGGAGAGCTTGGCGCGGAGTTCGCGGTCGATGGAGTGTTCGGTGCGGCAGACGAGGACGTGGGGCTGGATACCAATCTCGCGGAGTTTGGCGACGCTTTGCTGGGTGGGCTTGGATTTGAGTTCACCGGCGGCCTTGATGAAGGGGACGAGGGTGACGTGGATGAAGAGGGTGTTGTCGGGGCCGACTTCGAGGGCGAACTGGCGGATGGCCTCGAGGAAGGGAAGGCCTTCGATATCGCCGGTGGTGCCGCCGATTTCGGTAATGACAATATCGCAGTCCTGGAACTGGCCGACCTGACGGATGCGCTGCTTGATTTCGTCGGTGACGTGAGGGATGACCTGAACGGTTTTACCGAGGTAATCGCCGCGGCGTTCCTTGCCGAGGACGGCCTCGTAAATCTGGCCGGTGGTGAGATTGTTTTTGCGGGTGAGCTTGCAGGAGGTGAAGCGTTCGTAGTGGCCGAGGTCAAGGTCGGTTTCAGCGCCGTCCTCGAGGACGTAGACCTCGCCGTGCTGGTAGGGACTCATCGTGCCGGGATCGACGTTTAGGTAGGGGTCGAATTTCTGAAGGACGACCTTGAGGCCGCGATGTTCAAGGAGGGTGCCGAGGGCGGCGGCGGTGAGGCCTTTGCCGAGTGAACTGACCACGCCGCCGGTGATGAAGATATATTTCATTTCTTTCTGCTCCGTCCTTTGGGATTTGTCCTGGCCTGTCGGCGCAGGACGCTTTCGACCCGGGCCAAATCTGCGGGCGTATCGACGCCGAGGCAACGATATTTGGTTTCGATGACCTGGATGATCAGGCCGTTTTCGAGAGCCCGCAGTTGTTCAAGGCTTTCGGCCTTTTCGAGCGCGCTGGGTTTGAGGGAGACGAAGGTGGCGAGGGCGGCGGCGCGGTAGGCATAGATGCCGACGTGGCGGAGGAGGGGGGCGTGGAGATCGAAGCGGCGCTGGAAGGGGAGGGGGGAGCGGGAAAAGTAGAGGGCTTCGTTGTGGCGGTTGCAGACGACCTTGACGACTTCGGGGCTGCGCCATTCGGCCTCGGTTTCAATGCGGTGGGCGAGGGTGCCGATGGGGACGCGGGGGCTTTCAGCCATGCCGCGGATGAGATCGTCGACGGCGGAGGCGGCGAGGAGGGGCTCGTCGCCCTGGACGTTGACGTAGAGCTGGGCGGGGATTTTGTCGGCGACTTCGGCGACGCGGTCGGTGCCGGAACGGTGGGACTTTTTGGTCATGACGACATCGGCGCCAAACTTGGCGGCGGTGTCGGCGATGCGGTCGTCATCGGTGGCGACAATGACCTGTTCGGCGAGGCGGCTGCGGCCGGCGGCTTCCCAGACCCATTGGATCATGGGGCGACCCTTGATGCGGGCGAGGCTTTTGCCGGGGAAGCGGGTGGAACCGTAGCGGGCGGGGATGACGATGACGGATTTCATTCCAGTTCGTGAGTCTTGGGCGCCGGGGTATCGGAGGTAACCGTGAGGATCCACTGGGCGGCCTCGGTGAGAGTGGCGCAGATGAAGTGGGCCTTTTCGCGGGCGATGAGGTCTTCCTCATCGGCGGAGTCGCGGCGGCTCGATTTTTCGTGGAGGACGAGGACAGTGCGGCAGCCGGCGTTAATGCCGCATTCGATGTCAGCAAGGCGGTCGCCGATGAAAAAGGATTCGGCGAGATCAAGGTTGTTGATTTCGGCGGCCTTGAAGACGAGTTCGGGGGAGGGCTTGCGGTCGCTGGCGTAGGGATCGTCGGGAGCGGCGAAGGAGTGGTAGAAGGCGTGGATGTAATCGCCATCGAGCTGGCGTTTCATCTCGGCATTGACGGTGAAGACCTGGCTGCGGGTGATGAGGCCGCGGCCGACGCCGGACTGGTTGCTGACGACGAAGAGCCAGAAACCGGCCTGGCGGAGGGTGAACATGGCTTCGGCGGCCTCGGGAAAGACTTCGACGAGGGTGGGATCGCCGAGGTAGGGGACGTTGACCATGAGGGTGTCGTCACGGTCGAAGAAAACGGCACGTTGCTTCATGCCTGGCCCTCCGTGCGGGCGAAGAAGTCGCGGAGTTCGTCGATATTGAGCGTGGCGGTGCCGAGCTTGCCGACGACGACGCCGGCGGCATGGTTGGCGATTTCGGCGGCTTCGATGCCGGTGGCCCCGGCGGTGAGGGCGAGGGTGTAGGCGGCGATGGCGGTGTCGCCGGCGCCGGAGACGTCGAAGACGTCGCGGGCGCGGGTGGGAGTGTGGTAGGGCTGCTGGCCCTGTTCCAGGAGGAGCATGCCGGCCTCGCCGAGGGTGATGAGGAGCTGGCGGATGGCGTGCTTTTTCTGGAGGATGGCCCCGGCTTGGAGGACGGTGTCCTGTTCCTGGGAATAGGGGAGTTCGGCGGCAAGAAAGGCTTCGCGGCGGTTGGGCTTGAGGACGGTGCCGCCCGACCAGTCGAACGGATTGTTGGGGTTGGGATCGATGGCGACGATTTTGCCATGGGCATTGGCCTCGCGGATGACGAGGGTGACGAGTTCCTGGTCGATGAGGCCCTTGGCGTAGTCCTCGATGATGACGGCGTCGTGGGCGGCGATGTCAGCGCGGAGGCGTTCGAAGAGCCAGCGGCGGCTTTCGGGATCGAGGGGAGCGCGGGATTCGTCGTCAACGCGGACAATCTGCTGCTGATCCTCGATGTCGAGGTGGTCGTGAAGCTGGCGGGTGATGGCGCAGACGCGGGTTTTGTGGGTGGTGGGGCGCAAGGGAGTGGCGCGGATGCTGCCGGTGGCAATGCCTTCATCTTCGAGAAGACCGAGGAGGTTGCGGCCGGGTTCGTCCAGGCCGATGACCCCGGCAAGACCGGAATGGGCGCCGAGGCTGGCGAGGTTGCGGGCAACGTTGGCAGCCCCACCGGGATAGGCGGCGCGGCGCTGGACGTCGACGACGGGGACAGGGGCCTCGGGCGAGATGCGGGTGACTTTGCCCCAGAGGAACTCATCAAGCATCAGGTCGCCGATGACGAGGATGCGGCTGCGGGAAAAGGCGCCGAGAATGGCGGCCAGCCGTGCCGATGAGAAATGCATGGGTTAGTAAATAAAAAGGGCGGCGAAAGTCCAAGCACAATCAGCGCAGGTTCCGGCGGATTTTTTAGCACATGTTTCCGGCGCCCCGGCGGCAGATGCTGATTCCGAACCCGGAATGGTTCACGGTGGACAAGAAGAAGTACCTGCCGAGGATCGACCTCGTGGCAGGCAAGACGGCCACCGTTAAGCGCTGAGCTTTTTGATCAGAATTTCGCCGACAAGCTGGGGATTGGCAGTGCCTTTGCTGAGCTTCATGACCTGGCCCTTAAGGGCATTGACGGCATTTTGCTTCCCGGCCTTGAAGTCGGCAACACTCTTCGGGTTGGCGGCAATGGCCTGGTCGCAGAAGGCTTCGAGCGCGCCGACGTCGCTGACCTGGGCGAGGCCGAGTTCCTTGACGAGGGCGGCAGGGGATTTGCCGGTGGCGATCATCTGGGCGAAGACTTCCTTGGCCTGCTTGCTGTTGATCTGGCCGGAGCCGGCGAGTTCGGCGAGCTCGGCGAAGAATTCGGGCGCGACCTTCGGGAGGGTCTCGTCGCCGGTGGTGGTGGCGAGGAAGTCATTAAGGAGGAAGTTGGCGACGGCGGAGCCGTTGGCGGGCTTGGGCGCGGCGGCCTTTTCGAAGTAGTCGGCGAGGGCCGCATCAGAGGCGAGGACTCCGGCTTGGTAGGTGGTGACGCCGAACTGCTGGACGAGCCGGGCCTTCTTGGCCTTGGGAAGTTCGGGCATTTCCTTGATGGCCTGGTCGTAGAGGCCATGGTCGGTGCGGACGGGCTGGATGTCGGGATCGGGGAAGTAGCGGTAATCGTGCGCCTTTTCCTTGGTGCGCATGAGGGTGGTTTCCCCTTTGTCGTCGTCCCAGCGGCGGGTCTGCTGCTCGATGGAGCCGCCGGAGGTGATGACGTCGATCTGGCGGGCGATCTCGTACTTGAGGGCGCGGCGGACGCCGCTGATGCTGTTGAGATTTTTGAGCTCGCACTTGGTGCCGAATTCCTTTTGGCCTTTGGGGCGGATGGAGACGTTGACGTCGCAGCGCATCTGGCCCTTTTCCATATCGGCGTCGCTTACGCCGCCGTAGATGAGGATTTGCTTGAGGGCGGAGAGGTAGGCGAAGGCTTCCTCGGGCGTGGACATGTCGGCCTCGCTGACGATTTCCATGAGCGGCGTGCCGGCGCGGTTGAAGTCGATGCCGCTGGTGCCGTCATCGAAGTGAAACGACTTGGCGACGTCCTCCTCCAGATGGATGCGGACGAGGCGGACGGGCTTGTCGATGACGGTGCTCTCGTTCTTCTGCACGTCCTTGGGATAGGCGAGGAGATCGAGCGTGACGGCGCCGCCGAGGCAGAGGGGCTCGTCGTACTGCGAGATCTGGTAGTTCTTCGGCATGTCGGGATAGAAATAGTTTTTGCGGTCGAACTTGCAGCGGGTGGCGATCTGGCAGCCGAGCATTTCGCCGGTGAGGACGGTCTTGACGATGGCTTCCTCGTTGGGAACGGGCAGGACGCCGGGCAGGCCGAGGCAGACGGGGCAGGTATGGGAATTGGTCGCGCCGCCGAACTCGTTCAGACACGAGCAGAACATCTTGGTGTTGGTCTTGAGCTGGACGTGGACTTCCAGGCCGATGACGGCTTCGTAGTCGGTGGCGGGGAGAGGGGCAATGGCCATCATATTCAAATTATTCTTAAAAAAATCCGTCATCCTGAGCTTGTCGAAGGAACTCTAACTATTTTTCTTGGGCTTAATATACTCGATTGTGCGATCTATTTCGTCGATGAGATATTGCCATTTAAAATTAGGGTCTGCCCTCTATTTTTCTTTTAAATGAACCAGCATTTGGACTGTAAATTCATAGTAACGTGGAAAATGACGTAGTTCAAAAACAACAGCCGCAATCCACATGACTTTACTTTCGGAATCAGGTGATACCAATTCCTTGATAAGGCGATGATATGCCTCAAATTCCTTATCTAGAAGTTCCTTTCGGCGGTCCAATACAAAGCGGATAATTGACCATGCAAATGCAATTGATGCTCCAAGAATGCTAAGCACCGTTGCATTGTGAGTGAGTAAAGGAAGCATTAATTAGAGATCCTTCGACAAGCTCAGGATGACGGATGGTTAAAGCGGCGGCTTTTCCTTATGCCACGGCGTGGCCTGCTCGAAGGCATGGGCGACGCGGAGCATGGTTTCCTCGCCCCATTTCGGGCCGATGATCTGGAGGCCGATGGGGAGCTTGTTCGAGGTGAAACCGCACGGGATCGAGACGCCGCAGATGCCGGCGAGGTTGACGGCGATGGTGAAGATGTCGGCGAGGTACATCTGGAGCGGATCGGCGGTGCGCTCGCCGATCTTGAAGGCGGGAGTCGGCGAGGTGGGCGTCAGCAGCGCGTCGCACTTTTCGAAGGCGAGGCGGAAGTCCTCGCCGATGAGCTGGCGGACCTTCTGCGCGCGGTTGTAGTAGGCGTCGTAGTAGCCGGAGCTGAGGACGTAGGTGCCGAGGATGATGCGGCGCTTGACCTCGGCCCCGAAGCCTTCGGCGCGGGTGCGGCCGTACATGTCGAGGATGTCCTTCGGGTTCTGCGCGCGTTTGCCGTAGCGGACGCCGTCGAAGCGGGCGAGGTTGGCCGAGCATTCAGCGGTGGCGATGATGTAGTAGACGGCGACGGCGTATTGCGTATGTGGCAGGGAAATTTCGACGATCTCGGCGCCCTGCTTTTTGTATTCATCGATGGCGGTGCGGATGGCCTTCTCGACTTCAGGGTCCATGCCGTCGACGAAATATTCCTTCGGAACGCCGAGGCGGAGGCCCCTGACGCCGCGACCGAGCGCGGCGGTGTATTTCGGGACGGGGCGGTCGATGCTGGTGTTGTCGAGGGGATCGTAGCCCGCGATGATTTCGAGGAGGAGCGCGGCTTCCTCGACGGTTTTGGTGAAGACGCCGATCTGGTCGAGGCTGGAGGCGAAGGCGACGAGGCCGTAGCGGGAGACGCGGCCATAGGTGGGCTTGAGGCCGACGCAGCTGCAAAGCGCGGCGGGCTGGCGGATGGAGCCGCCGGTGTCGGTGCCGAGAGCGGCGAAGGCTTCGTGACCGGCGACGGCGGCCGCGGAGCCGCCGCTGCTGCCGCCGGGGATGCGGTCGAGATCCCAGGGATTGCGCGTGACGCCCCAGGACGAATTTTCCGTGGAGGAGCCCATGGCGAACTCGTCCATGTTGGTGCGGCCAAAGAGGACGGCTCCGGCTTCGCGCAGTTTGCGGATGACGGTGGCGTCGTAGGGGGCGGTGTAGCCCTGGAGGATTTTCGAGGCGCAGGTGCAGGGGGCGCCCTTGACGTTGATGACGTCCTTAACGGCGATGGGGATGCCACCGAGCGGGAGGGTGATGTTGGCAGCGTCGGCTTCGGCGCGGGATTTGTCGAGGTCGAGGTGAAGGTAGGCCTTGAGTTTGGAATCGACGGCGGTGACGCGGTCGGCGAGCTGGTCGACGATTTCGCGGGGTCGGAGGGCGCCGGCGGCGAGTTTCTGCCTTAGTTCGAGGATGGTGAGGCTGGTAATGTCCATGAAAACGGCGGCAACGGGGAACCCGGCTAGTCGATGATCTTGGGGACGACGAAGAGGTTGTTGTCCTGGCGGGGGGCGTTGGCGAGGGCCTCGGCGACCGGCAGGCTGGGGCGGACTTCGTCGGCGCGGAGGCGGTTTTTGAGATCGGCATCGCCGAGGAGGGAGACATGGGAGACGTCGACCTGGGCGAGCTGGTCGACGTAGCCGAGGACGTCGCCGAGCTGTTTCTGGAAGACGGCGGTTTCCTCGGGTGAGAGGCGGAGGCGGGCAAGGTCGGCGACGTAGGTGACGTCGATGCGGTCGGAGGAGGTGTCAGGCATGGGAAGCCAGAATGGTCTTCCGTCCGGCGGAAACCGACAAGCGTTTTTTGCGTTTTTGCCGGAGGTTACTTGTCCGTGAGCTGGACATTGAGGAAGACAATTGTGCCCTTGCCGGGAGGGAACGCGAGGGTGATGGTTTTATCCTCGTAGGGGGTCATGTCCTGGACGGGGAGGTTGAGGGTCTGGACCTTGCTGGAGCCGAGCTGGGGCGTGATGGTGTAGTAGTGGCCGCGGGAGCTGCCGAAGTCGGAGAGGAAGAGTACCCATGCGCCGTGCGGCGTGTTGAAGGCCTGCCAGCCATTGTAATCGATCTGGCCGGGCATGTTGACGTAGTCATCGGGTTTGGTGGAGAACGCGAGGTCGGGCGAGACCATGTAGCTGATGGTGAGGACGCCGTTGGCGAGCTTGCCCTTGAAGTCCTGCGCGACTTTCTGCCAGTGGCTGGGCTTGAGCTGGATGATGAGGCCCTTGCTGGTGAAGGGATCAGGCGGGTCGAAGGGATTGGCGGGAGCGACATCGGAGGGAGCGAGGCCGCTGCCGTGCCAATGATCGATGCCGTCGGAGAAATCGCCGTTTTGGAGCCAGTTTTCCGCATGCAACGGGAGTAGTGCGGCAAGAAAAAGGATGAGGCTGAGTTCTTTCATAAATGGATAAATAAACGACTATCAGGCGGTTCCCGGTTGCCAAGGATTTTGCTGTAACTGCTTAGTGTCGGCCTTTCCAGTAA
Source organism: Methylacidiphilales bacterium (assembly GCA_021272165.1). GTDB lineage: Bacteria > Verrucomicrobiota > Verrucomicrobiia > Methylacidiphilales > UBA1321 > JABDGH01. The sequence goes on from JAJSLK010000047.1 coordinate 65,537, forward strand.
TCAGGATGGCGGCTGCTATGTGCGATGGCTAAAATCCGGATTTTTAGGCCCACCACCGATAGTAAATTCCGTAGGGAAATTGAGACATGACGCAGCGGTGGATGTCCTCATAATACTTTGGATGACGTTGCGGTGACCGGCTGATTTCACGAAGGGAAATATCGCCGGCATTCTGAAAACGTTCACCCACGCCAGGGGCCTGCTTTGAATAATAAAGGGATGAATCAAACAGTTCTTTCCTGGCTGCTCGATTGTAATCAATATTCAACTTCCAATCCGGCGACGGGCCTCGGTCATGACTTCTTCATGAGAAGAACAAGAAGAGGGATCAGCAGACATTTCCTGGTCGCGGCGCTTCAACTCATCCTGAAAAGCGGCTTCGTCACCGGTTATGTCTGAAGGATGGTTTTCCAAGCTGCTCCAGAGAGGTTGCGCCAAGTCCACCCTTTGTTCAACAGGGAGCGCCAGCGCCATTTCCTTGATTTGCGTGATGCTCATTTTAAAAAAGTGATTAATCCTCCGGAAACGTCAACCCAGATATTTACGGTACAACGTAAACGTCGCGGCCTTTTTCCTCGAATTCCCTGGATTTTTCCTCAAGGCCCCGGGCGAGCGCGGCCTGCTCGGAGAGACCCTTTTCGGCGGCGTATTTGCGGACGTCCTCGGTGATTTTCATCGAGCAGAAGTGGGGGCCGCACATGGAACAGAAATGGGCTGACTTGGCGCCTTCCTGAGGGAGGGTTTCGTCGTGAAAGGCGCGGGCCTTTTCGGGGTCGAGGCCGAGATTGAACTGGTCCTCCCAGCGGAACTCGAAGCGGGCCTTGCTGAGGGCATTGTCGCGTTCGGAGGCGCCGGGGAAGCCCTTGGCAAGATCGGCGGCATGGGCGGCGATTTTGTAGGCGATAACCCCTTCGCGGACGTCGTCCTTGTTGGGCAGGCCGAGATGTTCCTTGGGCGTGACGTAGCAAAGCATGGCGCAGCCGTACCAGCCGATCATGGCGGCCCCGATGGCGCTGGTGAGGTGGTCGTAGCCGGGGGCGATGTCGGTGGTGAGTGGTCCGAGGGTGTAGAAGGGGGCTTCGGCGCACTGCTTCAATTCGAGCTCCATGTTTTCCTGGATGAGTTGCATGGGGACATGGCCAGGGCCTTCGATCATGACCTGGCAGTCGTGCCTCCAGGCTTTCTGGGTGAGTTCGCCAAGAGTGGCGAGCTCGGCGAGCTGGGCCTCGTCGTTGGCATCCGCACCCGCGCCGGGGCGGAGGCCGTCGCCGAGGGAGAAGGAGACGTCGTAGGCCTTCATGATCTCGCAGATTTCGTCGAAATGGGTGTAGAGGAAATTTTCCTGGTGATGGGCCAGACACCACTTGGCGAGGATCGAGCCGCCGCGGCTGACGATGCCGCACATGCGGCGGGCGGTCATCGGGACATAGCGGAGGAGAACGCCGGCATGGATGGTGAAGTAGTCGACGCCCTGCTCGGCCTGCTCGATGAGCGTGTCGCGGTAGAGTTCCCACGTGAGTTCCTCGGCGCGGCCGCCGACTTTCTCGAGGGCCTGATAAATCGGAACGGTGCCGATGGGAACGGGTGAGTTGCGGATGATCCACTCGCGGGTTTCATGGATGTTCTTGCCGGTGGAAAGATCCATGACCGTGTCGGCGCCCCAGCGGATGGCCCAGGTCATTTTCTCGACCTCTTCCTCGATGGAGGAGGCGACGGCGGAATTGCCGATGTTGGCGTTGATCTTTACGCGGAAATTGCGGCCGATGATCATCGGCTCGCTTTCGGGATGGTTGACGTTGGCGGGGATGATGGCGCGGCCGGCGGCGACTTCCTCGCGAACGAACTCGGGCGTGATGATCGTGGCCTTGTGGATGCGCGCGCCGAAGTTGGCGCCGGGATGCTGATGACGGAGATCGTTCTGCGGAACTCCGGCGGAGGGCGGTAAATGTTGTCTGCCCAGCGTTTCCCGGACCGCGATGTATTCCATCTCGGGCGTGATGATGCCTTTGCGGGCATAATACATCTGGGTGACGTTGCCACCTGCTACCGAGCGGCGGACGGCTCGCTTCAGGCCGGGGAAGGGTTCGAGACGGCCGTTGCCTTCGCGCTGGCTGGCGTATTCCGCATGGCCGGCGGTGAGATAGCCGTTGTCGCGGGGCTGGACTTCGCGGCCACCGTAGGTTTCGGTGTCGCCGCGGCGTTCGATCCATTCGGCGCGGAGTGGTTTGAGTCCGGCACGGATGTCGATTTTGACGGCGGGATCGGTGTAGGGGCCGGAGGTGTCGTAAACACGGAGCGGTGGATTGTCGATGATCTGGCCCTGAAAATCGCGGGTGGGAGCCTGGGTGATTTCGCGCAGGGCAACGCGGATGCCGTTGGATTCGACGTGGATTTTCTGGGAATTGGGGAACGGCTTGGTGACGCTGCGGAGGAACTTCGATTTTCCCGTTTTGCGATTTTTCCCGGCTGGGGACTTTTTCGCTGGGGCATTGGCGGGATTTAAAGGCTGGATCATGATGGGTCTCCGTAGGCCGGGTCGCCGAAGAGGGATGGATGGAGGACACGACCGTGCCACATCTTCCCTCCGCCGGCATGATCCGGATCAGGTTATGCGGGTCGTTTGCTTCTGGCAAACCTCTCAGCCCTTATGGGCTCCCCGTTGTCACAAAAACGATACATTGTCAGCAGGATCGCACAAGGGGTTTTGAGATAATCTGGTGAGCGGTAAGGTTGAGGCGACTTACCATTACGGCGTTTTAATGACACTTTTTCCATGCAGCAACGTCTCAAGAAAGGAGATTACCCATGAAATTTCGTATTCTTTTCCTCGCCGTCGCGATCGCCCTGCTGGCCGGTTGCGGTCTGTCTGACCAGCAGAAAGCCGACTATGCCACCGTGGCGCGGAGCGGGGTGAGTCCCGCCATTTATGACAAGATGACGCATGGCGATCCGCTGAGCATCAACGACGTGATCGCATTATCCCGGGCGCGGGTGAGTGACGGAATTATCGTGCGGTATATCCGCGACCAGGGAACCGTTTATTTCCTTAACCCGCAGGATTTCGACCAACTGCAGAAGGACGGAGTTTCGCCGAGCGTGATCGATTTCATGGCGCGGACAGGCAGGCCGACCTGGGGACCGGGACCCTATCCTTACCCCTATCCCTATCCGCCGGTGAGCGTGGGAATCGGGATTGGCGGACACTGGCATTGAGCCTGCCGCAATATCTTGACCGAAAAAACCAGCTCTTCGGCCATGCTGACCTTTAGGTGGGTCGCTTAAAGCCGGGAGAGCGATTGCCTCTTTCTCGCCAGGGCGAGGAGGCCGATCATGCCCATGCTCAGCAAAACCACCGTGCCCGGTTCCGGCGAGGCAATCACATCCAGATTCGCCGTAAACGAACCGGCGAACGGGTGCGTCGGCGTGTAGGTGATGGAATAGGTCCCCGGATTGAAAAGCGCGAAGGAAAGAGAAAGATCCACCGACTGGGTACCTGCCACATACTTGACGGTTTCGCCACTCGGCGAATTGAAGTCGCTGGAGTTTACCTCCAGTCCAAAGCTGTCCGTGGTCGAATGAATGGCCTGATAATAATCAATGGGACTGTTGGTTGACGTGTTGACGTTCTGAAAATAACTGCCGTCGGGCGTGCCTATCGACTGCATGTCGCTTGAGAAGTCGCTGCCATTAAAGATGCCGTTGGCCTGGATCATGACACCGTTGAAGAAGGGACTGGAAACATCATAACCCACGCCGCTTGTCGTGATGCCGCCCGTGACTGTCCATGTCAGCAGGGTATTGCCAGAGCCATCGTTCTGAACCGTATAAGTAATGATGTTGCTATTGGCCCCCCAGACCGAACCGGTAAAGGCCAGACAACCCACGAGGACGAAACTTGCCAGTTTTTTAATTTTTTTAGTTGTAGTCACTTTATATCTCCAAACAATCGGTTGAGGCATGTAGATACCTATTTGAAAATCCAATGTCAACCGCTTATCATGTATTAATGACAATAGTGCCTTAATTGGCAGTGGTTGTGAATGGAGAAGCAATTATCGGCCAATCGCGGATTGCTTTTCCCAGTTGATCGAAGGGCGGGCCGTCGACAATCTGGGGCATGGCCCGAACGTTGAAGGACCTGACGGTGGCGGAAGTGCTGGCGCTGGCGATCCAGTCTGAGGAGGAAGATGGGCGGATTTACGCCGACATGGCGGAACGGATCGGCAAGGACTACCCGGCGACCGCGCAATCGTTACGGTCAATGCATGACGAAGAGGATGGCCATCGTCATCGGCTGATCGACCTTTACCGGCAGAAGTTCGGCGAGCACATCCCCTTGATCCGGCGGCAGGACGTGAAGGGTTTCATCACGCGGAAGCCGTTTTGGATGAACAAGATTTTGACCGTCTCGATGATCCGCAACGAGGTGGAGACAATGGAGGAGGAGGCGCGGAATTTTTATCAGGCGGCCATCGCGCAGACGAGCGACGCAGCGGTGCGTCAACTGTTGGGCGACCTGGCCGCGGAGGAGAGCAAGCATTACGAACTGGCCGAAGAGATGGACGAGCGGCAAAAGGCCTCGGGTGCGCGCGAGGAGGAGGACAAGTCCGAGCGGCGGCAGTTCGTGCTGCAAATCGTGCAGCCGGGGCTGGCGGGATTGATGGACGGTTCGGTCTCGACCCTGGCGCCGGTTTTTGCGGCGGCCTTCGCAACGCACGCGAGCTGGGCTGCGTTTCTGGTTGGCATGGCGGCGTCAATTGGCGCGGGAATCAGCATGGGCTTTGCCGAGGCGCTCTCGGACGACGGCGTGCTGAGCGGCCGGGGACATCCGCTATTGCGGGGCGTGGTCTGCGGGCTGATGACCACGGCGGGGGGAATCGGGCATACACTACCGTTTTTGATCAAAGATTTTTACATGGCGACTTACATTGCTGTCGCCATCGTTGCCGTGGAGCTAGGTGTCATCGCATGGATCCGGCACCGCTATATGGACACGCCGCTGCTGTCGGCGGGATTCCAGGTAATTGTCGGTGGCGCGCTGGTATTTGTCGTCGGGATTTTAATTGGATCGGCGTGACCGGCGTCAGATCGTTTCAATCATCTTGTCGCGGGGGAAGCGGACCTTGGCGAGGTGGGCATATTTGCAGCTCTCGCCGCGGTAACCGGCGGCGCAGCAGACCGAGGCGGTGAGGCCGCGGGCCTCCAGGCCGAGGATCTTGTCATATTGGTCGGGAACGAACCCTTCCATGGGGCAGGTGTCGACACCGAGGAGAGCGGCGGCGGTCATGAAATTGCCCAGGGCGATGTAGGCCTGGCGCGCGGCCCATTCGGCGGCCACCTTGCTGCGGGCGCCGTGGATCAGGTCGCCGACCATCACGCTGCGATAGCCCTGGAGCGTTTCAAGCTTCACCCCGCGAACCTCGACCGTGCGGGCGAGAGAGGCATCGATATCAGCCTCGCTGATTTTTTTGATGGTGGCGAAAACGACGTAATGGGAGCAGTCGGTGACCTGGGCCTGGTTCCAGGAATGGGGCCGCAGCTTCGCCTTTATTTCCGGGCTGGTGACAATGATGAAGCGCCAGGGCTGGAGGCCGAAGGAGGAGGGGGAAAGGATAAGGGCTTCCTCGAGGGTTTTCCACGTGTCGGCGGGGATGGTTTTGGCGGGATCAAAAGCCTTGGTGGCGTAGCGCCAGTGAAGGGCCGCGAGGAGAGTGGCATTATCAGTGGTTCGGGAATCAGTCATAAGAGGTTTTATGGAATGAGGCAAAAAGTAGCATGAAGTTTCCGTGACGCATCTTTTTCCTCTGGCGTGTTCCGCGCTCTGCTCCAATATTATTTGGTTATGCCCACTCCTTTTGCCTTTACCGAAGAAGACCGATCCAAGCTTCTTCCCTCGACGCAGCAGAACATCGAGCGAGTCGTTAACGATCCCGCGCTTCCCGATTATGGCCGGGACAGCATCGACGAGCTTTTGGAGGCGCGGGCGTGGACAGAGCTGGATGACCGTTTTTACCGGGACATCGCGTTCGGCACCGGCGGTATGCGGGGGAGGACGATCGGGAAAATCGTGACCAAGGCGGAAGCGGGCAAGCCGCAGCCGCTCGACCGGCCGGAGTTTCCGGGCACGGGGACGAACATGCTTAACTTCGACAACGTGCGCCGGGCGGTGTCGGCCCTGGGAGCGTATTTGATCGAGGGTTATCCCGGCGAGAAGTTGAGCGTGGTGATCGCGCATGACACGCGACATTTCTCGCAGCCATTCGCCGAGGCGGCGGCACAGGCGCTCAATGCGCTGGGAATCGACGCGATGCTCTTCGCGGAGGACCGCTCGACGCCGCAGCTTTCGTTCACGACGCGGGTGGCGGGTGCGCACGCGGGGATCATGATCACGGCGAGCCATAATCCGCCGCATGATAACGGGCTGAAGTTTTATTCGCGTGACGGCGGTCAGGTGGTCGAGCCGCACGCCTCGGGAATCACGAAGCATTTTGCGAAGATTTCGAGCGATCCGTCGGCATTGTCCGAACTCCTGGCGAAAGTGAAAACACCGGGGAAGACGACAACTCTCGATCCGGAGATGGATGTGATTTACCGCGACGCGGTGGCCGGGCTGGTGTTGGAGCAAGAGGCGATCCTTGGTTCGCACCTGAAGGTGAAATTCGTCTACACGCCGCTGCATGGAACAGGCATTCGCGCGGTGCCCGCGTTGCTGGACCAGTTCGGCTTCCAGTATTCGGTGGTGGCGACGCAGCGCAACGGCGATGGTCGTTTTCCCACGGTGAAATCGCCGAATCCCGAGAACGCGGAGGCGTTGGAACTGGCCATCAAACAGGCTGAGGCGGAACATGCGGACGTGGTGATGGCGACCGATCCCGACGCCGACCGGATGGGCGTGGCGGTGCGCGACGCGAGTGGAAAAATGGTGCTGCTGACGGGCAATCAGATCGGCTCGATCATGGCCTACTATCGCTGTTCGCGGCTGGCGGCGCAGGGAATCCTGACTGACGCCAACCGCAAAAACGCGGTCATCATCAAGACCTTCGTCACGACCGATCTGCAGAAGCGGATCGCGGAGCATTTCGGCATCGGATGCATCGAGACGCTGACGGGATTCAAATACATCGGCGAGAAGATGCACGATTACGAGCTGGCGCAGAACGATCCGGAGTTTGCGAAGCTGCCGGCGAAAGAACGGCGCGAGCGGTCGTTGCAGGGAAGCCGGTTTGTGGTTTTCGCGGGCGAGGAGAGCTACGGCTACACGGGCGGCGATTACGTGCGCGACAAGGACGCAAATGCGGCGGTGCTGATGTTCGCGGAAGTGGCGGCCTATGCGAAGCTGCACGACAAAACGCTGGTCGAGTATCTCGACGATATTTATTGCGAGCTGGGCTTTTACACGGAACGGCTCGGGACGCTGACCTTCGAGGGGGCGCAGGGCGCGCAGCAAATCGCGAAGCTGCTGGCCTCGTTCCGTTCCCAGCCGCCGGCCGCCTACCAGGGGCAGACGGTGACGCGGGTCGATGATTTCGGACTGCAGGATTTCACCGATGCCGACGGCAAAAAAATCCCGAAGGAGACGATGCTGCTGTTTCATCTCGCCGACGGAGGTCGGATGGCGGTGCGCGGCAGCGGCACGGAGCCGAAGATCAAATTCTATTTCTTTACCCGCACCGAGGCGAAGGGCGATTTGGCGGCGATCAAGACGGAGCGGAAGGCGTTCCTCGAAGCCTGGTGGAACGAGGTGCAGGAGGATGTGAAAAAGCGTGTCGGATAAGCTTGCCTCCGCGTCGTGGTGAATCAGAATTCGCAATGGCCAAACCCGCTTTAGGAAAAGGACTGAGCGCCCTGATGGGCGGGTCGGTCGCACTGGCTTCGCCCGAGCCGTCGACAGATAAGGGCGAAAGCGTTCGGCAAATTTCGCGCGATAAGATCGTGCCGAGTCCCCTGCAGCCGCGAAAAGTTTTCCGTCCTGAGGAGCTGGCGGAGCTGGTCGATTCGATCCGCGAAAAAGGCGTAATTCAGCCCCTGATCGTGCGGCTGGTACAGGGGAAATACGAACTGATCGCGGGCGAACGGCGCTGGCGCGCGGCGGGCGCGGCGGGCCTTGAGAAGCTGCCGGTGATCGTGCGGGAGGCGAGCAATCGCGACGTGCTGGAACTGGCGCTGATTGAAAATCTGCAGCGCGCCGATTTGAGCCCAATCGAGGAGGCGGAAGCCTATGCGCGTTTGATGAAGGATTTTTCTCTGACCCAGGAACAGGTTTCGCAGCAGGTCGGGAAGGGGAGGGTGGCCGTCGCCAACGCGGTGCGGCTGCTGACGCTTCCAGCGCAGGTGCAGGCGTGGATCAGCTCGGGCGACCTAAGTGTGGGTCACGCCAAGGTCTTGCTGGGTCTGCCCACGGTTGCGGAGCAGTTGCTGGCGGCGGAACGGATCCGCAAGGACAATCTCACCGTGCGGGCCACGGAACGGCTGGTTGAATCAATGCGGGCCGGTTCAAAACCAGCAGCCGGCAAGCGCAAGGGGAGCCCGGTGGTTTCCACGGCAGTCATGGTCGATCTCGAAAAGCGGCTGCAACAGCATGTTGGAACACGGGTACGCATCGCGGGCAAGGTGGAATCGGGCAGGATCGAGATTCACTATTTCAGTTCCACCGATCTTGACCGCATTCTCCAGCTTTTACGACTCCCCTCCGCTTAAACGACAATAACGATAAATATATCCGGGAAATTCCTTATTTTGACATGCGCAGATCATGTAAAACCATAAATACGTTACGATTGCGAATTTCACGATTGAACATTTTCCGAAATAATTATAAAAAGGATTGATTATGGCTGACTCCGCCGATTCCGGCACCGATCCCAAAGTTCCCCAGCGTGAGACCCTGCGCATCAGTCTCCCACCCCGCCCCCTGAAGCCAGATTCGACGAAGATCGTTTCGAATATCCGTCCGAACATTTCCGCAGCGACGACGCTGCCGATTACGCCTGGCGGCACGGCAGAGCCGGTGGCGTCAGCGCCTCCGGCTTGGTCGACCGCAGTGACAAAGCCAATGCCTAGTATTGCCAAGCCGGCCTCGGGCTCGATTCCCTCGGCTCCGAAGCCGTCGGCCCCACCTTTGACCGGAGCGCCTCCGAGTTCCAAGACCACACCGCTTTTCCCACAGAAATTCTCCACCCAGCCGGCTGCCGCCCTGACCGGTGGTATCGAAGTGCCCGAGACACAACGGCCAAAAACGAAGGTGATGCCGAATCCGGGCGTCGATGCGCCTGCCGCGTCTCCTGTGCCGTCGGCGAAGACCGCCACTTCGGGGGTGACGCCGCCACGCGTGATCGTGGCCAATCCCCAGGCAAAAGTTTTCATCAAAAGCGGTCGCGTGGAAATTCCACCTGATCTCGAGCCGATTGAGCATCAGGCCAAACCTCCAACACTGCCATTGACGCAGCCACTGCCGCCGATCAGCAAGCCCCCCGATTCCGGCCCGGCCAAAGCGCCGCCGCTAACTGGTACGACGGTTGGTCGCGCACCGGTCACCCCCCCCCCGGCGCCGGTCGCGCCGCAGCCTTCACTGGCTACGCCTCCCCCTTTGCCCACGTCCGAAGTGACCAAGGACGAGTTGAAATCAGGCGTGACTCCTCCGACGGGCCGTCCTCTGAATTCGGATGGCACACCGGCTCAGCCGCGGGTTAAAAAGCTGACGGGTTCATTGCGTCTGGTTGACCTTCCCACTGCGCCGGAAGCTTTGGCAACGACCCAGCCTCTGGATGTCCCTCCGCCCGCGCCCGAGCAGGCTCTGAAGCCGAAATCGGCCCCGATCACGCCCCCTTTGCCGGCTGCCCTGGCCTCTTCGGCGGGTCCGAAGGAAGGCTTGCTATTTCCGGCCTCGGAGATTCCGACGACTGCGAAGCCCAAGCCACCAACCGGTAAGATCGCTTCCGAACTCAAGCCACCGACGAGGCCAATTGCTGCGGCTCCGCCTGAGTTACCCTCCATCAGCAAGCCTCCGACGGGGGGGCTGACTCCGGCAGCGGCAATGACGACAATGCCGATGACGCGCAAGCCGCCGACGGGTTCATTGGCAGCGCCGTCGGTTCCGCCTCCTCTTTCCCCTACGCTTCCTTTGCCCAAGCCGCCGACCGGTTCTGTCCCGCCTTCCGTCGCACCGCCGGTGCCGACACCCCTGAAGCCTCCGACGGGCTCTGTGGGTGCTCCCGCAGCTCCGCCCACCCCGACGTTGTCCAAACCGCCGACCGGTTCTGTCCTGTCTTCCATCGCGCCGCCGGTGCCGACACCTCTGAAGCCTCCAACCGGTTCGGTTCCTCCGGCCCCGGCGATGACGACAATGCCGATGACACGCAAGCCGCCGAGCGGCGTCGTGCCGCCGATTTCGGTCCCATCTGCACCGCCGGTGCGGACACCCCCGAAGCCTTCGACGGGCTCTGTGGCCGCTCCTGCGGCTCCACCCGTGCCGACGTCACCCAAACCTCCGACGGGTTCGGTTCCTCCGGCCCCGGCGATGACGACGATGCCGATGACACGCAAACCGCCGACCGGTGCCGTGCCACCACCACCGCCACCACCTGCGATCAAGCCAGCGGCTGCGGTTCCTCCACCGCTGACGCAGAAGATCGATTCCACATCGGCGGCTCCGCTTCCGCCGTCGCTTCCGTTGCCTCCGACCTCCTTGACCCCGGTGACACCGGCGGTTCCGGCCGATCCTAAGAAGAAGTCGAGCATGGTGGTTCCTCCTCCGCGCATTTCGACGGCCACGACGGCGTTGAACGTTTTGCCAAAATCTCCCGTTTCTTCCCCGACAGCTTCCGGGGCGGTGGCTCCGCCCCGCCGTACGCAGGCGATTGGCGTACCTCCGTCAGTAGTGCCGACTTCGGGTGCTGTTAAACCCGGGGCACCCGCGCCGGTGGCGCCTCCCGCTCCGCTCAAACCTGCGGACAGGCCCGCGATGCCTCCGGCCCCTCCGGGAAGCAAGACCGGTACCACAGCCGTTGCGCCCGCGAGTCCGAGTCCGGTGAGGCCGGTTGCTCCGGCGGCGCCGCTCAAGCCCGCCGCCGCCATACCCGGGGCGCTTCCTGAGCCGAGCAAGAAATCGGGGACTTCGATTGTTAAGGGCGCGCCTCCGAAAGAGACGGCTCGCATCACGGTAAAGCCGAGCATTCCATCTGTCGCGACGGTTCGGACGACCGCGACGCCTGTGCCGAAGCCGGGCGAACCTGCGATCCCCGTTGCGGTGGCTAAGGCCGCCTCTGCCGTGACCAAACCTGCATCTGCGACGAAGCCGGTTTCGACGGTGACCAAGAGTCCCGTGGCCAAGCCCATCGTGGCACCCAGGCCTGCCGCCGCTCCGGCGGGGGTGGCCCCCGCACCGGCAAAATTCGATGAGGAAGCAGCCGGATCGACGACGCTGACGACGGTTTTGTCCGGTCTCCTGGCGCTTTTTACCTGGGCAACCGCCGGCATTTTGATCGCTAGCTATTATCAACTATTGTGATAAATTGCTCCGTCATGAGCACGAATGTTATTCCAGTAGGCGCTCTCGATTTCGAGCGCGAAGTGATCAAAGCCGACAAGCTGGTGATCGTCGATTTTTGGGCGGAATGGTGCGGACCCTGCAAGATGATCGCTCCGCTGCTCGATGAAGTGGCGCGCGAATTGCCGGACAAGGTCAAGATCGTGAAGGTTAACGTGGACGAAGAGCAGCAACTGGCTCAGCAATACGGCATTTACAACATCCCGACGCTTCTTTTCTTCAAGGGCGGCACGGTTCGCGAGCAGGTGGTCGGCACAACGGCGAAGAAGGTGCTGATCGAGAAGATCAATTCCCACGCCTGAACAAGGCGCGGGCGGAACCGGTTTCCGCGAGTATGGCGTAATGGTAGCGCGTGGCCTTCCCAAGGCTGAGGCTGGAGTTCGATTCTCCATACTCGCACAGCTCTGAAAATTTTTTAAAACCGGCAATTCTGGAGGCCGTGCTTGTCGAGGTAATGTTGGTGATAGTCCTCGGCCTTCCAGAAATCGGCGGCCGGGACAACTTGGGTGACGATGGGCTTGTTGAACTGATGCGCGGCTTCGAGCCGGGCGATATCTGACTCGGCGGCGGTCTTTTGCTCGGGCGTGTAGTAGAAGATTACGGAGCGATATTGGGTACCGATGTCGGGGCCCTGGCGATTGGGAGTGGTGGGATCGTGATTGGCCCAGAAGACGGCAAGGAGTTGCTGGTAGGTAACCTTGGTGGGATCGTATTCAACGAGGACGGTTTCGGCATGGCCGGTCTGGTCCGTGCAGACGTCCTCGTAGGTGGGATGGCGCAGGTTGCCACCCATGTAGCCGACGGTGGTGTTGATGACGCCGGGGACTTTCTCAAAGTCCTCCTGTGAACCCCAAAAGCAGCCGGCGGCGAAAGCGGCCTTGGCAGTCTTGGGATCGGGCTGCTTTTCCGGCACTTCATGGCCCTTTGGGACAAAAGTGAGGGCGGCGGAGTTGAGGCAATAACGGAGTTGGGTTGGCGGAGGGCCGTCATCGAAAACATGTCCGAGATGGGCGTCGCAGCGGGTGCAGAGGATTTCGGTGCGGTCCATGCCGTAACTGTGGTCGGGCCGGGTGGTGATGTTTTCCGCCGAAACGGGTTGGAAGAAGCTGGGCCAACCCGTGCCGGAGTCGAACTTGGCGTTGGAGGCGAAGAGGGGCAGGTTGCAGCAGACGCAGTGATAGATGCCTTCCTTGTGGTTGTCATAGAAGATGCCGCAGAAGGCGGGTTCGGTGCCGCGATCGCGGGCGATTTGATATTGCTCGGCGGTGAGTTGTTTGCGCCATTCGGCGTCGGTCTTGATGACCTTCGGCATTTCGATGGGCCCGGTGAGCTTTCCATCCGGGCCGATGACGCGCACCCTGACCATGGAAAACATCGAGGCGCCGCCGGAAGGCGAAGCAGGCATTCCATTGAGGATTCTTTCCAACAAACCGGCGGTGGTCAGGAAGACCGCACCGCCGCCAAGACCGGCCAGAAAATTTCTTCGATTCATAAGGAATTGTCCCAGGGCAACTGATGATTAGACGCAGACAAACATCGTTCATTACATCAGCTTTGGATTCTTACGTTTTTGTCATGGAGAGGATGAAGGCTGCCGGCCCTGAAGTTTTGCCAGTTGGTCGCGGGCCTCGGCGTTGCCGGGATTGATCTTGAGAAATTCCTGGTAATGAATGACGGCCTCCTGCGTGCGTCCAAGGTTGAGGAGGGTATTGGCGAGGTTGAAATGGGCCAGGGCAAAGTGAGGATTGACCTGGAGGGCGAGTTGGTATTGCCGGATGGCTTCCTCCTTGTTGCCCTGGACGCTGAAAGCCAGACCGAGATTGGTATAGGCCTCGACCATGCGTGGGTTGATTTTCAGCGCTTCACGATATTGCTCAATGGCGGCGTCAACCCGTCCTTTGGCGAAGAGGGTATTGCCGAGATTGTTATGGGCCAGATAGGCGCCGGGATTTCGCTGCACGGTGTAAGTCCAGAGCGTTTCCTGGCTGACAAACAACTTCGCATAAAGGTGGCTGCCGAGGGCGAGCAGGCCGAGGATGATAGCCGTTGAGATCGCCAAGCCGGAGCGGACCGGAACTGGGCACGCCGCCTCGATTTTTTCCAGTCCGGCGATGATGAGTCCAACAACGCCGATCATGGGCAAGTAAAGAAAGTGATCCATCACCCAGGAAAAGCTCATGTAGCTGACGGAATTGAGTCCGATAAAGGGCAGGAGATTGATGACGAAGAAGCCGAGGCCGAGCAGGGCATGGCGGCCCCAGGTTTTGCGGCAGGCCCAAGACCAACAAAAAAGGGCGCCGAAAACGGGCCAGGGAAGAAATTGGGCGAGGGCGGGAGGATCGACGGTCCACTTGGGGTAAATGGGCAGAAAGCCAACCGGCCAGAGGCATTTCCAGAGATAAAATGAGAGAGAGAGGCCGGCGAGGGCGAGGTGTGAAAAAAAGCCGCCGATGGAAGGAGAATCAATGGCCTGCAGGTGCGATTGCCGGAACCAGTCCCCGGCAAAAATGGAGAGGAGGGAAAGCGGGACGGAGACGAGCCAAAAGGGAATGGTCGCCACCGCGTCACTCCAGTCGATGCGGCCCCGTTTCCACCAGGTGTAGAGGATGATGATGAGCGGGAAAAGGGCCATGGAGATTTTGCAGAGCATGGCGAGGAGGAAGAATCCGAGGGCCAGGAGGTAATCGCGGGGGCGCCGATTTTCCTCGTAGTCGATCCAGAAGCACATCGCGAGGAGGAAGGGCGGAAGGGAAAGGACGTTCTTGAGTTCCGCGATCCACGCGACCGATTCGACCATGACGGGATGGACGGCGAAGAGAAATCCGCCCAGCCAGGCGAAGCGGAGGCCGAATTTGGCCAGCAGGCGCCAGACGAGCAGCGCGCCGATGGCATGGAGGATGACGTTGGTGAGATGGTACCCGAGCATGTCGTCCGCGCCCCAGAGCCGCCATTGGAGAGTCTGGACCGTTTCCTCGAGGGGGTAATATTCGATCAGATGGCCGGGAGCGAACCAGATTTTCCAGAGACGTGCCGGGTCGCCCATCAACGCATTGGCGGTCAGATAGAAGTCGTCATCCATCAACCACTGGCCATAGAAAACCGGCGAAAAGACCCACATGACCGCAGCCACGATGAGGAGGCCGCGAAGCAGGTCGGGCTTCGAATTGGGGGTCGCCATAAGGTTGGGAATCCGCTTTTATAAACCCGCACTAGGACTCTTATCAAAAGCAGCCATGGGTCGCATTGTATTTATCAGAACCTTCCGGCAAGGAATAATGGCGTTGCTGCTGGGGATCGGCCTGGTGACGCCGGCCGGGGCGCGGGACGGGGCGTTTCCGCAGCGGAATGTTCCGCCTCAATCGCTTTCGCCGGTGATCCTGACCGAGCGGCCGGGCGCGGTGCAGGAATTCACGGTCGATCCGCAACAGGTCCGGCAGATGGTGAACCGCGCATTGCTTACGCTGACGAGCGCCTCGGACATCGGCACGGCGTGGAAGCGGCTCGGCATCACGCCGCAGGACGTGGTGGGGATCAAGATCACCACGGCGGGCGGGCAGGGCATGTGCACACACCGCTCGCTGGTGAATGCCATTTGCGACGGCTTGCGCGCTGCTGGCATGCCGATGTCGCAGATCATCATCTGGGACAAATTCCAGGACCGGATGGTGCGGGCCGGTTATGCGCCGCAGGCGGCCAGCGACAGCCAGCCGATGATCGCCTCGGTGGTTCCGTCCAACAACTACGACCCCGATAGATACTATCAGAGTCAGATGATCGGGACGCTGATCTGGGGCGATTACCAGTTTGCCAATTCGATCAACTCCTACAACTTTAACGAGCGGATCCTGGGGCGTTCTTATTACACGCAATACGTCACCAGGACCTGCACCAAAATCGTCAACGTGCCGGTCCTTTCCACAAACGAGGCATTCGGGATCGACGCCTGCATGAGTTCGCTGGCCTTTGGCAGCGTCGATAACTTTCGCCGGTTTCAAGGCCCACCCACCTATGGCGATCCGGCCATTCCGATCCTTCTTGATGAGCCCTATATCCAGCACAAGGTGGTGGTGCATATTCTTGACGCGCTGGTGGCGCAGTGTGCGGGCGGGCCGGCGTTTAATCCGCAGTATTGCCAATCCCTTGGCGCAATCTACGTGGGACGCGATCCGGTGGCGATTGATTCGCTGGCCCTGCCGCGGATCGACCGAATGCGGCGGGAGATGAGCATCCCGTCGCCAGGCAACCTGTCGACCTACGTCACAAGCGCGGCGGTGCTGGGGCTCGGTACGACTGACCGGCGCCGGATCCAGTTCCTGCGTGTGCCGTAATTAGGGCTGAGGCGGAGGCGAGGTTAGCGCGACCTTGACCACGACCGATTCGCCGGCCCGGATGCGGGCCTCATAACCATGGGTCGAGGCTGGATCGAAGACAATTTTGACCGGGACGCGCTGGACGATCTTGGTGAAATTGCCGGTGGAATTGTCGGCGGGCAGCAGGGCGAATTCGTTGCCGGTAGCGGGGGAGAAGCTGTCGACTTTGCCCTCGAAGACCTTGCCGGGGATGGCATCGATGGTGATTTGGGCGGGCTGGCCTTTACGCATGTGGGCGAGTTGTGTTTCCTTGAAGTTGGCGACGACCCAGAGATCGGGCTCGACCACGACGAGGAGCGTCTGGCCGGAGGAGACGCGGTTGCCGACTTCCACGTTTTTGCGGCCGATGATGCCGGAAGCGGGCGCATGGATGGTCGAATAATCGATCTGGAGGTCGGCGAGTTTGAGCTGGGCGAGATCAACGTCGTGGGTGCTTTTGGTGGCATCGAGATCCTGCTGCGAAAGGGCATGCATAGCGACGAGTGGCTGCTCGCGGTCGAGATCAGCCTGGGCCTTGTTGAGCTGGGCCTGGGCGGCGGCGGCCAGCGCCTGGTATTCGGAGGGATCGAGCTTTACCAGGACGTCGCCCTCATGCACGAATTGGTTGTCATTAACGAGGACATCGGTGACGACCGCGTTGATTCGCGAAGAAACGTCATGGAGATGTCCGGTGACATAGGCATCGTCGGTTTCCTCGTGGGTGGAGGCATTGTAGGCATAGTAGATCACGGCGATGAGGGAAATTACGCTGACGGCCAGGATCAGGTGCTTTTTATGACGCTGATAAAAGGGATGAAGATTTTTTTTGATGGCGTGCGTCCGTGACTTCGACGGCTTTTTGTCGGAGAGGGCGACGTCATCTTCAAGGGTATGGGTACTCATAAATAAATCAGGCTTCGACGGGACGGGGAGCCTTGTGGGCTTGTCCCAGGAGGAGAATCAGGGGGAGAGTTAAAATAAAGACAGCGGCAACAAAATAAAACACGTCGCGATAACTGAGCATGGTGGCTTGGGCGTTGACCGCACGGTCAATGAGCGAAAGCGCCTTGTTTTGCACGCCAATCGGATCGCCCGTCAGCGTGTTGAAGAAGGAGGTGTTGCTGCTGAGCCGGTCGTGGTAGGCGGGATTGAGATCGGAGATGTCGTAGACAAGTTGCGATCGGTGAACGAACTGTTGCTTGGCCACGAGGGTGGTGATGATCGCTATGCCAATGCTGCCGCCAAGCTGGCGGGTCAGGCTGAAGAAGCCGGAGCCGGACGCAACGTCTTTTTTGGGCAACGAACCGAGGGTGGCAATCGAGAGAGGCAGGAACATGATGACCGTGCCGAATCCGCGCCAGATGAGCGGCCAGTAGAGCTGGTCAAAGCCAGTGTCGGGATTGATACCGGTAAAGGCCACCATGACGCCGATGGTGATGAGACAACCGGTGGCGATAAGCATCCGGGGCGGAAGTATTTTGGAAAGGGGCGCCAGGGCGAAAGTTCCAACGGCGGATGCAATGGCCCCGGGCATGAGCATGAGACCGGTCTTGGTTGCGGTGAACTGAAGGACGGTCTGGGCAAAGACCGGAACAACAAAGATTGTTCCATACAGGCCCATGCCCACGACGAGCGAAATGATGCTGCCGGCGGCGAGCGAGCGGTAACGCAGGACGCGGAGATCGACCGCGGGATGCTCGACGTGCAGTTCCTGCCAAATGAAAAGCGCGATGCCAACGATGCTGAGGAGAGTCATGCGCTGGATAAAGACAGAGGAAAGCCAGTCTTCCTGCTGGCCTTGTTCCAGCACGGTCTGGAAGGAGCCGAGGCCGACGGCAAGAAAGAGGACGCCGAGCCAGTCAACCGAGCCGGTTTTGCGCGCATGCGGATCGTCGGGCGTAAGAAAAGTCGTGCACATGAAGACAGCAAAAATGCCGAGCGGAACGTTGATGAAGAAAATCCAGCGCCAGCCGAGATTATCCGTCAGGTAGCCGCCGAGCGCCGGGCCGATGGCGGGACCGGCGATGACGCCCAGGGTGAAGATCGTACTGGCCTTGGCCTGCTCCTCGCGCGGGACGGTCTCGAACATCAGGGCCTGGGCTTTGGCCAAAAGGCCGCCGCCGCCGAGGCCCTGAATGACGCGGCCGATGATCAGCATGGCGAGATTGGTGGCGAAGCCGCAGAGAACGGAAGCGAGGGTGAAGGCGATGAGCGAGAAAATGAAATAGCGTTTCTTGCCGAAACGAAGTCCCAGCCACGCCGAGAGGGGAATCACGATGACGTTGGCGATGGAATAACCGGTGGAAACCCAGCCGATTTCCGAGAGGGTGGCGCTGAGATTGCCCTGCATGTAGGGCAGGGCGACGTTGACGATGCTGACGTCGACGACCTCCAGGATGGCGGCGAAGGCGGCGGTGAGCACGATGGCCCATTTCAACCAGCCTTGTTCCGCGGCACGCCGGGAGAGGGGCGAAAGACCCTCGGGAAAGGGAGCGTCCAGAGCGATGCTCAAGGCTCAATTCCTTTCAGGAAAATTTCAACGCAGGTGTCGACGTAGCGGCGCCAGCTATAGGTTGTTTCGGTGAGGGGACGGCGCAGGACACCGGACATCAACATGCCGGACAGGGCATCGGTGGCCGTGACGGAATCGAGATCCTTGCGGACCAAGCCGGCTTTTTTGGCGCCTTCCAGATAGGCGATAAACTTCAAACGGACGGGCCGGGATGATTCGACGAAAATGCGGCGGCTGAGTTTGAGATGACGGTGCATTTCGCCGATGAAGGTGCGGACGAAGTTCTCATTTTCGGTGAGTTTCTGGGCATGGGCCTCGGCATAGACGCGGACGGTGCGGCGCAGGTCTTCGGGACTATTGAGCGAGGCGTCGGCAAAAATCTGTCCGTAGCGTTTGCAGGAATGAAGGACGACCTGGCGCAGGAGCTCGTTCTTGTTTTTGAAATAGCGAAAGAGCGTGACCTCGTTCACCTTGGCCACCCGGGCGATTTCCCGGGTGGTGGCGCCGGAGACGCCATCGCGGCCGAAGACGCGGAGGGCGGCGTCGATGATGCGTTGGGCGGTTTCTTTCATGCAAGTACATACTTGCATGAAAGAGGTTGGAGCGCAAGCGAATGAGGGAGGAGGGGGTGCCTCAGGACTTGTTTGCGGGATCGACCTGCCGCAAACTGTACGATCTCTCTTCATGCACGCCAGCGCTTCCTCTCCACGCTTTCTTGGCCTGTCGCCCGCCTGGGCGGCCGTTTTGGTCATTGGGGTGGCCACTGTTTTCCGCTTTTTCTACGCCGTCTGGCTGCCGTTGCTGCCGGACGAGGCCTATTACCTCCAGTGGTCACGACATCTGGATGCGAGTTACTTCAGCAAAGGGCCGGCGATTGCTTATACAATCTGGGCCGGCACGGCGCTCTTCGGGAGCCATAACTGTGGGGTCCGCTTTTTTGCCGTGCTGCTTTCGGCCGGAACGGCCTGGCAGATTTTTTTGCTGGCGCGGCGCTGGTACGATGAGGTTACAGCGCTGGTCGCGGTTTTGATCGCGGGCGTGGTGCCGCTTTTTGCACTCGGCGCAGTGGTCATGACCATCGACCCGCTTTCGGCATTTTTCTGGGTCTGGGCGGCGAATCTCTTTTCCCGAGCGATTCAGGACGGACTTTGGCGGGACTGGTTGCTGACCGGCTTCGCGATCGGATGCGGATTCCTGGCCAAATATCTCAACGCGCTGGAACTCGTCGCGTTTCTGGTTTTTCTTCTGCTCGTGCCGGAACGGCGGCGGCTGCTGGGTCGGCCTCAATTCTGGACCATGGCGATAATGGCGCTGATTTGCGCGCTGCCGGTGTTCTGGTGGAACTGGCAGCACGGCTGGGTAAGCGCCGCGCAACTCGGCAACCGTGGGCATCTCGAGGGCAGATTCGATCTCCATTTCTCCACGTTTTTCGATTTTCTTAGCCAGCAGGCTCTGGTGATTTCGCCCCTCCTCTTTCTGGCGTTGTTGGCGGCGGCCTGCCGCGTGCTTTATCTCCGCGCCGGGAACGGCTGGCCGGAAAAAAGCGAAGGGGAGTTGCTCCTGCTGATTTTGTTTCTGACGGTCTTTCTTTTTTATGTGGTCCTGGCGTGGCACCTGCGCGGCGAGCCGAACTGGCCGGCGGTTTCCTACCTGACCTTGATCGTGATTCTCGCCTCGCGCTGGCGGCAAATTTTGGACCGGAACGGAAGCGCTCGATATTTTATTAGCGCGGCCTTTTTGCTGGCCTGGCTGCAGACCGTGGTATTTCACGATCCCGAGGTTCTTCCTCTTTCCTTCAAGACCGATCCGATGAGCCGGGTGGTGGGTTGGACGGAGATCGCGGGGCGGCTCGACGACATCCGGCACGAGCAGAACGCGGATGTCCTGATCGCCGATGCCTACAAGGAGGCGAGCATCCTGTCGTTCCACCTGCCGGACCAGGGATTCATCTACACCGTGCGGCATGACCGTCCCGCAACGCAATACGATTTCTGGCCGACCTACCCAACCTCGCCGCCGCATCGGGCGCTCTGGATTACCGAGACGGACGAGAATAAACCCGCGGTTCTCGCGCACGATTTCAGCCGCATTACGCCGATCGAATACATGATCGTTTCGTTTCACGGCCGCGTCTTCCGTCAATACACGGTCTATCTTTGCGAGAATCCATGACGTATCAAGAGACTCTTTCCTATCTCAGCGAGGCTCGGCGCTTCGGCATGAAACCGGGGTTGGAGCCGATGCATGAAGTGGCGCTGCTACTGGGTGAGCCGCAACAGGGACTAAGGTTCATCCATATCGCGGGAACGAATGGCAAGGGATCGACCGCGGCGTTTTGTGAATCGGTTCTGCGCGCGGCAGGGCACCGCGTTGGACTTTACACGTCGCCGCACCTCGTCAGCATCCGCGAACGAATCCAGATCAATCGCGAGCCGATTTCCGAAGAGGCGTTTGCGGAGGGGCTCACGGCGGTGCGCGAAGCGGTCGAAAAAATGGAAGGTGCGCAGGTGACTTTTTTTGAGCTGATAACGGCGCTGGCGCTTTGGCACTTCGCGCGGGAGAAAGTCGACTGGGTGGTATGGGAAACAGGACTGGGCGGGCGGCTCGACGCGACGAACATTGTCACGCCCGCGGTTTGTATCATCACGAGCATCGGGTTGGAGCATCAGCAGTACCTGGGTGAATCGCTGCGGGAAATTGCCGGCGAAAAAGCGGGGATCATCAAGCCAGGTGTCCCGGTGGTGAGTGGCGTGGAGCAGATCGAAGCCGCGCAGGTGATCCGGCAGCGCGCGGAAGAGATGGGAAGCCCGCTGGTTCTTTTGTCGCGGGACATGGAGGTGAGAAATCTCGGTATGGAGGAAGGGAGGCAGGCCGCGGAAATCAACGGACGGCGTTATGTCCTGGGCCTGATCGGAGCTCATCAGGTGGCGAACTCCGCTTGTGCGGTGGTGGCATTGCAAAAATTGAAGGTGCCGGGTGAAGCCATTGCCCGCGGTCTGGAAAACACGGTCTGGCCGGCGCGCTTCGAGATTCTGCGCGACGATCCACTGATGGTCCTGGACGGCGCGCATAATCCGGCGGGGATGGCAGCGTTGACCGAAACATGGCGGGCCTTTCTGGCATCGCGTTTGGGTTGCCGGGTATCGGAAACCGAAGGCCGCGCTCATCTCATTTTTTCATCCGTGTCGGAAAAGAACATCGCGGAAATGGCGCGGCTGCTGCGTCCTTTGGCGAAGCGCGTTTCAGTGGTTCGTCTCGGACATGATCGGGGCGCGGAGCCCTCGCAACTGGCGGAGGCTTTTTCAGATATTCCTTGCGCCAGTTACGATTCGGTGTCGGCTTTGTGGCGGGAAATTGCGGCCACCTCTGATTCTGACCCGATACTTATATGCGGTTCACTTTTTCTTGCCGGAGAAATGCTTGCCCAGCGGCATGGCCATGCGGAAGAATATCGCCTCAACGAACGATTGGAGGCTTCCCTTGCCACGCGCTAAATCAGACTCATCCGGGCGTGTTCGGGCGATTGTTTTCGATGCCGGCGGCACGCTGATGTACCCGGCCGATCCGATCGGCGAGACTTACGCGAAGTTTGCCCGCAGTCATGGCTTCAAACTGGCGGCGGAGGCGACAACGAACGCCTTTCGGGAGGCGATGAAAGCGGCCTCGCCGCGCACGAAGGGAACCGTGCCTCGCGATGGCAACGACCGCGAATGGTGGAAGCAAATCGTGAAGCGCTCGCTGCCCGAGCAGCCGCCGATTGATCCCACCGCGTTCGAAACCTTCTTTGAAGAAGTTTATCTCTATTTTGGCAAACCGGAGGCCTGGGGCATTTATCCCGAGGTCCTCGAGGTATTCGAGGAACTGCGCGATCACGATGTTGATCTCGCGGTGCTTTCCAATTGGGACGGACGGCTGCACACCGTGCTTGATGGCAATGGCCTCGGCGAATATTTGCCGAACCGTTTCATCAGCGCGGAGCTTGGTTGGGAGAAGCCCGATCCGGCCATCTACCGGCATGTCGCCGACGTGATGCGGATTCAGCCTGCCTCATTGCTCAGTGTCGGTGACGACGCGCGGAACGATGTGGAGGGCCCGCGCCGGGCGGGCTGGCAGGCGGTGCAAATCGAACGGCCCAAGAAGGATCTCTGGGGCGCTGTTCGGGCCGTGACCCGGCGATAAGAGAATCTGTATTAATTTGAGTTGCGCTTATATCTTCCTTACCCCGTTGACGGCAGGGATTTAAATTACTAGTTTGCCCCGCATGGATTTAACGGGAGCGCTTCCGAAACAGCGGCACTTCGGCGAGACCACCCGTTCCGATCCCTGGTACCTTCAGCCGGTTCTTGTTTTCCTCGGCTTCTCCGCGTTCATCGTTTATTCGACCTGGGCCGCGTTTCAGGGGCTCGACGCCACCCACACCTATTTCTGGTATGGAGGTGGTGGCGCGAATTATCTGTCGCCGTTTTATTCTCCGATTTTGTTTGGCTCGAACGACCATCCCGGTTTCTTCGGCGTCATTCCTTCCTGGTGGCCCGCGCTTCTTCCTTTTTCGCCGGCGTTTCTCATCATGTGGATTCCCGCTGGGTTCCGCTTCACCTGTTATTATTATCGCGGCGCCTACTACAAGGCGTTCTGGCTCGATCCGGTAAACTGTGCGGTGGGCGAGCCGCGCAAAAGTTATCTCGGCGAGCGGTATCTGCCCCTCATTCTCCAGAACGTCCATCGTTACTTCCTCTACCTGGCTCTGATTTTTATCTTTATCCTGGGCCGCGATGCGTGGGATTCCCTTTGGTTCACTGATTACGCCGGGATGGAGCACTTCGGCGTTGCCGTCGGATCGCTGGTCCTGATTTTGAACGTCATCCTGCTCGCGGGTTATACGTGCGGATGCCATTCGCTGCGGCACCTGGTCGGCGGTTTTCTCGATGCCAAATCGAAGGCCCGCGCCTGTGCGACCTGCTACAACGCGGTGAGCTGCCTCAATGCCCGCCACATGCTCTGGGCGTGGATGAGCCTTTTCTGGGTCGGATTCACCGACGTCTACATCCGCCTGTGCGCGATGGGCATCTGGCACGACATCCGGTTCTTTTAATTTTATCCACCCGTGGCCACTAATTACGAAACTTTCGAGTACGACGTGCTGGTCATCGGCGCGGGCGGAGCGGGACTGCGCGCGGCCATTGAGGCCTCGGCATTGGGTGTGAAAGTCGGGCTGGTCTGCAAATCGCTTCTCGGCAAGGCGCATACCGTGATGGCCGAGGGCGGCATGGCAGCGGCGATGGCCAACGTTGACGACCGCGATAGTTGGAAAGTTCATTTCGCCGATACAATGCGCGGCGGCCAATATCTCAATAACTGGCGCATGGCCGAGCTGCACGCCAAGGAAGCGCCCGCGCGGGTCTATGAGCTGGAAGCATGGGGCGCGGTGTTCGACCGGACGAAGGACGGCAAGATTCTCCAGCGCAATTTCGGCGGCCATCGTTATCCGCGTCTGGCTCACGTGGGCGATCGCACCGGCCTGGAAATGATCCGCACGCTGCAGGACCACGGAATTCATCAGGGAATCACGGTCCACATGGAATGGACCATTGTCACGCTGCTCAAGGACGGCAACCGGGTCGTCGGCGCGTTCGGTTACGACCGCGAGCGGGGCCGGTTCAAGGTCCTCCGGGCCAAGGCGGTTGTGGTGGCCTCGGGCGGTCTCGGCCGCGCCTACAGGATCACCAGCAATTCGTGGGAAGGGACCGGCGACGGCCATTCGCTCGCTTATCACGCGGGCGCCGACTTGCTCGACATGGAATTCATCCAGTTTCATCCCACCGGCATGATCTGGCCGCCGAGCGTGCAGGGCCTGCTCGTGACCGAAGGCGTGCGCGGTGAGGGGGGCATCCTCCTGAACAAGGACGGCAAGCGGTTCATGTTCGATGACATTCCCGACAATTATAAATCGCAGACCTCGACCGATCCCGAGGAGGGCTGGCGCTACACGCAGGGCGACAAGAACGCCCGTCGGCCACCGGAACTCCTGACCCGCGACCACGTCGCGCGCTGCATCAATCGCGAGGTGAAGGCGGGCCGCGGCAGCCCCCACGGCGGCGTTTTCCTCGACATCGCCTGGATCAAGGAAAAGATTCCGAATGCCGCGGAGCACATCAAAAAGAAGCTGCCGAGCATGTACCACCAGTTCATGCAACTGGCTAATCTCGACATCACCAGGGAGCCGATGGAAATCGGCCCGACGACCCACTACGTCATGGGCGGCGTCCGCGTCAACGGCGACACCCAGATGTCGAGCGTCCCCGGGCTCTTCGCCGCCGGCGAATGCGCAGCGGGCCTGCACGGCGCGAACCGCTTGGGCGGCAATTCACTTTCCGATCTGCTTGTTTTCGGCAAGCGCGCCGGCGAATACGCTGCGAAGTACGCCAAAGAAAGTCCGGCCGGGAAGATTGACGACGCGCAGGTGGAGGAAGCCGCGCGGCAGGCGCTCGAACCGTTCGAGCGGACCGGCAGCGCCGAGGGGCCCTACCAGGTGCAACACGATTTGCAGACGATGATGCAGGACCTCGTGGGCATCGTGCGGCGTGAGGAGGAAATGGCCCGCGCGCTCGACGGCATCAGCCAGCTCAAGGAACGGGCCGCCAAGGCCGCCGTTCACGGCCATCGCGAATACAATCCCGGCTGGCACACCGCGCTCGATCTCAAGCACCTGCTCACCGTTTCCGAGGCGATTGCCCGTTCGGCTATCGACCGGAAAGAGAGCCGCGGCGGCCATTTCCGCGACGATTTCCCCGAGAAAAGCGCTGAGGCGGCCAAGGTCAACACAGTTATTTCGAAAGCGGCGGATGGTTCCATGCAATTGCGCCGCGAGCCGATTCCCGCCATGCCGGATGAGCTGAAACAAGTCATCGAGGAGATGAAATGAAAAAGGTCACTTTCAAAATCTGGCGCGGCGATGCGGAAGGTGGCGAGCTGATTGAATACACGACCGAGGCCACGGAGGGCATGGTCATCCTCGATGTCGTCCACAAAATCCAGGCGACCCAGGCCAATGACCTTTCCTGCCGCTGGAACTGCAAAGCCGGTAAATGCGGTTCGTGCTCGGCGGAGATCAACGGCGTTCCGCGGCTCATGTGCATGACACGCATGGACATGATTCCGACCCACCAGCCGGTGACCATCGAGCCGATGCGCGCCTTTCCCCGCATTCGCGACCTCGTCACCGACGTTTCCTGGAATTTCCGCGTGAAGCAGAAGATCAAGCCGTTCAAGCCGCGCACCCCCGATGCGCCGGACGGCACCTGGCGTATGCAGCAGGAGGACATCGACCGCGTGCAGGAATTCCGCAAGTGCATCGAATGCTTCCTCTGCCAGGACGTCTGCCATGTGCTGCGCGATCACCACAAACACGAGGAATTCATCGGCCCGCGCTTCCTCGTCTACACCGCGGCGCTGGAAATGCACCCGCTCGACACCGAGGACCGGCTGCCGGAACTGAAGCAGGCGCACGGCATCGGCTACTGCAACATCACCAAGTGCTGCACCAAGGTCTGCCCCGAGCACATCACCATCACCGACAACGCGATCATTCCGTTGAAGGAACGTGTCGTAGACGACTTCTACGATCCCCTCGGCTGGCTCTGGAAGCTTCTTCGACCGAAGGGTTGAACGCAATTTCCCGGGACGGGTTTCGTTCTGGAACGATTTCAGGTGGACGACTTCTTTTTCCGCGGCAGGATGTCTGCGCCCGAAAACGTAGCCTTGTCTCCGAGCGACCGGGCGATGCGCAGCACCTCGTTCCATTTGGCCATGCGTTCGCTACGGGTGAACGACCCGACCTTAAGCTGGCCGGCATTGGTGGCGACGGCGAGGTGGGAGATGAAGGCGTCCTCGGTCTCGCCCGAGCGGGCGCTGACGACCGGGTTCCAGCCGGCCTGTTGCGTGAGGCGGATGGCGTCGAGAGTTTCGGTAACGGTGCCGATCTGGTTGAGCTTGATGAGGACGGCATTGGCGAGATTTTCCGCGATGCCTTTTTTCAGGCGCGTCAGGTTGGTCGTGAAGAGATCGTCACCAATGAGCTGCACATTCGTCCCGATGGCGGCGCGGACTTTTTTCCAGCCGTCCCAGTCGGTATCAGCCATCGGGTCCTCGATGGAAACGACAGGATATTTTTCGCACCAGCTGGTCATCAATTCCGCAAAGGCGTCGGAGTCAAAGACGCGGTTCTCGAGCCGGAAGCGGTAAAGCCGGTCGGCCTCGTCGTAAAGGTCGCTGGCGGCAATATCGAGGGAGATGGAGGCCTCGACACCGGGGGTGTAGCCGGCACGTTCGATGGCACGGAGGAAGGTTTCAAAGACCTCCTCATTGGTGCGAAATTCGGGCCAGTAACCGCCTTCATCAGCCACGCCAAAATAGGTGCCGCGCTCGCGCATGAGGTCACCCGCGGCGTGAAAGACGTTGAAGGTGATTTCGAGGGTTTCCTCGTACGATTTCGCCCCGGTGGCGATGACGAGAAAATCCTGCACGTCGGTGCGCCAGTTGGCATGGGCGCCGCCGCCGAAGATCTGGATTTCGGGTAGCGGCAGGAGAGTGCCCTTGCCCAGGGAACGGAAGAGCGGCAGTCCCCGTCCGGCTGCGGCTGCGGCTGCTGCGGCCATGGAAACGCCGAGGATGGCATTGGCTCCGAGACGGCTTTTGTCGGGTGTGCCGTCGAGGGCGATGAGCGCCTCGTCGAGGCCGCGCTGGTCGAGGGCGTGGAGGCCGATGACGCGCGGGGCGATTTCACGGTGGATGTTCTCGATGGCCCGGAAGACCGATTTGCCGCGAAAGCGCCCGGCTTGTCCGTCTCGAAGTTCAAGCGCCTCGAATTGCCCGGTCGACGCGCCGGAGGGAACAAGCCCGCGTCCTTTGGCGCCGTTGTTGAGCGTAACTTCCGCCTCAACGGTCGGGTTGCCGCGGGAATCGAAAATTTGGAAGGCGGAGACGGCTTGGATTTTCATAAGATTCGGGAGCGCCACTGGACCAGGAGTGTATCGAAATCCGGCGCGGGATTCAGCAGGGCCTCGACGGCGAAGGCGCGGACGATCTGCTGTTTCGGGGGTTGAAGGTATTCGACTGGCGATTTGCCGTCGACGCGGGCGAGAAGGATCGCGGCGAGCAGGCGCGCGCAGCGGGCTTCGAGCGTGGGCGTCATCCGGTTTCCCAGCGCGAGGGAGTAGGCATTCCACGCGGCCCGCGCGGTCTCCTCCTAGGCGGTCGGGTGCGGCGCATGGTGCAGACCCTTGAGGAACAGATGGGTCATCAGGAATCCGACATCGAAGGCGGGTTCGCCAAACCAGGCGACCTCGGCATCAAGCAGCATCATGCGGTTATTTTTGATCAGCAGGTTCTTCGGGCTGAAGTCGCCATGAACCAGGCAGACGTGGCAGTCTTCCAGGCGGCTGGCCTCGGCGAGGAGAATGGAAGCGGCTGCGGGACGGTGCGTGGCGGCGGTACGCAGGTAGGGATCGGAGCGGAGCTGGCGGAAATTTTCCGTCGTATCGAATTTTTCCCGCAGGCGCGCGTCCTGCCATGTGGAGGCATGGAGCTTTCCCATGAGCCGGCCCGCAAGTGCGCCATGTTCCGGCTCGATGATGCCTTGCAGGAGCAGTTCCTTCCAGTTTTGCCAGCCGTCTTCGAGGCATTCCATCGTAAAATAACCGCGCGCGGGATTGTGGAAATAGACGCGGGGCACGGAACCGGCCAGCGGTTCGGTCATCGTTTCGTAGAAGGCATACTCCACGGCGTTGCGTCCGACGTCGGCGCGCCAGTCGGCGGCCACGCGCAACTTGGCGAGCGCGCGCTTTACGACAAAAGTTTTTGTACCCTGCGTGACTTTGAGGATTTCGGACGAGACGCCGCCGCCCAGCGGAACGAGCGTCGCCGGGCCGGCGGAGAGCTGGCCGTCCTCACGCAGCAGGCTTTCGATTTCCCCGGCTGCGTTCATGCGAGAGGCCGGGCGATGGTTGCGTCGCGCAGGTAATCGTAGAACGTGGCGGGGCTGTTGACGCCGCCGCCGAGGCCGCTGCGGTTGACGCCGCCATAAGGCAGTCCATACGCGAAGACGTTGTGGGCGTTGACCCAGTTATTGCCGGCGACCAGGCGCTCGGCCACACGATTGGCGCGGGCGAGGTCGGTGCTCCACACGCTGTTGGCCAGGCCATAGTCGAGGCGGTTGACGATCTCGACCGCCTCCGCTTCGTCGCGGAATTTCACCAGGTAGGCGGCGGGGCCGAAGATTTCCTCGCGGCAACAGACATTTTCGGGCGATCCGGCCAGCAGCCAGGGTTTGACGAAAAAGCCGCCCTTCGCGTCCCGGACTTCAGCCGGGCCGCCATCAAGAACCACGTCCGCGCCCTCCGCCTTGCCCCGGCTGAGGTAGCCGAGGATGCGGTCGCGCTGCGTGGCGCTGACGACGGGCCCCATCTGGGTTTCGGGATCGAGGCCGACGCCGATCTTGGTCGCCTTCAACGTCTCGGCGGCCTGCTGGGCGAGTGAGTCGAAAATTTTCTCATGAACAATCCAGCGCGTGGCGGTGCAGCAGACCTGCCCGGTATTAAAGGTGATGGCCCCGGCGAGTTGCTTCGCCGTGGAAGCGACATCGGCATCGTCGAAGACCACCGCCGCACCCTTGCCGCCGAGTTCCAGTTTGGAGGGGATGAGGCGGCGACCGCAGACCTCGCCGATCTTGCGCCCGACTTCAGACGAGCCGGTGAACGACATGCGGCGGACGAGCGGATGGGCCGTCAGGGGGGCGCCGACTCCGGCCCCGTCGCCCACCACGACGTTGACAACGCCCGCGGGGAATCCGCATTCTGAGGCTAGTTGCGCCACGTAGAGCGTGCTTAGCGGCGTGACTTCCGAGGGTTTGACAACGACGGTGTTTCCGGCGGCCAGCGCGGGAATGATGCCCCACAGCAGTAGGTCGAAGGGAAAATTCCACGGGAAAATGAATCCGCAGACGCCGTAGGGCGCGCGATGGACGCGGGCCTCGATATTCTTGATGGCGAGCGGCATGTCATATTGCGCCTGGGTGGCGAGGTCGGCGAAATAGCGGATGCAGGCGATGCCGAAGGGAATGTCGAAGCCCTCGGTCGCGGTGATGGCCTTGCCGACGTCGAGGCTTTCGATCTGGGCGAGCACCGCGGCCTCTTTTTCCATGCGCTCAGCCAGCCGGTGCAGGAGGATGGATCGCTCGACCGCGGGCCGCGCGGCCCAGGCGGGGAAGGCGTTTTGCGCGGCCGTCACCGCCTGGTTCACCTCGGTTTCACTGCCGTAGGCGACTTCGGCCAGGACAGAACCGTCGACGGGATTAATGACCGCGCGCGTCGCGCCGCCGGGATGCCGACGGCCGTTGATGAAGTGGGGAAGCGGGGAGGCCTTGAGAAACTCGGCCACGGCGGGGAGGAAGGGCGTTTTCATGGGGCGGAGGTTAGTAATGGAGGATGGTGTGAGTGATCTGCAGGTCGTCTTCGAGCGAACGTTTGGCAGGAAGCTTTTGTTTCTGCAAATCGCGGTGGTAGGAGCGGACAGCTTCGGCGGGATCGAGTCCCTCGTCCACGACGAGGCGGAGATGGCGGATGAAGGCGAGCGGGTCCTCGGCTTCCTTGATCTTGCGTCCATAGAGCGCGACGCGGGCGCCATATTTTTGCGCATCGGCCAGGAGCTTGAAGGCGTCAAGCGTGGTGCCCGCCCCGCCGCCGAGAATGCCGACAACGACTGAGGGATCATAGTTGACCAGTTCCTCCAGCCAGCGCGGGCCGTGATAGGCGATCTTCAAAAACTGCGGGCGGCCCGGGGCCGGCACGGCAGCCAGGGTGCGGACGATGCTGTCATTGACGAAGGCGGGAATTTGCTCGGCGGTCAGACCCGCATCGGTATTCGGATCAAAAACCTCGAGGAAATAGCGGAAGCCCCGGCGTTCGGCCTCGGCGCGGAAAGCGCGGAAGGTCTCGAGGTTGGCGTGGTCGGTGGCGAGGTCGTTGGTGAAGGTGATCGAGTAGAGGCCGAGATTGACGGTAGGCGGGTCCTGGCGCGAAGTGGCCAGGCCGCCAAACTGCGCTTCCTCGATGTAGCAGGTGGAGAAGGCGCGCGAGGGCTGCTGGCGGTACCTGGCGCCGCGGGCGATCCAGACGTCGGTGGTATCGTTGGCGCGGATGGCGGGGGTGACCGGCGAGTGGTCGAAGAGCCGCTCCTCGTGCGCCAACTGGTGCATGACCGAGACGGAAGCCAGCATGATGTCGACAAGTTCCTGCCGAACGATCGCGCGGATGTCCTGGCAGAATTCCGGCATGGAGCGGAAGGGGCGCGCCGGATCGGCCGGCCAGGGTGAACCGGGGCTGGCGATGCCCCAGGCCATGTCGGCGTCCTTCGCGTCGGCGAGGATGAAGGTTTTGCCGCCGGAATTTTGCCGGATGGCCTGCAGTTTTTGATCGAGGGATTTCTTCATGTGGAAAGTTTGGAGCGGAGTTCAGGGGAAAGGGCGGAAAGGTTTTCGTGGCGCAACGATTCACGCGTGGGCAGTTCGGTGCGGCCGCCCATTTTCGCGGCCACGCGGCTCGCGATGAACGCGGCGAATTCGAGCCGCAGCGGCAGCGCCCAGCCGTCCAGCAGCGCGGAAGCATAGGCGCCGTGGAAGGCGTCGCCGCAGCCGGTGGTGTCGACGGTTTTTACCGGGAAGATGGGCTGGTGAATGACGTTTCCGCCATCGAGGGCCCAGGCGCCGCGCGGGCCGTCGGTGACGGCGAGCTGAGCCTTGGTCCACGAAGCCAGCGCGCGCAGAGCGTCGCCGGGTTCCTTTTTATCCGTCAACCGGCAAGCCGCGGCCAGCGGAAGGATGGCGTGGGTTCCCAGTTCGAGCAGTCGGCGAAGGACGGAGGGATCACCCGCTTCCAGATCGAGCACGGAAGGCACCCCGGCAGCGCGAGCGATTTCCAGCATGGCCAGCGCGGCTTCGGTCTCATAACCATCGGCGAGGACGAGCCGCGCCGACTTGATTTTTTCCGGCGGGATATCGTCTTTGCGGAGAAAATGGTAGCGGCTGAGATTATAGAAAACAGTACGCTCGCCGCTGGCCGGATCGATTTCGACAACGGCGACGCCCGCGGAAGCCTCCGGATCGGAAATGATAAGCTGGTCGGAGACCCCGCAGCGTGTGAGCTCGGCGCGGGCGATGCGGCTGATGGTGTCATCGCCCAGCCGGGCCACGTAGCCGGTTTTCCATCCGAGCGAGCCAAGAACACATGCTGCGTTGCCGGCGGGCGCGCCGCCGGTGACGAGCAGGTCCGCGACTTCGTGCTTTTCGCCACGGTGGACTTCGCCCGGCAGGCGCACGAGAACATCCACAATTACCAGGCCGGTTGTGATGACGTCGAAGGAAGCGTTCATATACTCAGTCCGCTCGCCGCGGGATGGTTTTCAATCGGGACGGTTTCCACGCCGAGCCAATGGTTGAGCATCGCGAGGTCCTCATTCCAGTGGCCGTAGCCGAGGCTCCAGTGATGGTCCAGGCCCCGGGAAAGAATCGTTCCCATGATTTGCGTCGCCGTGGCCGGGGCCTTCGGCGCGAGCGAGCACCAGCTGCCGCGGAAGGGCGCGGGCGAGTCGACCAGTTCGCCCTCGAAGGCGAAGAAGCGCGCAGCATCCGGTGATTGATAGCGCACCACCGTGGCGGGGCCGAGGGCCAGCAGGAATTCGATCATCATGCCCACCGCCGTGGCCGGATCGCCGTTTTCCAGGATGGAATGTCTGGTCAACGCATAACGGAAGCCGGGCTTGAGAATGCGGGTCGCGCACGCGCCGCAATGCCAGATGCCGATACGGTTGGCGGCGGCGTCCAGCGCAGAGAGGTCCATCAGGACCGGAACCGCGGCGCCCTCGCTGAGCAGGTAAAGTGCCAGCGAGGAAATCAGCCCGTTCATTTCGCCCTCCTCCGCGGTGCAGAAGCCGGCGTCGTTGAGCATCGACACTGCACCGTCAATCGCGCAGCCGTAACAGTCAAATAATTCGGGCCAGCTTTTGAATGTGCAGCCGAGATAGCCTTGTTCCGCCCCCAGCGTGTAGAGGGCCAGGCCGAAGCGGAGCGTCTGCAAGATTTGCGCGTCGGGCACGTCGACTTTTGCGCAGCGGGAATCGTGCGTAAGCGTATTGGCCAGCAGCTTCACGTCGCTTTCCGGAAATTGTTTGGCTTTGCGATGGATCGCCTCGATGTCAACCCGGTCGAAACGGAGCCCGAAGCGCTTCATCACGGCCAGTTCGTCGGTCTCCCCGTCGTAAAACGCCGTGACGCGGCTGCCTCCCGCATGGAGAACTTTGGCGTGACGGAAGCGGTCGCGCGTGCGCACACTGCGTCCGAAGCGCGCCAGCGTCGCCGCGGCTGATTTTTCCAGCGGCCCATGCATCCAGGCGTAGCGGACGCCCAGCCGCTTCCACATGCCGAGCAGGAAATTCTGGCAGCATAAGCTGTTGGCCGAGAGCCGCTCGGCGGGCGGGTCGGGGAATGACCAGCTCAGCACCGGAACATTGTGCTCCGCCAGCCAGCGCCCGAAATGGGAGCCGATTTCCCCGGCGGTATAAGAGGCGTGGAAGAGGACGATACCAGCCAGGCCCTCCGCCAGCAGCTTGTCGGCAAAGGCCAGCAGTGCTGCGGGATCCTCATAGGGTTCGGGCGCGGAGACGATGTCAAAGAGGTTCGGATCCAAGCTTTCGCGCGCCAGCCCGATGGCGCCCTGGTAGCGACGGCAGGCATCGGTGAATGGAAAGTGGATTTTGACGCAACAACCGAGCACGGCGATTCGGCTGCGACCGGGCTTGGGCAGAGGAGGCGCGATTTTGACCAACGCCTCTGTAAGCACGCCTTTTTCCGGAAGAAGGGGGGAAGTGGGAAGCATGAATCGCCAAGTATCCATTGCAACTTTTACGAGCGCTATTGAGATTCGGGCCAAACTTGATACTTTTAGAGCTTAACAGGTGCTTATTTTTTTGTTTGAGGCCCCACATCCATTATCATGAAGGTATTATTTGAGAAGGTGCCGCGTCCGTCCGGCGCCTCGTTTGCGTGCATCGAGTACCGCGGGCGCGTCTTTGATTGCCCCTATCACCGGCATCCGGAAATCGAAATCCTGCATATCGAGAAAAGCATCGGGAAGGTCATCGTGGGCGATGCGACGGGAAAATTCCGGCCGGGCCAGCTTTACCTGTTTGCCCCCAATCTTCCCCATCTCTTTTATAACGACACGCCGGTTAGTTTCCGGCGCGGTTGGGCGCAATCCCGCTACGTGCAGTTCCTCCCTGATTGCCTGGGAACGGAATTCTGGGACCTGCCTGAAAACCGCCGCATTGCGCGGCTGCTGCAGGACGCCGCCCAGGGCCTGCTTTGGGAAGGCGAGACCGCGCGGCAGGGGGCCAAGTTTTTCTACCGGCTCTTTGCGGGACGGTTCACTCATCGGATCGCCCGGCTGCTCGATCTGCTCGATTTTCTGGCCTCCGCCCGCGGCGGAAAGCCGCTGGCCAGCGCTGGTTACCGGCCAGTCTCCGACGAGGAAGCCCCGGAACGCATCAACCGCATCCTGCTCTACGTTCATCGCAACCTCGCGGAAACCATCGAAATGGAAAAGGCCTCCGCGCTCGCCGGTCTCTCGCCCTCCGGCTTCAGCCGCTTTTTCCGGCGCTCTATTGGGCGGTCTTTCATGGATTACGTCATCGAGCAGCGGATTTCCGAGGCCCGGCGGCTGTTGATCGAGACCGATCTTACCGTGGCCGAAATCTGCTTCCGCTGCGGGTTCTCCAACCTGTCGAATTTCAACCGCCACTTTCTCTCCCGATGCGGCCATGCGCCGATGGCGTGGCGGCGCGATGCGGTTTCGCATGGCGGCGTCCGAATCCAGGGTACGGCAGTTAAGAGCTCGTTTTCCGCCTGATCGCGGCCCGCACCGCCATTTCCACCCAGCAGGCGACGAGAATGCTCAGGAGGACTCCCACAATCACGGTAATGATCAGATTCAGCGCCGGATTCGATTTCTTTTCATCGGAGGGGACTGCGGCGGGGGTGATGATCTGGACCGGTAATTGGGCACCGGGTTGGAGAACGCTCCCTGGGTCCATTTGATTCCGCAAGTCCCGGTACTTCTCGCCGATGGCATTGGCGACCTCGGCCGCTTCCTTCGGCTCATCACCCGCGAAATGTATGAGGATGATATGAGTGCCCGGTTTGGCCTCGATTTTCAGCCGCCAGCGGATGTAGTCGAGCGATTCAGTGTCACTCATCGGTGGTTCGGGCGTGTCGAAGATGCGTTCCGCCCAGACCCGGTCCAGACCCTTATCTTTGACAATCGCCAGCAGGAAGCCTGGCGATTCCATGGCGTTGATGTCTTCCTGGAGGGGAGACACATGCAGAAGGTCCGCCTCAATCTGTGGGATCTTGCCGGGGCTTTTCCCGGGTTCGACCTTGATTTCCTCCGTGGCGATGTATCCCGTCGCCAGCGTCTCGGAAACGAAGAAGGTGCCGAGCAGCGTTAGGGCGAAGACAATGAATGCAACCGTCAGCCATCTCATCGTCATCGCGGCGGGATGAAGCGCGGGATGTCCGTGGGAATGGGCGGCCATGAGGTGGCGCCAACTTATCTCCCGCTGGATGGAATAGGTAGTATTATTTCACCCGGATAAAGGTGGAAATCGGAACACTTTCTAATCCAAAACTATGCGCCATTTTGGCGCTTAACCTGGGACGGATTGGCATCCTTTTCAACGATTTTGAGGTTGTATCTAAATGCATATTCGTATGTAATAACCTAATAGTAAAATACTTATAAAATAAACAACATCCCGGCCCATATCCTGCAGGGCAGGAGTACTATGGCAAAGATTTTAGGCATCGATTTGGGCACAACAAACTCCTGCATGGCCATCATGGAGAATGGCGAGCCGGTAGTTCTCGAAAATTCCGAAGGCGCGCGGACGACCCCGTCCATTGTCGCGTTCACCAAGAACGGTGAGCGCCTTGTCGGCCAGGCGGCCAAGCGCCAGGCGGTCACCAACTCCAAAAATACGATTTTTTCCGTCAAACGTTTCGTCGGTCGCAAATACGCGGAAGTTAAAAACGAACTTTCCCGCGTTCCCTACAAGGTCGTCGAGGCCAAGAACGGCGACGCGGCCATCGAAGTGGAGGTGAAGGGCGAAAAGAAGACCTACTCGCCCGAGGAAGTCTCCTCGTTCATCCTGGCCAAGCTCAAGGCTGACGCCGAGTCGAAGCTCGGCGAGAAGATCACCCAGGCGGTCATCACCGTCCCGGCCTATTTCAACGACAGCCAGCGCCACGCCACCAAGGACGCCGGGCGCATCGCGGGTCTTGAAGTGCTCCGCATCATCAACGAGCCGACCGCCGCCTCGCTCGCCTACGGCCTGGAAAAGAAGAAGGATGAGAAGATCGCCGTCTACGATTTGGGCGGCGGCACGTTCGACATCTCCGTCCTCGAAATCGGCGACGGCGTGTTCGAAGTCAAGGCCACCAACGGCGACACCCACCTCGGCGGCGACGACTGGGACAACGCCATTATGGACTGGCTCCTGGCCGATTTTAAATCTGAAACGGGAATCGACTTAAAAGGTCAGCCGGACGCGATCCAGCGTCTGAAAGAGGAATCGGAAAAGGCGAAGATCGCCCTTTCCTCCTCGCAGACCTACGAAATCAACCTGCCGTTCATCACGGCGGACCAGACCGGGCCCAAGCACATCCGCAAGGACCTCACCCGGGCCAAGCTGGAACAACTGACCGAATCGCTCACCGAGCGGACGATCAAGCCGGTCACTGCCTGCCTCAACGACGCGAAACTCGCGGCTTCGCAGGTCGACGAACTCGTCCTCGTCGGCGGCATGACCCGCATGCCAAGGATCATCGAAACGGAGCGCAAGCTCGTCAACAAGGAGCCCCACAAGGGCGTCAACCCTGACGAAGTCGTCGCCGTCGGCGCGGCCATTCAGGGCGGTGTCCTCAAGGGCGACGTCAAGGACGTGCTTCTGCTCGATGTCACTCCGCTCACGCTGGCCATCGAGACGGCCGGTTCCGTCGCCACGCCGATGATCCCGCGCAACACGACGATCCCGACCAAGAAAACCCAGACCTTTTCCACCTACTCGGACAACCAGCCGGGCGTTGAAATCAAGGTCCTGCAGGGCGAACGCCCGCTGGCTCGCGACAACAAGCAGCTCGGCACGTTCCACCTCGACGGCATCCCGCCCGCCCCGCGCGGCGTCCCGCAGATCGAGGTCACTTTCGACATCGACGCCAACGGCATCCTCCACGTCTCGGCCAAGGACCTTGGCACCGGCAAGGAGCAGAAGATCTCCATCACCGGATCGAGCGGCCTCTCCAAGGACGAGGTTGAAAAGATGACGAAGGAAGCCGAGGCCCACGCGGAAGAAGACCGCAAGGCCAAGGAAAAGATCGAGCTTCGCAACAATGCCGACTCGTCCGCCTACGCCGCGGAAAAGATGATCCGCGATCTCGGCGACAAGGTCGACGCGGCCAAGAAGACCGAGATCGAGGAGGAAGTGAAGAAGGTCAAGGACGCCCTGGCCAAGGACGACGCCGACGCCATTAAGGCGGCGGTCGAATCCCTCAACCAGAAAGTCCAGGCCATCTCCGCCGATCTCTACAAGCAGGCTTCCGCCGCCGGCGCCGGTCAGGCCGGGGCCGCGGGCGCGACGGAGCCTCCGCCCGAGAAGGCCGACTTTACCCGTCCCGCCACGCCGAAGGACGACGTCGTCGACGCCGACTTCGAGATGGTCGACAAGGACGAAAAGAAAAAGAAATAACGCGAATAGCAACCCGGACTCTTTGAGGGCCCGGGTTGCCTCGTTTGATTTTTGAGTAAATAGCCGGACAAACCAAAGGGAAAAATGAGCGAAACCACCGCCGACGTACCCAGCAAGACGATCGACTCGATCAAGGAAAAGACGTACAACATCATCACCAAGGAAAAGAGCTACACGGCCAAGGCCTTTTCCATTGCCTGGACCGAAAATGGCCAGTTTGTCCTGCTCATGAACGGCGAGGAGACCCGCCACCTCATCGTGGCGGCGAACATGATCGCCGTGACCGAACAATAACGATTTTAACGCGACAATAGTCATCCCGGGCTTGTCGAGGGATCAGTTCAGTCCAGTCGGACTTCCGGCCGGATTGATCCCTCAGCCAGGCTTAGGATGATTTTATCAACAAAAAACAACACGAAAGGAGACAGAACAGTATGGCAACCCCATCATTCCGTCCTCTCGGCGACCGGGTGCTCGTGCAGCCGATCGAGGAGGGCGAAGTCAAGAAGGGCGGAATCATCATCCCCGATACCGCCAAGGAAAAGCCGCAGGAGGCGAAAGTCGTCGCCATCGGCACTGGTAAAATCGACGACGACGGCAAGAAACAGCCGTTTGAAGTCAAGATCGGCGACCGTGTGCTCATCAGTAAATACGGCGGCACCGAAATCAAGATCGACGGCACCACCTACCAGGTGCTGCGCGAAGACGACATCCTCGGCATTCTCGCCTAAGGCGTGTCTCCCAACCCCTAAACTCTAAGAACAAGGAAAATCATCATGGCAGCCAAACAACTGCAATTCAATGAACACGCCCGGCACGCCCTGCTGCGCGGCGTGGAAAAGCTGAGCCGCGCCGTCAAGGCAACGCTCGGACCGCGCGGACGCAACGTCGTCCTCGACAAGAAATTCGGCTCTCCGACGATCACCAAGGACGGCGTCACTGTCGCCAAGGAAATCGAGCTCGAAGACCCCTATGAGAACATCGGTGCACAGCTCGTGCGCGAAGTCGCCAGCAAGACCAGCGATACCGCGGGCGACGGCACCACCACGGCGACCGTCCTGGCCGAGGCCATCTACAAGGAAGGCCTCAAGAACGTCACCGCCGGCGCCAACCCGACCGGTCTGCAGCGCGGCATCGACAAGGCCGTCGCGGCCATCACCGATGAACTGGCCCGCATCTCCAAGAAGGTGAAGGACAAGGAAGAGATCAAGCAGGTCGCGACCGTCTCGGCCAACTGGGACACGACGATCGGCGAGATCATTGCCGACGCGCTCGACAAGGTCGGCAAGGACGGTACCGTCACCGTCGAAGAGGCCAAGGGCATCGAAACCTCGCTCGACGTGGTCGAAGGCATGCAGTTCGATAAGGGCTATCTCTCGCCCTACTTCGTGACGAATGCCGAGGACCTCGAAGCCGTGCTCGAGAACGCCTACATCCTCATCCACGAGAAGAAGATCAGCAACCTCAAGGACATGCTGCCCTTGCTGGAAAAGATCGCCAAGGCGGGCCGCCCGCTCCTCATCATCGCCGAGGAAGTTGAAGGCGAAGCCCTCGCGACGCTCGTCGTGAACAAGCTCCGCGGCACCATCCAGGTCTGCGCCGTCAAGGCCCCGGGCTTCGGTGACCGCCGCAAGGCCATGCTCGAGGACATCGCCATCCTGACCGGTGGCCGTCTCCTCAGCGAAGACCTCGGCATCAAGCTCGAGAACGTCGGGCTCGAGGACCTCGGCCGTGCCAAGCGCATCGTCGTTGACAAGGAGAACACCACGATCATCGAGGGTGAAGGCAAGAACGCCGACATCCAGGGCCGCGTGAGCCAGATCCGCCGCCAGATCGAGGAAACCACCTCCGACTACGACAAGGAAAAGCTCCAGGAACGTCTGGCCAAGCTGGCCGGTGGCGTGGCTGTCATCAATGTCGGCGCCGCGACCGAAACCGCGCTCAAGGAAAAGAAGGCCCGCGTCGAGGACGCCCTCCACGCGACCCGTGCGGCCGTTGAGGAAGGCATCGTTCCCGGCGGTGGCGTGGCCCTCATCCGCGCCCAGAAGGCCCTCGACAAGGTCGACGCCACGGGCGACGAGCTGATCGGGGTGAACATCATCCGCCGTGCGGTTGAGCAGCCTCTCCGCACGCTGGTGGAAAACGCCGGCGGCGAAGGTTCCGTCGTCGTCAACGAGGTCAAGAGCCGCAAGGGCAACGAAGGCTACAACGTCGCCACGGGCGAATATGTCGACCTGGTCAAGGCCGGCGTCGTCGACCCGACCAAGGTGACCCGCTCCGCGCTCCAAAACGCGGCCTCCATCAGCGGTCTGCTCCTCACCACGGAAGCCGTGGTGACTGAGCTGCCGGAGAAGGAGAAGCCCGCGGCCCCCGGTGGTCCCGGCGGCATGGGTGGCATGGGCGGAATGGACTACTAAGTCCATCGTCCCCTCCTGTCAGGGAAATGTCAAAAAAGTCGGGCTGGCAACAGCCCGGCTTTTTTTTGTCCGAATTCTGTCATCCCGCGCTGGGACGAAGGATGGGCTCAATTCTTTTTTTCATAATAATTGGCGGATGGGCAGCGCAATATTTTTTGATTCAGTGCGATTTGTGTCAACAACACATCGAAATCGAGATTAATATCCTGAATTATTTACATCCCAATTACCTAAACGATATTGTTCTTGCCCTAACGGTGTCCTCATATATTTTTGTATCGTGCTCCGGCGTATCCAAGATCAAAGCATTGTCATTGTGGAGGATGATCCCTACATTGGTCAGTCCCTCAGCGACTTTTTCAGCACCAGAAACAAGGTGGTGGTCTTCGACAGCGCCGAGGGCGCCCGCGCGGTTGAGCGCGACCTGGCTGGAGCCAATATCTTCATTCTTGACTACAAGCTGCCCGGCCAGAATGGCATTCAGCTTTTCCAACATCTTCGTGAGAGCTTTCCCGCGGCGAAATTCATTCTCATTACCGGAGAAATGAGTTATGAAATGGCGGAGAATACACGCACCCTTGGGCTGGACGCACTTATGCTTAAGCCTTTTGATTTTATGATCCTGGAGGATAATATTGCGGGGTTGCTGGCCACCTCGGGTGGCGCTGCGGCCGTTTGACGGCATCCATCCTGCTATACAAAACAAAATCAGCTTTCATGGCCAAACCTGAAATACTCCCTTCCATCGTCGTCGTCGAAGATAACGTCGAGGCCAATAATTTGTTGCGCGACTGGCTGAAGCTCCGCTTCACCGTGACCTGTTTTCTCGACGCCGAATCGACCCTGCGCATTCTTCCCGCGAGCGAAGAGCCGGTCGTTTTCCTGATCGACTACAACATGCCCGGCGACAACGGCATCGTGTTAAAGAAAAAGCTCGCGCTGAAATTCCCGAAAGCGAAATACATTCTCATCAGCGGTCTCTTCGATGAGAAGCTGATGAAAGAGGCCCGTGCGGCCGGTTTCCACGCCCTGGTGCCGAAGCCCTTCGCCATGCCGACCATCACGCAGAAAATCGAGGAGCTTCTTGGCCTCAACCAAAAAGAGAGCCTGGTTGATATCGTGAAGAAGCAAACCAGCAAAATGCCTTTGGTGATGCTGTAATCAAGCAGCGGCCAGGATTTCGTTCTCGCGGTCTTCCTCGACCTGCCGGATTGAATAATTCGAGGACTGCATCTTGCCCTGCGTGCATTCACGCGCATAGGTGATGAGATGATGCGCCACCATCGCGACCTGGAACATCGTTTCAACGTTGCCCTGCCGCAATTCCGTCCACGCCATCTTCCAGAAGTGCCGGCGGGAATCGCTGCGGATGCCGACCCGCCAGATGATGCGCCGGAAGATGCTCAGCGCCCGCTTGATGTTCGCCCAGGTCGCCTGCCGAAGCGGATACTTTGGCTTAATCCGGTTGGGATAGGTGTGAACCGCATTGTAAGTATAGCGGGCATAAAGATCTGCTGGGGAAAATATCTTCGCGATGACCCGCTTCCAGTTGGAGACGACCGTGTCGTAGGGCTGAAGGAAGACGATGTTTGAATCGCGGTCACTCGCGTCATTCAGGACGCGGTCCTCCTTTTGGAGCCGCTCGTACAGCGCCGTGTTGGGCAGCGCATAGAGGATGTTGACCGTCATGATCGGGATATTCGAATCCTGCGCGAAATCGATGATCGCCTGCGGGGTCTCGTCCGTGTCGGTATCGAGGCCCATGATGATGCCCGATGCCGCCTCGATGCCGTAGCGATTGACCGTGGCGATCGCTTCCAGGATCGGCGTGCGCAGGTTCTGCCCC
The DNA here is from genome assembly GCA_021272165.1 of Methylacidiphilales bacterium. GTDB lineage: Bacteria > Verrucomicrobiota > Verrucomicrobiia > Methylacidiphilales > UBA1321 > JABDGH01. The sequence continues at coordinate 107,052 of JAJSLK010000047.1, forward strand.
TTCTTCATCGCCTTCAGCGCGCGCGGCTCGGGCGTTTCGATTCCGAAGAAGACGTTATTGAATCCGGCCTCGCGCATCTGCTCCAGCACCTTTGTGTGGGTCGCCATGTTCAGCGTCGCCTCGCAGGAAAGGCGGACATAATAATCGCGCCGCTTCTGCCACTCGATCAGGTGGGGCAAAAGCTCGGCGGTCGCCTTCGGATTGCCGATGAAATTGTCGTCGACAAAATAAACCGAGACGCAGCCGCCGTCGGCGAGCTGGTCGAGTTCGCGGACAATCTGCTCCGGCGATTTGAGGCGCGGATTGCGGCCATAAAGGGCCGGGATGTCGCAGAATTCGCAGGTGAAAGGGCAGCCGCTCGAGAACTGGACGGAACCAAGCAAATAATCCCGCAGATTGATCCGGTGGTAGGCCGGGGTCGGAAAATCGACCATCGGGAGCCGTTCGACGGTGCGATAGACGATCTGCTGGCTCGGACGCTGCACCGTTTCATCAAGGCGCTTGAACAGGCGCAGCGTTCCATCACCGACCTCGCCGCAATGGAGCAGGTCGGCGTCGGGATAATACTCGGGCGCGGAGGAAACCGACGGGCCGCCGAGCGCGACGACCTTGCCCGCTTTGTGCGCGCGTCGGGTAATGTCGTGGATGCGCTGCCGCTGGATATGCATGCCCGAAACGAACACGGCATCGGCCCAGGCGAATTCCTCGGGCGTGATCTGGCGGATGTTTTCATCCACAAACCGGACCTCCCATTGCTCCGGAATCAGCGCGGTGATGAGCAGTATCCCCTGCGGCGGCATGAATCCCTTCACATCGCCCATGAGCGGGAAGGCATGGTTGAACGTGCCGAAGCTGTAGCTGTAACGCGGGAATGCGCAGAGAATTTTGCGCCGGTTCGTGGGCCGGAAGCCGCGCAAGGAAAATGATTCCCTTTCGGTCCCGGTTGCGGTTGAGGCTGCAGGGGAAATCACGCGGAGTAGTCTTACCACAGGAACAGCGACCGCGCTAATGGGAAGCGGAAAAAAGAGAATTGAATGATTTGGTACAATTAGTGAGCGGCTAGATGGCGCCCCTTGCCCCTTGTGGCATAATGTAGCGATGGTAGCCGAACGTCCGGACATGATGCCCAAGGTGCGCGATTTGCCGCACAAGCCGGGGGTCTATCTGTTCAAGGACCGCTTCGCCCGGGTCATCTATGTCGGCAAGGCCCGCGACCTGCAAAAGCGGGTCAGCCAGTACTTCCATCCCTCGCGCATGCGCCGGACCGACCCGAAAACCCAGGCTCTGCTCGAGAGCATCTGGGATATGGAGGCCCACACGGTCAAGAGCGAACCCGAATCGCTTTTGCTCGAGGGCAAGCTGATCAAGGAATATCGTCCGCGTTACAACGTCAGCTTCCGGGACGACAAGCGCTTCCTCCTCGTGAAAGTGAACCTCAACGATCCCTATCCTCGTTTTCTCCTCACGCGCGTGCGGAAAGACGACGGCGCGCGTTACTTCGGGCCATTCCCCCATTCCGGTTCGCTGCGCAAGACGCTGAGCCTGGTGCGCAAAAAATTTCATCTCCGCACCTGCCGGCCCGAAATTCCCGGCGAGGTCGATTACCGCCATTGCCTGCAGCACATCATCAAGAATTGTTCCGCGCCGTGCATGAACAAGATCACGCGGGTCGGCTACCTGGCGCAGGTGAAGCAGGCGTGCGAGTTTCTCGATGGCGCCTCGGGTGAGATGCTGGCCGAGTTCAAGGCCGAGATGGAAAAGGCGGCGGAACGGCTCGATTTCGAGCGGGCCGCCGAGTTGCGCAATCTGCTCGACGACCTGAAACGGACGACGCGCCCGACCAAGCGTTTTGCCCGGCAATTTGTCACCACGGTCCAGCCCTCTGCCGACCTGGTCACGTTGCAGGAAGCGCTGGGCCTCCCCGCTCCGCCCGAGGTCATCGAATGCTTCGACATTTCCAACATTTCCACCACACACAAGGTCGCGTCGATGGTCTGTTTCCGGAATGGGAAACCCGACCGGGAGAATTATCGTCGCTACCGCATCCGCACCGTGGAAGGGCAGGACGATTTCGCGAGCATGGCCGAGGCGGTACGGCGGCGTTATTCGCGGATGCTCAACGAGGGCATCCGGAAACCGAATCTCATCGTCGTCGACGGCGGCAAGGGACAACTCAGCAGCGCGCGTCGGGAGCTGGAGGCACTTGGTCTGGGCGATCTGCCGATCATCGGGCTGGCCAAGGAGCGCGAGGAGATTTTCCGTCCCGGCCTCGGCGCGCCGCTGGTCATCGACCACTCCTCCGGCGCGATCCGGCTCCTGCAACGAATTCGCGACGAGGCCCACCGTTTCGCCAACGCTTATCATCAGATCCTCCTCAAGCAGCGGGTCAGCGAAAGCCTGCTCGATGATTGTCCCGGCGTGAGTGAGAACCGGAAAAAACTTCTGCTGCGCCATTTCGGTTCCATCGAAAAACTGCGTCACGCCACCGCCGGGGAAATCTGCGCCATTGACGGCGTTGGGCCGAAGCTGGCCGAGTCGATTGTCGAGTTCTTCGCCAAACTCAAGCGGCGCGGCTCCCAAACAGAAGACGATGCTTCCGCCGCGGTCGAATCGGAACCGGGCGTGGTGAATTATCAACTCAAGCCACGGTTGTAACGGATGATCCCACCCACCTGCACGCGACACGAATGGCAGGCGCCCGGCGGCGAGACATTTTCCTATTCGCTCTGGGGGAATGAGCCGGCTCCGCAGGCGGTCGTCGTCGCCGTTCATGGTCTTAGCGGCGCTGCGTTCGACTTTGAACCTCTTGGAGCGCATCTCGAAAAGCATCGCCTGGTGACATATGCGCCCGAGTTACGCGGGCAGGGGAACGATCCGCGGGTGAAACGCCGTGGTGATCTCGGCCAAATCGAAGAATGGTTCGCCGATCTCGACGCCTTCTTTTCGCTGGTTCGGTCGCGTCATCCCGACGCGCAAATCTATTATTATGGCGAGAGCATGGGCGCGGCGCTTTTGACCCGTTACCTGGCGCAGGCTCGCGAAGCCGATCAGCCGGACGGGCTTATCCTGGCCTCGCCGGTGATTGCCATCCCGTCGCAGCCATCGAAATGGCAGGAACTGGTCTTTCGCTTTTTTCTCTGGGCGCGGCCCGGCCACCGGATCAACGTTCGCAAATACACCAAGCGCGATGAAGACAAACCGTCCAAATGGGTCACGCGGGACGAGGCTCACCGTGTCTGGTTCAAGACCGCGCCGCATAAAATCGAATGCTTTACCGTCCGTTTTTTTAAGTGCCTCTTCGATCTCATCACCGGCTGCATGGACGTCGCGCCGAAAATCCGCGTGCCGGTCCTTGTCATCTATGCGGCCAACGACGTCTTCATTCCGCCCGAGCATGTGGAGCAGTTCTTCGCGCGGCTCGGCAGTCGCGAAAAAGAGCTCCGGTTCTTTCCCGAGTCGTATCACCTCCTGCTTCACGATCACGACAAGGCCGAAGTGCTGGAGCGCGTCGAGGCGTGGCTGCTGCGGCGGATCGAGGTGACCACAAAGCGCCTCGCCTCGGAGATGCGGTTTTCGATTTGAGTCACTCGATCCCTCGGTACAGAAAACTTCTTTTGGCTAAACCCAAAAGTGTTCATTCTGGCCGCGCTCCATGTCGACCTTGACGAAACTGCCGTCCCGTTATGGCCTGCCGCTGCTTCTGGCGATCATCACGTTCCTCGTCTACGTGCCGTCGCTGAAATCCGATTTTGTCTACGATGCGCGGCATGAAATCCTGGAGGAGGGTTTCATCACCCACGCCTCGAACCTGCCCGCGGTGCTGACCCTCCGCGTGCTCGGCATGAACCTCATCCTCGGCGACCGGCCGGGAGAGCTTCTTTATCTGATGGTGATCGCCCTTTTTTGCGGGCGCGAGCCCTTCGGTTATCATCTCTGCAGCAATCTTCTGCACGCGGCCAATGTCGCGCTCCTCTTTATTCTTCTGCGCCGCCTGATTACGCAAGAATATCCCGGATGGAGTGAAAGCAAACGAGCCTGGGCCTGGCTCGCTGCGGCTGTCGCGGTCCTGGTTTTTGCCCTCCATCCCGTCGCGGTCGAATCGGTCTCGGAGGTTAGTTACGCCTCCAGCCTCCTCGTGACTTTTTTCACGCTGGCGGCCTTGCTCGCGGTGACAGAGATGCGGCCGGAAAATATCCGCTCCGCCATCCTCTTTGGAACCCTCGGTGGACTTTGCGCCCTCGCTGCGGTCATGGGCAAGGAATCGGGCATCGCGGCGATCCTTGGCGCTCTCACTTACTGGTACCTCTTTCGCCGGGCCGAGGCGAAGACGACATGGATGGTGCTTTTTAGTGCTACAGCGATTCTGATTGCCCTTTTTCTCGCCGCACGTTTTTACTTCGCCCCGCCCGCGACATTTCATTTCTTCTACATCGGCGGCTCGTTTGGCCAGATGCTCCTCATCCAGCCGCGCCTCTGGGTTTTCATGATGGACCAGATGGCGTGGCCGTTTCATCTCTCGGCCGATTACACGCCCGGCAACAGCGCTGACATTTCGTTCTTTCATTCCTTTGTCGTGCTGGGGTTGGTCATCCTGGGGCAAAGCTGGCTGGCAGCTCAAAGCCGCATCGGCGCGCTGGGCGCGGCTCTTTACTGGCTGGGACTGGTCACGGTTTCCAATTTTGTGCCGCTCTACCATGCGGTGGCCGATCGCTATTATTACCTTCCGCTGGCCGGCGTGGCGATGCAGCTTACCGCGCTACTGTTGCTGATCCTGAAATCGCCGCAGGCTTTCGCCATCGCCATCGCGGTACTGTTGATTGCGCTGGTGTCGCTGGCCGGATTGACCGTCTTTCGCCAAAAGGTCTTTGCCAATGAGGAATCGCTCTGGACCGACACGCTGCGCGTCAGTCCCCGTTCCGTGGTGGCGCATAACAGCCTAGGCGTGGTCCTCTATCAACAGGGAAAGTGGGACGAGGCGCGGGCCCATTTCCAGCAGGCGCTCGCCCTTTCGCCCACCTACGCGGAACCCTGGAACAACCTCGGCCTGCTGGCCTATCGACGTGGCCAATGGGACGAGGCGCTGGGCGATTATCAAAAGGCCATCGAGAACGATCCCGGGCACGCCGCGGCGCACAACAATCTCGGATTGGTCTACCTCCACCTCAACCGGCTCGACGACGCGCAGACCGAATTTGAAAAAGCGATCGAGATCAGGCCGGGCTACGCTGATCCGCATCACAACCTCGTAAACGTTTATCTCAAGAAGAGGGACATCCCCGACGCCATCGACCAGTTACACGAGGCCCTCCGGCTCAATCCCGGCGACAGCGAAGCGCGTGATAATCTGGCCCGGCTGGAAAGCGAGTCAGGTCAGGCCGGAGCGGGTCCGTGAAAGGTGAAACTGCCGGGCTGGCAAGGTGACCCCACCCAGAATTGAACTGGGATAGTCGGTTTAGGAAACCGATGCTCTATCCATTTGAGCTACAGGGTCTTATATTATAGTTCGGACTGCTATTCTGCTACCTCTGTCAGCAATGATAAGTCAGATGCGAAAATTTGGCTACACAACCTAAGCGCATAAGAACCCACAACCAGATCATTTCCAATAGTAAAAGAAAATATAATATCTCCCATTAAAAGTTGGTACGAAATTTCCTACTGATCCCACCCAGAATTAAACTGGATAGTCGGTTTATAAACGAAGCGCTCCCATTGCCAGAGAAAAACCGAGGCGGATTGGAAAAAAGAATTGCCACCCTGTGGAGCACGAAGAAAGCTACGAAAAAGGCCCACGCCGGTCGTGGGCAAGAAACCAAATGGGACATGTCAGTTTAATATCCTCATTGGCAATTCCTCGCGTGACATCCGATTGGAAGGCATATTTCATCTCAAGCATGCCACGGTTCATTGCGTTTCAACATGAAATGGGTCACTACACGAAAAACGGCGGCGCCAGGTAAAGATAACTAGAAAACGTCAAGTAATATGAAAAAGATAGCAATCAATGGCACATTTTGGCTGTCGAGTCATTTTGCCGGGTGCTTTGGCCATCGCGGGGGCAATGGTCTCCTGATGTCGTATGGTTTTATCGCCATGGCGATGATAGGGTTGTTACCTCTGGAGGCCAGGGCAGCTTTGATCTTTGAGGATACTTTTGATTCCGTGTCAGGAGCAACCCGAAGTCTTCCAGCCACGAGCAGGATTGCGGACGCGAGTTCCTTTACCGTCAAGACTAACGGCGAGCTCAGCGACGCATCGGGACCAATTTGGACGAGCGGTAATCCTTTGAGGCCTTTCACCATCACAAGCTTCAGCTATCTCAATACGTTCATCGCTTCCGGCGCTGCCGGAAAACCCGCCGTAGTGACGTACGCGCCCGCATCGGCGAGTAATTCCTGGGGGGCGCTCGCCGGCACTACCACCGTCAACGGCGCAACCTACCTAACGTTGAACGGCGGGTTTGACCTCTATGTTTGTCCCAACAGTTTTGAAAGAGGCAATGTCTCGTGGTTCCGTCCCATAGACATCAACGGCATATCCGGCGCCGCAGGGATGCGGATTGTCTTGAGCGGCACCAGCGACGACCGGGTGCAATTGAGGATCACCACCGGCGCGGAGCGGGGATTGGGCAGCGCCGCCGGAGCTTTTACCAGTGACGATTCATTCAAACTGTATGGTGCCATTGAGAATGCTCCCAGCATCTTCACTGCGGGCACGGTGGTGCATTTGGCTGTCACGTTCAAGACAGACGCGGCAACGGGAAGGATCACGGTAAAATTGTTCGGCGTTTCTGGCGTCGCACCCATAAACACGGAGTCCGGAACAGTGGGAGTGGAAAATTTGCAGGCGATGCAAACGTTTTATGCCAGCGCGGCGGCGATCGGCGCAAAGCCGCTTCCGACCGGATCATGGACAATGGTCACAACACCTTCCAGCATCTCCAATGTCAACGTGGATTATGACACGATTCGTCTTTACGACAACGAGCCGGAATTGTTCCCCTCTTTGGGCGTTCTTAATCGGCTACCGCTGCCTTGGAAAGCGTCATTTCCAGTACTTCCGTCCGGCAAAAATGTCCCGAGCACCGTCTTCCTGGAGCGGGATACGGGGATTGGACTGAACGCTACAATTGCCAATACACCGCCGAACATCACGCTTAACTGGGCGGCACCGGATACCGGCGACGTTGAATGGGTCGGAATTTATCGCAAGTTGCCAACGGATACGGCTTGGACGCAACTGATCGCGTCACCTGCGCTGAAGAGGACAGCCCTTGCCTGGACCGACACCAGCGTGAAACCGGAGACGATGTATGCATATAAGATCAAGCGGCGGATTAATAATGCGATTAGTCCGTACGGATACGGTTACTGCTGGGCGGGGATTTCCGTGCCGCCGGTACATAGCCGCGGCACCGCAATTCTTGTCATTGAATCAAGCGTGGCCAAACCTTTGGCCAAAGAAATCGCCACGCTAATCAGCGACCTCAACGGTGACGGCTGGATCGTGAAGCAACATATTGTTGACGCCAGGCCGGTGGATACTCGTGATTATGCGGAGGCCGTAGTCAATGTGCGCAAGATGATCCAGGCCGACTATCGGGCTAATCCATCGGTGGATGCGGTGATTTTAGTGGGACATGTGCCCGTGCCTTATTCCGGCGCTGTGACCCTGGATGGTCATGACTTTCATGTCGGAGCGTGGCCAGCTGATAGCTACTATGGCGACATGACGGGCACCTGGACTGATACGAACGTGAACATCAACGTCTCCCATCCGTGGAACCGCAACGTTCCCGGTGACGGGAAGTTCGACCAGAACTCTTCGCCGGCGCCGGTGGAGTTACAAGTGGGGCGCGTTGATATGAGCAATCTTCCGGATTTCACCCAGGCAAACGAGACGGCACCGGCGACGGAAGTGCGGTTGCTGCGGAAGTATCTCGATCGCGACCACCGGTGGCGTCAGGGGCAAGTGAAGGTAGCGCGGCGCGGGGTGGTTATGGACTTCTGGCTCGACGGCGGCGGCACTTCGCCATGGGGATGGGTAATGTCTTCTTCCGACGGATGGCGCAACCTCGTTACTGATGTTGGACGGTCGCAGGTTGTGGCCTTCATCCCAACCGACGACGGGTCCGAAGACTACGAAGGCAAGCGGCCCGGCTTGGTTAGGGCTCTGCTCAGCAAGCAGGACTACCTTTGGGCCTTTGGCAGCAGTTGGGGAAGGTTGGACTACGCCAACGACATTTCCAGTACCCCGCTGCTGGCCAAACTCAACTGCCAGTGTGTTTTTCTGCTGCTATACGCCAGCGGGATTGCCGACTGGGACTGTGCCAACAATTTGCTGCGAGCGCACCTGGCGGCGGACGGACTTACGTTGAGCGCGATGTATTCCGAAACCCCGCATGTCTATATGTTTCCAATGGGCATGGGCGGAACGCTGGGAGAATGTGTTCGGCTGTCCATGAATAAT
>JAJSLK010000081.1 GCA_021272165.1 Methylacidiphilales bacterium
GTCCGCCCCAGACTCCTTCTCGCCCTGGTAAATGCGGTTCTAATAAAGCCCAAACCTTATCCGTGATATCGTGTCGTCGATGTGCGGGAAGCATTCCTTATTATTATCATGCTTTTCATCTCGTGACTACACTATCTAGGATTCATCGGTATCGCCGGCCTCGCGGCCGAAATTGCCCGAATCCTGTTTCTGGTCTTTTTGGTATTGTTTGTTGTCTCCTTGGTTGCAGGTCGCCGTCCTCCCGTTTGAGGATGGTGTTTAGGTTAGGGGTAAGACGGAGGCACCGGGTTCCATTCCCGGCGCCAGAGGGGAAGATTGAAAGTCTTCCTCAATCTTTGAAATTGAACCAGTCGCCTACTTGGTTGAAGAAAAGTTTTACGGCCAAGAGAGGGGATTTTGCCACCTCATGGCTAACGCGGTCGGACAAATCCTGTTGTGGCTTTTGCAGCGTGCCCGAGAGATGGATTGTCCTAAAATGATAGGGGCCATCGTCGCGGGTAAAGATGACCTGGCGAGCTGTTGGCAACCAGTGGATGTAGGGGTCGGTGACGCCGAGTTGTAATTCACCGCTCAGGCTGTGATTCCCCGCCACGGTCACATTTCCTTCCAGACGGAAAACGCCTTCCGATTCAATCTTCAGGTTTTTCGCCGAAATGGCGCCCTGTTTCCATTCGAGATCAGTCTGACAGACTTTCAGGGACAGATCGCCGGGATCGGGAGTTCCGGTTACGGCGAAGTAATGGCGCAACGGTGGAAGCGCATGGAGAACGCCATCGGCCACGGCCAGCGAACCCTGACCCTGGGCGCTTTCGAGCCCGGTGCCGGTGCTGGTATAGTTGAAATGACCGTTGGCGAGGCCGAGCAGATGCGAGCGAAGATTGGGCGCGAGTAAAGCGGCTATCTTCAGCGAGAGCAGATCGATTTTCAGGTGGATGGAACGGTCCTGTTGCAGGCCGGCGTCGCCTTCGCAGCGCACGCCCCGGTCAGGATGATTGTCATCGTCACCCAGAAAAAAATCGGAGCAGTAAAGCCGCGGCTTGCGGATGAGCACGTGCGCATGACGTACCTGAAATGCCGGCGTGAGCGGATCCCTGAACTCACCGCCGTGGGCATCATATTCGAAATCGCGGCCATTCGGGGTGATCTCGAGAAAGGTATGATAGATGCCCGATTCCTGGTTTTTCAGCTCCCAGAGGATATTGGCATCGTCGACTTTTACGTCGGCGAGATAAACGCGATTGGGCAGGAAAAGGGCCCAAAGGGGCCGGGAAGGTTGCGGCGGAGCGCCCTCAGTCGGCTCCGTTTTTTGCAGATGGACCACGCCGGACTTGAGATGGATGTCCTCGATTTGCCAGCGGCGGAGGAGTATGCCGAAGGGGTTGAACCAGCCGGTAATCCCATGGGCTTCCAGGGAGACGATGGTCCTTTTGCCCTTCGCCCCGGAGAAAGAGTCGGTGGCGAGACCAAGAAAACCGGTGCGGGCGAGGGGAGTATAAGTTCCCTCGAGCTTGAGCCCCTTTGAAGTTTCCCGGCCGAGCATCCATTGAAAGTGGGAGCTGTCGACCCACTGGGTAAGTTTGCGGTTACCGCTGAGAGCAAGTGGGACGAGAGCCACCAGGAGAAGGGCTGTCAACACGAGGGTCCAGCCCATTCGCCGGGAAATTTGCCGCATAAGATGCGGCAACATAAGGTTCAATTCCCAAATATTCAAAAAAGGTTTTAAAAAACCGATGAATGAATAAGCATTTTGCAATTATGATTTATAATAACTTGCATAATGCCATTAAATGGGAGATGTTACTACCTACTGTACATCCATAACATTCTTATTATAATATAGTTATATTTATATATCAGGCCTGGCATCCAACATGCAAAGAGACGGGGAGTCATTCCAGTGGTCGGACAAATCACTTCAGAAAGGATCATTATGAAACTCGCCGGTATCGCTCTTATCATCATCGGTTGCCTGGCACTTGTCTATCAGGCTTTTACATATACCAAGACGGAAAAGGATGCCCAGCTGGGCCCTCTCGTCGTTGAGCACCAGGAGCAACATTCCGTTCCGATCCCGCCGATTGTTGGCGCAATCTGTGTTGCCGCGGGTGTCGCGGCCCTGGTTGCGGGCGGACGCAGCAGTCTTTAAAAGCATCGGAAAATGACCGTTTTCATCCATAATCCGCGTCGTTTGGGTGCTCTTGCGGACCGGGAGGGCGTCAGCTTTCGCGTCTGGGCGCCCAACGCGAGCAGCGTTTCGGTGGTCGGGGAGTTCAACGGTTGGAAGGCCGAAAGCGATCCCATGGAACGTCAGGACGGCGGCTATTGGTTCCGGAGAATTTCTGGAGCCAGGACAGGCCAGCAATACCAGTTTGAGATCGCCAACGGCGAGCGGCGTTTTCGGAAGAACGACGCTTATGCCCGGGTGATCGATTCCAAGTCGGCCATTTCGGTGATTTACGAGGACAAGTTCAAGTGGAACTCGCCCGATTACGTCCTGCCCAACTGGAACGAACTCCTCATCTACGAGCTCCATGTCGGCACTTTCGCCGCCGGGCCTTACAACAGCCCCGGGCGATTCGAGCAGATCGTGGCGCGACTGTCCTACCTGAAAAATCTGGGGGTCAATGCAATCGAGATCATGCCGCCGATGGCTTTTCCGGGCGAACGGTCATGGGGGTACAACCTGACGAATCCATTCGCGGTGGATGGTGTCTATGGCGGGCCGGATGGGCTCAAGCGATTGATCGATGCGGCCCATGCGCAGGGCATCGGGGTCATTCTCGATATCGTCTACAATCATTTCGGCCCGGACGATCTCGATCTCTGGCAGTACGACGGCTGGAGCGAAAATAATCGCGGCGGCATTTATTTTTACAACGATCAGCGCGCCTGGACGCCGTGGGGCGAGAACCGGCCCGACTATGGCCGGGGCGAAGTTCGCCAATACATTCGCGACAATGCCCTGCTCTGGCTGGAGGAATTTCATGTCGACGGGATCCGGGTTGATGCCACGGCTTTTATCCGCAACACGACCGGCACGAACGGCGGTCCGCAGACCGATCTGCCGGACGGATGGTCGCTGCTGCAATGGGTCAACGACGAGATCGCGCACCATTTCCCGGGCCGCATCCGAATCGCGGAGGACCTTTTGCAGAATCCATGGCTGACCAAGCCGACGAAAGAGGGCGGAGCCGGTTTCGACACGCAATGGGACAGTGCGTTTGTTCATCCCGTGCGCCAGAGCGTGACCTGCATCGAGGATGGGCAGCGTTCGATGGCGTCCATTTCCCACGCGCTCGAATTTCGTTACAACGAGGATTTTATTCAGCGCGTAATCTACAGCGAATCCCATGATGAGGTGGCTAACGGCAAGGCGCGCGTACCGCAGGAAATCAGCCCCGAGGACACCGCCGGCTATTACGCGCGCAAGCGCTCCACGCTAGCCGCCGGTCTCGTTCTGACCACGCCCGGCATTCCGATGCTTTTCGAGGGGCAGGAATTTTTGGAGAATGGCTGGTTCCGCGACGACCGGATGGTGGATTGGAAGAAGCTCGAGACCTTCAAGGGCATCAACCGGCTTTATCGCGAGCTGATTCATCTGCGCCGGAATCATTTTGGCAATACGCGTGGACTTACGGGCCCATTCATCCACGTTCATCACCTGAACGACCACGAGAAGGTCATTGCGTTTCATCGCTGGGCCGAAGGCGGCGCGAAAGACGATGTCATCGTGGCCGCTTCGTTTTCGCATCAACCACTCACGGAAAATTATCGGATCGGCTTCCCGCACGGTGGCCGGTGGATCATCCGGTTTAATTCGGACTGGAAGGGCTACAGCTCCGACTTCAACGACGTCGGCAATCCGGAGGGGCACGTGAGGGCGGAAAAGCAGCCTTACGATGGTTTCGATTATAGCGGAACGGTGGCGCTGCCACCCTACGGCTTTTTGATTTTCAGCCAGGAAGAAAATGAAGCGGAAGAGGCACCCGCGCCGAATCAGGAGGCATCCGCATGAAAATACGCATTCAGCATCGCACCACCTATAACTACAGCCAGCCGGTCACCTTCGGTCAGCACAAGATACTGGTCCGTCCGCGGGAAGGGCACGATGTCCATATTGAAAGCTCCATCCTTGAAATCACGCCCGGGCATACCATCCGCTGGATGCGCGACGTGAACGGCAACAGCATTGCCAAAGTCGATTTCCCTGAACCGGCCACGCAGCTCATGTTCTACAGCGAAGTGGTCCTGCAGCAGTACGACGCCAACCCGCTCGATTTCATCCTCGAAAAAAGCGCGGTCAATTATCCCTTCGTCTACGACCCGGACACGTTGCCGGAACTATCGGCCTTCATGTCGATCCTTTATCCGAAGGACAGTGACCGGCTGCGCGAATGGCTGACCCAATTCTGGAAGCCGGGGGACACGATTGAGACCTTCGCGTTGCTGCAAAAACTCAACACGCATATCTACAAAACATTTCGGTATCAGCGGCGGGACGAGCCGGGCGTGCAGACGCCGGCGGTGACGCTGGGAAAGAACAGCGGTTCATGCCGCGATTTCGCCACCCTCATGCTGGAAAGCTGTCGCTGTTGGGGCCTGGCCGCACGTTTTGTCAGCGGCTACATGCAATGCGAGGCGACCGAGGCTGGGGGCGCCTCCACTCACGCCTGGGCGGAAGTTTATCTGCCTGGCGCGGGCTGGAAGGGCTTCGATCCGACCTCTGGCATCATGACCGGCGCGCAGCACGTCACGGTCGCCGTTTCGCGCGATCCGGAGAAGGCCGCGCCCATTGCGGGATCGTTCGGCGGCCCGACCAATGCCTTTCAAAACATCCTGGTCGATGTCAGTGTCGTCCAGGTTGACCGGCCGCAGCCACTGCCGGCTCCTCCGGTGTCTCCTCTTAATGTTGCTGTTCAAAACCAGGCTCCGATTCAGAACCAGGTTGTCCAGCAGAGCCAGCAAGGGCCGAAGCAAAATGCCGCGCCGATGGACATGGTCATCCATGCCGAGCCGGAGACAATTACCGTTTCTGCAATCCGATAAACCTCACCTCCACCTCCTATGCGCATCCTGGTCATTGACGACGAAGCCCACATTCGAAAAACCACCACGGTCACGCTCGACGCCCTTGGGCACGAATGCATGCAGGCCTCGACGGGGGCTGAGGCGGTCAATTTCCTGCAAAAGGGAAGTTTCGACGCCGCTTTCCTCGATCTTCGCATCGGCAGCGACAACGGCCTCGACTTTATCCCCAAGCTCCTGGCCCTTGAGCCCAAGCTCAGCATCGTTGTTTTCACCGCGTTCAGTTCCATCGACACGGCGGTGGAGGCGATGCGACGCGGGGCGGTCGATTACATTGCCAAGCCATTTACGCCGGAGCAAATCCGGCAGTCGCTTTCACGCCTCGAGAACGCGCGGCGGCTCGAAAACCGCGTGGTGGAGCTCGAGTCACTCCTCTCCAGTACCGACCTGCTCACCGAGTTCGAGACCAAGGAACCGCTCGTGCAAAAGCTTTTTGAAACGGCGACCAAGGCGGCCAGCTCGGCTGCGACCATTCTTCTCCTGGGCGAAAGCGGCACCGGCAAAAGCATCCTGGCGCGCGCACTTCATCGCAATAGCCCGCGGCGTGAAAACGCCTTTGTCACCGTCGCCTGCCCGAGCCTTTCCAGGGAACTGCTCGAAAGCGAGCTCTTCGGCCACGTGCGCGGCGCCTTCACCGGGGCCGTGGGCGAAACCTGGGGCAAGGTAAAGGCCGCGGAGGGCGGCACCCTGTTCCTCGACGAAATTGGCGAGCTGCCGCTCGAAATCCAACCGAAGCTGCTGCGGCTTTTGCAGGAGCGCGAGTACGAGCGGGTCGGCGATGCGAAGCCGCGCAAGGCCGACGTGCGGGTCATCGCGGTCACCAACCGCCGGCTCGAAGATCTGGTCAAGGAGGGCAAATTCCGCGAGGATCTCTATTATCGGCTCAATGTCATCACCATCGAATTGCCTCCGCTGCGGTTGAGGCCCCTTGATCTTCACACGCTGGCGATCCAGCATCTGAAAATGTTTGCCCGCCAAAGTTCCCGCAGCATCAAGGATTTCACCCCGGCGGCCATGTCGGCCATGCAGCGTTATTCGTGGCCCGGCAACCTGCGCGAATTGCGGAATGTCATCGAACGGGCGGTGATCCTCTCTCCCGGCGAAAAAATCGACCTTAACGACTTTCCCGACAGCCTGCGCGGTTCCGCCCCCAGCAATGTCGGCATCGGCCATCGCATCACGCTGGATCAGTTGGAGCGCGAGCACATCATGCGGATCATCGAGATCGCCAGCAGCATGGATGAAGCCGCGCAGATTCTCGGCATCGATCCCGCCACGCTTTATCGCAAGCGCAAGCGCTATGCGGAAATGGCGGAGACATCCGCTGCCGAGCCCGCCACCGCTTCTACCGCCTAGCCGGCCCTTCCATCAGATTTTTCCATGTTGCGCACACGACTCATGTCCGGGTTGCTGTGCCTCCTGATTATTTTGCTGGCAATGGGCCTCAACTCCATCAACCAGTGCAGCGAACTCGGCAAGCGTATCCAGGCCATCAGTCGCGACAACGACAGCGCGGGGCAAAACATCCGGCAGATAAAGCGCAGCACGGCTGATATGACGGGCGCTCTTTTGGCCCTGGTGACGGGTGATCAGGAGCGAAGCCGCCGGGATTTCACCTCGGCCAGTCACGCTTTTCAGCAGGCACTCGATGAGGAAAGGCAGCGCCGATCCGCCAGTAACGAGGAAAAGAAACTGGTGTCGTCGCTGGGTGATTCCTACCGCGATTATCTCGCCAAGGCGCAGGCATTTTTGCTCCTGCCACCCAAGCCTGAAAATGTCTGGCGCAGTGCCGCGGCTAAAATGGGCCAGGATACAGCCGGGCTCCTCGACCTGACCGACCAGTTGGCGGCGGCGCACGAACGTTCCCTGGGTGACGGGAGCAGGGTTTCGGCGGAAGACATCAACAATACGATCCGGCTTTTGATCTTCCTGATGCTGGTGGCAGTGGCTGCATTTCTTGCCGCTTACTTTGGCCTGAGCCGCGGTCTGCTCACTCCGCTTCGTTCGCTGACGGCGTCGATCAAACAGATTGGCGAAGGCAACCTGAACCAGACCGTGCCGGTCATATCGAAGGACGAGTTGGGTATCCTGGCCATTGCGTTCAATCAGATGGCGGCACAGTTACGCCAATACCAGGCCAATACATCTGAGGAGCTCATGCACCTCAACACAACGATCCGCGCCACGCTGGCCTCGTTTCCCGATCCGATTTTTGTCTTGAATTCGCAGGGCGCCGTCGAGTTCCGCAACCCATCGGCTGACCAGCTTGCGGTCAAGCTGCTCTTCTCCGGCGTCACGCGCCTGCCGCCGCAGGTGGACGAGAAGGTCGAGGAGGTGCGGGCCAGCGGCGAGGACTATCTGCCGACGCTCTTCAAGGATGCGATCAAATTTCATTTCGACGGACTCGATCACTATTTCCTTCCACGCGTTGTGCTCCTGCGCGATGACAAGGGGGTTACCTTCGGTGTCGCGGTCATTCTGGAAGACGTCACCCGGATGCTCTTGCTCGATGACGTGAAGAGCAATCTCATCTCGACCGTCAGCCATGAGCTGAAAACGCCGCTGACGAGCGTGCGCATGGCGATTTATCTGCTGGATGAAAAGACCGTCGGGTCGCTCAACGACAAGCAGGCCGATCTCGTTTCCACCGCGCGCCAGGATGCCGACCGGCTTCTCCGTACGCTCAACGATCTACTTGACCTGGCGAAGCTCGAGCAGGGGCAGACGCCGCTCGAAATGGTTGCCGCCTCGCCAGCGGATCTCGTCACCACCGCCGAAGAAGCAACACGTGAAATTGTTCACGCGGCCGGCCAAACGGTCAAAATGGAGATCGCTCCCCATTTGCCGGACGTCCTCGTCGATCGGCAGCGCCTGGCCTATGTTTTCACCAACCTGATCACGAATGCGGCCAAATACTCGGCAGCGGGAAGTGAAATTATTTTGCAAGTGAAGCCGGGGCAATCGCGGTCAAATGAGCCGGGTATCCGTTTCTCGGTGAAGGACCGGGGCCCGGGCATAGAGTCCGAACATCAGGAGCATATTTTTGAACGCTTCTACCGTGTGCCGGGCACGAACAAGACCGGCGCCGGACTAGGCCTGTCCATCGCCCGCGAAATTGTTGTGGCGCACGGCGGCGAGATCGGCGTCATCAGTCAGTTAGGGGAGGGGAGCGAATTTTTCTTTCTCCTGCCGCTCGCGGAAAACGAGCAACGATAAGTTTCCGGCATCTTGCGAGGCTTGTTTTAAGTCATCATGCAAAGCGCTTTGTAGCGATATGCATGCGCAGACGATGCTTAGGCGCAATATGTTTATGATAAAATAGATATGATCATTATATCTGTCTGGCATGAGGCCTGCGAAAGAGAAATGAGGGGTGTGCTTTTGATGACGCCCAACTGAAAAAGCAAAAGAAAGGGTTACTATGAGATATTTACTATGTGCGACATTATCACTGCTTCTCCTCGGTTGCGGGGGCGGTTCACCTTTGACTTTGAATCAGGCCCATCTTGACCAGATTCATAACGACATGTCTCAGGCGGAAGTGCGCAGTATTATGGGCGCCCCGACGGAATCGAAAGATGAGCCCATTCCGATTGTTGGCGGCACGCAGACGACCTATACCTATCGTAATTCCACCAGCGAAGTAGTAATCGTTTTCAAGAACGACCAAGTCAAGGAAAAGCGGGGAAGTTTCGACCAATAGCCGAATTGATTTTGAAGCGTACCGAATTCGTTTCCCCGGTACGCTTCACTCTTATTAAGAAACGGGAGCGTCCCAGCCGTTTTTAATTATTTGCTTTTTGTCTTCCCGACGTAACTTTTTGTTCCGCCCCGGAGATGACATGACCGTTGATTCTGATGCATTACGATTTTCGCAAACACTCAGATCGGCCATCCTCCTGCCGCTCGCGGTCATTTTCCTGACCGCGCTTCTTCTCCTGTCCTTGGTGTTATGGCTCTTCCATGACATGCACTGGTCGTATCATTCCTATCGGGTTCTTGTTGATGAGCGGGACAGCCAGACGCGCGTTTGCGACAGCCAGGATAATATGCGGGGCTATCTTCTCACCGGAGATGAATCGTTTGTCCGCGCCTTTGAGGCTGACCAAAACGCGACTAATGTGCAGTTGGATCAACTTAAGCAGATGGTTCAGGACAACCCCGCCCAGGTCAGCAACGCCGAAGACATCATCCAAGCCAAAGATCTTTGGTTTGATTACGCCAAGACCTTGGTCGCGCGGCGGGTGGAGCGTCCCATCGTGAATCCCCAGGACATCGAAATGGGCAAGACGCTGATGGACGGCGTTGAGGCCAAGTATGAAAAATTCAATCAGACCGAAATCGCTCTTCAGGAGGAACGGCTGCGAAGAGTGCACCAGATGCAAAGCATCGTCACCTATGGTGGTGGCGCGCTTCTTGTCCTCCTTTCCCTTTCAATTGCGCAGGTGGTGCGGCGCCAGTTCATGAAATTGGCGGGAGAATATCGCAGGGCGCTCACCATTATCGAGGACCGCGCCGCCGCTCTGGCCCGGTCCGAAGCTGACCTCGAGGAGCAGAAGGAATGGTTCCATGTCACGCTCAAATCGATCGGCGATGGCGTGATCGTGGCCGATCCCGAAGGCCGTGTCGTTTTCATGAACGAGGAATCGGAGAGGCTGACGGGCTGGACCAGCACGGACGCTCTGCTCAAGCCGCTTCCGGAAGTCTTCAAAATCGTCAATGAAGAGACGCGGGTGCCGGTGGAAAATCCGGTAGCGAAGGTCTTTCGCGAAAAGAAGGTGGTTGGTCTGGCCAATCATACCGTGTTGATTTCACGGGTCGGCCAGGAATGGCCCATCGAAGACAGCGCGGCGCCGATTTACGATGCCAAGGAAAAAGTTCTGGGCGTTGTGCTGGTCTTCCACAATGCCACGGAGATGCGGCACACTCAGCGGACGCTCCGGGCCTATTCGCAAAACCTGGAACGCGAGGTGGCGGAGCGCACGACCACGCTGCAGCAGGCGGTGATCGAGCTCGAGGCCTTTTCCTATACCATCTCGCATGACTTGCGCTCTCCCCTGCGCGCCATGCAGGGCTTCGCCCAGGCGGTGGTGGAGGATTATGCCGACAAGCTCGACGAGCAGGGGAAAAACTATCTGCTGCGTATCCGGAACGCGGCCGAACGCCTCGACCGGCTGATTCAGGACCTGCTCGCCTATACGCGCCTTTCGCAGGAGAAGGCGATGCTGGGACCGCTCGACCTCGACAAAATCGTGCGGGAAATCATCGAGCATTATCCGAACCTTCATCTTCCCGCGGCGCAGGTGGAAGTGGTGGGCACACTGCCCAAGATCATGGGCCTGGAAGCTGCGCTTACCCAGGTGCTTTCCAACCTCCTGGGCAACGCCGCCAAGTTCGTCGCTCCCGGCACCGAACCGCGCATTAAGGTCTGGTGCGAGGACCATGGGGAAAAAGTGCGCCTTTGGATCCAGGACAACGGAATTGGTATTGCACCCCGTGATTTTGAGCGGATATTCCAAATGTTTGTGCAGGTCAACGAGCCCCAACGTTACGGCGGAACCGGAATGGGTTTGGCCATCGTGCGCAAGGCCGTTCAATCCATACAAGGTTCCGTCGGAGTTGAATCAGAGGAAGGACAAGGCAGCAAGTTTTGGGTCGAATTGAACCGAGCAACATGAAGAGAAATATTCCGCGCAACATCTTATTAGCCGAGGACAACGACGACGATGCTTTTTTAACCCAGCGTGCGCTCGAGGCCGGAGGTATTTCAGAGCCGATCCATCGTTGCCGAGACGGCCAGGATGTCATCGAGTATCTCGACAGGTTTTGTTCCGGCAAGGGAACGTCGGCGAACGCGCTGCCGCCTGATCTTGTCCTGCTCGATTTAAAGATGCCGCGTCTC
This sequence comes from Methylacidiphilales bacterium, assembly GCA_021272165.1. GTDB lineage: Bacteria > Verrucomicrobiota > Verrucomicrobiia > Methylacidiphilales > UBA1321 > JABDGH01. The sequence goes on from JAJSLK010000081.1 coordinate 10,988, forward strand.
GACGGCATGGAGACGCTCAAATGGATCCGCCGCCATGAGATCTTTCACTCGATGATTGTTTTGGCCTTAACCTCCTCCAACGAGAAGCGGGACGTCGAGACCGCCTACCGGCTCCATATTAACGCCTATCTGGTAAAGCCCTCTTCTCTGAGCGAGATGGTCGGAATCGCCCGGACCCTCCGCGAGTTCTGGATGGATCAGAAGCATCTTCTGATGCCGCAGTTTGACTTTCCATTCGGCCGGGATGTGGCACGATCCTGAATATGCCGTTTTCCAAAAATACCGAAAGCTCCGTTCGTGTATTGGTAATCGAGGACAACGACGACGACCGCGAGTTACTTTTGCGTCAGTTGAAAAAAAGCGGCATGGCTGGCCACGTCAAATTCATCACCGATGGTCGCAAGGCTCTCGATTTTCTCACGGTGCCCAGTAAGACTCTGACCGAAGAACTCATCGCCATTTTTCTCGATCTCAAGCTTCCCTCGCTCAGCGGCCTCGATCTTTTGCGACGGCTCCGAACTGACGAAAAACTTCAGAATGTGCCCGTGATTGTCATGACCTCTTCCAACGATCCGAAGGACATGGAGGAATGCCGGAAATTAAAGGTCACCAACTACGTGAACAAGCCGGTCAGTTTCACCAGCTTTTCCAAAGCGGTTGCCGATGTTTTCCATCTTCCCCGCCAGGGTGAGCCGCCCATGTCAGTGGAAGAGGTCTAGAACGCGGCAGAAAAAGTCTCTCCCAAGCGCCACGGCCAAAGAAGGTTGGGCATTCTCAAAAGAAATCCTGAAAATTTCGCTTGCACTATACTGACCAGTCAACTACGGTGGCTTCGTGAGACAAGAAAGCCCAACCAAAACCAAGCTCCTCGAAACTGCCCTGGAACTGATCTGGGAAAGCAGTTACGGCTCGGTGAGTGTCGACGATATTTGCACCAAGGCCGGCGTGAACAAGGGGAGCTTTTATTATGCTTTCAAGTCCAAGTCGGATCTGGCTGTCGCCGCCATGGAGCATCATGGAGCGCAGAAGCGCGCGATTTTTGACCAGGTTTTTTCCGCCCAGCGGCCGCCATTGGAACGGTTGGAGAGGTATTGCCGGCAGGTGATCGAGGACCAGACCGAGAAATTCCACAAATATGGAAAAGTCCTCGGCTGTCCTTTCTGTTCGCTTGGCTATGAACTGAGCACGCAGGACGAGAACATCCGCCGCAAGGTGGAACAGACCTTGGGCGCAGTCACCCGGTATCTCGAGTCGATGGTTCGTGATCTGGTTTCGGAAGGGACGGTCGAAGCGAAGGACCCGAAGGAATTGGCGCGTGAACTCTATTCTTATCTCATGGGTGCTATCATGCAGGCTAAGATCGAGAATAATCTTTCGCTGCTCGATCATCTATTGTCGGGTGCTGTTCGGCTTCTCAACGTGAAACAAGCCGAGAGCGCAGCATAAAATTTTTTGCAACAAAGCTATACCAACCAGTCAACTAAATAGGAAATCGCCATGATCCATCAAATCGCATCCGTCAAAACAAAGACCGAGCCGTTGCCTCAAATCAATCGGGGTCTGATGCAGGTCCGCCGCATGCAATCCCGCATTAAGGAAAAAATCGCCGATGGCTTGTTTCCTTCGGAAGGCATTCTCTGGAGCCCGATGACTTCCGGCCCTTATATCGTTCCGGTCACCCGCTGGATCGAATGATCCGGCGGTCCCTTTCTTCGAAACCACAACCATCCAACCAAAGAAAAATCATGAAAAAACTAGAAGGTAAAGTTGCCGTCGTCACGGGTGCCTCCAAGGGAATCGGCGCCGGTATTGCCAAACAACTCGCCGCGGAAGGCGCGGCGGTCGTCGTGAATTATTCGTCGAGCCGGAAGGGCGCTGACTTGGTCGTCCAGGAAATCACAGAGAAGGGCGGAAAGGCCATCGCCGTGGGCGCCAACGTGGCGAAAAAGGCGGAGATCGAAAAACTTTTTGCCGAGACGAAGAAAGCCTTCGGCAAGGTCGATATCCTGGTGAACAACGCGGGTATTTACGAATTCCTGCCGCTGGAAAACATCACCGAGGAGCATTTCACCAAGCAGTTTAACCTGAATGTGCTTGGCCTGTTGTTGACCACGCAGGAGGCGGTGAAGCACTTCACCGATCAGGGTGGCAGCATCATCAACATCAGTTCGGTTGCCGGACGGGACGGGGTTCCCGGTGCCTCGGTCTATTCCAGCACCAAGGGCGCGGTCAACACGATTACCCTGGCACTGGCGAAGGAACTGGGGCCGAAGAAAATCCGCGTGAACGGCGTGGCGCCGGGCCTGGTCGTGACGGAAGGGACGGACGTCCTGGGCGTTTCGAGCCCGGAGAACGACTTCCACAAGGCTTATGTGGCCCAGACAGCGGTGGGCCGGGTGGGCAAGCCACACGACATCGCGACTGTGACAGCGTTCCTCGCTTCCGATGACTCCTCGTGGGTTAGCGGCGAGACCTGGTACGTTTCCGGCGGATATCGTTAAACTCTTGCGCGGAGAAATTCGGGGCTGGTGTCGATCCAGCCCCGAACGGCACTTAGAATTCGATCACTTCATTTAGCGCCGGTAGCGACGGAGTGAGTCCAAACCGCTCGGTGATTTTTTGGGCCAGCGCCCTACGCGGGCCGTTTTCACCGTGAGTTAGCATGACGCGCGGTTTCACCGGGGCAAGATACTCGAACCATTTCAGCAAATCAGTCTGTCCCGCATGAGCGCTGAATCCGCCGAGTGTGTGAACCTGGGCGTGGACGGAAATCGGCTCGCCGAAGATGGTCACTTTTCTCGCTCCATCGACCAGCATTCGGCCGAGCGAACCACGGGCCTGGAAGCCGACGATGATGACGTGGGCTTGAGGATTACCGAGGTTGTGGCGCAGGTGATGCAGGATGCGCCCGGCGGTGCACATGCCGGCTCCAGCCATGATGAGGCAGGGGCCCGGGCAATTATTGATGGCCTTGGAGTCATCGGCCGTCGACGACATTTTTAGCGTGGCGAGATCGGGCGCGATCGGGCCGGCCTTGAGATAAGCGACCATATCCTCGTCGAAGAGTTCGGAATGGCGGGCATAAATGCGCGAGGCCTCGATGGCCATCGGGCTGTCGAGAAAGACCGGGAAGGGCGCGATGATTTTCTGCCGGAAAATCGAGGCGAGGAGCAATGTGAGCAATTGCGCGCGTCCCACCGCGAAGGTGGGCACAAGGATTTTTCCCTTCTGTTCCGTTGCCCGTTTCACGATCTCGATGAATTGCCGGACGGTGTCGGCGAAGGGCTGGTGATCGCGGTCGCCATAGGTCGATTCGAGGAAAACCATGTCGGCCTGCGAGAAGGTCTCGAAATCGCGCAGGATCGGCGCGCCCTTGGGGCCGAGATCGCCGGAGAAAACGATGGTATGTTTGACGCCTCCATCCTCGACGAACAGCTTGATGCTGGTTGAGCCGAGCATGTGCCCCGCTTCCGCGTAACAGGCGCGGATACCGGGTGCCACTGGCACTGGTTCGTCGTAGGGCACGGGCTTAAGCAGGCGCAGGACCGCCTCGACTTCCTCCATGGTGTAGAGCGGGTGCTGCGGGGCCTCATCGCCGTGGTTGCGGTTATGCCGGTCGGCGTCCTGCTGCTGGATTTTCGCCGCATCGCGGAGAATCAGCCCGGTCATCTCGATGGTCGCGGGCGTGGCATGGATCGGGCCGGCGAATCCGGTCTGGTCGAGCATCGGCAGGCGGCCGACGTGATCGAGATGCGCGTGGGTGAGGACGACGGCGTTGAGTCGCGCGGAGGACGCGCCGAGCGGCGGGCGATTCAATCCGCCCGCACCCTCGGTGCCCTGAAAGAGACCGCAATCGACCAGCACGCGGGCCTGGCTGGTTTCGACGAGATAGCAGGAGCCGGTGACTTCGCCGCCGCCGGCGCCAAGGACAGTGATTTTCATGGGTGATTAATGGAGACCGCCATCAGGCTGCCATGGTCGCGGCTGGGAACAACTCTGCAGTGGCGAATCCCTGCCTGATCCACGCTTCGAGCCCGCCGCGCAGGGGCCGCACCTGCTTCGCGCCATGGTCGCGGAGAAATTGGGCCATGGCCACCGCGGCCTGGTCGCGCGGGCAGTCACAATAAACAACGATCAGCTTGTCCAGGGCCAGGTCCGGGAGTCGGTTGGTCAAATCAGTGTAGGGAATCCAACGGGCCTGCGGCAGGATCAGCGGCTTCTCCTTGGCGGAAAGTTCGTCGCGGACATCGATCACCGTAATCTCCTCGCCGCGCTCCAGCGCGCGTTGCAAGTCGTCCGCGCTGATGCCGCCGAGCAGGCTGTCGCGGAGTTGCAGCAGATAGCGGCTGCGATTGACGTAGCGCCAGACCAGGACGGCAAGAATCAGCGCGCCGCAGATCCACGGTAAATCGGGGATGAGCGAATAGGCCCGCTCCTGAAGGGAGGCGAAGCTTATTTGCAGGTAAGCCCCGGCGATTAATGGGATCAGGGCCCAAAGCACCGTCCCGGCCCCATCGAAAAAAACGAAGCGCGGGAAGGGTACCTGGGCGATGCCGGCCAGCGGCGGTGCCAGTGTGCTCAGGCCCGGGACAAACTTGGCGAACAACAGCGTTTTCGTGCCGTGCTGGGAAAAGAGGATTTTGGTTTTGCTGACGCAGGTGTCGGGTTTCCACGACAACCGGCACATCAGGTTCAGCACCTTGCCGCCGCGCACCCGCCCGATTCCGTACCAGATGATGTCAGCCAGGAGGCTGGCCGCGACCGCCACGGCGAGGGCGACGGGCAGGTTCAGTTCGCCGGAAGCCGCCAACGCGCCGGCTGCCAGCAGGGCCGGGAAGGCGGGAATGGGGACGCCGATCTGCTCGAGAAACACGCAGCCGAAAATGCCCGCGTAACCGAAATCCCACCAGGCGTGAGGCGATTCGTTCATAAGCTGTCCAAAATCTAGAGGCGGTCGCGCCAAATAGCAAAAACGGAGCCGGAAAGGGCCGGGCCAACTCCGGAGCCGGGCGCACTAATTTCAGTGACAAATCCGGCTCAGCGTTTAAGCTTCCCCTCCCTGCACTCGTGGCGAAATGGCAGACGCGCACGCTTGAGGTGCGTGTGGGGTAACCCATGGGAGTTCGAGTCTCCCCGAGTGCACTTTCTCTTTCCAAAGTGCTCATTAAGGGGATCTCACTCCCTTGCTGTCTGCAACGGATGAAACGACGATTAACTTTAAACAATCGACGAGAGTTCGCGGTTCGAGAACTGCTGCGGGCATTGAAACCAACTCCCAGGGCGCTATTCTGTGAAGGCTTTTCTTGCGGCACCGCTGAGATAAGGTGCACCCCTCTAGACCAGGAGCTGATATCAAAATCGTGGCATTTCCGGCCTATGCGAATAGGCAGAGCAATCCGTTCAACAGCCTTCTCTATGGGCCCATGGAGCAGAGGGGAATCGAGGTCGTCGAATACGCTCCCCGACAGATGTTTTGGGAGCGTGCGGATATCGTTCATGTTCATTGGCCGGAAACCAGCATCAACATGCCATCCGGGCGTAAGGCGCTTTGGCACGGTGCCAAGACCTTGCTCCTGCTGGGGCTCACCCGCCTGAGGGGCGCGCGGTTGATCTGGACGGCGCACAATCTCCGGTCGCATGAGAATCGCCATCCGATTCTGGAAAAATTGTTCTGGTGGGTTTTTGACCAGCAGATCGATGGAATCATTTCGCTGAGCCGGGCAAACCTGCCGCTGGTGCGGCGGGAGCATATTTTCAGGCGTAAAGTTCCCATGACCGTCATTCGGCACGGGCATTTTCGTGATGCCTATCCGGGCCAGGTGACCCGTTCCGAAGCGAGGCGGCATTTGGGCCTGGTGGACTCGGGCTGGCGGCTGGGCTGTGTCGGTGTGATCCGGCGCTATAAGGGAATTCCGGAACTGCTCGGTGCCTGGCGGGAATTTGACCTGCCCGAGGCCCATTTGCTGGTGGCGGGCAGGATTCACGAGCCGCTGCTGGAGCAGGAAATACGATCGGGTGCCGCGCAGGATGGCCGGATTGAATTCCGGCCGGGAATGATCGACGAAAAGGAGATGCCCTATTTCATCAGCGCGCTCGATGTCATGGTCCTGCCTTATCGGGCGATCTTTAATTCCGGTTCGGCACTGCTGGCGCTTTCGTTCAATGTGCCGGTTGTCCTGCCGAAAACCGCCGGAATGCTGGAATTGCAGGAGATGGTCGGGTCGGATTGGGTCTACCTCTACGAGGGTGATTTCGGGCCGGCCGTTCTGCACGATATTCGCGCGTGGTACCAGAATCGGAAGCCGGCGGGGGAAGTTTCCCTGGCGGACCTGAACTGGGACATCCTGGCCGAGCAGACGATTTCCTTTTACCTCGAGGTGATGCAGAAAAAGGCAACGTCGTTTGAATCAATGGCCGAGCCGGTCACCGATCGGCAATCGGCGTGACTCTTCTGGTTCAATCTCTATCATTGCGTCATGAAACGACGCAAAATCGGCAAATCGAATCTGGAAGTATCGGAAATCAGCTTTGGCTGCTGGACCATGGGCGGCCTGAATTGGGTGAACGGCTCGCCCAATGGCTGGGCCAATGTCGATGAGGACGAGATCATTCGCGCCATTAAAATAGGTCTCGATGCCGGGGTGAATCATTTCGACAACGCCGATGTCTACGGCAATGGCCGGGCGGAGCGGATGCTGGCCCGGGCTTTCAAGAAGCTGGGCGTAAAATCGACGGACTATATCGTTGCCAGCAAGATCGGCCATTTTCCCGGTACGGCGGAGCATGCCTATGAGCCGGCCCATATCCGCCATCAGTGCGAGCAATCGCTCATCAACCTGCAGCGGGACTACATCGACATCTATTATTTTCACCACGGCGATTTCGGTCCCGGCCGCCGTTACCTGCCCGCCGCAGCGGAGACGATGAACCAGCTCGTCAAAGAAGGCAAAGTGCGGGTGAAAGGATTGTCCGCCTATAACATCGAGGATTTTGAGGAGGTTGTGCCGGTCGTGAAGCCCGAGGCGCTGCAATCATGGGCCAATGCGCTCGATGACCGCTTCGTCCAACCCGGATCGCGCCTGGTCAAGCTCATGGATCAGCACGATCTCACTTTCGTTGCGTTCAGTCCGCTGGCCCAGGGTATCTTGCTCGACAAGTACGATCCGGCCAAGCCGCCGGCCTTCGAGTCGGGCGACAACCGGAAGGATCATCAGGCCTTTGGCGCGGAGAACCTGAAGCGGCTCAAGCCGAAGCTCGAAAAGCTCAAGGCCCGCTTCGGTTCCAGCACGGAAACGCTTGCGGCAACCGCGCTCAATTACATCCTGGCCCAGCCGCGGGTCGCCTGCGTCATTCCCGGCTTCCGCAACGAAAACCAGGCCCGCTGTAATCTCGGCGCGACGAAGCAGGAACTTACGCCGGAGGATATCCGATTTATCCGCGACACTCTGGCCTGAGGCGCTCTTGGGTCACGCAAATCAGGGCCGTGTCTTTCTCACCCACATGCCCCAGTGGCCCTTGTTGTAGTCGAAGGTCGACCTCCAATCGTAGTCTTCCTTGATGGCGTCGTTGATGACGGGCCAGATATCGAGCCCGCGATCGTTGTCCTTGTTGATCCAGACGATGTAATCGACGCCGCCCGGCACCGCGGCCCGCAGCCAGCTGGCCGGATTTTCGAGCTTGCCGGTGTAAAACTTGTCCCGGTTCTCCGCGAGCCGCGCAATGTCCTCACGGCCTTCGCGCCAAAGAATTTCATGCCCGGTCCATCCGCCCAGCGAATAATGTCCCGTGAAGAGGGCCAGGGAGGTGCCGGTATCGGCGGAGTTTGGGGTGGAACTTTCGAGCACGACCCCGCGCGGCATGGTCTGAAGCTGCTGGTAAATGGCGTTTTGCTCGGTGTTATCGGTGAACCAGGCGTAGCCGTCGAGGCGCCCCATGTGGGGGTGGGAATTGTTCCACCAATAAGTGGAAAAGATCCAGAGGTTGCCCACCAATGTCAGGACCATGACGATAAGGCCGAGGCGGCGCAGGACCAGATTCCGCCAGACGGAAATCAGGCCGAGCATGAGAACTAGCGCATAAGTCCACGGCCACCATTTCAATGTCGTGTTGAAGACGGCGGCATCTCCTCCGTAAATATCGTGGATGTAGAAAAAATAGGTGCCGAGCAACGCGCCGATGCCGACGGTGACAGTGAAGAGCGCAAACGAATCGGTCCGGGCGGCGCGAAGGCAGACGAGCCACATCAGGAAAGCGGGAAGCATGACCGCCAGCCAGTCGAGGAGCGGAGGCCGTTCCTTGACCCACTCAAAATGAATCGGATAGTAGCGTGACTCGTAGGCGAAATAGCTGAAGTAGGGCAGGATCAGGATGACGCAACCGAGAACGCTGGCCAGAATGTGGATCCACGAGTCGCCACGTCCGATCCACCAGCGATAAACAAGCCAGCAGACGACCAGCGCGACCTGGAGCGGAAGGATCCAGGTATTACTGACCAGGATGAAAACCGCGGTGGCGATGGCGGCCGTGACGCAAAACTTGTCGGTCTTGCTTCCAGGTTGGGCGCTTTCGGCGGTGCCAATGGCGAGAATCGCCAGGCCGAAAAAGGCGAGGCTGCTCAGGGAGGGGTGGAAGTCTCCCAGCATGATGATGTAGGAGTAATATTCCATCGGGGCATCGACCTTGCTGGCCCCGAGAAAATGGATCAGCTCGAGGCCAAAAGGAGTTATGCCCGGCGTCGTAGGCATCGCATAACTGCCGGTGAATCGCATCGCAAGCAGAGGCGACGGCAAAAAATGAGAACTCATGAAGGGCGTCAGCAACGTCGTGCCGTTGCCGCCCAGCGCCGTGACGATGCCGGCCCAAAGTCCGGCCCCGAAGGAACGCGTTGCCGCCTGGACGCCGGCGCCGGTTCCCGCGACGCCCATGGCGACGACGACGCAATAGCCGAGCTGGTAGGTCAGGCCGGGGCCGCAGCCGATGAAGCGATGAATCAGTCCCGCGGCGTAATATTGAAAGATATAATAGCTGTCGTCCTTCGTGCCTTTCATCCAGACGTCTTCGGCCGGGAGGTGGCCGCCGGTGGAGTAGGAGACGAGATGATCCATGTCGGGCAGCATCTCGCTGATGTCATAAATATCGGGGTAGGAAAAGCGCCAGAAAAGGCAGACCGAGAAGCCGAGGATGAAGAACCAAAGGACTGGCTCGCGCAGGAGGGTTTTTCCCGCCCGGCCCATGAGCCAAAGCGAATAGGCGAAGGCGGGAATCCAAAGCCACGGCATCTGTCCCAGCGGGAAATAATGCTCAAAGCAGAAGAGAACCCCGGTGAAGGCGAGCGGCGCGAAACAGAAATGGAGCGCAAAGGGAATTTCCGGCAGGAGCCGCTTGCTCGCCAGTCCCAGCCCAATCAGACAGGTGACCAGAATGGCGATTTGAAAAAGATCGGCGAGTAAGGGCATGGAACGGCGGCGGATGGGTTGAACTTGCCGGGAGGCTATCCAAAAAATTGGGACAGGTCGCGCCGAAATATTTTACGTCGTTGCTCCGGAATGGCGTGGACGCAAAAGAACGACCACCGAGCGGGCGCCCACCAGATAATGGTGGCTTTCCAACGAATGCTCTTGGCCCGGCTGAACAAAATCGTCCGGGCAGGGGCGGGACGTATCGACGAGGCGAAGCCAGTCCGACGGGGAGCCTTCCTGGATGTGGAAGAAGCACTCTTCCCAGTGGCTGTTGATCATCACGTAAATATCGTCATCGCCCAAAGAATCGCCATGGAGGCAATAGGCGAGAGCATGGGAATCGGGACCAAGATCAGGCGGGCCGTCGGCCCCATACCAGGTCACATCCTCACGCCAGAAGGTGGGCCGGCCGATGGAGGGATGCGCCTTGCGGAAGGCGATCATCAGCTTGAAGAAGCGGAAAACATCTCCGTATTGCTGCAGGCGGCCCCAGTCGAGCCAGGCGATTTCATTGTCCTGGTTGTAGGGATTGTTGTTGCCATGCTGGGTGTTGAGGAACTCGTCGCCGGCAACCATCATCGGCGTCCCGTGGGCGAGGAAAAGGACTGCGCAGAAATTTCGCACCTGCCGCCGGCGGAGGGCTTCAACTTCCGGGGGCGTGCCGATATCGCCCTCGTGACCGCAATTCCAGCTCAGGTTGTAGTCGGAGCCGTCGGTGTTGTCGTGTCCATTGGCCTCATTGTGCTTTTGGTTGTAGGAGACCAGGTCATAGAGGCAAAAGCCGTCGTGAGCGGTGATGAAATTAATGCTCTGGTGCGGCCGGTACGTTTCGTGAAGCTTGTCGGGAAAGAGATCGTTGCTGCCATAGAGCCGCTGCATGAGCGGCCCAACCATACCCGGGTCACTTTTGACGAATGAGCGGACGTCGTCGCGGAACTGGCCATTCCATTGCATCCAGTCGAGGCCCGGAAAAGCGCGGCCCAGTTGGTAGCTGCCGATGTCCCACGCCTCTGCAACCAGCATCACGTCGAGCAGGCGTCCCAGGTAGCTGATTTCCATGATCAGGGGCGATTCGCTCTGATCCATGAGGCCGGTGCTGGAGCGGGAAAAGATCGAGGCGAGATCGAAGCGAAAACCGTCGACCCCCATTTTGCGGCCCCAAAAGCGAAGGCTCTCCAGCACCAGGGCTCGTCCGGCGGGATGACCGGTGCGAAGCGTGTTGCCGCATCCCGTGTCGTTGAGATAGCAGCGATGGTCGCGGTTGAGCAGGTAATAGCTTTTGTTGTCGATGCCGCGAAAGCTGTAGTTGGGCCCGTATTCGTTCCCCTCCGCGGTGTGATTGTAGACGACATCGAGCCATAGCTCGATGCCGACAGAATGGAGCGCGCGGATCATTTCGCGAAATTCGTCAAAGGCATCCCCCGTCGCGTACTGGCGATGGGGTGAAAAAAAGTTGAGGGTCATGTAGCCCCAATAGTTGCCTTCCTGCGGATCAAACTGATGGATAGGGAGAAGTTCAACCACCGTGACGCCGAGTTCCTGAAGATAGGGGATTTTCTCGATCAGGCCGGCGAAGGTGCCGCGCTTGCCTTCCGTCACGCCTGAATTGGGATTCGCCGTGAAGCCCTTGACGTGCAGCTCATAGATCACGACGTCGTGCAGATGATGCGGCGCGCGGCCAATGTTCCGGGCCAGCGCCTGGCGTGGTTTCAGGAGCATGCCGAGCGGCGCCTTGCCGTCCGTCGGGCCCGGTTCCTCGCACGCCTTGCGGCTGAAGCCGGGGGGAAAGAAAACTTCTGGCGTATAGGGATCGAGCAGAATTTTCTCCGGATCGAAACGATGACCGCGCCGGATTTCCCTCGGGCCGTCGACACGGTAGGCGTAAAGCGTGGCGCCGTTCATCGCCGCGACCGGAATGCGGCAATGCCAGATGTTCCCCGTTTTGTGTTCGGGATGGCGGAGGTCAAAGGTAAAGACCGGCGTGACGGAATCGTCCGTGCGATAGCAAAGAAGCGTCACGTGGGTGGCGTGGCGCGAGAAGAGCGCGAAGTTGAAAGCCTGCTCCTCTTCGATCCAGGTTGCGCCAAAGGGCCAGACCTGGCCGGCGGGAAAATCGATCGGCGGCGTCGGAATCGGGTGGATGTCATCCATGGTGAAGAATGCGGTCAGAACATGACGCCGGAATGATCCATGCCCGTTCGTCAGGATTCTGTCGGGGGCTGTTGCGCAAAGCTGTGGAGGATGCTATTCGGTGGTTTCGGCGGAGGTGGTTCCGGTTCCGTCACGCCTTTGCCTGCGTCGAAACGCTCGCGGGTCTGCCCCGCGGGGCGCACCTCGCAATGGCGCAGAAGCGCACGGACCTCGCCTTGCACGATGATGCCGGGATCATTCTTGTCCTTGCTGAAATCGTCGACGACCGTCAGTACCTCGCCCGTGGTGAGGAGCATGATTTTGTCGTTCCGTTTGTAGGTTTTTAGGCTCACGGGTTAGGTAATTGCTTGGTTTGCGCATTGTGGCAAGAATTCTTTAGTAAACAGCTTGAAATAACCCATGCGCGTGTACTCTTGTCATCGTGTTCACATAACCGCATGGACGTCGCGATTCTACAGCACGCCATCTACGAAGGCCCCGGGGAAATTGCCGAATGGGCGAAACTGCGCGGCCATGCCGTCGCAACGCACCACCTTTACCGCGGCGACTCCCTGCCCGCGCTGGCCGATTTTGACTGTCTCGTTGTCATGGGCGGCGAAATGAATATCTATCAATATCGCGACTGGCCGTGGCTCCGGCCTGAAAGCGCGCTGATCCGTTCCGCACTTGGTCAGGGAAAGCGGGCCATCGGCATTTGCCTTGGCGCGCAATTCATCGCCGATGTCATGGGCTCGCGCGTTTTTCAGAATGGGGAGATCGAGCTTGGCTGGCTGCCGATCGCATGGACTCCTGAGTCGCGTGCGATGTTTTCAGAGCTTCCCTCCAGTTCGACCGTGCTTCACTGGCACGGTGATACTTTCGGCCTGCCGGCGGGAGCGACGCGGCTGGCCTTGAGCGCGGGTTGCCCAGAGCAAGGTTTCGTGATCCCGGGACAGTGTCTGGGCCTGCAGTTCCATCTCGAGGTCGATCCCGTTTTGGTGAAGGAATTCGTCCAGGGTCAAAGCGAATGGCCGAAAGGGCAGTACGTCCAGACGGCGGAGACAATTTTGAAAGAGGCTGCCCAGCATTGCGACCGCAACCGGCAGCTGCTGCACGGGTTGCTCGATCGGTTCGTCGAAAGCTGAAATTTAGGCCACGAGCATTGCCGCGCCGAAGACTCCGGCGCTATCGCCCAAGGTGGGCTTTAGCAACGCCGCCTCGAATCGGGAATTGAAAATGGCCGTGGTGATCTTGGCCCGTGTCTTTTCCGTGTAGAGAGCGCCAATGTTGCCCACGCCGCCGCCGAGGACGATGGCATGGGGATCGAGCACGTCGATAATGATGCCAATTGCGCGTGCAAAATGATCGGTCAGCCTCTCGATGGTCGCGACCGCATCGGAATCTGAGTTATCTTCAGCCTGGGCGGCGATTTCCCGCAAGGGGCGCGCCTTTCCCGAGCGTTTGGCATAGAAGCGCTCCAGCGCCGGCCCGGCGATAAAGGCTTCCACCGTTCCACGCGTGCCGTAATTCGAGACCGGGCCGCTCGGGTCGAGCACCAGTTGTCCCCATTCGCCGGCGATGCCGTGGCACCCGGTGAGAACCCGGCCATTGACTACGATTCCGCCCCCCACACCCGTGCCGAGGATGACGCCGAAAACAGTGGGATAATTTTTGGCCGCACCGAGAATCGCCTCGGCCAGAGCGAAGCAGTTGGCGTCGTTGCTCAACACGAGCTTCACCCCCAGGTCGGACTCAAGGTCCTGCTGAAGCGGCTGGCCATTCAGGCACTGGGTGTTGGAATTCTTGAGCATACGCGTGCCGGGGTCGATCACGCCCGGCGTCCCTATGCCGATTTCCGGGGGGAGGGGAAGACCTGATTCCGCGCTGATGGTGTCGCAGAGCTTTTTGATCTGGCTACGGATATGGCCATAGCCCTTCTCCGCTTCGGTCGGGACGCGGAGACGGCAGAGCGGCTTGTCGGGCGCGGCGGTATCGATGATGGCGCCTTCGATTTTCGTCCCGCCAAGGTCGATGCCCCAAACCAACGCCATAAGGTGGGGCGAAAAGGCTGGGCCCTAGGCCGCTTCCTTGTCCTGCTTGCGGCGGATCAGCGGCGACTTCTTGCCGTCGATCACCGCGCGATTGATCGTCACTTCGACAATGTCCTCGCGCGAGGGAAGATCGTACATGAGATCGAGCATGATCTTTTCGAGGATGGCGCGCAGCGCGCGGGCGCCGGTGCCTTTGCGGGTTGCCTCCTGGGCCAGCGCCTTGAGCGCATCCTTGGTGAAGGTCAGCCCCACATTGTCCATGGCGAAAAGCTTCGTGTACTGCTTGGTCAGCGCGTTCTTGGTCTCGGTGAGAACCTCGACCAGTTCCTCCTCGGTCAGCTCATCGAGCACGCTGATCATCGGCAACCGCCCGATGAACTCGGGAATCAGGCCGAAATTGAGCAGGTCTTCCGGCTCGACCTGCCGCAGCACGGCGGTCGGCGGTTGCGACGCGTCGGTCTGTTCCACATTCTTGGACCGTCCGAAACCAAGCGTGTTGCGACCGATGCGCCGCTGGATGATCTTGTCGAGGCCGACGAAGGCGCCGCCGCAGATGAAGAGAATGCGCTCGGTGTTGACCTGAATGTATTCCTGGTGCGGATGTTTGCGGCCGCCCTGGGGAGGGACGTTGCAGACCGTGCCTTCGAGAATCTTGAGCAGGCCCTGCTGTACGCCTTCGCCCGAAACGTCGCGGGTGATCGAAACGTTGTCGGTCTTGCGGCCGATCTTGTCGATCTCGTCGATGTAGACGATGCCGATTTCCGCGCGCTTCACGTCGTAATCGGCATTTTGCAGCAACCGCAGCACAATGGTTTCAACGTCCTCGCCGACATAACCGGCTTCGGTGATCGTCGTCGCATCGGCGATGCAGAAAGGGACGTCGAGAATCCGCGCCAGCGTGCGGGCCAAAAGGGTTTTGCCGGAGCCGGTCGGGCCGATGAGCAGGATGTTGCTCTTTTCGATTTCGACCTCGGACGAGGAATTGAGCGCGATCTCGGTCTTCTGGCGGTTCGCCTGGGTGGCGAGGATGCGCTTGTAGTGGTTGTGCACCGCGACAGCGAGGGTCTTCTTCGCGAATTCCTGTCCGATGACGTAACGGTCCATCTCGCGCTTGATGTCGGCCGGCTTGATCAGCGGAACCTCGGTATTGGAGCGACGCGATTCCTCCTTCGTCTCTTTATCGAGGATATTTTTGCAGACCGTGATGCAGCTGTCGCAAATGTAGACGCCGGGGCCGGCAATCAGCTTGCGGACTTCGGCATGGCTCTTCCCGCAGAAGGAGCACATCGTGAGGTTTGCGGGACGGGCCATGGCTGGATTCTACTTCTCTTTGGTCTCGCCGACAACACCGGCGATTTCGCGCCGCGACTTCACCACTTCGTCGACGATGCCATAGTCCTTGGCGTCGTCGGCGCTCATGTAATTGTCGCGCTCCATGTCGCGGTCGATCCGGTCGACCGGCTGGCCGGTATGGAAGGCCATGATGTCGTTGAGTCGCTTTTTCAGGCGCAAAATTTCCTTGGCCTGAATGCTGATGTCGCTGGCCTGGCCGCGGGCGCCGCCGCTTGGCTGATGGATCATGATGCGGGAATTCGGCAGCGAGAAACGCTTGCCCTTCGTACCGGCCGCGAGCAGCACCGCGCCCATGCTCGCCGCCATGCCGATGCAATAGGTCGCCACGTCGCAGGTCATGAACTGCATCGTGTCGTAGATCGCCATGCCGGCGGTGACGTAACCGCCCGGGGAATGAATGTAGAGGCTGATGTCTTTCTTCGAGTCCTCCATCTGCAGGAAGAGCAGCTGGGCAATGATGATGTTGGCCACCGTGTCATCAATCGGCGTGCCAAGAAAGATGATCCGGTCCTTGAGCAGCCGCGAATAGATATCGTAGGCGCGCTCACCGCGGCCAGTCTGTTCGATGACCGTGGGGACCAGGTAGGAGGAGCTCTGAAGGTCGTGCATAGGAAGGAAACTACTCGAACTTCGCCTCTTTCAAAATGAAATCGAGCACCATTTGACGCTGGATCTGCTGACGCAGAACGCCGAATGCGTTGTTCTTGCGAATCCGCTCGGCCATTTTCTCGATGGTGATGCCTTCGCGTTGCGCCATCATGGCGAGTTGCTGCGCCACCTGTTCGTCGGTCGCATCGATCTTTTCATTTTCAGCGATCTGCGACGCAATGAAACGGAATTTCACCGATTCCCGCGCAGTCTTCCCCGCATTGGTGAAAATTTCATCCTTCTTTTCTTCCAGCAGCTTGGCCGGAATCCCGCGGGCCTGGTTCTCGGCGACGATATCGTAGACCGTGGCGTGGGTTTCCTCATCGACCGCGGTGGGTGGCAGATCGAAATTGACCGAGGAAATGAGCTTCTGGACGATTTCCGTACGCGCGGCGCGGTCGGCCTGCGTCTTTTTCTCCTGCTCCAGGCCATCGCAGATGCGCGTTTTGAGATCGGCCAGGTTCATCTTGGCGATTTCCTGGGCGAAAGCATCGTCGATGGGCGGCGCCTTCTTCACTTTGATCTCCTTCACCTCGACGTCATAGCCGGCTTTCTTGCCCGCCAGGTCGGCCTGGGGAAAATCGGACGGGAATTCAACTTCTACGGTTCGTGTTTCGCCCTTTTTCATCCCGACGCACTGCTCGGCGAATTTCGGCAGGAAGCCATCAGGACGCATCCAGAGCCAGAACTGCGGATTATGCGCAAGGGTTTTCGCATCCGGCACCGTTTCGCTTATCAGTTGACCGTCGATCTTGCCGGCATAGGAAATCACCGCGAAATCATCCATGGCCAGCGGGCGGTCAGGCGCATCATCGAATTGCGCGCGCTGATCAGCCAAGGTGGAGAGGGTCTTGTCTATTTCCTCGTTCTTTACATCGGTTTCCTGCTTTTTCAGGATGAGGCCTTTGTATTCAGGCAGCTTGAACTCGGGTACGAGTTCCACCACGGTGGAAAAGCTGAGCGACAGCCCGGGCTGATATTTGAGGTCCTCGATTTCGGGCGAGCTGACCACGCGCAATTTCTTTTCCGTGACGGCCTCGCGATAGGCCTCGGGCACCAGCATGCGCTGGGTTTCGCTTTCAATGTCCTTCTGGAATTTTTTCAATACCACGCTGCGCGGAGCATGGCCGGGGCGGAAGCCGGGAATGCGGGCTTCCCGCTGGAAATCGCCGGCCACCCGTTCATAGGCCTGCTGGACCCGATTGGCGGGGACCTCGATCTTCAGGCGCTTTTTGCACGGGGCGACATCTTCGACTGTAATATTCATGGACCAGCCAGCATGTCGGAAAAAGACTCCCCGGTCACGCTGAAAGAATGTGCTTAACGGGTCTCCGGCCCGCCTTGTTTCAACGGGTTGTTTATGCATAATGACCACATGACGCTAGGTTCGAACTGCGGCTCTTAGGTCCTCATCATGACCGATTTCGGCAACGTCACTGATTCACCAGCCAAACCCCAGGACGTTTTTCATCGTCACTCCTATCGGGCTGCGTTGCGCATCGCGCGTATCCTGGGCTGGCTGACGATCCTGCTGGGCCTGGTCGTTCTGGTCGGCTGGACCTTTGGCATTGGATTGCTCGAGACGATTCTTCCCGGCTACGTCAGCATGAAGGCAAATACGGCCATCTGCTTCGTCCTTCTGGGGGCTTCCCTGCTCACCGGTTACCTTTACGGCCATCAGCCTGGCATGAGAAAAGTTTCCACCCTCCTTTCTGTCCTCGTACTTTTGATCGCCGGCGGCACCCTGGTGGAATACGTCACCGGCATTTCCCTGGGCATCGATGAGTTAATCTTTCGCGATTCACCCTTTGCCTTCGAGACCTCCAGCCCGGGACGCATGGCGCCGAACACCGCCTGTAACTTCCTGCTGCACGCGACCGCCCTGTTGCTGCTTTTCCGCGGATCGCGCGGCGCGAAAATCGCCCAGGTCCTTTCCTTTCTTGGTCTTTCCATCGCCCTGCTGGCCACGGTGGGTTACATGTTCGACACCGATGTTTTCACCTCTTTCTTTTCCCAAACCCGGATGGCCCTGCACACCATTGCCGGTTTTGGCCTGATCGGGTTCGGCACCCTTTGCGCCAAACCGAACAAGGGGCTCATGGTGCATGTCCTGGCCAACAGCCCGGGTGGATTGCTTGCCCGTGGCCTGATTGTCCCGGCGATCATCGCCCCGCTGCTGTTGGGCTGGTTCACCTACCAGGGATTGCGCCTGAAGTATTACGACGCCGGTTTTGCCTGCTCGCTCGTGGTCCTGGCCAGCATGGCGGTCATCTGCGTTCTCACTACCCGCAATATCGTTGTCCTCGACCGGATTGAGCGGGAGCGCAAGCGGCTGAGCGACGCCCGCTTCCAGGCCGACGTGCGCGAGCGCGGTGCGGTGGAGGCCTCGCGGCTCAAGTCGGAATTCGTCGCCAACGTCAGCCACGAAATCCGCACGCCGATGAACGGCGTTCTCGGCATGACCAGCCTGTTGCTCGATTCCGAGCTGAGCCCGGAACAGCGCGAGCATGTCGAAACCATCCGGCAAAGCGGGGATGCGCTGCTTTCGCTCGTGAACGAGATCCTCGATTTTTCCAAGATCGAGGCCGGCAAATTTACGCTGGAGGAAAAGCTCTTTCCCCTGGCCATCTGTGTCGATGAAGTCACCAGCCTGCTCGCCCCCGCGGCCCAGCGCAATCAGATCAACCTGATCGCCTATATCGATCCCTCCGTTCCCAACTCGTTTTTGGGTGATGCCGCCCGCATCCGGCAAATCCTGCTCAACCTCGTCGGTAACGCGGTCAAATTCACTGATGAGGGCGAAGTCAGTCTCGAAGTCAACGCGGTGCCGGTCGAAAACAATCTCTACCAGCTTGAATTTCTCATTAGCGACACCGGTCTCGGCATCTCGCCGGAAGCCCTGCCGCTTCTCTTCCGCCCCTTCCAGCAGGGCGACGCCTCCGCCACCCGCAAGCACGGCGGCACCGGTCTCGGCCTGGCCATCAGCAAGCGCATGGCCGAATTGATGAAAGGTGACATCACCGCTTCCAGCATCCTTTCCACCGGCTCGGTCTTCAAGTTCACGGTGCCGTTGCGCAGCTCCGCTCCTCTGGAAACCTTGGATCCGCCGGACCGCTCGCTGGCGGCCAGCCGGTTCATCCTCATGGCCCGGGGCCATCGGTATCCCGGCCTGTTCAAGCGCCAGTTGGAATCATGGGGCGCGCAGGTGCTCGAAATGACCGATCCCATGGCCATCATGGAAATGGACAAGCCCAACTTCACCGCCGTGCTGATGGATCGCGATGAAACCACCGTGGCGTTGGCCGCGCAGATGAAATTCGCACCTGATTGGAATGCAGTCCCCCGTGTCCTTTTCGATTTCGGCGAGCCCTTGAACGCGGAGCGTTCTGCCCTTTTCGCCCGGCGTCTCGCCAAACCGATCAAATGGACCTATCTCCGAGATGTTTTGATCGAGGTCAGCGGCGGCCGGAAAGTCCCCCGGCAAAGCAGCGGGCCGGTGGCGATTTCCGGCATGGCGGAAAAAATTCCCCTGCGCATTTTGTATGCGGAGGACAACCTCATCAACCAGAAGGTCGGCGTCGCCCTCCTCTCCCGGCTCGGATATAAAACCGAGGTGGCCAATAATGGTCGCGAGGCGGTTGACGCCGTTCTTAAGAAGACCTTCGACCTGATCCTGCTCGACATCCAGATGCCCGAGATGGACGGTATCGAGGCGGCCCAGGCCATGCGCAAGAAACTCAAGGGGAAATGCCCCAAGCTCGTCGCACTGACCGCCAACGCCTTTCCCGGCGCCCGCGAAGAATATCTCTCCCAAGGCTTCGACGACTACCTGAGCAAGCCGCTTCTCCCGGCCGCCTTGCGCATGGTACTCACCCGGCTCGGAGAGAGCGCGCCGCCCGACGAGTCTTCCTCCGATCAGGGAGTGGTCGGCGGTTCCACCGGTTGAGGTGGCGTGGGTGTTGGCAGCAGCGGATTGGTTCCGGGCGCCGGTGCCGGGACGTCCTGCATGGCGCGCAGTTGCCGCAATTCCTTTTCCGCTTCGAAACTGGCTTCGAAGCCGTGCGGGCATTTTTCCGAAAGCAGGTAGGCCTGCTCGGCCTTGATCGGCAGTCCGCGCTGCCAGTAGTGATTGCCGAGCCAGAACCAGAATTGCCCGTCATAGGGTTGGTTCATCACCGCTGATTTGTAACAGAAGAACGCTTCCGAATAGCGGCGCATCACGTCGAACGTCATTCCCATCCGCGCTTCGATTGAATCATTAAGTTTATTCGTCGCGAGCGCACGCTGGTAATAATCGAGCGCCTTCTGCCCCTCGGTCACCCGGTCCTCCAGCTTGGTCTGGCGCGAGGCGATATAACGATGAAGGTCGCCCAGGAAAAGCAGATCCTGCGCATTGATTGGGTCGTACTGCAATGCCGCTTCGGCATTGCGAATGGATTCGCTGCTCGGGACATCCTCGGCCTGATTGAAAGCCTGCTCGTAAATGATATCGCTCACGCCTGTTCGCGCCGCTTCCGCCCCGTACGCCAGGGATAAAACGACAATGCCCCAGCCGAGCCATCGGCCCAGCAGTGCGAATGGAATGGTGCTCCGGGATGGTTCCTCCGGCCCCTTCAACCGTCCGAGCGCCATGCCGGTCAGGGCGAAGAAAAGCATCGCATTGGCGGGGATGTGAAGATTGAAATCGACCGTGGAATGAACCAGCAATGCGGCCCACGCGGCGAAACCGGTCGCCACCAGCGCGCGGTCCTGCCAGCGCTGGTCGGATCGCAGCGGTGAGAAGTATTTGAACGTGACCGCAATGACAAAGAACATCGCCAGGATAAAGCCGATCAGGCCGTAGTCGGCGAGGCAGTTGAGATAGTCATCGTGCGTCAGCACCGCCTTGTAGCCGAAGGTGCTGTCCTGGTAGCGGGGATGGACGAACACAAACGTCCCCGGCCCGGTGCCGAAAATCGGATAATCGCGGGCGATGCGCAGCGCGTCGCGGTCCAGCTCGATGCGGACGTAAGTGTCCAGCGCGCCCGACTGGATGATATCCATCGTCTCGTTGAAACGTCCCCGCACCTGCGACGAGAGGCTGAAAAGTCCAATGACCGACGCCACCAGCGCGATGGCGGCGGTGACCGGCACCCACCAGCGCACCGTTCCATGGCGCAGGCCGAAGATCAACAGCGCGAAGACCAGGGCAATGAAAGCCAGCCATGTTCCGCGCGAGCCCGAGCCCATCACGCCGAACATCATCATGCCGGCCAGGTAAAAGAGGACGATGCGCATCGGCCACGAAAGTTTGGAAAACGAGCCGAGCGCCAGCGCCGCGCCGATGGCTATGACCAGAAGACTTCCGTAATGGTTGGGGCAACCGTAAGTGCCGATCCAGCGCGGAAGGTAGTGGATCTGGAGCCGTTCCGTCGGCCCGAACGGGAACCAGTCGGAATGTTGGTAAAGGTAGTAACCGAACCCGGTCTCAAATGCGCCCAGCACCGAGAGCATCAACAACAGCGCCACACCGTATCCCCGGCGCCTCAGACCATACCGGCAGGTCAGGAAAATACCGGCGTAAGCGATGACGCTCAGGATTTCCAGCCGCGAAAAATACTCTGTCGGCGACGTCAGCCAGCGACCGATGGCATAGAGTGTGAAAAGAATGACGCTGAGATCGATGGCGTCGAGTTGCCGCCGTTCGCCCGGCAACGGGGACACCGCCAGCCGGAAGCCCTGCAGCATAAGTAAAAGCGCCACGCCAACCAGCAGGGGCAGCTCGATCCAGAGCCGGGCTGCGCCCAGGACCAGCGGCCCGGTCATCAGAATGATCGCCAGCAGAAGAAAGGTCAGGAATTCCAGCGGCCCACTCCCGGACAAGGAGCTCCCGGCTTCAAGGGACCTCGATGAGGAACGGGGCAGGACACTCGATTTGGGCCTCATGACGAAGTTTGGCATGTTGCCCGTTCTTCCGGTCACAAGCGAGCAGAATCAAACCGCCTGACCGATGTTTCCCGGTGCTGGATTCGCTGTACCTTCCGATTCCGTCCGGGCAACATGACCTCATGATCGCCCGCCTTTTTTCCCCCGATACCGAACCGGGAAACGCGCCGCAGAAATTCGAGGAAATGCTCGCCCGGCTGGAGGAGATCGTCGCGGAAATGGAAAACGGGGAATTGCCGCTGGAGAAGCTCCTCTCCGGCTACGAGGAGGGGATGCGGCTGGTCAAGGCCTGCGGCGACCGGCTGGCCGATGCGGAGCAGAAGGTGGAAATTCTCTCCCGCTCCGTCGCCGCCGAAACCGGCAAGGCTTCCGCCGCGGAGGAGGAAAACGAATCGGACAAGCCGGATGAAGACATCCGGCTGTTTTAGTCTGTCGAACGCTTACGCCCCGACGAACGAGGCAATCCGCTTCAACCCGTTCGTGATGTTCTCCGAGCTCGTCGCATAGGAGATACGGATCGTCTGGTCGTTGCCGAAAGCGATGCCGGGCACCACCGCGACCTTCTGCTTGTCGAGCAGGCGCTCGGCAAACTGGGTCGAGTTCTGGCCCGTGGCCGAAATATCGACCAGCACGTAGAACGCGCCCTGAGGCTTCACATATTTGAGCTGCGGAATGGCGTCGAGCAGGCCGCAGACGAGATCGCGGCGTTTCGCATATTCGGCCACCATCTGCTTCACGCAATCCTGCGAGCCTTTGTAGGCGGCCAGCGCGCCCTTCTGGGCGAACGAAGTCGGATTGGAAGTCGAATGGCTCTGGAGCGAATCGATCGCCCTGGCCACACCTTCGGGAGCGGCGACGTAGCCGAGCCGCCAGCCCGTCATCGCGTAGGGCTTGCTGAAGCCGTTCACGGTCAGGGTCAGGTTGTAGACGTCCTTGCTTAGCGTCGCGATACTCACGTGCTTGGCATCATCATAAATCAGCTTTTCGTAAATCTCGTCGGAAAGGATCAGGATGTCCTCGTCCAGCGCCACATCGGCCAGTCCGGCCAGTTCATTCTCCGTATAAACGGAGCCGGTCGGGTTGCCCGGGCTGTTGATGACGATCATCTTCGTCTTCGGCGTCATCGCATCGCGGAATTCGTCGGGTGTGATCTTGTAATTGTTCTCCGCCTTGGTCGGGACGAAGACCGGTTCGGCGCCGACGAGTTTCACCATCTCGGGATAGCTCAGCCAGTAGGGGGCGGGAATGATCACCTCATCGCCCGGCTCCAGCGTCGCCAGCATCGCATTGAAACAGGAATGCTTCGCGCCGCAATTAACGATGATCTGCGACGGCTTGTAGTCGAGGCCGTTTTCGGCCTTCAGCTTCTCGCTGATCGCGGCGCGCAGCTCGGGAATGCCGGAGGAGGGCGTATACTTCGTGAAGCCGGCATCGAGCGAACCCATGGCCGCGGCCTTGATATGCTCGGGGGTGTCGAAATCGGGTTCACCCGCGCCGAAGCCGATGACATCCTGGCCTTCGGCCTTCATGGCCTTGGCCTTGCTGTCGATCGAGAGCGTGAGCGAGGGAGTGAGTTCTTGGACGCGGGAGGAGGGTTCCATAACGGTATTTTTCAGATGAAGGGTGAACGACAATCAAAGCACGATGCGCGCGCCGATGCCAGTCTTCTGCGCATTAATCTTGGTAAAAACTTTCGATCAGGGATTTAAAATTATTTTCGCGGACTTTCACGATGCCCATTTCCCGCCGGGCATTGTCGGGCGAATCGGAGGCATGTGCGGCATTGACCATGATGGTTGAGCCGAACTCGCGGCGGATCGATCCGGGAGGCGCCTTGGCCGGGTCGGTCGGCCCGAGCACCTCGCGGATTTTGCGCACCGCGTCGATGCCCTCATAAATCACGATGATGCACTTTTCCGTGCCCGGCTCGTTGCGCGCCTCACCCTTGGTCTCGGTCGGCGAATGGCCGGTCATGAACTTCACAATGCTGCTGAACTGCTGCTCGCCCGCCAGCGGCCCGAGCAGGCTGCCAATCTTTTCCTGCAGGTCGGGCGTGATCGGGATGTTCAAGGCGGAATTGAGAAGGTCGCGCGCCCGCTCGCCGACCGAACCGGCCAGCTTTTCCTTCAATACGTTGCGCACCGGGCCGTAAAATTCCTCGGCCTGTGCCACCGTCATCCGATGCACCTTGATGCCGGTAATGGAGAGACCGGTGCGGGAGAAAATGTCGATGATGTTGCCGGGCCGTCCGCTGGCGAACTTGAAATTGTCGGGCTTGATGATGACCAGCGTCCGCTCATGGCGCGGGTCGCCCACCGTCGGGACCGCCTTTTCCAGCAGGCCGCCGTCGGAATCGCTGTAACGGGCCCAGATCTTAAGCTTCATCCGCGCCTCCTCGACATTCGGCGAGGCCAGCACGGCCGGCTCGAAATAACGCACCGTCCCGTCGCGGCCATAAACGATGTCGCCGTAGGTGTCGCGAATCGATTCGCCGCCGAGGAAGTTCTTCTTAAACGTGCCGACCGTCTCGCGGATACGCCGCACCGCATTTTCGCCGCGGAACAGCAACACCATCACCCGCTCGCGCACGCCCGTCACCGGGTCGGGTGCCAGGTTTTCCTTCACATAGTCGCGGATCAATTCCTGCACGTGCCGGTCCTGCGGATCGGCCTCCGTGACAATATTCTGCGCATATTCATCAACCAACGCTTGGCTCGGGGCGAACATCTGGGCGCCGACCAGGTCAAGGGAAGTCCGAGTCAGCAGCCGGGCCAGGACGCCGCCGGTGCGCGATTTGTAAATCGTATAAGGGTTAATGATAACGTAACTGAGTTCGTCGGCCATAAAGGGGGAAAACGACCGTAAGGCTTGCGCCACAACGGGTCAAACGGAAAAGTCCGGTCTTATGTGCTATTTCGTCCCTGTTTCAAAATTTTGTCATCCCTCGATAAGCCCAGGATGACGGATTGCTTAACGGGAATTATTCAGAAAATGACCAAACCCCTATCAAACGAGATATTGGGACCAGGAAAACCGCCTGCGAATGATCTCCCTACATCTCCTCCATCCCGTTCATCTCCTTTTCCCACCACACCCGGTAACTCGGCGTTATTTCCTGCGGTGAAATCGCCGTGATTTCCGGGCAGTCGTAGGAATGATGCAGGTGAATCAACTTCTCCACCGCCTCAAACTGCTCTGCCGAGGTTTTGATCACCATCAGCACTTCCTCCGCCTTCTCCAGTTTTCCCTGCCACCAGTAATGCGACTCGGCCCCCGGCACCAGATTGACGCACGCCGCCAGACGCTTCTTCAGTAACCCTTCGGCCAGATTCCGCGCCTCCTCCATGCTCGGCGCCGCCACCAAAACGATCCGCGGGGTGAAATTAGTCATTTTTATCTTCCGCAATTGTAAAATAGGCCGATTATTTTAGAAACAATAAGCACGGAACGCGACACCTAAACGGAACGACTTCATGGATGACGCCTTAAGAGAATGGCTTTTAGAGCATTGTCAGGAAGCTTACGATTATCAATTGACCCGAAGCGAAAATATCGCGGGCAGGCTTTCACTCTTGTCCGGCCTGCTTACAGCGTTGGGTGGTGGAATCTATTATGTGGGAACCTCGTATCCGCATGCATGGAATGGTCTGATGAGTCTATGTTTCTACCTTCCATTTGCCATCTCGGCTCTTCTGTTTTGTTACTCTGTCATTTTGTATCTTGTGGCGCTGGCTCGCGGGTTTTCCTACTCTTACGTCCCAACTTCCCCGGCGATCATTCAATACGCCCACAACCTGGAGGCTTTTAATGCCTCAAATCCAGATCAAGCCGTACCGATTCTTACTGACATAAAGGAAAGCCTGATCAAGCAATACTCGAACGCCGAACTTTCTAATTTTCAGACCAATAGCTCGCGCACCGCAATCCTTTTGCGTGCGGCCCAACTTTCGGCGATTTCATTGGTATTTGTGGCACTTTCATTGCCCTATTTTCTTTATGAAAAGAATGCTTGCGGAGACAATCCTTCCAAAGTAATGATTATTAATCCGGTTAAGGTATCGCCATGAGCAAAAATTCCAAAATTCCACGCCAGCCCGCCGACCAAAAAACAAAATCGAACGTCAATTTGGCGCAAGACCAAACTGGTGCTATCCTTGACAAGGCGATGCCCGCCAAGCCCACTTTCCCGCCCAATATGGTAATGAAGGCTTTTTCCGCACGGCGTAGAGACTAGGTAAACTAACGAGCCTGACAAAATTATGGGTAAATATCTTAAAAATTCGCCTGAGGATAGTCGCCAACCCAAGACCCCTACAATTGGCCAGTCGGCTGCCTCGACAATTTGTCCTCCGGAGAAATCTGGTTCCGAAAGGCCTATCTTTCCGTCAAATATGAGTCTCGTGGAAGCCAGTAAAATTTCAGTTGAGAAAGAGCTACTACATTAATTCAGATTTAGCTGCTTCCTGATATAGGTCCGTCCGCTCAATCCAGCCTCCGCCCAGCACCCGGTCGCCAATATAACAAACCGCTGCCTGGCCCGGACTCACCGACCGCTGCGGCTCCGGAAATTCCAGCCGCGCGCGATGGCCGGGGAGGGGATGCACCACCGCCCCCACCTCGGGATTATTATAGCGGATCTTCACCGTGATCTCGGTCGGGCCGGGCAATCCCTCCTCGCCCCAGTTAGTCTGGGAGAGAAAGCAATCGTTCCGCTGCAGATCGTCGTAGTCGCCCACGATCACCCGCTGCGTCGCCGCGTCGATATCGATCACATAGACCGGCCGCCCATGCCCGCCGCCGAGTCCCTTGCGCTGGCCTACCGTGTAAAACTCAATTCCCTGGTGCTCACCCATGAACGTCCCATCCTTGAAATAAATCCCGCCCGGATGAAAATCCTTCTCGCCCAAGTGCGACTTTAGGAATGCTGTATAATCGTTGCCCGGCACGAAGCAAATCTCCTGGCTGTCCTCCTTGTCATAGGTCTTCAGCCCCATCTTCTTCGCCAGAGCGCGAACCTCCGGCTTGGTCAGCCCGCCCAGCGGCAGGATCGACGCCGCCAGTTGCTCCTGCCGCAGGCTGAAAAGAAAATAGGATTGGTCCTTCTTTGCGTCGGCGGCCTTGTAAAGCGTCGCGCGCTCGGCTTCATCGCGCTCGATTCGCGCGTAATGGCCCGTCGCAATATGAGTCGCGCCCAGCGCCCGCGCCTTGGTCAGCAGGTTGCCGAACTTCAGTTTTTCATTGCACATCACGCACGGATTCGGCGTCCGTCCGGCGCGATATTCGTCGGTGAAATAATCGATCACCATCTTCTCGAACTCATTCGCCTCATCGACCACGTAGTGGGGAATGCCGAGCGCATGCGCCACGCCCCGTGCGTCAGCCACCGCCTGCGGCCCGCAACACTTGTCCTCGGCGCGGGAAACGCAGTCCTGTGGCCACACCTTCATTGTTACGCCGATCACTTCGTGGCCCTGCTCTTTCAGGAGCAACGCCGCGACCGACGAATCGACGCCGCCGCTCATGCCGAGCAGGACACGGGTTGGTTTCAGGAAGGCGCTCATGGGAACGGGCAGTATGCCCAAACGCCGCGATAACTCAAATCTGCAAAGTCTCAGGGTTGCGGGCTACTTCCAGATGTCCCTTGTATGTCGCGGATGAGGTAAGTTCCAGAGGTCGGCAGCAATGACGTTGTCGGCAACCAAGGTCCACCCGGCGGCTCGAACCACCGGGTGGAAGCAGCGGCGAGGTTGTGTGTCCCTGGCACACCGAAGTGCGTC
>JAJSLK010000029.1 GCA_021272165.1 Methylacidiphilales bacterium
CGCGGGCTTGTCGTCGGCGACGAGGACGGAAACCTGTTCGAGTCCGGCATCGGAAGAGAGAGGCGGCGCCATGTTCGGGAGTTTGATCGTGAACCAGAAGGTGGCGCGCTGGCCGGGGAGGCTTTGCACGCCGATTGTGCCGCCCATCAGTTCGGCAAGCTGCTTGGCGATGGCCAGGCCGAGGCCCGTGCCGCCAAATTGGCGCGTGGTGGATGCGTCAACCTGCGAGAAGGGTTTGAAGAGGCGGTCCATGCGGTCGGTGGGGATGCCGATTCCGGTGTCGGTGATGACGAATTTCACGAGATCTGATTCGCGTGTAACGGAGATGGCGACTGATCCGGCGGAAGTGAACTTGATCGCGTTGTTGATCAGATTCACCAGGATTTGCCGCAGTCGGCCGGGATCGCCGCTGGCGCGGCGCGGGACGTCGCGGTCGAAATGGCAGCCCAGATCAAGGTTCTTTCGGGCGGCCCGCTCTGTGAGCAATTCGACGACTTCCTCGGCGCAGACGTAGAGGTCGAATTCGATGCATTCCATTTCAAGCTTGCCGGCTTCGATCTTGGAGAGGTCGAGGATGTCGTCGATGAGCGAGCCGAGCAGTTGACCGGAGCTTTTGGCGAGGCTGACGAAATGTCGCTGCTGCTCGGAGAGTTTGGTGCCGAGGAGGAGTTCGGTCATGCCGATGACGCCGTTGAGGGGGGTGCGGATTTCGTGGCTCATGTTGGCGAGGAACTGACTTTTGGCGCGATTGGCGGCCTCGGCGGCGGTCTTGGCCTGTTCGAGGGCGGCTTCGGCGTGGCGGCGGCGAGTGATGTCGCGGAAGCACCAGACGCGGCCGGCGTAGCGCTCGTTGACGCGATGGGGTTGGGAATAGCGCTCGAAGACGCGGCCGTCGGAGAATTCGAGGATGTCAAGGCTGACGGTTTTCTCGTCGCGGTAGAGTTGGTGCACCTTGGCAATGAAGGCGCTGGGGTCCTTGAGCTGGGAGATGGCGAATTTGAGAAGCGTTTCGTCGTTGCGCTCGCCGACGAGGTCGGCGGGGATGCGCCACATTTCGAGGAATTTGCCATTCCAATTGATGACTTTGCCATTGACATCGACGACCAGGATTCCGTCGGCGGTGCATTCGAGGGTGGAGCGGAGCCAGTGGAGGGCGGAGTTGAGTGCGGAGTTGGCGTTTTCGAGGCTTTGGCGGTGGGTGTTGGCCTGTTCGTAGGCGGCCGAAACGTCGTCGAGGAGGTCCTGAAGCTGGCGCGGGATGGGCGCGGAGGGATCAAGGTGCTTGCGAACTTGCTGCTCGAGAGAAGGATGCATCACAATTTCCGGCGCCGGCCCAAACGGTCCGGTCAATACTGGGGCATGTCCGGGCAACGCAATTGCCCGGTGGCACGTGCGAGGCGCACGCAACAAAAATACCCCGTGGGAAATCGGCGAAATGGCGGCCGAGAATTATTGTTTTGGCGCATTTGCGGGGCGGGTGGGACAGCATGCGCTTGCTGAAAAGGGCGGGTTATCGGGGGAGGTGAAAGGCCAGGGCATCGCGGACGTGGAGGTCCCAATAATCCCAGTCGTGAGCGCCTGGAAACTCGGCGTATTCGTGGGGAATGCGGAGTTCGGTCAGTTCGGCGTGGTAGCGGCGGTTGGAATCGAGCAGAAAATCTTCGGTGCCGCAATCGATGCGGAGGCGGGGCAAAACGCCGGCGGCCAGGGCTTTTTTGGCCAGGTGGACCAGGTCGTGGGAGGAACCCTTGTGGAGATCGCCGAAGATTTGGCGTTGTTCCATGGGGTTGAGATGGGGCTGAAGCTCGGTGGAATGATGGAGAGCACCGGAATGGCTGGTGACGCTGGCGAAGTGGCTGGCGTAACCCAGGCCGATGCGCAGGGCGCCGTAACCGCCCATGGAAAGACCGCCGACGAAGCGGCCGGCGCGAGAGCGCTGGGCGGGGAAAGTGCGCTCGATGAGGGCGGGCAATTCCTCACCAATGTACTGGGCGTAGGCGGGGCCTTGATCGTTGTCGGTGTAAAAGCCGCGGAATCCGTCGGGCATGACGACGATCAGGGGGAGATCGCGGACGTAGGATTCGATGCGGGATTTGCGGACCCAGCCGGAGTAGTCGTCGGTGAGACCGTGCAGGAGATAGAGGACGGGGAACGGACCGCTTCCACTGTTGGGAAGGATCACGTTCATGGCGACGGTCTTGATGAGCACGTCGCTGAACCAGTGCATGTGGCAGAGGGCCATGCGATTGACGCCTTATGCGGAAAGGGCGCTCGCCTGAGGAAGCACCGGGACGGAGCGATCCTTTTGCATGTTATAGAGGGCGTGGAGCGTGGAGAAGCCGACGTAGAAATAGCCGCCGGAGAAGATGCCCAGGAAGGGGACGGAGGCCATGCAGAACTGGTAGTAGATGCTGATGATGATCCAGGCGGCCATGTAGCAGCCGAAGGCAATTTCGATGATCGGGAGGGCGAGGCGTTTGAGGGTGTAGATGCTCGTGGGGGAGAAGATCTTGGATTGCTGGCCGGACGCGCCATACTTGGGGGTGCGGACAAATTCGCTGGGGGCGCGGTAGATGTAACTCCAGATGGCTTCGAATACGGCCTTGCAATTATTGAGGCTCACGCCCACGCCCAAGGCCATGAGGATGGGCATGTAAAAGACGGTTTTCCAACCGGCTTCGGAGCCCATGAGTTCCTTTTGGCCGACGACGAAGAAAGTGGTGGCCGAGCAGGTGGCCAGGACAAAGAGGCTGGAGCTGAAGAGGAACTGGCTCCATTCGCCGGTGAAATGGTTGAAGGGGTTATAGAGGCTCAGATAACAGGGGAACATGAGGATGGTCAGGATCACCATCATGGGATAGACGATGGTGTTGGTCAGGTGGAAAAAGGCCTCGGTCTTGATGCTCAGGGGCAAATGGGCGCGCATGACGCGGGGCAACAATTTCAGGCAGGTTTGGAAGGAGCCTTTGGTCCAGCGATGGGCTTGCTGTTTGAAGCCGATCATTTCCGGAGGAAGCTCGGCCGGGGCGCAAAACTGGGGGAGGTAGACGAATTCCCAGCCCTTTAACTGGGCGCGATAGCTCAGGTCCAGGTCCTCGGTGAGGGTGTCGTGGTGCCAGCCTCCGGCATCGGCGATGCAGCTTCTTCGCCAGACACCGGCGGTGCCGTTGAAGTGCATGAATCGGCCGGAGCGGTTGCGGGCGGTATGTTCAATGACAAAGTGGCCGTCTAAAAAGATGGCCTGGCTCTTGGTGAGGAGGGAGGCGTCGCGATTGAGGTGATCCCAGCGGCATTGGACCATGCCGATCTTGGGGTCGCTGAAATAGTTGATGACGTTGTGGAGGATGTCGCGGGGCGGGACGAAATCGGCGTCGAAGATGGCCAGGAATTCACCGGTGGCCTGTTCGATCCCGTCGGCCAGGGCGCCGGCTTTGTAGCCCACGCGGTTATCGCGATGGATGAAGCGGATATTATGGCCCCGTGCGGCCATTTCCTCACAGGCGCGGCGGGCGATGTCGGCGGAATGATCGGTGGAGTCGTCGAGGACTTGAATCTCCAGCAGGTCGGGCGGGTAATCGATCTGGCAACTGGCGCGGATGACGCGGTCGGCGACCTGGTCCTCGTTGTACATGGGAAGCTGAACGGTGATCTTGGGAAGGTGGTCGAACTTTCCGGGGGGCTGATAGGGATCGTGCTTATGCTTGAGGTAAAGATAAACCAAAACGTAGCGGTGGAATCCGTACATGGCCACGATGGCCAGCACGATGATATAGGGGATGATCAACAACTCGTCCAAACCGCAGCTCCACGGTTAAGCCGCCCGCATTCTAGAGAGAGGCCGGGGTAAGTGTCAAAGAACAAAGTGGGGTTTAAGGGAATCCCCCACCCGGCGAGCGCGGATCGGCTTGTGGATTATGCGGCTGGGCAACAGCAAACGCGGCATCGGCTAGGTCGATGCGGGCGGCGCGGATTTTTCCTCGGAGGAGGAAGATTCGGGCTTTGCCTTCTTGAGGGCGTTCGTGGCGAAGCGATGGAGGCGTTCGTTGCGCTTGCGGCGGAGGCCGGCGCTGCGGCGGGCGGTGCCGCGGGGGCCGGATTCCTCGGTTAACAACTGCAACAACACCAGGCTGGCGGCGTCGCCGATGCGGTAGTCCTGAAGCTTGATGATGCGGCTGTAACCGCCGGGACGGTCGGCGAAGTTGGGGGCGATGTCGGTGAAGAGTTTCTGAACGACGCTCTGGCCGGTGAATTCCTGCTCGTCGTCGACAAGGCGGCGATCATTCAACGTCGCGATGACGCGGCGGCGGGCGGTGAGAGTTCCCTTGCGAGCCAGGGTGATGAGGCGCTCGGCCATGGCCTGGACCTCCTTGGCCTTGGGGAGCGTGGTGCGGACCTTGCCATGCTCAAAAAGGCTTTGCACCAGGTTGCGGCGCATGGCGATTCGATGCTCGGTGTCGCGGCTGAGCTGGCGGCCGCGAATCATGTGACTGCTCATGAAATACTCCAAAAATCAGGTTCGCCACAGATGAAAATCAGATGAACACAGATGAAATTTCAAGAATCAGAATTATCTGTGTGCATCTGCCTTTTCATCTGTGGCTAAATCGTCTTACGAATTTGCATGTTCCTCGGACGGAGCCTTGTCGTGCTCGGAGGATAGGTCGTCCTCGTCGGCTTCATCGTCGTCGTCGGGCATGGTGGCGGCGGCCTGGGCGGCGTCCAAATCCATGCCGAGGCTCAGGCCCATGTCGGCCAGCTTGCGCTTGACTTCACGCAGGCTGGTTTTGCCGAAGCTGCGGACCTTCAATAGCTCGGCATCGGTTTTCTTGACCAAGTCGCCGACGGTGGCGATCTTGGCGGATTCGAGGCAGTTGTTGGCCCGGACGGACAAGTCCAGTTCCTGGACGGTCATGTTCATCTTCTGCTGCAAGTCGGGATCGACCAGAGCCTTGCCGGCATCGCGGAGGGCGGTGACGGCTTCCTCGTTGGCGGTCTCGGAACCCAGCTCGAAATACTGAACGAACGGGTTGAGATGCTTGCGGAGAATCTTGCTGGCCTCGACCAGGGCCATCTCCGGGCTGATGGTGCCGTTGGTCCAGATTTCCAGGATCAGGCGGTCGTAGTCGGTCTTCTGGCCGACGCGGGCGTCCTCGGTGGAATAGCGGACGCGAGTGACCGGGGAATAAATGCTGTCCACGGAGATCAGGCCGATTTCCTGCTCTTCGGTGTCCTCAATGTTCTCCGAGGCGGTGACGTAGCCACGACCCTTGTTGACGGTGAAGGACATCTCAAAGGGCACGTCCTCGGTGAGGGTGGCGATCACGTGGTCGGGGTCGGTGAGGGTGATGGAGGGATCGGCTTCGATCATGCCGGCGGTGACGGGGCCGGCTTTTCTGGCCGAGAGCTTCATTTCCTTCGGCTCATCGGCGTCCATCTTCACGATCAGGCTCTTGATGTTGAGGATGATGTCGGTGACATCCTCCATGACGCCGGGGAGGCTGGAAAACTCGTGCTCGGCGCCTTTGATTTTAATGTGGGTGACGGCCGCGCCCTCGAGGGAGGAGAGCAAAATGCGCCGCAGGCTGTTGCCGACGGTGGTGCCGAAGCCGCGCTCGAAGGGTTCGGCGGTGAAGCGGCCAAAGGTGGAGGTGGAAACCTGCTCGTCGCGAATGACGCGCGACGGCAATTCCAAACCGCGCCAACGAATTCTCATGGTATTCTCCTGGAGGCGAAAGCCTCCGACAGGTCCTGGCCCGGATCGCGGGAGTTTGCCGCCCCAACCGTTAGGGGCCATCTGTCTCCCACCTCGCCAAGCCGGACGGTTACGGGATCAACGGAAGGTTAGACTCTCCTCTTTTTCGGGGGCCGGCAGCCATTGTGAGGCAAGGGCGTGACGTCCTCGATGCCGGCGATTTTAAGGCCGGCGTTTTGCAGGTTCAGGACGGCCTGTTCGCGGCCGGCGCCTGGGCCTTTGACTTTGACTTCGATTTCCAACATGCCGTGCTTGCGGGCCTGCTGGGCGGCGCTTTCGGCGGCGCGGCCGGCGGCGAAGGGGGTGCTCTTTTTGGCGCCCTTGAAACCGACCGTGCCGGCGCTGGCCCAGGAAATGGTTTCGCCGTTCATGTCGGTGATCGTCACCATGGTGTTGTTGAACGTCGCCTTGATATGGGCGATGCCGCGGGTGACGCCCTTGCGGATTTTCTTTTTGGCCGCGGCTTTAGCGCCGACGGCGGGTTTGGCGGGTGCTTGTTCTGACATGGGGGTTCCGTTTGCTGAGAGTCAAGAAGACCGGAGCGACACGCTCCGGCTCTGTTGTTGTTCTTATTTACCCAACTCTTTGACGCCCTTCTTGCCGGCGACGGTTTTGCGCGGACCCTTTCGGGTGCGGGCGTTGGAGCGGGTGCGCTGACCGCGCACCGGCAACGAGCGCCGGTGCCGCGCCCCGCGATAGCATTGGATGTCGCGGAGGCGGGCGATGTTCTGCTGGATGGACCGGCGCAGGGCGCCTTCGACCGGATGATCGCGGTCGATGATGCCGATGATCTTGGCCAGCTCTTCCTCGGTCAGGTCCTTGGCGCGGCGGCCGAATTCGATGCCGGCCTCCTTGAGGATGGCCCTGGAATTGGTGCGGCCGACGCCGTAGATGTAGGTGAGGCTGATCCAGATCGGCTTGTCCGGCGGAATGTCCACGCCTGAAACGCGAGGCATATTGGCTCCGTAAGAGTGAACTAACCCTGTTTCTGCTTGTGCTTGGTGTTGGTGCAGATCACCCGCACCACGCCTTTCCGGCGCACGATTTTGCAGTTTTCACAAATCCTTCTGACGCTGGCTCGCACTTTCATAACGGTCTTTCTCTAGCTAGGTCGAATCGGAAAGTATAGCAAGGGAATGGGCGATGCTCAAGGGCTGGCGCCTCAACTTCGCAAATCGAAGAATGAACGCAAAGTCGCAAAGACGCAAAGGAAAAGGCGGCGAAGGGACCTGAATGGCCTTTTTTTTGCTGTTTTTCTCCGCGTCTTTGCGCCTTTGCGTTCATGTCTTGCTTGCTTCGCCTGCCAATTGGGGCGAGGGCCTGCCATCGGTCAAGATGTCGGCCCCGGAATCCGTGACCGCAATCGTGTGCTCAAAATGGGCGGCGGGCATGTGGTCCACGGTGTAGACGGTCCAGCCGTCGGGGTAGAGTTCGACTTCGCGGCGGCCCATGACGACCATGGGTTCGACGGCCAGCGTCATGCCGCGGCGGAGGGTGAAATCGGCCCGGAGCTGCTCGGCGGTGACGAAATTGGGGACTTTCGGCTCCTCGTGCATCTCGCGGCCGATGCCATGGCCGACAAATTCGCGGACCATGTTGAAGCCATGCTGCTCAACGTGGTGCTGCATGAGGCGGGCGATCTCGCTCCAGCGTTTGCCGGGGCGGATGTGGGTGATCGCCATGTCCAGGGCATGGCGGGTGACGTCCAATAGCTTTTGGAGGCGGGGGCTGATCTGGCCGACGGGGACGGTGGTGGCGGTGTCGGAGCAGTAGCCATCGAGCTTAAGGGCCAGGTCGAGGGTGACGATGTCGCCCTCCTTGAGGCGGCGCGGGCCGGGGATGCCGTGGACGACGATTTCGTTGATGCTGATGCAGGTGTGGCCGGGGAAACCCTCGCCGGGTTTATAGGTTGGGTAGTTTTTGCTCATGCCGCGAGCGCCGACTTTTTCAAGCTCGGCGCGGGCCAGTTCATCCAGCTCGCCCGTGGTGACGCCGGGGAGAGCGGCCGCACGCATTTTTCCTAGGATATCGCAGGCGACGGCTCCGGCCCGGCGCATCATCTCGATGTCGTGGCGGTTCTTGATGATGATGAGGTTGGAGCGGAGCGTGGTGTGCATGGGGCGAACGATCTCAGATTTCAAATTTCAGATTTCAAATCAGTACTGTCCGGTTAAATTCCATTGTTAGGTTGATTTCGCCTCGGTCTTTGCGGGCCTGGGCGTTCGGATGTTAGGGTACACGATTTCATTTTTGTTCGCCTCATTTTCGCTTTCACGGTCG
>JAJSLK010000001.1 GCA_021272165.1 Methylacidiphilales bacterium
TCTCCGAAAAACCAATGAAGCCAATACCGACCTTCAGTCTTCATATAGGCCTCGGCGCTTGCGTCATTCAAAAACACAACGCCGTTTCGCCGCAGCCGATCAACCACGGTTTTGTGCCATTGCGGACAGCAATATCTGGAGACCGGGGCCGGCACCCGCGCAACGCCCGCCAGACGGTAATAGGTTTATTATTACCTGGGATCGTCGCTTGTGCGAGAGAGTGAGAAAAAACAATGCTTTGTTGGCCACTCTGGCACGGTTAACGACGCTAAGTCGGTTTAGGGCCGGCCAACTTGTTGACGTTCGAGACCTCCTGGACCGGGGCTGGGCTTGGCGCAGAAAATAAGGGCAAGCGGGACGAAAGAATAGTCGCGCCATCAAAGATAAGAATTGGCCATAGAATACGGCTTCGGAAATCCGTTTCAAAACCGGATTATGCTGTGCCAAATGAGTTTCCAAATCAACCCGTGCCCCACAGCCTCGAAGGGCGGCTATGGGTCGGAATCTGCCAGTCACTGGTGTTGCGATCGAGAGCCACTTCCTGAACGCCGGTGTTAGCGCCGGCTGCGAAACCCTGACCATCTCCGCCGGCGCTAAAGCGGCAGAGCGAGCTCTATGCCGCCGCCAACTGGCCTGGTTTTATTCCGCCCAGCTGGCCGGGTTTTAATCCGCCGCTGACACCTTAAACAGAGGTTTTGGTCAGACCAAGATGAAATCCGATGCCGGTCACCCGTCTGGACGGCATCGGCGGCGCCGCCACCGCCGCGGCATATGTCTCCCGGTCGCCGACCAAGACCACCTGCTCCTGGGCTCTGGTGATGGCTGTGTAGAGGAGCGTCCGATCGAGCAGGCGACTCATGAAGACCGGCACGATGACCCGCTGGAATTGGCTGCCCTGGGCTTTGTGGCAGATCATTTGGCTTCGCCGCCGCGGTCAATCTTGGGCAAGGGCTGATTGAGGTAGTTCTGGTCGAGGTTTTTCTGGCTGGCGCGGTAGGCCCAGCGGGCAAACTGTTCGAGCAGACGGTTGTTTTCCGCCTCAAGGCGGGAGATCTCGGCTTCGAGCCGGGCGATGCGGTCTTTGTGTATGTCAACCTCCGGCCGCCGCGTCGATTTTTGCTCCTCCCGCTGGATTTGGTTGGAGAAGGCCTGCTGAATGCGCCCATGCTTGGCCAGGCTCTGCCGGGTGTAGCGCGCGTGCCGCACGATCTCGACGCGATCAATGAGGGCCTGCCAGGTCAAATCCCCGGTCCAGCCGTCGATGATTTTGACGATGGCGCCGATGTCGCGGTCGGTGAGGTTCGGAGCTCGTTTGCGTCTATCCACGATCGCCTCCCATGTCTTGAAGGAGATTCCGCGGCAATTCGAGGGCCGGTTCGCTCCTGGGCTCCGGCGGGGAAAGGTCGATGCCGCGCTCCGCCGCGGCGGCGATGAGCCTTGAAGGCCCCCCGGGTCCGCCGACCCGAATGATGCTGCCGTCGGGAAGGTCCGGATCCTCCAGGATCGCCAACAGCGCTTCCAGCCTGTCCACGGTCTCCGTATGCGCCGCGACCCAACGGTCGGCACCCCAGGCTTCCGCGGTCATGCTCTTCTCGGCCTTTGTGAGCAAGGCTCGCGCCTCAGCAAGCTGACGGCGCACCACCCCGGTCTTGTGGCGGTTGCCTTTGACGCAGACATGCTCGGCGCAACGCAGGCAGTCGAGATGCAGTTCGCAGGGTGATCCGGAAAAGTCGTGCAGGCAGAAGCCGATCTCGGTGGTGTGCGCGGTGGGCGCCACCATCCGGCCGTATTCCTCGCGGGTCTTGGGTTCGTTGATCCGGATTTCGGCTGGCAGGCCGAAGATGCCTGTGTCGTCACCAACGATGGCCTGCACGCGGGCTAAGAGCTCACCGGCGCTCTCATGGTCGTAAGCGGTGTTCTGGGAGAAGTCTTTCCGGCCGCTCCATCTGGCGATGTCGAACTGGTTCGCCCCCCCTTTCTGCGCCATGGTGTTCAGCAAATGGCGGAACTGGTGGCTGGTGACGTGGATCGGCGTTCCGTCTGGTTCCTTGAATCCCATCCGGTCGAACAGCGATGTGATCCCCCGTTTAACACAGGCACCGAAGCCATTTGCGACATGGCCGTGGGTAACCCGTTCGATCATGCAGCCCATCGGAGACGTGTAACGGAACTGATGCTTGAGGACGACGAAAAGCGCCTCGCTGTAGGATGTGTCCGACACCCTGTCGAAGACTGGAAAGTCCGCCGGCAGCATTGACAGGATTGCGGCCTCCGCCACGGCGAACTGCACCCGTCCGTTGCGTCTGCGGAGCTTGTAATGGGTACAGAAATCGCCCATCTTCCTGCCGCCTGTCAGGGCCGCGAGCTCCTTCAGGTCGAGATCCTGCCCCCTCAGATGCTCGAAACCCGGTGGTAGATAAAGAGTCCCGGGGTTCTCCTCATACCACGCAGCGACAGTCCTCGCCTGCGCGGTCGCCCGGCGGACCTTGTCGACGGCCAGCTTGGCGATGTCGGCCATGGAGGGAATCACCCACTTCACCTGGGGATCTGCCCCTTTGGCCGGCCACCAGCGTAATCCATACTGCTTTGGGTCGCCACCCGGAGGCGGGCTCGCTTCGCAGTCCTCTGGCAGGGTCAGAACCTCGGCGATTCGTGTCGGCGCCGACATCAGGAGCGCGCCGACCGAAGCTTGGATGATGTCTATCGGCTCCGTTGCGATGTTGAAGGAGACCGTGAGGGCGTCGAGCGCCGCCGCCGAAGGCATTTTCTCGGCCCGGCGTTCCTCGAATTCCTTGCCGATACGATCCCCATCTGCTGGTGGTTTGATGGGATTTCGCCAGCCTGTCGCGGCGGGTGTCAGGCGATGGTCATCGAGGAAATGGGCGAGCAGTTCGAGGTGGGCGCCAACTTTGTACGCCGACGTCGGTGCGAATCTCCTTTTCGTCAGTTCGGCCGCCTGGTTGAGAAGATCGGCCGTGATCGCGCTTGGATCGGCCAAGGATCCGCCTTGGGCCTCGCGCAAGATCTGCTCAAGGACCCTGAGCGCCGCTATGCGGCTGCCCTGTACTTTCGTTGGCCGAAGCCCCTGCTGATAACGAATGTGGGCCTTGGCAAAGCTCTTGAAGGGCTCTGCCATCGGATCGTTTTTCTTGTCCCGACCCGTCGTCGCCAATGTGCGGAAGATGATCCGCTCAGCGTAGCTTGATCCCCGCTTATTAAAGGCCTTGGTGATGTCCCAAACGTCGGCATCGAAGTTCAGGCCGGAACCGAAGACGGTAAGTTGGCTCCGGCAGCTTTCGACGAAGGCGGCAAGATTTTCGGAAGCCTTCAGATGAGCCTTGGGGACGAAATGATAGATTTCACTCATGGGCCGCCACCGTCTGTCTGTGCTCATCGCAGAGCTTTACGACCTGGGCGACAGCAAGAATCGTCCTCCGGTTGATTTGGGCTATGCGGTCATCGACGATTTCGGACAGGCGCTCCTCCTCGGAGAGTAGATGTTCAAGGATCGCCTCGTGGGGCCCGTCCACCCAGGCGTTGAATTGGCTGCAGGTGTAGCAGGCGATGGGCGCCGAGAAGGCGCAATGGCT
The DNA here is from genome assembly GCA_021272165.1 of Methylacidiphilales bacterium. Taxonomy (GTDB): domain Bacteria; phylum Verrucomicrobiota; class Verrucomicrobiia; order Methylacidiphilales; family UBA1321; genus JABDGH01. The sequence continues at coordinate 3,591 of JAJSLK010000001.1, forward strand.
GTGCTGGCCGCAGGACCCGACCGGACGCGTGGCGTCGAAACGGGGGTCCGTGATCCGTGGACGCGTCTTGTCGTCGCCGAATACGACGGCGCCGGCAAAAGCCTGGGCCAGGGGCGCCATCTGTATGGCGATCGCCTTGTCGATGCGCTTGACGATGTCTGGACGGGCCTCGATGTAGACCTGAACGCTCTGCGTATCGGTGTGGTCGAGCATCTCGGCAATGAGCAGGGCGCCGTGCCCCTCCGCGGCGGCCCGGGTGGCGAGGGTGCGGCGGAACCGCATCGGCGTCATGTGGATGGGCTCTCCAGTCCTTTCCGACACAGGCGCGATGGCGCCGAAGGCTTTGATCACACGAGCCGACAGGCCGATGGAACCGAGATGCCATTCTAGGCCTTGAGGCGCTTTGGGGTCCGAGGCCTTGAGAGGAAACATCGGGGCGTCGTCGGGATCCTCGATGACGGTGTCGAACCTCAGGTGGACTCGTTTGCAATGTTCGGCGACGAGAGCCCCGAGGTCCGGAATGAGCGGACGGCGCTTGAATTCGCCCCTAGGGGCCACGCCCCGCTGCTTGGCCCGCGGCATCTTGAGCGAATATGTTTTGGTGCCATCCGGATTGTCGGCGACCGACAGGTCGCCGACTTTCAGAAGCGCCATCTGGATCGGCCTTGAGCCGAGCATCATGAACAGGCGGGTGGCCAGATAGTCCTGGAGGCTAAGGTCGGCCTTGCGGAACCCCTCGTTGAGGCTGGCGTGAATCGCCTCGAATTCGAGGTCGGTGAATGGTCCCTCAAAGGGATCCATCGTCAGTACCGCCGCACCTTTTTGATTGTTGCTCAGGCGAATCTTACGGAGGAAGTCGATGGCGCTAGAGTCGACGCCGGGATGACCGAACGCATGCCACTTCTTGAGGAAGCCAGCCAAGGACGACAGGTAGTATTCGTGTTCAGCACCCAGGCTGTCGCGATAGCCCATCAGATGCTGGTTGTTAATGGAGGTAACGGATTTTCCAGTCTGGAAAAGCGTCACACCGAAGAAATGCCGTGTGTAATGGAGCATTCTGTGTGCGTGCAGAGATGACCGGTGCTGGACATACCAGGAAAGGACAGTTTTTATCGGTGGGATGAGCCTCTCGCCTGCGCCTGTGATATTGGAGAAATCGAAGCGCAGCCCCCCCCTTGCGCTCCACACCTCCCAGACGTCGTCCTTGGGGTGAAACGCGCTGCCAGCGAAGGTCTTGGCCACGGCTGGCAGGAAATAAGCTTCCGCCTCATTTTGCCTGTTCGGGCTCATCGGTCCTTCCCTGTGCTTTTGCCGTGGAAGATTTCTTCCTGCATCTTGAGCATGATTTTCTTCGCGGTTTCCCTGACATGCCGGCGGGTATAGACCGCCGCCGTGTTCGACGTTTCCTTCCATCCCTGCAGGTAGCTGCGGACCTTCTTCTCGGTCGCTTCAGGCACCTTTTTACGGTCCATCTCGGCCGAAAAGGCGTCGTTCCAGCTGTGGCGCAACATATGGGGGCCGATGTTGAAGCCGAGGGCGTCGCTGAGATCCTCGAAGACCTTTGTCAGACCGGAATGCGACAGCGGCCTGCCTGTGCGCACATCGACGAAGATAAAAGGATGTTTAGTTGCTCCCGGGAGTTTTGCCCGGATCTCAAGGATGTATTTCTGGGTGGGCTGGAACAGGCTGGCCATTGGGAGGGATCGCCCCTTCGTCTTGACGAGGGGCTGGCGGATCCTCGGATCGTCGGCCGAGTCAGGCCGCCGCTCGATGGTGACGTCGCTCGAAACCCCCTTCATGTCCGAGACGCGGACCGCAAGAAGTTCGCCCCGGCGGATTCCGAGCCGATAAAGCCACTGGACGATGAGTTCGTTGCGGACCCGCGCTTTGGGATTTTTCCATGGATTTTCCGATGAGCCCGGCGCGACGATTTCGAGGAGCCGCATGATCTGCTCCTTCGGCAACCCCTCGGGGAGAAGCCTGTCGTTGCCTCCCCGTTGCTTTGGTACGCGCGCGTTGATCCCGCTGATGAAGGCGTCGAGGGTCATCCGGCGGATGGCGATATCCCCGTCATCGTTCAATTTGCCGATCTGCCTGCTCGCGAGCCATTTGACGTAGTCGCGCATGAACCGGAGCCTCGTGCCGGCGCTGTCGGCGACGACGGAGGGCGGCGCTTCGTTCTTGAGATGCGCCCGATAACGCTCGAGTGAGGCCGGGCGAGCGGGCACTTCCGGGGAGCTGGTGGCCTCCTGGCGTTCAGCCAAGCGTTCAACCAATGTTTCTATCGGACGGGCCGCCGCGTCCGCGAGCGCGTCGAGCTCATTCATGGTGAGAAGGCGCCCGGTCCGGACGCGTTCATCGAGATCGATGCGCTCGGCCTCGGCGAAGACCAGCAGATGCATGATCGCGCGGAGATGGCGTTCGATCGTCGCCGAGGACTGCGATCTACCACGGACCTGCGTCAGGACGTAGACGTTCGGATCGAACAGCGGCATTCCGTCGGCGCGCCGCAGCAGCATGGGGAGCCGCTCACCGTCGCTCATAACGACGGTTTTCATCCGGTATGGATTGTCCATTGTTTACGTATATTCCTGGCGATAGTAACTAGCGCAAGATGTTGACGCAAAACAACGAACGACGCAATTTTAAAAAAGACGGATTCCCACTGGTATCCGGGCATTCTTATTGACGATCATAGTTAGTGACAATCAATAGGTGCCATCGGCCCATCCATCGACGGGATCGTAATTTCCCTCCCAGCCACGAATCCCAGCCTCATAGCCGGGCCCGAAGGGACTGGGCAAAAACGTGACGTAGACAAAGGCGCCGGCGGCGCCGGCCGGCCCCGCGA
>JAJSLK010000018.1 GCA_021272165.1 Methylacidiphilales bacterium
CAAGACCAGCACCGCGTTGAATGGCTACTATCAGGTGATTCGCACCGGGACGGGTAATATCAATATTGCGACAGCCGGCGATGTGCTCCTGCAAAATCAATTTGCGACGATATATACGGCGGGCGTGGGTGTGGTCGATCCCACTCTTGGCGGTGCGTTCGACGTGCCGATGCTGAAGATTGGCAACCAAACCTACTACGGCGCGCAGTACAGCCTGGCGGGCGGCAACATAACGATTGCGGCACAGGGAAATATCGCCCACGTCACGCAAAATAACAGCGGCACGATTGTCATGGATTCCGAAAAGGAATTGCCCAACAACTGGCTCTACCGCCGCGGTTATGTCGATCCAGCTACTGGGCAATTTGGCGCAACCAAAAATGGCGATGTGGCTTCCACAAGTTGGTGGGTCGATTTCAGTAACTTCTTTGAAGGTGTCGGGGCTCTGGGCGGCGGCAACGTGACGCTGACCGCCGGGCACGACGTTAGCAATGTCGATGCGGTCGCGCCCACCAACGCGCGCATGACGTATCAGACCTCGACCGGCGACCTGCAGGCCGCCGACCAGACGCTCGTCGAACTCGGAGGTGGCAACGTCGTCGTGCAGGCAGGCAACGACATTAATGGCGGAGCCTATTATGTGGAACGGGGCCAGGGGACACTCGAAGCAGGCAATAGCATTATCACCAACTACACCCGTTCACCCTCTCTCGGCTCGATTACGATTCCAGCCAGTATCGATAATTCCGCCGCGTGGCTGCCCACCACGCTCTTCCTGGGCGAAGGCAGCTTCGATGTCACGGCCCAAGACGATCTGCTGCTGGGGCCGGTCGCCAATCCCTTCCTGTTGCCGCAGGGAGTGGACAACACCTATTGGGACAAGACCTATTTCTCGACGTATGCCACGACCGATGCCGTGAATGTGACCTCGCTGACCGGAACCGTGGTGCTGCGGGAAAGCGCCACACTGACCAGCAGCGCAACAGCTACACCTCTGCTGCAAAACTGGTTTCAGTCCGTCGATCTCCTCGCCTCGAATCCCCCTTCCGTCTCTTACTATCAACCCTGGTTGAACATCACCGAAACCAGCGTCGTACCCTTCACGACCGTCGACGCGCTCCTGCCGTCCACGTTGCAGGTGACAGCGTTCTCCGGTGATATTAATACGGTCGGCAACCTGACGCTTTCCCCATCCCCCAACGGTACGATTAATCTGGTCGCCGCCGGATCGATCAATGGGCTGCAACCGAACGGTGTGAGCAACATCATCGACAGCACGACGAATACGACGTGGAGTTCCACGACGATCAACCTTTCCGATGCCGACCCAAGCGCCATCCCGGGCATCTATTCCCCGTATGCCTATGAGGAGGTCGTGGGAACAACCACGGCGGCATCTCAAACCATGGGACCTCTCGCCCAGCTTGATCTTTCCGCTATTAACGATCTGTTTGCCGAGTCAGGTTCGACGGAAGGCACATATGGCGTCTTGCAGACCAAGCTGAAATTACACGCCTCAATCAATGGCGAGACACTTCACGCCAACGATCCTAATCCGGTTCATCTCTATGCGGAAAATGGCGACATTTCAGGGCTCACGCTATTTTCCGGCACGGCGGCACGGGTGGTGGCCGGGCAGGACATCACCGACATCGCCCTTTACCTGCAAAATAACAACGCGAGCGACATCAGCCTGGTGGCGGCGGGACGAGACATCATCGCTTACGACGCGAATTCGCCCTTGCAGTTGGCTGCGCAGGCGGCAGGTAACGTGTTGGATCTGGGGAGTACGACCCTGGCAGGGGACATCCAGATCAGCGGACCTGGGACGCTTGAAGTTTTGGCCGGTCGTAATCTGAACCTTGGTGTCGGTCAGAATAATTCCGATGGCACCGGAGTGGGAATCACCAGCATTGGGAATACGAGCAATCCCGTCCTGCCTTTCGCCGGTGCTGATATCATTGCGGCGGCAGGCATTGGCGGTTCGTCCGGGCTTGATGCCAGCAAGCTCAATTTTGCGGACGCCAATCACACCGGTTTCACCGATTTGTTCCTGAATCCGGCAACCGGCGGTACCGAAGCGACGCAGTATCTTCCCGATCTTGGAACGCTGATGGGACTTTCCTCGACCGATACCGATGAGCAAATATGGACCGCGTTTAGTCAGTTGTCGCCTGAACAGCGGGATAGCCTGGCCTTGGATATCTTTTACCTCGTCCTCCGCGACGCGGGACGGGATCACAACACGTCGTCAAGTCCCGGTTCCGGCAACTACGCCGCTGGCTACGCGGCCATCGCTGCACTCTTCCCAGGAAATACCTGGCAGGGAGACATTTCGCTTACCTCGCGCGAAATCAAGACGACCAACGGCGGGAACATCAGCTTATTCGCGCCGGGCGGACAACTAAACGTCGGCTTGAACGTTGCGGGAATTCAACCGGTGGACCAGGGCATCCTGACCGAGGATGGAGGCACCATCAACATCTTCACCAATGGCGATGTCAACGTGGGGACTTCGCGCATCTTCACCCTCAACGGAGGAAATGAAATCATCTGGTCAACCACTGGTGATATTGACGCGGGTGCCTCCTCGAAGACAGTGCAATCGGCTCCGCCCACCCGCGTTCTTTTCGACCCACAGAGCGGAGCCGTAGAAACCGATTTGGCGGGCCTCGCCACGGGTGGCGGCATCGGTGTTTTGGAAACGGTTGCCGGAGCGCCGCCAGCTGATGTCGATCTGATTGCTCCGACCGGTACGGTGAACGCGGGTGATGCGGGCATTCGGGCCTCGGGTAATCTCAATATTGCCGCCGTACAGATTCTCAATGCGGGCAATATCCAAGTGGGTGGAAAATCGACCGGCCTCCCAACCGTCACTGCTCCTAACGTGGCCGGTCTTTCGGCTGCTTCGAGTGCGGCGGGAGCTGGCGCGAATGCGGCGAACGAAATTGCCGGACAGCAGCAACAAAATCCGGCGGAACAAGAACCTGAATCGCTGCCATCGATTATCACCGTCGAGGTCCTCGGGTATGGGGGCGATTCCGGCGAGGATAATTAACCATTGATTGAAGACACGGCATAGCTACTTAAGAAAAAGAGGCCCTTAATGTCTATTTATACGATGGATGTAAAGGAATAAGGTCGAAACTTTCAATTTTCATAGAAAAATATTCGCCTTTTTAAGTTGCTGTAAATAAAAGCTTTAAGAGCCGAAATTCGCCCGAATTTCAAGGTAATACTATTTTGTCTATTGACATACTATAATTTAAATGCAATTCTCCTCCCACAGTCAGAAACAAAACCAATAAACTAGAAAGAGAAACTCAGATGAAACCTAACAAAATAACCTCTGCGGCGATGGCCTTGGCTTTGGCCGCAGTTCTGGGAACGTCTGCCCACGCGCAGACCTACAATACGGGAGATGTGCTCTTGGGCTTTGACCAAAGCGGCGCCGCTAATGACTACGAGGTCGATCTCGGTCCCTTCACGCAATTCGCCGATGCCACCAGCCCCGTGGTCCTTCAGCTCTCCGTGACCGATTTGAATACCGCCTTCGGATCGACTTGGTCGAGCAACAGCCAGACTGATTTGGTGCAGTGGAGTGCCATCGGATCGGGCGCTCTCCACGGTGTCACCACTGTCGGTTCCACCTCGCTGGCTGCTGACACCCTCTTCTATACGGTGGGCGAAGTGACTCCAGGAACCCAATCAACCCCGCCGACTGAACACTCAAGTACCAGCCAGGGAACCACTGTTACGCAACTCGTTAACGCTACGACTGGATCGGGTGGCTTCACGAGTGGGACGCTAACAGGAAACGGCACTCTGCAGGCGATCATACAGTCGGCAACGGCAACCAATAGCTATGCCTATGAGATAAATTCGAAGAGCGATTTCGAAATTGGCAGCGACATTCAGCAGCCGACTTCGGGTAGCTTTACTGGTCCGACCGACTCGGTTTTGGATCTCTACCAATTGAATCCGGTAAATGGTGGGACTGCCAGTTACTTGGGCGACTTTAGCTTAAGCAGCGGGGGTACGCTGACCTTTGACCCCGCCGCTGTTCCCGAACCTTCGACCTACGCCTTGATGGGAGTCGGAGCGATGTTCCTGATTTGGAATCTGCGTCGCAAGAAGACAAATGCTCTCTAAGAGAAAAACTTTGGCGCGGAAGAACAGTTTTTCTTCTGCGTTATTCACCTAACAAAAATCAAAAAATAAACGAAGGAAACATGAAACCACTTAAACACCTTATTTTAGCAAGTGCGCTTGCCGCCAGTCTCGTCAGTTCGGCACTCGCCAACACGACTCAGTACGTCCACATCGTTGGTGCTCCCGCTTACCGCCAGAATGGCAACGATACGATCACGGCTGTTGTGGCCGGATTCACCGGTGCAGGGCTGACGGCAACCTCTGCCACCTCGACCACCGCCGCCGCCATTGAGTCAGCCAAACAGAATCAATGGCTGATTCCCAACTATGCGACCGGGATTAATCTCATTGTCAACGTTACCTGGGCCGGTTCGACCGCGGGGTTCGCCTCGGTAGCGTCGGGAAGTATCACGCAAAAATATATTGCGGATGGAACGGGTACTGTTGCTTCGCCGGTGACTGGCGCGGCGGTGGGTACTGCTATTCAACCCGACTTTACGCTGTCGGATACCTTCCAGGCGACGACGATCTATAACGGCACGGTAAAATTGGAGGGGCCGACCGCCTCGACATCATTTACCAAGACGTATCAGACCTTGAACCCTTCACTGCTCGGAGTCGAGGCGTATCGGTGGGTCGCCAGCCCGGGCGCGGCTGCCCAGGGTTTGACCAACCTTACCACATTAGAGGCCCAGTTGTTGTACGAGAACGGGTCGCTTCCTCTGGCGTTTTTCACCGGTAAGAATTCGGATGAAAACACGACGGTCTATGCCTTGTCGCGTGATCCTGGCTCAGGGTCGCGTCTCGTTGCGTTGGCGGAGACAGGCGTTGGTCCTCAATCGACGATCTATACCTATGATCCCACGATTTCGGGAGGTTCGATCGATTCGGAAAATAACTACGTCGGAGGCACCATCACCGATCCTGCCGATAACCCCAGGGTTTATGCGGCCGGTCTTATCCCCAGCACGGGCGTGTGGGATCCGAATGCGGGTGACACGGGATATCCCAGCTTTGGCACCACCGTTCAGGGCACGGGTCTTCTCCAGGCCATCACCGCGACTCCTCCATCCGGAGCGATCTTCATCACTTATTTGAACATTGATGACTCGACCGAAGCGGCTGCGTCAGGTGCCGAGATATTGAGCTGGAACGGTATTTCCTTTAGCCCCACCATTGGTAATCTCAGCACTCTGACACCGGTAACGGAAGGCCAATACACGTTCTGGAGCTACGAGCAGCTCTTCGCCCCAACACCCCTCGGAACAAGTGTTGTGGATGGCTACGGTACCAATCAGGTGTCCTTCGCCAATGCACTCGTAGCTAAGTTCCCCACCTACGCTGAAGTCCCCTATTCTGCCTTGAACGTTGGGAAAACAGTTGATGGCGGTGTGGTGACTCCGAACTACTAAAAGTTAGAAGAGCTTCTCCTCGCTTCGAAAGTAACTGAACGAGAGAACGCCAAAATAGAAACCAGCGCGGATGGAAACGCCCGCGCTGGTTTTCTGCTTTTCAGCGTAACCGGCGCGTTGGCACATCGCTAAATCTGATACTCGAGTTCCGCGACTTTGCCGAGTTCATTGGCCTTGGTCACAAGTTGATCAAGCGTTGCAGAATCTAAAATTTTGGCGGTGGCATCGCGCACTTCCTTCATCACGCAACGAATGACGCATGTCCTTTCATCCGGGCAGTCGTCACAATGCGCGTAGGCGGTTTGGCTGACGCAGGGCACCGATGCCAGCGGACCATCGATGAAACGAATGATGCGTCCCAGCGGGATCGTGTCAGGCGAACGCTCCATGTAATAGCCGCCTTCCCTGCCTTTGCGGCTTTGCAGGATGCCTTCGTTGCGCAGGTCAAGCAATATGGCCTCAAGAAATTTGCGCGGAATGTTCAGCGTTTCGGCAATATTCCCGATCTGGATGGGGCCTTCGCCCTGGTGCTGCGCCAGATGAACCAGCGCTCGGAGTCCATATTTCGCCCGTTTGGAAAGCATGCCCGTAAGCTATACCGTCGAAGAAGGAGTTCAAGGATTCGCCGTTGAGCACTTCCATCCGGGACACCACAGTAGGAAATCGTGCGGTGCATTGTGCCCGCTCGATACTCGTGATGCGATGGAAGCTAAATAGACCATTCCAGAGGCGCTTCTTTGCCTTTCGCTGATTTATCGAGGATGGAGAGCTGCTTGGGTTCATGCACGACGAGGGAATTTGGCGGGACGCTGTGCATCAAAAAGACATTTGCCCCGATGGTCGAATTTTCGCCGATGACGGTTTCACCGCCAAGAATAGTGGAGTTGGGATAGATCGTCACGTTGTCCCGCACGTCGGGATGGCGCTTGCCGCCTTTCACAATCAGGCCCTTCTCGTCCTTGGCGAAACTGCGCGCCCCAAGTGTCACCCCATGATAGAGCTTCACGCGATTACCGATCCGGCAAGTTTCACCGACCACCACCCCGGTGCCGTGGTCGATGAAGAAATGGGAGCCGATGGTCGCGCCGGGATGAATGTCGATGCCGGTACGGCTGTGCGCCCACTCGGTCATCATGCGGGGAATGATCGGCACCTCAGACTGATACAACCGGTGCGCCAGGCGCTGAATGGCGATGGCCTCGATGCAGGGATAGGAGAGGATGATCTCCTCACGGCTGAGCGCGGCCGGGTCGCCTTCGTAAGCAGTTTGAATATCGGTATGCAGAAGCTGGCGAATGTCCGGCAGGTCCTTGCAGAATTTGAGCAAGATCGGTTTGGTCCGTCCCGTGGGACGATGAGGATCACCAATGCGGACGCTTTTGCGCACCTGAATTGTGAGCCGTTCCACGACATTGGACATACGTTCTTCCGTCAGGTCGAAAACGGTGTGCTTGTGGATCGCGTCGTCATCGTGGAAACCGGGAAAGAGAATACGCAGCAGCTCTTCGCAAATCATGCCGACCGCGCGCTTGGAGGGCATGTTGTGGACGTCTTGGTTGTTGAGGCCGCCCAACTGGTCGTAGCAACAATAGCTCAAACGCCTCTCGAATGAGAGGTAATGTGAGGAAAATCGAAGGATTTTCGAGGAGAACTTCTTTGTCTCAGAAAATTGATTTCATCGAACAACCGGCCAAAATCAAACCCAAGAATCTTGCTACCGTCCCGGATGAAGCAGAGATCGTGCGGCGGATTTTGCGTGCCCTGGCCAACCTCGACTATGGCTCGGTCGAAATCATCGTCCAGGACTCGAAGGTGGTGCAGATCGAGCGGACGCAGCGTTCCCGCTTTTCGCCGCCGCTCGAAATTCCGAAAGCCGATTAACGGAGGCACCGATCAAATCGAATTCCATGAGTAACTCAGACCAATCTTCGTTTTCATTTTCTCAATCCGATCAGGACGAAGTGAAAAAAACTACAAATCCGGCCAATGAACCTGACGCACATAAACCCAAGAAAGAGAATTTGGCACTGCCTGCGTCCGAGCCGTGGATCAGGCCGGAAGAAGAAGAATATTTCTTATACGAAATATAAAACCGGGTCGCGTCTGGCCATTCTTTTTTTAAAAGCTATTTTGCAGACATGAGCTGTCATCACTATTACGGGGTTTCCCACTTCATCGGCAACACACCGCTGATCCGGCTGCATCGTCTATCAGAACTGACCGGGAGTGAAATTCTCGGCAAGGCAGAGTTCATGAATCCGGGCGGTTCGGTGAAGGATCGCGCGGCGCTCGGGATTATCGAAGCGGCCGAAGCCAAGGGTGAACTCAAACCCGGAGCGACCATCATTGAAGGCACGGCGGGCAATACGGGTATCGGCCTCACTTTGGTCGGACAGGCCAAGGGCTATCGCACAGTGATTGTCATTCCCGATAACCAGTCGCCAGCGAAAATGGAACTTCTACGCGCCCTGGGCGCGGAAGTCATCGTTGTGCCCGAAAAGCCCTACAAGGATCCCGGCAATTACAACAAGGTCGCGCAACGTCTCGGGAAAGAACGTGGTTATTTTTGGGCAAATCAATTCGACAATACGGCGAACCGGCAGATTCATTATCATACCACGGGGCCGGAGATTTGGGACCAGACGGACGGCGGCGTAACGGCCTTTGTTGCTTCGGTTGGAACGGGCGGCACCCTGGCTGGAACGAGCGTCTACCTGAAAGAGAAAAATCCGCAGATCGCGGCCGTCTGTGCTGATCCCTACGGCGCCGCGATGTGGTCTTGGTTCAAAAATCATAATCTTGAGACCAAGGATGGGGATTCATTTGCGGAAGGGATCGGCCAGGGACGCGTGACGAAAAACCTCGAGGGCCTGGATGTGGATGAAGCCTACCGAATCGAAGACCAAGCGGCCTTCACCCTCGTCCAGCAATTGCGACGCGAAGAGGGGCTTTTCCTTGGTCTTTCTTCCGGCATCAACATTGCCGGCGCTGTCCGCCACGCCCGTCAGCGTGGGCCGGGCCAGACCATCGTGACCATCCTCTGCGACTCGGGGCATAAATATATCTCGAAGCTCTACAATCCCGAATGGATCGAGAAAAACGGATTGAAGGCCGATTTGCCCATCGAATCGGTACTCTAAATTCCTGCTCAGTCGGAAGGTAGAATGGGAGAATCATTTTTGAAATTTGAGCTGGACTCGGAACGTAAACATAGTATTTCTATAGACATTATATGAATACTGCGGCCGTTACTCTTGTGCACGAAGAAGTCGTTAGCTGTCGCGATCTCCATCTCTCGTCCTGGGATAGCTGTCTCAGATTTGTGCCGACGGCATTCCCACCTCGCCTTCATAGAATTCCTTCATCCAACGACACCCATGAACAACCTTCAGTACTTCGCTCATCGACCACCTTCCAACATCACGTTGTTGCACGATCCGTGGCCACCGGAATTGCGAATCCGCACGGTACGCATGCCCGGGTTGTGGCGCAGGATTCTTACGGTGCAAAAGGACTCGAAGATTCCCAAGACCGAACGAGCCACAGGTTTGTTGGTTTGATCCTGCCGGGAGGAATTTTTCAATGAGCCGTTCGGTTGTCTCGCAAGGGGAGATCAGCGTTAATAAAAATCGCGCCGACTCCTATCAGAGGCATAAGGGGTTTATCGTTTTTTGCGAAACTAATTTGCGTTACGAAAAAGGGTTCAAGGCTTGGATTTTCCTGGGGCCGTATCTCCTCGGAGCCTTGGGTTTGGAAACGATGATTACGGAACACACGAAGACCGCGACGGCGCTAGGGCCTTGGCTCGGGTTTCTGGCCTACCTCATCTTGTTTCCCCTTGCTTGGAGGCGAATTTTGAAGCTCGTCGCATTGAAAAAGGCAACGCCGGTCGTGCCTTTACGGTGAACAATTTTCCGTGAGCACGGCGCTGAAGACCAAAAAATCTATTGGATTAATATAGATATAACTTATTGGAAACGTGAGTGTTATAAAAACTTTTTTCTTGTCATCGCGTTGCCGCTTCTATAAAAAGCCTCAACCTGACAACAGGAAGCTGCCTCTTTCGGGCAGTATTTTGCCGAATCCGTTTCGTGTCGGATCCCACGTGGGAACGATTGAGCCCCCTCTCTCCAGAAAGCCCTCACCGGCTTGCTGGCGTGAATCGACGTTTCCAAAAAACCTTTAGAATAATTGCCCCCTAATCATGAGCACGAATCCGAATCCGCAACTAAGTTTGAGCGCTACAGCCGCGCGCAATCTCGCAACCGCAACCGTCACTGTCCCGCAAAATGCGGCGAGAACCCCACGCTGGCTGCACAAGCTTCTCCCCTGGGTCGATGTGGACGGCGGCGTTTATCGGGTCAATCGCCGGAAAATTCTCGTG
>JAJSLK010000026.1 GCA_021272165.1 Methylacidiphilales bacterium
CGCACTTCGGTGTGCCAGGGACACACAACCTCGCCGCTGCTTCCACCCGGTGGTTCGAGCCGCCGGGTGGACCTTGGTTGCCGACAACGTCATTGCTGCCGACCTCTGGAACTTACCTCATCCGCGACATACAAGGGACAAGCTGAAAGTAGCCCGGCGATTCATCGCCGGGTCTCCGTAAAATAAATGGCCCGTCCCATCGGGACGGCTGAACGAGAATGAGCTCAAGCGTCCCGATGGGACGCCTCGCCCTCTGGCGCGAGACCCGGCGATGAATCGCCGGGCTACTCTTAAGCGTCCCTGCGGGACTTGGGATTTCCATAGACAACCCGCGTTAGTGTGAACAGGCCCCAGGGCAACGCCCTGGGAAAAGAAGCCCTCAGGGAAAGCCCTGAAAGGGCGGTCGAAAACTTGTGAATGCCGTCCAAGGATTACTTGTCCCGGTAACCCCGATCCCGCAACCGATTTTGCGGCTGGATTGCTTTGTAAACGCACCAGACAAAAAGCACAAAAATCGGCGCGATCACCAGGAATAGCGCTACCCGCGAACGGAAAATCGCCAGGATATTGTCGAACCCCACGATCAGCAGCAACGCAAAGGCCACTGCAACCAGCAGGGCCAGGATCCGTAGCGCCTTCATGCGTCGAATATAATCCTATTTGTGGGAAATGGGGAGAATAATGGACCCCGCGCTCGCTCCCGAGCCGTTGGTCACCAGCGTATCGGGGGCTTTCCCGTCCCACTTGTTGATCAGCTCCAGATCGATCACCGCCGGGTTCTTTGCCAGCGCGTCGCCGCGGATCTGGATCGCCTCCGCCTCTCCCTTTGCCGTGGCCACCTTTTTCTCCGCTTCCACCTCGGCCTGCTGCAGTTCGTACTTCGCCTGCTCGGCCCGCTGCTGCGCCACCTGTTTCGCCTCAATCGCCCGCTCGTAATCGTCCGAAAACGCCACGTTCACGATCGACAAATCCTGCACCTCCACAAAACCCTGCAACCGTTCCTGCGCCGCCTTCAGCGCCTCGCTGCGGATTCGGTCGCGGTTCGCAATAATCTCCGCCGCCTCATACTTCGCTGTTTCCGCCTTCAGCGCGTCGAGAATCTTCGGCGACGCCTGGCTCATGTACTCCACGCCGTAATTCTTGTAGATATTCGTCGCATTCTCTTTTGTGATCCGCGTCTGCACCGCCAGCGTGATGTTCACCGCCTGCAGGTCGCTCGAAAAGCAGCTCGCGTCCACCTGTGTCGTGATCGTCCGGATGCTCAGCTCCGTCACGTGGTCGATCGGCCCCACGATATGCCAGCCCGAATCGAGCACCTCGCCCGTCACCTTCCCGAAATTGGTGATCACGCCGACGTTCCCCGTTTCCACCGTCGCGGTGAAAAAGAGAAAAACGATCAGAATGCCGAAAAGCAAAACGCCGAGACCGAAGGCCGAAGTGGAATAACGGTTCATAACAATCCTCCTTGAGATGTGGGTATTCAGGTTAGACGCTTGCTCCGCTCCATTTCAACTTCTGCCGCAGCACGCGATAAAAGTCGGAATGAGGAAGGTAGGCCAGTTGCACCCGCGCCTTCGCCGGCTTGATCTCCAGCCATTCGTCCGCCCGCAGGATCCCGCCGAGCCGCCCGTCGAACTGCACCGTCGGCGCGGGCACGCCCGGTTGCGGCACGATCCGCACCCGGATCGTCTGGTCGATTCCCACCACCAGCGCCCGGTTGGTCAGCGTGTGCGGGCAGATCGGCGTCAGCAGCACCGAATCGGCATCTGGACTCAAAATCGGTCCGCCCGCCGCCAGTGAATAAGCCGTCGAACCGGTTGGCGTCGCCACAATCAGCCCGTCGCTGACATATTCCGTGACCAGGTAATCTCCAATCTCGACCCGGATCCGCACCAGCCGCGATTCGTTCGTCCGCGCGATCACCACATCGTTCAGCGCGCACGGAATCAGGTGCTTCTTGCCGTTGAGATGATGAAACGTCGTCTCGAGCACACGTCGGGGGCTTAAGAGCAGATTGTTCTCGGCCAGGAACGGCAGGATCGTTGCCATCTCCGTCTCCGCCACCGCGGTCAGAAAGCCCAGGCTTCCGATGTTGATGCCGAGGATCGGGACTTGCGTGGGGAAAACCGATTCCACCACGTCCAGCAGCGAGCCATCCCCGCCTGCCACCAGCAGCAGGTCCGATTTTTTTGCCAGCTCCGCGGGCGCCAGGCCGGGTTGCTTGATCAGGGCGCCCGACCGTTTTTCAAAATAAAGCCGCAGCCGCGGATGTTGCGCCGCATATCGGATCAGCAGGCGCAAAACTTCCTTCGCGCCCGGTTTCGTCCGGTTCACCACCACCCCGACGTTCATTGTTTTTGCAGCAGCCATAAAAATTCCTCGTTTCCGTCCCGGCCCGGCAGCGGCGAGGGGATCGTCCCCACCGTCGTCACCGGAAAACCTTCCGCCCAGCGTATCAGGTTGCTCACCACCCGGCGCTTCACCTCCGCGTCCCGCACGATCCCGCCCTTGCCCACCTCGTCCCGTCCGGCCTCGAATTGCGGCTTGATCAGTGCGCAGACCCTTCCGCCGGAGCTAAGCAAATCAAACGCCGGTGGCAAGACCAGCCGCAGCGAAATGAACGAAACGTCTGCCACGATCAGGTCGAACATGCCCGGAAAATGTTTCGCCGCAAAATCGGCCAGCTCCCGCGCGTTAAGCCCCTCGTAAACCTTCACCCGCGCGTCCTGCCGCAGTCGCCAGTGGAGTTGCCCGTGCCCCACATCCACCGCCACCACCTCCCGCGCCCCATGCTGAAGCAGGCAGTCGGTGAATCCTCCCGTCGACGCCCCCAGATCCAGGCAACGCCGCCCGGTCACATCAAGCTGAAAGCCTTGCAACGCCCCCTCCAACTTGTAGCCGCCCCGGCTGACATATCGTTCCGCGCCACGGACTTCGATTGCGTTGGCCGCGGCACAAAGTTTGCTTGCCTTGTCCCACCGTTGACCTTCCACCCAGACCTCTCCAGCCAAAATCAACCGTTGCGCCTGCTCCCGCGATTCCGCCAGGCCCCGCGTCACCAATTCGAGATCGAGTCGGCGCGGTTTCATCCGCACATCAGCATAGTCGATCATCATCAAAACATAAGTGCAAAATCGAAACGGACGAGCCCTGGTGGGAATTTCCCTGCGCCGGAAATGACCCATATTTCAGGGAATTTCGTCAAAAAGCCCTTGTGCCTTTTGGCCTAGGCCCTAAATTTAAACCCCATGCCTTTAAACCAAGCCACCCTCGACGCGACCGGGTCTTTTCACGGACTCTACGACCCGGCATTTGAACATGATGCCTGCGGGGTTGGCTTCGTGGCCAGCATCAAGGGCCAGCGCTCCAACTCGATCTTGCGCAAGGCCCTGACCTGCGTCTGCTCCCTCATCCATCGCGGCGCCATGGACGCCGATGCCAAGACCGGAGACGGCGCCGGCATTCTCACCCAGATTCCCTACCGCCTCTTCCGCGCCGAGGTCGAAAAAATGGGCCACAAGCTCTTTCAGGATTCCGATCTCGGCGTCGGCATGATGTTCCTGCCCAGCGATCCCTATACCCAGGCCCGCTGCCGCCACATCACCGAGGTCGTCCTCGCCGAGCACAAGCTCTTTATCTTCGGCTGGCGCATCGTTCCCGTGAACCGGCAGGTCCTCGGTGAAAAGGCGTTGCGCACCTGTCCCGACATCGAGCAGGTCCTCATCGGCCGGCCCGATCCCTCCGTCATGAGCGATGACGAGTTCGAGCGCAAACTCTATCTCTGTCGCAACCAGATCGAGGACCAGGTCGAATGCCAGGGCATCAAGGATTTCTACATCCCCAGCTTTTCCAGCCGCACCATCGTCTACAAGGGCCTTCTTGCCGCCCCCACCCTCGAGCGCTTCTACCACGACCTGCGCGATCCCAATTACCAGACCGCTCTCGCCATTTTTCATCAACGCTACAGCACCAACACCTTCCCCACCTGGCCCCTCTCGCAGTCGCTCCGCATGGTGAGCCACAACGGCGAAATCAACACCGTTCAGGGCAATCGCCTCTGGACCCGCGCCCGCGAGCCGGAACTGAAGACCGCCTTCTTCGGCGACAAGATCAAGAACCTCCGCCCCATCATCCAGCCCGGCGGCAGCGACTCCGCCGCGCTCGACAACGCCCTCGAACTTCTCGTCATGGGTGGTCGCGACATCCTTCACGCGATGCTCATGCTCGTCCCCGCCGCCTGGCAGGGCGATCCCTCCGTCCCGGCCGAGGTGAAGGACTTCTACGAATATCACCAGACCCTCAACGAACCGTGGGACGGCCCCGCCGCCCTCGTCTTCAGCGACGGCCGCACTATCGGCGCCTGCCTCGACCGCAACGGCCTCCGCCCCTCCCGCTACAAGATCACCGAGGATGGCCTCGTCTGCCTCGGTTCTGAAGTCGGTCTTCTTCCCATCGACGACTCGGAAGTCATCGAAAAAGGCCGTCTCGGCCCCGGCGAAATGATCGCCATCGATACCGTCAAAGGGAAACTCCTCCACAACGACGAGATCAAGGCCGCCTACGCTGGGAAACAGCCCTACGGCAAGTGGTTGCGTGAAAACATCAAGGACATCGTCAGCCAGCCTTCCCTCGAAGCCAAACCCTCCCCCGGCGCCACCCTCCTCCAGCAGCAGCTCGCCGCCGGCTATAACGAGGAGGAAATCACCGTCGTCCCCGCCATTCTTAAAACCATGGCCGACACCGGCGAGGAAGCCATCGGCTCCATGGGCGACGACGCCCCGCTCGCCGTCCTCTCGAAGAAGCCCCGGCTTCTCTACACCTATTTCAAGCAGCTCTTTGCCCAGGTCACCAACCCTCCTATCGACCCCATCCGCGAAAAGCTCGTCATGTCCGTCGAGGTCCTCGGCGGTTGCCACCATAACTGGCTTGCGGAGACACCGGAGCATGCCCGCCTTCTCCGCCTCCAATCCCCCGTCCTCACCAATCCCGAGATCGAACAGATCATCGCTCTCCAGGACGGCGCATTCCGCTCCGTCACCATCCCCTGTTTCTTCCCCGTCAGCGAAGGATCCGATGGCCTGAAAAAACATCTCGAACGGATTGGCGATGAGGCATCCAAGGCCATCGACGGCGGCGCGACGATCCTGATCCTGAGCGACTGGAATCTCGACGCGCAGAATGCGCCGATCCCGATGCTTCTCGCCACCGGCGCCGTGCATCATCACCTCATCCGTCTCGACAAGCGCTCCAGGGCCAGCATCGTCTGCGAGACCGCCGAGTGCCGTGACGTCCATCATCTCGCGTGCCTGCTCGGATACGGCGCTTCCGCGGTTAATCCCTACGCCGCCTTTGCCACGCTCAACGATCTTCTTTCCCGCGGCGAACTCAAGGCCGCCGATGCCACCACCGCGGCGAAGAATTACCGTAATGCGATGGAAAAGGGCCTGCTCAAGATCATGTCGAAAATGGGCATCTCGACGCTCGCCAGCTACAGCGGCGCGCAGACCTTCCACGCGATTGGTCTTCACGCCGATGTGATCGACTTCGCCTTTACCGGCACGCCCTCCCAGGTCAAAGGGCTTAACTTCCGCGAAATCGCCAAGGAGACTCTCGCGCGGCATCAGCGCGCCTTTGCTTCCGAGGCCAAGCTCAGCGACGAGGGCGTCTACCGCTATCGTCGCGATGGCGAACTCCATGCCTGGACGCCGGCGGCCCTGCAAAGTTTCCACACCTATGTCGGCATCAAGGGCATGGACAAAGCGAACAAATGGGAGGACTACGAAAAGTACATGGCTGCGGTTGAAGAAGCCGCGCCGGTCGCGCTTCGCCAGTGCCTCACCTTGAAGAAAGGCAATCCGATCCCGATCGGCGAAGTCGAACCGATCGAGGATATCCGCCGCCGCTTCACCACGGCCGGCATGTCCCTCGGCGCCCTTTCTCCCGAAGCGCATGAGACTCTCGCCATTGCGATGAACCGGATCGGCGGCAAGTCGAACTCGGGTGAGGGCGGTGAAGACCGCGTTCGCTTTACGCCGATGGAAAACGGCGACTCGAAGAACAGCCGGATCAAGCAGGTCGCTTCGGGCCGGTTCGGCGTGACGGCCGAATACCTGGCCAGCGCAACCGAGATCGAGATCAAGATGGCGCAGGGCTCCAAGCCGGGCGAAGGCGGCCAGATCCCGGGCCACAAGGTCAGCGCAATGATTGCGAAGCTGCGGCGCAGCACGCCGGGCGTCATGCTCATTTCACCGCCGCCGCACCACGATATTTACAGCATCGAAGACCTGGCCCAGCTAATCTACGACCTCAAGCAGGTCAATCCGCGCGCCAAGGTCTGCGTCAAGCTGGTGGCTGAGGCGGGCGTCGGCACCATCGCGGCAGGCGTAGCCAAGGCCTACGCCGACATCGTCCTGATTTCCGGCCATGACGGCGGCACGGGTGCGTCGCCGCTCTCGTCGGTCAAGTATGCGGGCGGCCCGTGGGAGCTCGGTCTGGCCGAGGCGCATCAGGTACTTCTCCTCAACGGCCTGCGCAACCGTGTTACGCTTCGCACCGACGGCGGCATGAAGACCGGCCTCGACATCCTCATCGCCGCCATGCTCGGCGCGGAGGAATTCAACTTCGGCACCGCGGCGCTCATCGCCACCGGCTGCGTCTACGTCCGCAAGTGTCACCTCAACACCTGCCCGGTCGGCGTCACCACGCAGGACGAAAAATTCCGCGCCAAGTACAAGGGAACGCCGGAGAACGTCGTCCTCTTCTTCAATGCTGTGGCCGAGGAAGTGCGGCGCTATCTTGCCGGCATCGGCGCCCGGACGCTCAATGAGGTCATCGGCCGCACCGATTACCTCGAGCAGCGCGAGGTGCCGGACCATCCCAAGGCCAACCTGCTCGACCTCTCCCGCCTGCTTGCCATGCCGAAGCTCGACGACGGCACGCCACGGTTCCACACCTGGGAACGCAACGACAAGCTCGAGGACCGGACGCTCGACGACGTGATTTTGCAGGACGCCAAGAGCTGCCTGCAGACCAAACACAAGCAGAGCCTCAAGTATAAGGTGAAGAACACCAACCGGAGCGTCGGCACGAACCTCTCCGGCGAGATCGCCTACCGCTACGGTGACGAGGGCCTGCCGGAGGCCACGCTCGACTTGACCCTGACCGGCAGCGCGGGTCAGAGCCTCGGCGCGTTCCTGGTGAAGGGCGTGCGCATCACACTGATCGGCGAGAGCAACGACTATGTCGGGAAGGGCATGGGCGGCGGCGAAATCATCCTGATTCCCTCTTCCGATGCGAAGTTCACCGCGGACCAGAATTCCATCTGCGGCAACACGGTTCTTTACGGCGCCACCGGCGGCGCGTTCTACGCGCGGGGCCGGGCCGGCGAGCGCTTCGCCGTCCGCAACAGCGGCGCCACGGCGGTCGTGGAAGGCATCGGCGACCATGGTTGCGAGTACATGACCAACGGACGCGTGGTGGTTCTCGGCCAGACGGGCAAAAATTTTGCGGCGGGCATGTCGGGAGGCATGGCCTACGTGCTCGATACCGACGGAACGTTCGAGCAGCGCTGCAACAAGACGATGGTCACCCTGGGCCGGCTTTCCGATCCCGATGAAATCAATGCCCTCAAGGGACTCATTTACAAGCATCTCGAGCTGACCGAAAGTACCCGCGCCAAGGAAATCCTCGGCGACTGGACCAGGTTCGAGCCGCTTTTCTGGAAGGTCGCGCCACTTCCGCCCGCCAATCTCGCTCCGCCCCCTCCGGCCGTGCCAGCCACCTCGGCGGTTCCGGCGGAGCCGAGTCCCAATGGGACCGGCGCCCTGACGCCCGCGCCTCCGGCGAAGGCCTAGGCCTTCCTTTTACCGCGGCCGAAGCGGCTTGATGACGGAGGCCACCGGGTAAATCCAGTGGAATTGCTCGCGGTGCCGTTCCAGCGGGGGGTAGGCGGGATTATAACTGGAAAGCTTGATGACATTGTAGTCGAGCTGAACGTGCATGATCTTGCAGAGGACTCCTTCGTTCCGGAGATTGGCCAAGACGACTTCGCCATTGGTGGGCGTCATGCTCGGCAGCAGAATGGCAATGTCGCCATCGGAGAATTTCGGCTCCATCGAGTCGCCGCGCAGTTTCACCGCGAAGGCTTTTTCATCGGCCAGGTCACTGGGCACGACTTCCTCCCATTCCTGGGAAATTCTGTTCGGATCGGTCGCCGTGCCGGCTTGCGCCCAGGAAAGAACGGGCAGATTGCGCAGACCATGAGAGACGCCGTTATGGCCGCTGGTTTTCACGGATGACGCCCGTTCGATCAGGAAAAAGCGGGTGCGGAGCGCATTGCCCGGAGAGCGGCCCCGTTCCACTTGTGAGAAATAGCTCCGGTCGATGTCGAGCTGCCGTGCCGCCTCGGCTTGGGTGAAATTCTGGCTGACCCGCCAGAACCGGAGCCGCTCGGCAAAGTTGTCGTTCACATTGATAGAAGGCTGGGCCATGACGAAGGTCGGTGGCAAAAAATTGCGCAAAACTAAACGAATAGAATTAAAAAGTGTATAAAAGTCAACTTGATTGTAAGCATTTGAGATCGTGAATTCAAACCCTCGTGGAAAAATCGACAGATCATGGGGCGGGAATCGTCATAAAGGGGATTTGAAATGAAATCGACTGCCCGCATATTTAATTTATGAAGAATCCTTTTTTGGTCCCTTTTTGCCTCTTCGCTTTGCTTGTTTTTATTCCCACCGCGGCCCAAGCCGAACCGCCCTTTCATCTCACCACGGTGAGTTGGGTGGTGGCGACTCGAAACAATCTCGACGTCGATGACCGCTATGTGACGTTAATTGGGCATGTGACGCGCCGGATCGGTGACGAGACCTACTGGTTTACCGACGGCACAGGCTCCGTCCGTCTCGACAGCGAAAATTTCGATCTTCCGATCGGCCCGAAAATCGTCATCGGCGGCCGGATTGACCAGGCCTATCTCGGTTTTGGTCACCTCGAGGTCGATGTACGTCACTGGCACTACGCCAAAAATCCGTAACGGCAGCGATCAGCCCGCCGCCCAACGGCCGGCCAGATAGATCAGGATCGTCAGCCCCAGGATGAGCCCGGGCCGCGGATCGGCGCGGAAGCGGTTGGCCAGGCTTGGCGCAAAAAAGAAGACCAGCGATCCGCTGACGACGAACCAGGCGATATAATTGGAAAGAGGAATGGTTCCATCTGCCCAGATCCAGTAGCCCTTGGCCCGGGTCGCGAAGGGTTCGAGGATAAAATCGTAGGCCATGCAGAGAAGCGCCGCGAGCGCGGCCTCCTGCCCGCGTGGGGCATGGGGAAACAGGGCGCGCACGACGAAAAGCGCGTTGGTGACGACGATGTGCCAGGCGAAGGGAATCGTGAGAGGAATCACGCCGAGCATCGGGCCGAAGTGATCGGTGTAGTGGTAATGGCCGAACGGAAAACCGGTTTCCGCGCCGAGCGTTTCGACGGCGAATGCGGCTGCGAGGATGATGAGTCCCCACCGGCGGGCGGTGGCGGGAGACCATTGCCGTGCGGCATGGAGATGGGTGTTGGCGAAGGCGAGCAGGATGAGAATCGGGTCGCCGGTTTGGAGGCAGCCGACAACAAAGTGTTCAAGCCAGGCCGGGACGGACCAATGCGCCACGATGTCGGGCGTAATATGCGAAAGGGTGAAAATGAGTCCCGCCGCGCTCCAGAACAGGAACGCGCCGAGCATGATTTTCTCGAGCAGGTTCCACCGCTTCATCGGTTCTCCCGTTGGATCATTTCCGCGACCATCTTCGCGCTGAGCAGGACCAGCGGAATACCGCCGCCGGGATGGGTCGTGCCGCCGACGAAATAGACCTTGCTTCCCTCCGGCCCGCGCAACGGCGGGCGAAACAGCGATGCCCCAATGGAATGGGAGGCCCAGCCGTAAAGCGCGCCGTGATGAGCGAGATCGCGCTCGGCAAAATCGCTGGGAGTGAAGAGCCGTTCGGTCACGATGCGATTCGGTAAGTCGTCGAAGCCGAAGCGTTCGAGCCGCCGGAGGACAAGGTCGCGGTAATCCTTTGTTTCGGCATAAGTCCACGGCCGGTTCGGATCGCGGGCCGGAACATTGAGGAGGACAAAGTAGTTGTCATGACCTTCCGGCGCATGCTCCGGATCATTGCGGGCACTGACGGCGGTGTAAATCGTCGGTTCGCCCGGACTGATTTTATCGCGATGGATTTCGGTAAACTCGCGCGGGTAATCGTCCGAGAAAAAGATATTGTGATGGCTGAGCCGCATATCGCATCCACGCACGCCGAGAAAAAGGATGAAGCCCGAGGTGGAGAGCGGCGGCGCGAGAAGTTTTCTTTGCGCGGTGGTGGAATAAAGCCTGGCGAGGAAGCTGGTGCGTGCGATCAGCGCGTCGGCATTGCAAATGAGGAGGTCTGCCCGGGTACTGGAACCGTCATGTGCGGTTACTTCGTTTCCGGTCCATTTCACGGCAGTGGCACCGTAACGGAGCGTGACGCCGCAGCGCCGGGCGAGCCCGGCCAGGGCCTGGCTGAGCTTCGGCATCCCGCCTTTGACGTACCAGGCGCCGAACTCGGCTTCGACGTAGGGAATGATGTTGAAAGTCGCGGGGGTGAGATAGGGCGAGGAGCCGTTATAAGTCGCGAACCGGAGGAAAATCTGGCGCAGGTGGGGATCGGAAATGCGCCGCTCGACCTCCGCGGCGAGCGTGCGGGTCGTCGCCACCTTGCCGAGATGACGGAGCTTGGGGAGATTGCCCAGCGTAAACGCGCGCCAGAATTCGCCGGGGGGATGATGGAGAAACGCATCGCCGGAGAGTTCGTAAATGCCGCGGGCATAGGCGAGGAAGCGGGCCACTTCAGGATGCGACCAGAAGGCCGCATCCTCGTCGATCACCGTGCCATCGGTCCAGAAATAGCGGCAGGCCGATTCGAGTCGGACCAGTTCGAGATGGTCTTTGAGCCGTTCCCCGGCCACCGAGAAAAGCTCGCGCAGGACATGCGGCATGGTGAGGAGAGACGGGCCCGTGCCCCACGAAAAGCCCTCCTGGCGGAGTTCCTTGAGCTTGCCGCCCGGTTCGGCGTTTCTCTCCCAGACCTCGACGGCATGCCCAGCCCGGGCCAGCCGGACGGCCGCTGCGAGACCGCCGAGGCCCGCGCCGATGATGACGATTTTTTTCAACGGTTGCTCCCTAAAGGCTATCCGAAAATGAGGCATGGGCCGCGCCGAGAGCCATTTTGATCTTCCGGCGAGGAGTCGAGCGAGGAGCATAGCCCAAGCGACGTGACGAGCAAGCGACGAAGCCGGAAGGCAAAAGGGCCTCGGCTCGAAGAGTGACGGTAAATTTAGGCCGACTCTTCGTCGTTCGGTCGGTCGAGATGCACTGCGGCATCACTCTTTCCCTCTCTCCTCGATTTGGCCTAAACTTATCTGTCACGCGACCTATGCTTCATTTTCGGATAGCCTCTGGACAAAAATGAGGCAACCGGTTCTGATAGGCCGCAGTTTCTTTATGCCCACGCCGACCGCTCCCATGCACGTATGAAGTCGCGCACCTTCCTTTCCCGGCTCGACCACGCGCGGGCCCTCGCGGTCGATTTCGTCAGCTTCGGTTTGGTCAATTTGCTCCAGGCCCGGCACCCGCTGCCGCCCGATTTCCGGCAGCGGTGGGATCAGTTTACGGGCGAGTGGGCCGGGAAACCGACGGCGGATTTTTACCGCGTGCCGGACGGATTTGCGCCGCCCGAATTGCCCGACCGGGGCCGGCTTCTTTTCCCGAGTCCCTATCCCGGCGAGCATGAACCCAACAACCAGGCGGCTTTCGATTTCTTTCCATGCCCCCAGGGCTGGACCGCGCCCACCATGCTGCTGGCCCACGGCCTCATGTCGGTGAGCGATTTCGGGTACCGGCTCTGGGCGCGCCGCCTGAACGCGCGGGGATGGAACGCGGTATTCGTCCACTTGCCCTATCATTATTCACGGCGGCTGCCGTGGCATTTTCACGGCGAGCTTTGCATCGGTGGTGAACTGCTGCGCAACGCGGCCGGCGTCCGCCAGTCGGTGGTGGAGTGCCGGATCGTCCTGCAGCAACTGCGCAAAAAGGGTGGCCAGCTTTTCGGCGGCTGGGGCACGAGTTACGGCGGCTGGATCATGGCGCTGCTCGGCTGTTTCGAGCCGCTGCTGCAGCGCATGATTTTGGTCGAGCCGATTCTCAATATCGACAACGCCATCTGGAAATCGCCCGGCTCCATTTCGCTTCGCGCCGCGCTGCGCCGGGTTGGGATCGGCCCGGAGGACACGGCAGGCAGCATGCGACTGGTTTGCCCGGGCAAATTGAAGCCGTTGCTCGATCCGTGGCATGTTCTGTTGCTGGCGGGCCGGTACGATAAGATCGCGCCTTCGGAGGAAGTTGAGAAGCTGGCGCGGATTTGGGGCGGTGCACACTTTGCCTGTTTTCCGCAGGGGCACGTGGGCTATACGCTGATGCCGGAGAGCTTCCGGCTCGCGCAGGAAATCTGGGCGGGCGATTTTGCGTCGGGGCCTTCGTTCACCGCCCCGGTTTCGGAATTGAAGGAAAGCGCGCCCGATCCGGCGTGAAATTATCGCGGAGCGTCTGAGCCGCATTGACATTTCCGCCCAGAAACGGAAGCTTAGTTATGCCCACGTTCGCTGTCTCGCGATTGGTCAGCGGTCCTTACGACGAGGCCATCGTGCGCGACACGGTAATAGAATTGCGCCAGCAACTGACGGGCAAGCCGGTCTTTGGGCTGGTTTTTGTCACCCCCGATTATGCCGAGAAGGCGAACGACCTTCTCGAGTTGATCCGTGTTTACGGCCATGTGCCCACATTGGTCGGTTGCAGCGGAACGGGGCTCGTCGGCTGCGGACAGGAACAGGAGGAAGGCTCCGGATTTTCTCTGGTGATGATTTCCGCGCCCGGGACCCGCGTGAAGGCGTTTTCCTTTACGCAGGAAATGATCGAGGGGAATTTCGGCGCCGGTTATTGGCATGAAAAGACCCAACTGAAACCGGCTGATGTGAAAGCCTGGTTCGTTTTTCTGAATCCTTTCACGGTCGACAAGGATGCCTGGCTGAAGCAGTGGAACCTAGCCTATCCGCACGTTCCGATCTTCGGCGGGTTGGCAGGGGGCGTGCCGGGCGATCCAGAGGCGTGGGTTTTTTGCGACGATCACACGGTGCCGGGCGGAGTAGCGCTGGCCCTCGGCGGCGATATCGCCGTGCATCCGGTCGTGGCCCAGGGCTGCAAGCCGATCGGCGAGCCGCTGACGGTGACGCAGGCGGATCGCAACATCCTCCTCACGCTCGGTTCCCGTCCGGCCTACGAAGTCCTGTGCGATGTTTACAAGGAATTGAGCGATGCCGAGCGTGAACAGGCGCGGGGGCATCTTTTTGCCGGCATCGCGGTGAGCGAATATCTGGAAGAATACAAGCGGGGCGATTTTTTGGTGCGCAACATCATCGGTGCCGACCAGAAGAGCGGCGCAGTGGCGATCAATGCCGTGCCGCGTGTCGGCCAGACATTACAGTATCAGTTGCGCGATTCCCGTGTGGCCAGCGACGAGCTCAAGCGGCTTCTGCGCGGGCTGGCCGCCACGGCCCCGTTTGCCGGTCTGCTTTGCACCTGCAATGGACGTGGCCGTGGACTTTTCGGCAGCCTGAACCACGATGCCGGGATGGTGAATGAATTTTTCCCCGGCCTGCCCATGGCCGGGCTTTTTGCCAACATTCAGATCGGCCCGGTCGGCGATTTCAGTTTTGCCCATGGTTATACCGCCTCCATCGCCCTGATTTCATCCACCTTTTCGGCCTGAGGCGGGGTTAATCTTTAGATTCATCCATCTAAAGATTAAATGCTTACGACGAATGGCTTGATAATCGGCTCAAGTCGCGCAAGCTATTGTCTATCTATCCGATCTGAATAGGAAGTATATGAGTGAGCTTTTGGAGGCGACCAAAAACAAGTCGAATCAAGACAAAGCCGTGTTGAGCGAAATCAACGCCAAGCTTGAAAAGGCGTCGGCGGAGGAGCGGGTTCGCTGGGCACTGGAACGTTTCCGCCCGGACATCATGCTTTCGACCAGCTTCGGCGCGCAATCGGCCGTGTCGCTTCATCTTGTCACCAGTCAATGGCCCGATATCCCGGTGGTGCTGGTCGACACGGGTTATCTTTTTCCGGAGACCTATTGCTTTGCCGACCAACTGACCCAGCGGCTTAACCTCAACCTGAAGGTCTACCGCTCGCCGCTCAGTCCCGCCTGGCAGGAAGCCCGCCTGGGAAAACTTTGGGAGCACGGTCTTGAGGGCATCCAGGAATATAACAAGATCAACAAGGTTGAGCCGATGGATCGGGCGATCCACGAATTGGGCATACGGGGCTGGATCACAGGCCTGCGGCGGCAGCAGGCCAAGTCGCGCGCGGAACTCGGCGTCCTGGGGCGCCAGAACGGTATCGTCAAAATTCAACCGATCATCGACTGGACCGACCGCATGGTTTACCAGTACCTGACCAAACACAATCTCCCCTACCATCCCCTCTGGGAAAAGGGATACGTCTCCATTGGCGACATCCACACCACGCGTCCGCTGACCGGCGATATGACCGAAGAGGAAACGCGCTTCTTCGGCCTCAAGCGCGAGTGCGGCCTGCACGACTCGGGCACGCTCGATCCGGGGATTTGAATGTTATTGCACGGTGGAGAGCAGGGAACGAAACCCAGCCTCGGTGAAGTGCCGGTCGGTGGTGAGGACTTCCTGGATGTGCAGCTCGCGCATCAATATAAAGCTGGTGCAATCCGTGAATGAATAGCCGTGATCGGCGTGTTTCCGAAAAAAGGCCCTGGCCAGTTCAAATCGTTCCGGACTGATCCATTCCACGCGAATGGCAACGCTTTGATCGAGGAGGTCCAGCACCCGGCTGGAAACGAATTTTCCGCCGCGCACCTGAGCCAGGTTGACGGCTTCGGTAATGACGTAATCGGAAACTACCAGGCTCCGGCCTGCCTTTACCGCTTTCGTGACGACCTGGGCGGCCCGGGTATGATGTTCGTCGCGGCTGTTGACGAAGGCGTAAAGAGCCGAGGTATCGACAAAAACCTCACGACCCGCCATAGAGAATGCGGTCGATGTCCGGATTGGTCAGTTTGCCGGTCGGCCCCTTGACTGCGAAGGTAGTTAGGTTCAACAGGGGGTCATCCTGGGGAATGGGCGATGGCCGGGCTTTCCGCACGGGGCCCAGTTGCGCAACCGGTTTTCCGGCCCGGGCAATCATGATGCACTGGCCCTTTTCCGCCAGCGCAATGAGCCGGGAGAGCTGCGTCTTGGCGGCATGAACATTGACCATGGTTTCGGGCATGACCCAACTTAGCTAAGTTTATGAACTAAGCAACCTTTTCGGCCGCTTCCGTCGCGCGGACGGTATTGCTCAGCAGCATCGCGATGGTCATTGGGCCGACGCCGCCAGGATTCGGCGTAATCGCCCCGGCCACTTGCCGCACCGCCTCAAAATCGACATCGCCGACCAGCCGGTAGCCGTTTTTGGCCTGCGGATCATCGATGCGATTTACGCCGACATCGATCACGACCGCGCCTGGCTTCACCATATCGGCCTTCACGAAATGGGCCTGGCCCATCGCGGCGATCAGGATATCGGCGCGGCGGCAATGGGTGGGAATATTTTTGCTGCGGGAATGGAGCAGCGTCACGGTCGCGTCCGCGTGCTTCTCCTTTTGCAGGAGAATCGCCGCCATCGGTTTGCCGACGATGTTGCCGCGTCCCAGGATGACCACTTCGGCTCCGCTGATCGGCACGTTGGTGCGGATCAGAAGCTCATGGACGCCTGCCGGGGTGCAGGGCTTGAAAAGAGGATTCTGGCCGAGCAGAAGTTTGCCGACGTTGACGGGATGAAAGCCGTCGACGTCCTTGCGGTAATCAATGGCGCTGAAAATCTCCTCCTCGCGGATCTGTTTCGGCAGCGGCGCCTGGACGAGGATGCCATGGACCTTTGGATCGCGGTTCAGCTTGTCGATCAGCGTCATCAACTCGGCCTGCGGCGTTTTTTCGTCGAGCACCACCGTCTCGGAACGGATGCCGAGCTCCTCCGCCTTCGCACCTTTCATGCGCACATAGGCGCGCGAGGCCGGGTCCTCGCCCACGCGCACGAAGGTGATCCCCGGAACGATTCCCTTGGCGCACAACGCATCGGTTCGGGCTTTGGTTTCGGAATGGATTTGGGCGGAGATCGCCTTGCCGTCGATGAGTTGCGCGGTGGACATGGAGCAAGTTTAGGTCATCGCATCCGGCAGCTCAAGATCGGTGCGCAATTATGGTGCATCCGCGGCCGGGTTTGGTAATTTGACCCTTCGATGAATCGCCTCCGGATTCCCGCCGCCGCTCTGGCCGCGGGCCTGTTATTGTCCAATTCATCGCTTCTTTTGGCGCAGGGCGATTCGTTCTCGCCCGTCGTCGTCATGGAAAATCCCGGGGTCGTGCAGCGCTTCGCCGTCGACGACGAAGCGGTGCGGCAAATGGTCAACAGCACCTTGCTCAAACTCACCAGCGCCTCCGATCCGGCCACGGCATGGACGCGCCTCGGCATCACGCCGCAGGACATCGTCGGCATCAAGATCACCACCGCGGGCGGGCCGCTGCTCTCCACGCACCGGCCCATTGTCGAGACCGTCTGCGCCGGGCTCGAGGCCGCCGGGGTACCTCCCTCCCACATCATCATTTGGGACAAGGACGGCGCCGACATGCGCTATGCCGGCTACACGCCGACCTCTGCGACCGATACCCATGTCGGCGTCGCCTCGGTTTTTCCCGGCACCGGCTATGATCCCTCCGAGATCTACAAAAGCGGTGTATTGGGGACCCTGATCTGGGGTGATTCGGAATTTGTGCGACACGATCCTCTGGAAGATCTGACCCAGGCCGCCAACAACGCGGTCCAGCGCCATGGTTACAGTGAAAACACGATGGGTGGCGGCACGCTTCCCGGCGGCGATCCGCTGACCAGCGGAACTTCCAGCGCGCCGCAGACCAGCAACAATTCCCATTACGCCCGGTTGGTCACGACCCTTTGCACCAAGCTCATCAATATTCCGGTGCTGACCGACAATTCGTACGTCGGCATCAACGGCTGCATGGCCAGCCTCGCCCTGGCCAGCGTCGACAACAACCGGCGTTTCGAGGGCGACCCGGCCTATGGTGATCCCGCCATCTGCGAAATCCTCGACAAGGACGTTTTCCGCCGCAAGGTGGTCGTCCATATTCTCGACGCCCTGGTGGCCCAGTACGCCGGCGGCCCGCGCTTCGATCCGCAGTTCACGAAATCGATCGGCGCGATCTATGTCAGCCGCGACCCGGTGGCCATCGATTCGCTCGTGCTCAAGCGGCTGGAGGAATGGCGCGCCGCGGACAAGAACGGCCGCATCGATCCTATCGGCAAAACTGGCAGCCATGTCCATACCGCCACATTTTACAATCTTGGCACGGACGATCCGCACCGGATCCAACTCGTGAGGCTGCCATGAGCGAAGGAGGCCCCGCCATCGAGCGGCTGCTCGACCTGATGGCGCGCCTGCGTGCGCCCGACGGCTGTCCCTGGGACCGCGAGCAGACCCCCGCGACACTCAAGCCCCAGATGCTGGAGGAATGCTACGAGGTGTTGGAGGCGATCGACTCCGGTTCGCCGGGACACCTGACCGAGGAGCTGGGCGACCTGCTGCTCCATGTCGTTTTTCAGGCCCAGATCGCGCGGGAGAAGGGCGATTTCACTTTTGCCGACGTGGCCAAGGGCATCGCCGACAAACTGGTCCGGCGTCATCCCCACGTCTTCGGAATCGAAAAAGTCGCCGACGCGGCCAATGTCGTCACCCTCTGGCACCAGTTGAAGAAGGCCGAGAAACCGGAGCGCCAAAGCGCCCTGGACGGTGTGCCCCGCGCCCTGCCGGCCCTGATGCGGGCCGAGGCGCTGCAAAAGAAGGCCCGCAATGTCGGCTTCGACTGGCCCAATGCTCAGGGCGCGCTGGAGAAAGTGCGCGAGGAAATCGCCGAGGTGACCGCCGAAATCGAATCAGATATCGAAGCCGCCGCGGCCAAAGGCACGAAGACGAGGGGAAGCGCGAAGACAATGGAGGAGCTGGGGGACCTTCTTTTTGCCATTGTTAATTTGACCCGCCATCTCAAGCTCGATGCCGAGGAGTTGCTGACCGGAGCCAACGACAAGTTCGTCCGGCGCTTTCAGGCGGTGGAAGAGAAGATCAAGGCAAAGGGAAAAGCCCTGCAAGATTGCTCTTTGGAGGAGCTGGATTCGGTCTGGAACCAGGTAAAAATAGAAAGTAATCCACGGGAATTTTAAGCTTTATCATTAAAGCTAATTTCCTTTGACCTGACGGATTCATCGCCCTAAAAATTAGACTGCGCGATTGTCACTCAATCGCCTTATTGCCTATGGACCTCAAGGAAATTAAAGCCGTCATCGACCTGATGACGCGAAATGGGCTCTCCGAGTTTGAGCTGGAAAAGGGCGACTTCAAACTGCGCGTCAAGCGAGGGCCGGCGGGCGAATGGATTACCAGCACAACCCCCGTGGCTGCTCCTGTTCCGGTCATTCAGCAGGCCCCGATGGCGATGATCCCAGCTCCAGCCGTCGCGCCCGCTCAGGCAACGCCTGCCGCCGCCCCCGCTTCCGGCGCCGGGCTGGCCCAGATCGTTTCGCCCATGGTCGGAACCTTCTATCGCGCGCCTTCCCCCGACTCAAATTCCTACATCGAGCCCGGCCAGGAAGTACAGGAAGACACCGTCGTCTGCATCATTGAGGCGATGAAAGTGATGAACGAAATCAAAGCCGAGACCCGCGGTGTGATCGTTGACGTCCTCGCCCAAAACGGCAAGCCAGTTGAATTCGGCAAGCCCCTCTTCTCCGTCCGGCCCGTGTAAGCGCGGTCAGCGCAAGTTACCCGACCCGTCATGTTCGATAAAATCCTCATTGCCAACCGCGGCGAAATCGCGCTTCGGATCATCCGCGCCTGCAAGGAACTTGGAATCAAGACGCTGGCGGTCTATTCCGAGTCAGATGTCGATTCCCTGCACGTTCAACTGGCCGATGAAGCCATCTGTATCGGTAAAGCTTCGAGCCAGGACAGCTATTTAAAGATCGATCGCATTATCAGTGCAGCGGAGATTGGCGATGTCGATGCCATTCATCCCGGTTACGGATTCCTGGCCGAAAACGCCCACTTCGCCGAGGTCTGCGAAAGCTGCAAGATCAAGTTCATCGGGCCGAAGCCGGCGGCGATCCGCGCCATGGGTGACAAGGCGGTGGCACGGGAGACGGCCCGGAAGGCCGGTGTTCCGGTGACGCCCGGCAGCAATGGTGTGGTCGAAAGCGACCAGGAAGCGCTCAAGGTCGCCCGCCAGATCGGTTATCCGATCATGATCAAGGCGGTGGCTGGCGGCGGTGGGCGCGGCATGCGCCAAGCCCATAACGACGTAAGCCTCGTTCAGGGCTTCAACGCGGCGCGCATGGAAGCCGAGAAGGCCTTCAACAACGGCGCCCTTTATCTCGAAAAGCTGATCGAGAACCCGCACCACATCGAATTTCAAATCCTGGCCGACAAATACAAGAAGATCGTCCACGTTGGGGAGCGCGACTGCTCGATCCAGCGCCGCAACCAGAAGCTGCTGGAGGAATCGCCCTCACCCTACATCACGCCCGCGGTACGCAAGGCCATGGGCCGCGCATCGATCAAGCTGGCCCACGCGGTCGATTACGAGAATGCCGGGACGATCGAGTTCCTGGTCGACGACAAGATGAATTTCTACTTCATGGAAATGAACACGCGCATCCAGGTGGAGCACCCGGTGACCGAGGAGGTCTACGGCGTCGACTTGGTGAAGGAGCAGATCCGGATCGCGTTCGGCGACAAGCTAAGCAAGGATTTCGACGATCTCCAACCGCAGAAGCACGCCATCGAGATGCGCATCAACGCGGAGGATCCATTCCAGGATTTCCGGCCCAGCCCGGGCAAAATCGATCTTTTTTACGCGCCGGGCGGTCACGGCATTCGGTGGGATTCGCATGTCTACGCGGGCTACACCGTTCCGCCCTATTACGATTCAATGATCGGCAAGTTGATCGCCTTTGGCAGCGACCGCGCCACGGCGATGGATCGGATGTCGCGCGCGCTGGATGAATTTGTCATCCGGGGCATCAAGACCACCGTGCCGTTTGGGCAGTTGATCCTGAAAGACCCCGATTTCCGCCGCGGTCGCTACAGCACCCATTTCGTGGAGGGCTTCATCAAGCAACGGCAGTCGCTCATGCCGCCGCGCGAGGGGTAGGCTGTTTTTTTGACGGTCCTGCGGTAAAGTATCTCTCAACCTCCGTCATCCTGAGCCTGTCGAAGAATCAGCCGCCTTATCATTCCGCCTGACCGTTCGGAAGCTAATCCCTCGACAAGCTCGGGATGCCAGAATCTTGGGACTGCAATGTTATGGGTAAACCGCACGATCATCTTCATCAGCGCCTCGCCCGGCTCGCTCCGGCCCGTCTCTACGCCATTGTCGATACCGGCTATGTCGAGCTGTCTCGCGTGCCCTTTGTCACGGAACAACTGGTCCGGGGCGGCGTCGATTTGATCCAGTTCCGTGCGAAGAAGCAGGCACACGGGGAAGTTGCGGAGCTGGGCAAACAGATGCGGCGACTCATTCCGCCTGCCGGCCCCCTCTTCATCCTGAACGATCATCCCCATCTCGTCGCGGAGATCGGCGCGGACGGAATTCATGTCGGGCAGGATGATCTGCCCGTCGCCGAGGCGCGGCGTCAGGCCGGGGAGGGGAGCATCGTCGGGAAATCAACTCACAGCCTCGACCAAGCCATCGCGGCGGAGAAGGAAGGCGCTGATTACATCGGCGTCGGGCCGATTTTTGCGACGCCGACCAAGCCCGACTACGTGCCGGTTGGGCCGCCGCTGATTGGGAAAGTCGCGGCCGCCGTACGTGTTCCTCAATTCTGCATCGGCGGGGTCAACGAATCGACTTTGCCCGAAGTGCTGACCGCCGGGGCGAAGCGTGTCGTCATCGTTTCCGCTCTTCTGAAAAGCCAGGACATCCCGGCTTATTGCCGGCGGGTGAGGGAGCAATTGGTCTCCCACTGACAACGGTAGAAGTGGGACGGCGCATTTCTGACTTCTCACTTTCTCCTTCTTCCTTCTTACTTGTCGAATGCCTGTACTCGTAGTCGGTTCCATCGCCCTCGATCACATCAAGACTCCCACTGCGGAGCATAGCCAGTTGCTCGGTGGTTCCGCTTCCTATGCCGCCGTCGCGGCCAGCTTTTTCGGCCCGGTCCGTCTCGTCGGTGTGGTCGGCGACGACTTCCCGCCCCAGCACCGGCAGCTCTTCGCCGACCGCAAGATCGACCTGGAAGGCCTGGAAGTGGCGGCGGGCCAGACCTTCTGCTGGTCAGGTGAGTACGAGCTGAACATGAACAACCGGCGTACGCTGTCAGTCGCGCTAAATGTCTTCGAAAAATTCTCGCCCAAGCTGCCCGAATCCTACCGGAATACGCCTTACGTTCTGCTCGGCAATATCGCGCCGTCGCTCCAGCGGATGGTCTGCGACCAGATCCGGAACCCCAAGTTTGTCATCGCCGACACGATGGATCTCTGGATCGGAATGGCCCGCGCCGACCTGCTCGATCTGATCAAAAAAGTCGACATGCTCATCCTCAACGACAGCGAAGCCAAACAGTTGGTCGAGGACGAAAACCTGATCAAGGCAGGGCGCAAAATCGCCTCGCTGGGGCCGCGCTACGTCGCGGTCAAGAAGGGCGAGCACGGCTGCCTCCTCTTCGGCCGCGACGGCGAATTCTTCAGCACCGGCGCCTATCCGCTGGAGCAGATTCACGATCCGACCGGGGCTGGCGACAGTTTCGCGGGTGGCGTCATCGGTCATCTCGCCCGCACCGACGACATCTCGTTCGCCAATCTCAAGGAAGCCATCATTCAGGGCACGCTCGTCGCCTCCTTCTGTTGCGAGGAATTCAGCCTGCGCCGGCTGGAAAAATTGCGCGCGGAGGAGATCGCCGAACGGCGCCAGGCCTTCGGCGGTTATATCGCATAAATTTCATCCCGACCGGCATGAAGTCGAATAAAAAGGTCGACGTTTCGGGTGCCAATTCGCCGCTCCAGCAGAATCCCTTCGCGATGCTGGGCGAGCTCGACGCGCTCAAAAACCTTCCGGCGCCCGCCCCGGTCCCGGTCGACGCGCCCAAACCCAAACCGGCCGCCCCGGCCAAATCCAGGGGACGTCTCATCCTTCGCCGCGAGACCAAGGACCGCGGCGGGAAGGTGGTCATGGTCATTTCCGGGCTGGCCGAGCTCCCCGGCGCCAACGCCGTCATGATCGGTAACCTGGCTAAGGAACTGAAAGGAAAACTCGGCTGCGGCGGGTCGTTCGACCGGCAGGAAATCGTCCTTCAGGGCGACCGTTGTGCCCAGGTTTGCGGTCTTTTGGAGGAAATGGGCTACCGGGTCGATGGGGTGCGGGCCTGATTGTTATTCGCTGGTATAACGAGAGCCCCTTTTTTCGCCACGGCCAAGCTGAACCTGTGCTATAAACATCTGTGCCCAAACGGATCGAACCGCTCTCTTCCCGAGCCCAGATTGTTGCCAATCCCGCTCCGGAGGAGAAGGTCAACGGGGTCTCGCTCGCGCCGCCCCGGCGCCTGAGGCGTTCCCGCGGCGAACGAAACCAGCCGCCGAAGAAGAAGTGGTCCTTCTGGAAAAAGGTCTGGATCACGTTCCAGATCGGTGTGCTCATCGTGATCATTTTGGGCAGCGTCGCGGGCTACTTCATCTACGAAAAGGCATTGGTCTACTACGCCCGCGCCGAGACCTACGACCTGAAGAAGCTCGATGACCTGAATGTCACCTCAACTTTTTATGATGTTAACGGTGAGGAATTGGGACGTATTTTCGTCGAGGACCGCATTGTCCTGAAGCCCGACGAAATTCCCGACACCATGCGCGAGGCGGTCATGGCCGCCGAGGACCGCCGGTTCCGCGATCACGGCGCCATCGATTACTGGGGCATCCTCCGCGCTATGCGCGAAAATCTGCTGAAGAAATCGCACGGCGTGCAGGGCGGTAGCACCATCGAGCAGCAACTGGCCAAACACCTGATCGGCGATTTTTCGCGGACCATGGACCGCAAATTCCTGGAGGCCTTCGTCGCGATTCGGCTGGAGCAGAACTTCACGAAGGATCAGATCATGAATTATTACCTGAACCGGATTTATTTCGGGAAAGGTTACTTCGGGGTCGGCGCCGCGTCCCGCGGGTACTTCGGCAAGGAGGCCAGGGACCTGACCGTGCCCGAGTGCGCGCTGCTGGCGGGCATCATTCGCGCGCCGACCAGCTCGTCGCCGCGCGTTGATCTGATCAAGGCGAAGTGGCGCCGCGATGCCACGCTTCGGCAGATGCTCGAGGAGGGTTACATCCAGAAGGATGAATACATCCGCTACGTCAACACGCCGGTCGCCATCCAGCCGGCCAAGCCGTCGGGACTCCAGACCTTTGTCATGGCCGCGGCGGTGAAAGAGATGGAACAGATTTTGTCGATTGAAGGAACGGAAGAAATGCCCCAGGGGCTCACCGTCCACACCAACATCGACCTGCGTCTGCAAAAGGTCATCGAGGACGAAATGAACCTGAAGCTCGGGCAGATCGAGAATTCCACGGCGGGCTCGGTTCAGGCCGGGCAGGCGCGGCCGCCATTGCAGGGCTCCGCGATTGTCGCCGATCTTGAAACCGGCCGCGTGCGGGCCTGGGTCGGCGGACGCGATTTCTCGAAAAGCCAGTTCGACCACATCTCGATGGCCAAGCGTGAAAACGGCGCGTTGCTTCAGCCGGTTCTTTACGCGCTCGGTTTCGACCGGCTCAACCTGAGCCCGGCCTCGATGATCAATTCGTCCTACATCGATCCGACGGTCTCGGCCACATCGGCCGATCTTGCGCTGGGCGATCCGATGGTCGATCTCGGCAAATGGTTTCTCTCCGTCCAGGATGCGCTGGCCCTCGGCAACAAGGCGGCGGCAACACGCGTCGGGCTGCAACTCGGCGCGGGTCCGGTCACCAGTTGGCTGCGTCAGGCCGGGCTCGACCAGGCCCGCGTGCCCAACGACAAGCCGAACGTCTTTAATCCCGAGCCGATGACTTTGGGCGATGTCGCATCGCTCTATCAGGTCCTCGGCAACGACGGCGTGCACCGGAAATTGAAGATCATTCAGTCGATCGAATCGCGCGCCGGCGAAATTCTCTACGACGATTCCAGGCCCGACCGCGAGGGCCATCAGGACGCCCTTCTCAACAACCTCGACGACCGGCAGATGACCCTCACGCTGCAAAACGCGCTCCGCTCCGGCCCAGCCCGGACGCTGACCCGCGATTATGATTTCCGTTCGGCCGTGGCCGGAATGCCCGGTTACTCGGAGGGCTACCGCGATGCCTGGTTTGTCGGCTACACACCGAAAATCCTGACCGGAGTCTGGGTTGGCTACGACGACTCGCGGCCCATCGGCGACAAGGACATTGCCATCCGCTCCGCCGTGCCGTTGTGGGGTGACATCATGCGGCAGATCGAGGCCCGTACGCCGACCGGTGGCCAGTTCTCCGTGCCCGCCGTGCTGAGCAAGGTCGAGATCGACCGCGCCACCGGCGGCCTGCGCGGTCTGGCCGGTCTTGCTCCCGCCCCCGGCGATATTTTCGTCTATCTCAAGAAAGAACAGGTCGATGCCGCCGATGGCCAGAGCAATCAGACGGCGCAGCAGCTTCAGGCGCCGCGCGAATGGTCCGACTGGCTGACCACGATGTTCAACGAAGCGGATGAGACCGGCCTGTCGCCCGATCAGGTCATGGACGAGAACAAGCGCTCCAATCTCATCCCGGCCCTGGCCGAATACAAAATGCCCGGCCTGCGCGGTGACATTCTCTCCTCGGACGGAACGGTCTTCGCCACCACCACCGCTGAAAGAAATCTCGTCCTGGGCTGGCCCGCCGCTGACGAGGCCACGGTCGACGATGAAATCGTCCGCTGGATGCGCAGCCGTCTCGACGAGGTGCAGCAGGTCATCGGGATCAAAGTCGACGTCACCGATGCGAACCTGATCGCCCAGTATCACGCGCAGCGTTACCAGCCCTTTCTCGTCCTGGAAAATGTCACGCCCGACCAGGTCAACAAGATCCAGTCGGCGGGACTCGAAAGCCGGGGCTTCGGCTTCCAGACTGCCCCGCTGCGCGCCTATCCGCACGGGCCCGAGCTGGCTCATGTGCTCGGTTATCTTTCGCGCAGCCAGCAACGCAACCGCGGAAAATATCTCAGCGGCGACGTGATCTACGACCGCTACAAGGGCGCCTCGGGCATTGAGGCGGTCGTCGACAAGGACCTGACCGGCAAGGACGGCCGCTTCATGATCTCGACCACGCCCGACGGCTACGCGCGTTCCGCCGTGGTGGCCGATCCAGCCGGTTATGGTAACAACGTCCGGCTCAGTATCGATTCCAGGATCCAGGACGCTGCGGAAGAAGCAATGTCGAACAGCCCGAAGAAACTCAACGCCGTGGTGATGATGGATATCCACACCGGTGACGTCGTGGCGATGGCATCGCATCCGACGTTCGACCCGAATATCTTTGTTCCCACCATCGCGGCGGACGAATGGCAGTTGCTCAACACCGACCAGTTCAATCCTTTGCTCAACCGCGCCATTCATGCGCAATATCCGCCCGGCTCCAGTTTCAAGACGGTGACCTCCATCGCGGCCATGGATGCCGGCGTGTTCGATCCCAATTGGGTCGTCCATTGCACCGGCTTCTTCGACATCGGCAATGTCCACATGGTCCTGCCCGAGGAACATGGCGACGTCACCTATCACGAGGCCTTCACCTATTCCTATAACACTTACTTCATGCAGCTCGGCCTGAAGGTCGGGCGCGACATCCTTCTCGACACGGCCCGCAGCCTCAACCTCGGCAGCCTGACCAACATCGACCTGCCCGGCGAGTTGCCCGGCTGCATTCCCGACAACGAATTTGTGAAGCGCGTCCACAACCGCGAATTCGGCGGCGGCGACCTGGCCAACACCTCCATCGGCCAGGGCGACGTCCTCGTCACGCCGGTGCAGATGGCCTGTCTCATGGCGGCCATCGCCAACGGCGGCACGGTCTGGCATCCGCGCCTGATCAAACAGGTCGAGGATCGGAGCGGGCATGTCGTTAAAACCTTCCCGGTCGAGGCGCTTCGCACCGTCACGTTTGATCCCAAGTGGATGCCCGAACTGAAATCGGCCATGATCAACGTCGTCGATGAAGGCACAGCGAAAGTTGCGCATCGCGATGACATGAAAATCGCCGCCAAGACCGGCACGGCGCAGGTCGGCTCGAAGGAACATCACCGCCAGATCGCGTGGCTCTGCGGCTATCTTCCCGCCGACAATCCGCAGTACTCCTTCGCCGTCATGGTCGAAGGCCAGTTCTCCGACAACCGCGATAATACCCTCACGGGCGGTCTGCTTGGCGGCGTCGATGCCGCGGGCATTGCCAAGGACATTTTTGCCAAGGTCTACCCTGTTCCCGGCGCCAAGGACAAGGACAAAGACAAGGACAAGAGCCAGGATGCCACAACCGCCGCAGCCACTCCGGCTGCTTCCGCGGCTCACGACGATGGCACCACCGCCTCGAACGATGATCATTCCGCGACTCCCGCCAAGCCGGCTGAGCCCGCCAGTGATGCTTCCGTGGTCGTTCCCGCCCATGGCGGAGATACGACGCCATAAGAGAGGGGCGGCCCGAAAAGTAGGCGCGGGCTGCGGAACTGCGCGCTGCCGGACTCGATTTGATGCAAATCAATTTCCAGGCCGACGAAGTTACGCTGGCCGATTCCGTCGCCGGATCGGCAGCTTATGCGCGCAAGCTCGAAGCCGCCATCCCAGATGCTTCGCCGCTAACCCCGGACCGAAAGCCGGGGCAGCGAGCCGGTATCGATCTGGTTCGTCTTCCCCAGCAACCGGGTCGGGAAAATGGTATGCACCCGTTCCTGGGAAACATCCGCCGTGGGTGGCAGGGGAAAGAGAAGCGAAAAGGTCGTTCCTTCCCCCACCTTGGAAACAACATCGATGTAGCCCTGGTGTGCTTCCATCAGCCCAAACACCACGGAGAGACCCAGCCCCGTTCCCTTCCCAATCGGTTTCGTCGTGAAAAATGGTTCAAAAATGCGACTCTGGGTCTCCTCGTTCATGCCTGTCCCTGTATCCATGATACGCAGGCGCAAATAAGGCACGTCGTTGATCTGCCAAGCATTGGCCGGAATGCGGTCAAAACGGACCAAATCGGTGCAGATGCCGATTTCACCGCCATCCGGCATTGCATCGCGCGCGTTCATCACCAGGTTGGTCACAATGCGGTTGAGATGGTCGGGATCGGCCTGCATCAGCGGCAAATTTTTTTCCAGATCGAGGGAAAGATTGATATGGGGCGGCAGCGCATCGTGCAGCATCGCCGCCATGTCGCTGATCTCATTGGCCATGTTCACCGGCATCAGCTTCGCATCTGTCTTGCGGGCAAAGACCAACAGCTCCTGCGCCATGGTGCAACCCCGCTCCGTCGCCGTCTTCATCTTGGCCGCAATCTCGGTGACCTGCTGCGGATTGTTGGCGATGACCGGCAGCAGTTCGATGCTCACTTTCAGGACTTGCAGCAAGTTCTTGAAATCATGGGCCAGTTCCCCGGCCAGGGTGCCGATGGTTTCCAGCTTGCGCGACTGCCGCAACTGCCCTTCCAGGGCTGTCAATTCCCGCTTGCTGTCCGCCTCCGTCATCGCGCGGCGAACGGCCGGAATCAACCGGGAAAGTCGCTGCTTGAGGACATAGTCCGTGGCGCCGCTTTGCAGTGATCGAATCGCCGTCTCTTCTCCAATCGTTCCGGAAATGAAGATGAACGGGAGCTCCGGCCTTATGGCATGAACAATCTTCAGCGCCTCCAGGCCGTGATACTGGGGCAGCGTACAGTCGGAAAGAATCAGATCGCAATCCATTTCCTGCAACGCCTTCATCAATTCGGCTTCAGTTTCGACTCGCCGGATGATGCACTCCAGTCCTTCAGCCTGAAGCATGTGCTTTACAAGTTCGGAGTCAGCAGATGAGTCCTCAATGTGAATAATATGCAAGGGTTGCTTCACAGTTCTCTCCGCTTGGCATATGTTGTTGATACCTCGTCCGTCTTACAACCATGAAACCTAATTTCATTTCACATTTACGCAAGTAAAAGCTTGGAATTTCATATAAAATTAACTTTTCTCGAGAAAAGGCTTTAACAGACGGTCCGGGATGTCCTGAGCTAACTGCTTAATGGAGAGAGCGTAGATACGCGATCAGGGACAAAATCTGGTGAGCATCATATTTTTTGGCAAACATCGGCATCTCGTCCTTAATGCCCTTTTTTATCGTCTTTGCGATTCGCGCATTACTAATGACCAGATGATGCAGATTGGGAGCTTCATCTCCGCCAAGAGCGTCATCCCCATGACACTCCGCGCAACTCATCGTGAAGAATTCGCGCCCTTGCGCGATAAGGACGGGAGAGCTTGTTATATCACCCGGTAATGACTCGCCTTGAAAGTCGGACGAGACAAAAGTCACGTGGGATTGGATGAAGAAAGCGGATCCCCAAGCTCCACCCAAAGATGCCGAGGCCACAATCAAGGCGAGGCCAAGCGCCTTTGCTTCCAGCGACGAATTCATCGGCTACGAATTCAGGATCAGTTCCCCGCCCCAATAACCTGCGGCCGCCATTAGTCCGGCAGTTAACAAAAGTCCCACGAGATAAAGCCGGAAACCGCGTTCGGAAAATTTTTCTCCGACCAACGCTCGCCAAACGCCGAGTGCAACCAGTACGGCAAAAGCCGGCCAGACGAAAAGATGGTGATAGAGCAGGGCGTCATGTCCCAGCACGACGCCCTTGGTCAAAAAAAGTCCGGAAAGCACGGCGGGAAAAGTCCCGAGCGCGCCCAGGATGATCGCGTAATATCCCGCCGCATGAAGCTTGGCTTTGTGCCCTGACCGCTCCGGCAAAATAAAGCCCAGGCTGTCAAACAGCGCCGCCGCCATCGTCAGCGCCACGGGAAAGTGGGTGCTCGCGCCATGGAGTTTTGACCACAGCGCCGGATCGATCGACATGATGGGATTAAGCGAGGGTGGAATCGATGATCGCGAGATGATGATCCACCTCGACGTAATTCACACTGGTCAGGCCCAATATCCCGCGAAGCTGCTCCGCCGGTACGACTAGCGGGCCGCCCTTCGGGGCCGTTCCGGGTGCGGGCTGGGGAAACGCGGTGGAACGTGCGGTGTGAAATGTCATGTTCCCCTCGATCTTTTGCGATACCTGGTGGATATGCCCGTTCAGCACCGTCACCGAGCCGAACCGCTTGAGCAGGCCAAGCGCCTGTGCGCCGTCCGTCGTGCCCCAGCCCCATTGCGGATAAACCTCCCATAGCGGCACGTGGGCAAAAACGACGATGGGCGTGCTCGTCCCCAGTCCGGCCAGGTCCTTCTTCAGCCAATCGAGCTGGTCGGCGCCGAGAATGCCCAGCCCCTGTTCCGATTTTCCGAACACATTCACCAGCCCGATGAAATGTACGCCCTTTTGATCGAAGCTATACCATCCATTCCCCTGGGTCCCTTTGCCGAAACGGGCCAGGTACTGCGCGCCGTTGTCGCTGAGAATGTCATGCTCGCCGGGAACAT
Source organism: Methylacidiphilales bacterium (assembly GCA_021272165.1). Classification (GTDB taxonomy): domain Bacteria; phylum Verrucomicrobiota; class Verrucomicrobiia; order Methylacidiphilales; family UBA1321; genus JABDGH01. Next base: position 29,834 of record JAJSLK010000026.1, read on the forward strand.
AGAAAACTTGCGAGGCCTTGCTTCCCTTCAGCAGTTGCTCCACGGTGTCGAATTCATCCGCCTGCGCAAGATGGCTCAAATCGCCCGTGTGCAATACAAATTCCGGCGTCAACGACAGGGCATTGATCCGCCGGATCGCCTCCTGGAACGTCGCTGTCACATCCTTGTTCGCTGCCTTGTTAAAGCCGATGTGGCTGTCGCTGATCTGGACAAAGTTCAGCTCCGTGGCCGGACTCGAATGGGTTAGCGCATCTCCCAGGGCGCGCGAGGTCAGCACGCCGCCGCAAAGCGACCAGACCGTGGCCGTGCCGGCCCAGCCCATGCATTTGAGAAATCCGCGTCGGTCGATTCCGTCGCGGCTCTGATCGTGAAGAATAATATCGTCCATGGAAACTCCGTTGAGGTTGGGGTTGAATCAGGGGCAAGCCTTTGTGGCTTCACTCCTGCACGACTGGGCCCGCGGCCGGTTTATTCCCGGGAAAGAGAAAATGATTTTTCGCGCATTTTGCGGGAATAAATCTGCTACCAATGGAGTATTGCCTATGATGGAGGACTCTCACGGACAGGGCGATGAGCGCCAGGATCGGCAATTTGCAGAGGTCTTCCTTCCCCATTTGGATGCCGCTTACAATCTTGCCCGCTGGCTTTTGCGCAGCGACCACGACGCGGAGGATTGCGTTCAGGACGCCTACCTCCGCGCCTACAAGGCCTTTCCCCGTTTTCGCGGCGGTGACGGCAAGGCCTGGTTCATGACCATCGTGAGAAACCTTTGTTACACGCAGCTCAAGAAAGCGCAAACGCACGAGTCCGGGGAATCGTTCGACGAGGAAATTCACGGCGGAGCCGAGGCCGCCCAGGCCGAGGAACTGCGCCGGAAAGCCGATGCCGAGACGCTTCAGCTTAGTCTCGGGAAATTGCCGCCTGAATTCCGCGAGATGATCGTCCTGCACGATCTCGAAGGCCATTCCTACAAGGAAATGGCTGCCATCGCGGCGATCCCCATCGGCACCGTCATGTCGCGGCTCGCCCGTGCGCGTGAAAAATTGCGCGATGAAATTCTCGCTTCCCCGGAGACATCCCATGGAATGTAAGGAAGTCTCCCCACTCCTCAACGCCTACCTCGATGGCGAACTCGACCTCACCACTTGCGTGAGCCTGGAGGCTCATCTGGCTGCCTGCCCCGCCTGCCGTCAACGGATCGAAGCCGGGCAGGCCATCGCCGCCGCCGTCCGCGAGCAGGCACCCCGCTTCTCCGCTTCGCCTTATCTGGCCACCCGCATCCGCGCTTCGCTTCGGGAAGCTGAATCGCCCCATGGGAACATGACCGGCTGGAAAGCACTGCCCATCGCTTGGATCTATTCGGCCCTGGCCGGCGTGCTCGGCATCATCATCTTCGCCGCCGCTTTTCTCTCGCCGGTTACCGAATCGTCACCACTAATTCAGGTGGCGATGGCCGATCATATTCGCTCCCTGCAGGTTGGCCATCTCATGGACGTCATCTCCACGGATCAGCACACCGTCAAACCCTGGTTCATGGGCAGGCTCGACTACTCGCCGCAGGTCGTCGACCTCGGGCCCTCCGGCTTTCCGCTCGTCGGCGGCCGGCTCGATGTCCTCGACCACCGGCAGGTTGCCGCCATTGTCTACCAACGTCGCAAACACGACATCAACCTCTTCATCTGGCCCGAGACCGGAACCCGGCTCCCCACCACGCTCATCACGCACAACGGCTATCACTTCGTCGGCTGGACCCAATCGGGCATGAATTATCTCGCCGTCTCCGACTTGGCCGAAGGCGAATTGGGCGACTTTGTGAAATTGATCCGCGAGCAGACAAATTGACTTCGCCTTGCCACCGGACTTGGCCTAATCTGGTCTTATCTTGGTCCCAATAGGGACCAGGCCGGAAGAAACCCGCGGAAAACGGTCCCGCCTAACTTCAACCAGGAAACCACCCATGCAACTCAACCCCTACCTTCATTACGACGGCAACTGCGAAGAAGCCTTCCAATTTTACGCCAAATGTCTTGGCGGCAAGATCGCCTTCAAGATCACCTACGGCGAGTCGCCCATGGCCGACCAATCGCCTGCCGAAATGCGCGGCAAAATCATGCACATGCGTTTGGTGATCGGCGACCTGGTCCTTATGGGATCGGACGCCCCCCGCGATCGCTAC
>JAJSLK010000038.1 GCA_021272165.1 Methylacidiphilales bacterium
GTGAATCCTTCGTCCATCCTTGTGCAAGGTCACGGCCTCGTATTGCGGTATAGCTTTGCCTTGCAATATACCGTCGGTGAAGCCCGGCAGTCTGGGCAGCCTTTCCGGTGGCACCACAATGGAAAATGGTCTTCCGACGGCCTCGCGAGCGGAGTAGCCAAAAGTAGCTTCCGCGCCGCGGTTCCAGGTTCGAATGGTCCCGTCGGGTGAGTACGCGATGATGGCATCGTCGGAGTTTTCCACGATTGCGGCCAGAAATCCCTGTGCTTCCTCGGCCGCACGGCGCTCGGTTACATCGTGCTTAATCGCAATGTAGCTGACAATCGCGCCTGTCGCATCCTCTACCGGTGCGATGCGCATCTCCTCGGTGAATAAGCTCCCGTCCTTGCGCCGGTTGACGATCTCGCCCTGCCAGATCTTCCCCGAGCGAATCGTGCTCCAGAGTTCGGCGTAGAATGCGTCGGACTGAAGTCCCGACTTGAGGATGCGCGGATATTGCCCCACCGCCTCTTCGCGGCGATAGCCCGTCATCGCGGTAAACGCCGGATTCACGTACTGGATGATCCCGTCGGTACCGGTGATCACCACGCCGTCCGCCGCCTGATCGACCGCCGTAATTAGCCCCGCCTGCGCAACGCTGCCGCTTTCCCGATACAAGCTAAGCCTCATATGCTTATCGGCGGGTTGACGGATTTCTTTAGTGTCGATGGCCGATGAACAGGCGGAAGCGCCTGTTCTACATGGCACAGTTCTCCTGTGGTCTGACTGGGGGGCGGGTTGGTTAGCGGGTATTCATGGGTTTTCAGGCGGCTTTTTTGATTGGTTTGGGCGGTTTTGAGAGTTGGCGAGCCTCGTTCAATTGACGGTTTCGGTCGACAAGGAAGTTGAGCTCTATCGCTGAAAATGCAAAGCCATTTTGTGCGGGATCGAAGGTTTCGCGTTTGCTTTCAGCAAGTTGGTGAAGGAGCTGTGCCTCTTCGAGATCCGTTTCGAGCTGGGCTTTGCGTTCGGCCTGGAGGCGGCGGAGTTCGGCCATGTTCTTTTCGAGGCTGCGGTTGGTGCGCGCTGTATAGGTGGTGAGGAGGAGGATCTCTTTGGCGCTGCGCATGAAGGTGGTGGCTTCGCTGAGCGCTACGTCGGCTTGAGGTGCGCCGGAATCGATCTGATTTTTCGGGTAGGTGTGGCCGAGGGCGAAGATGCCGTCTTCGATCGAATGGATGCGGTTGAGGCGCCAGTGGTCGTGGGTGATGAGATTGGCGATCTGGAGTTCGAGCGGGCCGTCGGGGTTTAAGCGGGCGAGGATGGGGTTGCAGAAATCGTCGTGTTCGCGGCGATTGTCGTCAGTCATGATGGTGACCTGTCCGGTTAAGCCGTGACGGAGACCGTTGAGGCGGACTCGCTGTTTGCCTTCCTCGGTGCGGGGTCCGGTGGATTTGAGCGCATTGGTTTCGTTGGCGCGCTGTTGGCGGTCGGAGAGGAGCTGATGCACCTTCTCCAGATTTTTCTTGTCTTTCTCCAGCCTGCGTTGATCTTTGAGTTCTTTGTTGAACGACATAATGTTCTCCTCGGCCTCAGAAGTAGCATGGGGCGGAGTGGGCAAGAGAGCTGAGATCGGTATGTGATTGAAAACAGTGGTGAAGGTTTTTGTCACCCGAATCGACAGGCGTGACCACTGGCGGAGTGGAACTGCCCACCTTATCCTGGATAAGGCCGACCATGCGTCTACGCCCCCGGTCATGCCTGTCGCACATTGATGTGGGCATTTAAGTGCTTTGGTAAGGGCATGCACTTACCACATCACATAGATTCGGCGTTCTCCCTGATTGGGATGACGTTCGGCGTAATCGTGATCCCGGTGATTATCCTGGGGACACTTTTCCTCGCCGCGAAGTAGGTCAGGCGAGTAGTTTTTTCACCACGTTGCCCTCCACGTCGGTCAGCCGGAAATCCCTGCCCATGTAGTTATAGGTCAGGCGTTTATGGTCTAAACCGAGACAGTAGAGAAGCGTGGCCTGGAGATCGTGGATGTGAACCGGATCTTCCTCAATATTGAAGCAGAGGTCGTCCGTCTTGCCCACAATCTGCCCCGCCTTGATGCCACCTCCCGCCATCCACATGCTGAACGCTACCGGATGATGGTCGCGCCCGGCACTTGAGAGATCCGAGGGCTTGCGCAGTTCGGACATG
>JAJSLK010000069.1 GCA_021272165.1 Methylacidiphilales bacterium
CGGTTAAAGCGGTACGCGAGCTGGGTTCAGAACGTCGTGAGACAGTTCGGTCCTTATCCGCTGTGGGCGCAGGAGATTTGAGGGGTTCATTCCTTAGTACGAGAGGACCGGGAATGACGAACCTCTGGTGTTCCGGTTGTCGTGTCAACGGCAGCGCCGGGTAGCTATGTTCGGAAAGGATAAGCGCTGAAAGCATCTAAGCGCCAAGCCTATCCCAAGATGAGATCTCCCCATTAAGGTCCAGGTAGACCACCTGGTTGATAGGACGCAAGTGTATAGGTAGTAATACCAAAGCTAAGCGTTACTAATTACCTGATTGGCTTGATCTTGCCCGGCCCAAGTTTGTGCCCTCCATGGGAGGGTCCAGACACTGGGCTGGGAACCACAAGATCGTTTAGCCTCGCGCAAAGTGAGTATTTATTTTTCGAGCCGTACGGTTTTAAACCAACGGCCCTTTACCTATAATTTTCAGGGAACACCCTGTTCTTTGAAACCGATTTCGACGCCAGACACCCTACGAAGAAAGTGACGTGAGCCTGCAGGGCGAACGCAACAACTGCCCTTCGCAGGAGTCTGGTGACCTTAGAAGCTTGGCCCCACCCGTTCCCATTCCGAACACGGAAGTGAAACGAGCGTTCGCCGATGGTAGTGCATCTAGAGGTTGTGCGAGAGTAGGTCGTTGCCAGTACCATAAACCCCGTCGAGGGAGACCTCGGCGGGGTTTCTTTTTACTTCTTTGCCCGGATCCAAAAAGGGCTCACAAGATTATTGAAGAATGGGCGAATAACAGTCACTTCTGTAAATCCGGCGGCTTTGAGTTCCTGAACAAGGCCCGACCGGTGGAAACCAATTTCGTGTGTTTTTAGGATTTTAGCAGAGCGATAACAAATGAAGGTGTGAGCAGCATTGGGTTCATTGCAGATAAAGAAAAAGCCGCCGGGACCCAGCAGCCGATGAACCTCTTTCAGAACTTTCTTCCAATCAAAAGCGTGGTGCAGAGCCTCATGCACATAAACGGCATCAAAAGGAGCATTCATCTCGGTCTCGCGACCGACGGATTCCATCGCGGCGGAAACGATCTTGAGCTTGGCCCCGCATTTTTTTTCGTGGAGCAGCCGGGCCCTGATTTGTGCAATATCGAGTTCTGTTGAGGCCAGGTTAGTGGCCACCACATCATAACCATAAAGGGCCAGAAATTCGGCCATCCAGCCGGAACCACATCCCAGTTCCAGTAACCTAGCCGGAGGTTTGGTTTCGGCTTGGCTAAAGCACTTGAGAAGAAAGAGAAAGCTGTTGAGATATTGGCCGACTCCCGAAAGCCATGGCGCATCCGAGGGCCAAAAGGGCTTGCGCATTTCCCGCTCGATGGCGGCGGCGGCATTTTCTCCGGGGATAGACTGGAGATAGTCGGATTCCTGCTGATAAACTTCGCTTTGGTTGGTGGGCCGCGGCGGAAATTCTCCCGTGGAGTAATCCTTGGCGATGAGATAAAGGCTGGCCCAGATTTTGTCGGCCGCCGATTGATTCAATTTCCAATCGTCGGGGTGGTTTTCGTGAATGGTTCGTCCCCGTTGCAGCAGAAACGAAGCAGCGAGCCATGCAGCCAGCTGACGCAAGGGGCTATGGAGGGGCTCCGGCATGGCGTCGAGGTTAAAGGGTGTAGGTCTTTGTTGTCCATAAGCGGCTACGGACGATGATTTCCATGAGGAACAGTGGAATCCGGCTCTCCTTTCGCCAAGCGGGGTAATTCATGGTAAATTGGCCATTTATGGGCATGGAGGAAATCCAGATCGGTGGGGCACGGCAGCACAACCTGAAGAATGTGTCGCTAACGCTCCCGCGCAACGCGCTGGTGGTGCTGACGGGAGTGAGCGGCTCGGGGAAATCGTCGCTGGCGTTCGATACGCTCTACGCGGAGGGGCAGCGGCGATACGTGGAGAGCCTGTCGACCTACGCGCGGCAATACCTGGAGCAGATGGAGAAGCCGGACGTCGATTTCATCGAGGGGCTTTCGCCGGCAATTGCCATCGAGCAGCGGACAGCAGGGGGAAATCCCCGGTCGACAATTGCGACAACGACGGAAATCCACGATTTCTTGAGGCTATTATTCGCTCATCTCGGACAGCCGCACCATCCGGAGACGGGCAAGCCGCTGAAGCGATGGTCCGTGCAACAGATGGTGGACCGCGTGCTGGCAGCGAAGGAGGGGACACCGGTGCAGATCCTGGCGCCGGTGGTGCATAGGCAGAAGGGGGAATTTCGCGATGTAGTAGAGAAGCTGCGGCGGGAGGGCTTCGTGCGGGCGCGGATGGATGGAAAAATTGTGGAGCTGGAGCAGCCGCCGCGGCTCGACAAGGCACGGAGCCATACGATTGAAGCGGTGGTGGACCGGTTGAAGGTGAGCGAGTCGGTCCAAACACGGCTAACCGATTCGCTGGAGTTGGCGCTACGGACGGGACACGGGGTGGTGACGATTTTATTCGGGCTGCCGGACGCGATTGCGGAGGAGCTGACGCTGAGCAACCAGAATTTCGATCCCGAGACGGGTTACCGGTTCGGAGAGATCACGCCGCGCCATTTTTCATTCAACAGTCCGCAGGGCGCATGCCCGGTCTGCGACGGACTGGGGACGGAGTCAGTTTTCGATCCGGCGCTGATCATTTCCGACGGCAAGGTGACGCTGGAGGAGATGCCGGTGGCGCCGTGGCGGCGAGGTTCACCGGCGCTCACCAAGCTTTACCGCAACCAGTTGGCGGTTCTGGCGGCGGCGTTCAACGAGCCGTTGTCGCGGCCCTACGAGGAGTGCAGTGACGCGTTCCAGCAGGCGTTGATGGAGGGGACGGGCGGAGAAAAAATCAGTTTCACGAGCGTGCGGAATGGCAAGACGGTAACGACGGAGCGGCCGTTTGAGGGGCTCATTGCGCAACTGACGCGGCTGCATCGCGAGAGCAAGAGCGAGCTGACCCGACATCGGCTGAGCCAGTATATGAGCCGAGTGACGTGCCGGGCCTGTCGCGGAGCGCGGTTGCGGCCGGAGGTGCTGGCGGTAACGTTGGGTGGGCCGCCGGGCACGGGGCTGAATGTGGCTCAGTTCAGCCGTCTGTCAATCAGCGCGGCGCAAAAATGGCTGAGGAAATGGACGCTGTCGCCGCAGGAGGAGAAGATCGGCGGAGAAGTGCGGCGCGAGATTTTGCAGCGGCTGGGGTTTCTTGATCACGTGGGGCTGGGTTATTTGACGCTGGACCGGGAGAGCGGGACGCTTTCGGGTGGGGAAGCGCAGCGGATCCGGCTGGCGACACAGATTGGCTCGAAGCTGACGGGGGTGCTGTACATTCTGGATGAGCCGAGCATCGGGCTGCACCAGCGGGACAACGAGCGGCTGCTCGAGACGTTGCGGGAGCTGAGGGACCTGGGCAACACGGTTATCGTGGTGGAGCACGACGAGGAGACGATCCGGGCGGCTGACTATTTGGTGGACCTGGGGCCGCATGCGGGATTGCGCGGCGGGCAGATCGTGGCGGCGGGAACGGTGCCGGAGGTGATGGCGAATCCGAAATCGCTAACGGGGCAATTTCTCAGCGGGGTGCAGACGATTCGCGTGCCGAAAGTGCGGTTGAAACCGGAAAACGGCTGGGTGAGGGTGGTCAATGCACGGGAAAACAATCTGCGCAACGTGACGGTTGGCTTTCCGGTTGGCTTGATGACCTGCGTAACGGGCGTAAGCGGATCAGGCAAGAGCACGCTGGTGAACGATGTGCTCTGCAATGCGCTGTTCCGCCATTTTTACCAGGCGAAGGAGACGCCGGGCGCGCATGATGGAATCGAAGGGCTGGACTTGATCGACAAGGCAATCGTGATCGACCAGACGCCGATCGGGCGGACGCCGCGATCGAATCCGTTGACCTACACGGGGGCGTTCAACGCCATCCGGGATTTGTTCGCGCAACTGCCGTCGTCGCGGGTGCGCGGCTACGGGCCGGGGCGGTTCAGTTTCAACGTGCGCGGCGGGCGCTGCGAGCATTGCGAGGGGGATGGAGTCATCAAGATCGAGATGAATTTTTTGCCTCCGGTCTACGTGACGTGCGAAGCGTGCGGCGGACGACGGTTCAATCGCGAGACGCTGGAGATCACTTATAAGGGGTTGAACATCGCCGACATGCTGGAGATGACGGTGGACGACGGGCTGAATTTTTTCCGTAATGTGCCGGCGGCCGCCGATAAGCTGGAGGCGCTGGCGGCGGTGGGACTGGGATACCTGCATCTGGGGCAGCAGGCAACGACGCTTTCGGGCGGCGAGGCGCAGCGGGTGAAGCTGGCGGCGGAGCTGGCGAAGAAGGCGACAGGTCGGACAATGTACATCATGGATGAACCGACGAGCGGGCTTCACTTTGCCGATATCGAGCAACTCTTGCAGGTGCTGTTCAAGCTGCGGAACGCGGGGAATACGCTGGTAGTTATCGAGCACCAGTTGGACGTGATTAAATGCGCCGATTACGTGATCGATCTGGGGCCGGAAGGGGGCGAGGGTGGCGGGCAAGTCGTGGCGAAGGGAACGCCGGAGTTTGTAGCGGAGCAGGCGGGGAGCCACACAGGGAGGTTTTTGAAAAAGGCACTGACGGGGTTGGTTCATGGGGCTTCCGCCGCCGGGCCAGCGGCAGTTACCTGAGATTCTGATAGGTCGGAATCAGGTCGATGTAGTGATCGGCCCAATGGCGGATGTCGACGATTTCCTGGGGGCTGAGGGCGCGGACGACCTTGGCGGGAACACCCATGACAAGCGATCCGGGTGGAATATGGGTATCCTTGGTGACAAGGGCGTGGGCGCCGATGATGCTGCCGGTGCCGATGACGGCGCCATCGAGGACGGTGGCGCGCATGCCGATGAGGCAGTTGTCCTCGACGGTGCAGGCGTGAAGGATGGCGCCATGACCAACGGTGACGAGCTTGCCGACGCGGACCGGGAGGTCGTCGGCGAGATGAACGACGCTGCCGTCCTGGATATTGGAGCCTTCGCCGATTTCGATGAAATTGATGTCACCGCGGAGGACGGCGGTGGGCCAGACGCTGGTGCGAGCGGCGAGGCGGACGTCGCCCATGACGACGGCATGGGGCGAGACGTAGGCGGTGGAATCGATCTGCGGCTTGACGTGGAGGAAACGGGCGCGTTCTTGGGGAGTCACATCCGCATTTTCGCGCCCGCCGGTTTTTTGTCCAGTTCCCGCTCCGGATTTGATATAAGGAAGGAGATGCGATTTTTTCCGATGAACCGAAGCGCTTGGATGATGGTCGCGCTGCTGCTCTATGTCGTTCCGGCGCGAGCGAACGTTGGAGAGAATGTGGAGCAGTTGAAGCATCGGTATGGTTCGGCGGAGGATGTGGGCGGGCAGATGCTTTTCCAGCATGACGGGTATTCGATTTGCGTCTATTTCGACGGGCCGCATTCAGCCATGGAGGTGTTTTTGCGCGACGGAAGCATTCCATCGAAGGTCGACATCACCCAGGATGATATCGATGCGATTTTGGCCTCGCAAGGCGAGGGGATTCCCTGGACGTCCATTCAATCGCACAGCGGGAAGCCGACCTGGGTGCGGGCGGACGGGAAACTGGTGGCGCGGTTTACCTCGGGCGACAAGCTGGAGGATAAATACCTGATGGTAATGCTGAACGCGAAATAGGCGGGAGAGAGATTTGGCGTCAAAAGTCCTGATCATCGGCTGTGGTTACATTGGCCGGCCGCTGGCGTTGCGGTTGAAGGCGCGGGGAGGTGATGTAACGGGCTGGGTGCATTCGACCTCGAGCGCGGAGGCATTGATGAAGCAAAAGCTGGCCCGGGTGATTGTGGGAAGCGTGGGTGACGAGCGAATCTGGAAAGGCATGAAGGACGATTACGACGTGGTGGTGCAATGCGCATCATCCGGGCGCGGGGGAGCGGAAGCTTACCAGGAGGTTTATCTGCGCGGCGCGGTGAATGTGAATCGCTATCTTCCGATCGCGCGGCAGATTTTTGTTTCGTCGACGGCGGTCTACGGGCAGACGGGCGGAGAATGGGTGAGGGAGGAATCGCCGGCTGAACCGGGGACGGAAACGGGAAAGATTTTGCGCCTGGCGGAAAAGACGGCGTTGCTGGGGCACGGCATGGTCGTAAGATCGTCGGGAATCTACGGGCCGGGGAGAAAAATTTCACTGGAGAAGCTGCGGCGAGGGGAGGCAGTAATCGAGGGTGACGGAACGCGGTGGATGAACCGAATTCACCAGAGCGATCTGGTGTCGGCGCTGGAGCACCTGATTGGGAAGGGAGACATCGGGCAGATTTACAACGCGACGGACGATGTGCCGGTGACGGAAAATGAGTTTTACCTCTGGTGCAGTGAGTTTTTGCAAAAGCCGATCCCGCCGCACGGGCCGGTGAACCGGGAACGGAAACGAGGAGTAACAAGTAAACGGGTGTCGAATGCGAAGCTGCGCGCGACGGGATGGAGGCCGGTTTATCCGAGCTTTCGGGAGGGATTGGCGGAAGCTGTTTAGCCGCCAGTTTGACGAACAATTACTCGCCGAGATAAGCCTGCCGGACTTCGTCGCTGGCGAGGAGTTCGGCACCGGTGCCGGTGAGCTGGTTCTGGCCGGTGACGATCACGTAGCCGCGATGGGCGATGCGGAGGGCCTGGCGGGCATTTTGCTCGACGAGGAGGATGGGGACGCCTTTTTGGTTAATTAAGCGAATGATCTCGAAGATGCGGGCGACGATTTGAGGGGCGAGGCCGAGGGAGGGTTCGTCGAGCATGAGGAGTTTGGGCTCGCCCATGAGGGCGCGGCCGATGGCGAGCATCTGCTGCTCGCCGCCGGAGAGCGTGCCGCCGAGCTGGCTGCGGCGTTCGGCGAGGAGCGGGAAATAATGGAAAACCTCCTCGAGCTTGGCGGGGTTGCGGTCAGTGGGGAAGAGCAGGCTGCCGCTGATGAGATTTTCGAGGACGGTGAGGCGGGGGAAGATGTGACGGCCCTCGGGGCAGAGGCAGATGCCACGGCGGAGGACGGCATCGGCCTTGGCGGGCAGCGGCTCGTTTTGCCAGGTGATCTCACCGCCGCGGACGGGGACGACCCCGGCAATGGTGAGGAGGGTGGTGCTTTTGCCCGCGCCGTTGGCGCCGAGGAGGGCGACGATTTCACCGGCGCGGACCTCGAGGTTGAGGCTTTTGAGGACCTCAATGGCGCCATAACCGGCCTGGACGTCGCGGAGCTTGAGCATGGTTTTCGGCTAGCCTCTAGTTGGAAATTTCCTCGCCGAGGTAGGCCTTGATGACCTGGGGATCCTTGCGGACGTGGTCGGGTGCGCCGTGGGCGATGGGGACGCCGTGATCGAGGACGAGGATGTCGTCGGAGATGGTCATGACGACTTTCATGTCATGCTCGATGAGCAGGATGGCGAGGCCGCGGTCGCGGATGCTGGAGATGAGCCGGACCATGTCGATGGTTTCCTGCGGATTCATGCCGGCGGCGGGTTCGTCGAGAAGAAGAAGGCGGGGGCGAGTGGCGAGGGCGCGGGCGATTTCAAGGCGGCGCTGGAGGCCATAGGCGAGGCTGCTGGAGAGGGTGTCGGCATATTGGGCGAGGCCGACAAAGTCGAGGAAGCCGAGGGCGTCGTCGCGGCTTTGCTTTTCCTGCGCGCAAAAATGGGGCGAATGAAGGAGCAGCGGCAGAGGAGAGAGGGAGCGGTGCTGGAACTGGGCGACGAGGACGTTTTCGAGGACAGTCATCTCGGGAAAGAGGCGAATGTTCTGGAAGGTGCGGGAGAGGCCGAGTTGGCAGACCTGATGGGGCGGGCGTCCGGTGATGTCGCGGCCTTCGAGGAGAATGGAGCCGCCGTCGGGACGGTAGATGCCGCTGAGGCAGTTGAAGAAGGTGGTCTTGCCGGCGCCATTGGGGCCGATGACGCTGACGATGCGGTTGGCCTCGATACGGAGGTCGACGTTCTGGACGGCCTTGAGCCCGCCGAAGGTCTTGCTGAGGCTGCGGGTTTCGAGCAGGGGCGTCATCGGTGGAGCATCTCCGTTTTGCGGCGGCTGCTGCCGAGAAGTCCCTGCGGGCGATAGAGCATCATGATGACCATGACCGCGCCGAAGAGGAGCCAGCGGTAGTCGGAGAGATGCTGGAAGGAATCGCGGATGAAGGAGGGAACAATGGCGGCAAGGGCGTCGTTGTTCTGGATGGCGCTGGGCAGGACCTTGAGATATTCGGGAACGAGATAGAGGAGACCGGCGCCGAAGAGCGCGCCATAACTGTTGCCAAGGCCGCCGAGGATGACCATGGCGAGGACCATGATCGATTGCTGGAATTCGCACATGGCGGGGCTGACGAAGCCGTCCTTGGCGCCGTAGATGACACCGGCGACGGCGGCAATGGCGGCGCTGAGGGAGAAGGCGAGGAGTTTCATTTGCACGACGGGGACGCCGACCGCGGCGGCGGCGACTTCGTTTTCGCGGATGGCGATCCAGGCGCGGCCGACGGGGGAATAGAAGAGGCGCTGGACAAGGAATACGGTGGCGACGAGCGCGAAGGCGGTGACGGCGAAGCAGACCTGGGAGTTGGTGAGGCCGGCGCAACCCTGAAAGATGGAATTGTCCTTGAGGACGATGCCCTTGTCGCCGCCGGCGAAGTCGAGGTTGCGCATGAGTTCGCGGAAGGCCTCGGCGAAACCGAGGGTGACGATGGCAAGGTAATCGCCGCGCAGCCGCAGGCAGGGAAGGCCGAGGAGATAGCCCGCGCCGCCGCCGAAGATAAAAGCGAGCGGGGCCGCCATCCACCACGGGAAATAGATGTATTGCTGGGTCAGGGCGAAGAGGTAGGCGCCAAAGGCGTAGAACCCGGCGTAGCCGAGGACGAGAAGGCCGGTCATGCCCACGGTGATATTCAGGCCGACCGCCAGAATCATGTAGAGCCCGGCAAAGGTGAGGAGGCCGAGCGTGGAGGTGCTGACGAATCCAATGGAACGAAAGTTCAAGGGAATGATGAGAAAAAGAAGCGGAACGATGAGCCAGGCCCAATAATCGGTCCAGAGGTGGTCGGCTTTTTGCCAGACCGAGTTGCGGGCGAGAGCGCGGCCCCAGCCGAAATGGCGGTTGCCGAGATTGCCGAGCCAGATGAGAAGAGCGACAACGAAGACGGTGGAGAGGTCACCGAAGAAATTGAGGGCATGGGAAGGGGTCCAGGTGACGCCGACGGTGTTTTTGGCGAAGTCGGGGGCAAGCTGGAGCCAGAGGAAGGGGAAGGTGATGGTGGCGAGCCCGAGCAGGCCGAGAAGGTAGGGTCGCCAGCGGGTCAGCATGGTCAGACCTTGTCGGCGACCCGTTCCCCGAGGAGGCCGCGGGGACGGAGAAGGAGGACGAGCATGAGGACGGCGAAGGTGGAGACGTCGTTCCATTCGCTGCCGAACTGGAGGGTGGTGAGGGCCTCGGTGAGGCCGAGGATCATGGCGCCGAGGACGGCGCCGGGGACGTTGCCGATGCCGCCGAGGATGGCAGCAGTGAAGGCCTTCAGGCCGACGCGGTAACCGGCATCGAAGACGAGAACGTTGGTGTACATGGCGACCATAACGCCGGCGACGGCAGCAAGGGCGGAGCCGAGAATGAAGGTGAAGGCGATGATCTTGTCGACGGGGACACCAACGAGGCTGGCCATGAGCTGGTCCTGCGCGGTGGCGCGGAGGGCGATGCCGAGCCGGGTGTAATGGATGAGATAAAAGAGACCGCCCATGATGAGGAAGGTAAGGCCGAGGATGGCGAGCCGGAGATAGGTGATTTCAACGGAGCCAAGGGTGAGATGATGCGTGGTGAGGAAGTCGCTGTAATAGCGGGGGAACTGGACCTTTTCCTTGCTGACGGTGAGGAAAATAAAATATTGGAGAAAGGTGGAGATGCCGATGGCGCTGGTGAGCGGGGCGAGGACGTGGGCCTTGCGGAGCCGGCGATAGGCGATGCGTTCGTTGGCATAGCCGTAGGCGGCGGAGAAGACCATGGCGAGGAGGACGCCGAGGACGAGATTGATCAGGACGTGGTCGCCCCACGCCATGGAAAAAAGGCCGATGGCATAGACGCAGGCGAACATGCCAATCATGAAAATTTCGCCATGGGCGAAATTAATCATGCCGAGGACGCCATAGACCATGGTGTAACCGAGGGCGACGAGGGCGTAGACCGCGCCGCGGGAGATGCCGTCGAGGATGATTTCGGCGAGAGTGGACGAGGAAGAGGGATCAGTCACGTGGCGTCAGGGAATAATGGCGCCGGCATGGCTTACGGGTTGTCGGGCAGCGCCTGAAGCTTGCCGTCCTTGATGGTCCAGATCACAAAGCCTGAAGTCTTGGTGTCGCCCTTCGCGTCGAACTCGACCTGGCCGAGGATGGTGTCGAAGGCGCGGCTTTTCATTACCGCGGCGACCTTATCGGCGTCGGTGGTTTGCGCCTGGGCGATGGCCGTGAGAAGAACGTTGGCGGCGTCGTAGCCGTAGACCGAGTAGGCGCCTTCGTCGTGGCCATACTTGGCCTTGTACTTGTCAAGGAAGGGCTGGGCGGCGGGGATTTTGTGATAGTCGCGACCGAAGGAGAGATAGACGTCAGGGGCGCTGGCGCCGACGGTATTGATGAAAGATTGATCGAAGCAACCATCGCCGCTGACGAAAGGAATGTTGACGCCGGCCTGGCGCATCTTGACGCAGAGCGGCCCACCCTGGCCGTACATGCCGCCCCAGAAGAAGGCCTCGGCGCCGGAGCCCTTGATTTTGGAGACGTTGGCGCTGTAGTCATTTTCGTCCTGGCCGATGCCGTCAAAGACGACGACCGTGCCGCCCTTGCTTTCGAAAGTCTTTTTTACCTCAGTGGCGAGGCCTTCGCCATAGGCGGTCTTGTTGTGGAGAATGGCGATTTTGTTGAGCTTGAGCTGGTCGTGGAGGAAAGCCCCGGCGACGGCGCCCTGTTGGTCGTCGCGGCCGCAGATGCGGAAGGCGTAGGGATAACCCTGCTCGGTATATTGGGGGTTGGTGGAACCGGGCGTGATCTGAATGATGCCGGCCTGGTTGTAGACGCGGGAGGCGGGGATGGTGCAGCCGCTGTTGAGGTGGCCGAGGACGCCGACGACGCCGTCGTCGACGAGGGTCTGGGCGACGTTGACGGCCTTGTCGGGTTTGCCTTCGTCGTCAAGGGAGATGGTTTCGATCTGCTTGCCGAGGACACCGCCCTTGGCGTTCCACTCGTCGAGTTTAACTTGAACTTGGGAACCATCCTGTTTGGTTTCTGTGACAATGTGATATGTCTTTAGCGGCGTTTCATTATTGTTCCATTCATCGACGGCGATTTGTGAGCCCTGAAGCATGGTCGAGCCGATCTGGGCGTCGGAACCGGATTCGACCGCGGCAAGGCCGATCTTGATGGTATCGCCGCCGCCGCCGCTTTTCTGGCAGGCGGTAAGCGCCACGCCGACAACGACAATCAGGGCCAGACCGGGCCAAAGGAAGAGTTTGCGCACGTCATTGTCTATGGCACGCCAGCCCGCAGGGTCAACCAAAAGTTGCGGCAGAGATCACTCGGTTGTGGTGTGGTTTTTGATGGCCTCGGGAGGAATTTTGGTGAGGCGGCGGTTACCTTGGATGCTGAGGAGTTTTTTGCGGAGCATTTCGAGGCTGAAAGGCTTTTCGAGGATGCCGAGCTTGAGCTGGGTGAACTCGGACATGAAGTCCTGGAAATGGCTGGGGGGAAGGCCGCTCATAAGGAGAAGGGAGGTATCGGCGAAGCGTTTGTCACCGGCGACGGCGGTACTATAGCTGCCGATAAACTGGGCGCCGTTCATGCCGGGCATATTGTAGTCAACGATAACGACTTCGGGCGGCGTTTGGGCAGAGATGAGTTCCATGAGCGCGATTTCGGGGTTGCGGTAGGCCTTGGTGCGGTGTCCGAGGTGTTCGAGGAGGCTGCAAAGGCCATCGCGGACGAGATCATCATCATCGATGACGTAGATGAGGAAGTGGGCCTCGGCGGGCAGGCGCTGGGATTGCATAATGATGCGCTGGGACTGGCGGAAGATGCGATGTGTGGAGCGGCGGCCGTCCTGGCTCTCCTTGGGTTTGGCGGGAATGGCGGAGGCGTCGCCGCGCGGCCAGACCATGGTGACGGAGGTGCCCATGCCGACGGTGGAGCGGATTTCGACCGTACCGGAATGTTGCTGGAGGATGCCGCGGACCATGGCGAGGCCGAGGCCAGTTCCCTGTTTCTTGGTGGAGAAAAAGGGTTCGAAGATGTGAGCCATGTCCTGCTCGGAGATGCCGGCGCCATGGTCGCGGACGGTGATGGCGGCGGTGGTATCGGAGCCTTCCCAGAGAACGTGGATGGTGCCGCCGTCGGGCATGGCTTCGCGGGCGTTCTTGATCAGGTTGAGGAGGCAATGGCTGAGGCTGGAATAGGAGCCGATGACTATGATGGGATCGCTCTTTTCCTGGAAATCGCGGCTGAGGGCGATGCGATGGTTGCCGGCGGCGACACCGGCGATGCGGGCGACGTCGTGGATGAGATCGATGAGGTTGAAGGGGGTCATTGTCAATGGCTGGCGCTTGGCGTAGCCGAGGAGGCTGCGGGTGAGGGAGGCGCCGGTGGAGCAGGCACGGATGATGTTGACGAGGCTGTCGCGGGTCTGGGGGGGGAGGCTGGGCTGGGCGAGCATCGATTCGGCGTTGGACTGGATGCCCATGATGAGGTTGTTGAAATCATGGGCGACGCCGCTGGCGAGTTCACCGATGGTTTCGAGCTTCTTTTGATTGACGACGCCTTGGGAGTTATCGAGCCAGTTGACCGAGTCCTGGAAACAGAAGAGATACCAATGCTCCTCCCCCTTCTCATCGGTGGCGGGGACCGAGTCATAGAAGACTTTGGCGAAATAGGTGTGTTCCGCTTTTTCGGGATGCTTGAAGCCTGGCATGGCTTCCTCCGCAGCTCCGCTGACGATCTGGAGGGCCTGGGAAAGATATTCGGCAAGAGGGTTGGGAAGATCAGCCCACTGAAGGGGTGTGTCACCGGGGCCGTTGGGATCGAGGTCGAAAATTTCCACTGCGGCGCGGTTCCAATCGACTACCTTGTAGCCTTGGTGGGGGGAGAAGTGGACCAAGAACTCAGCCCTGCCTCCCGCACGACGTAGGAGGTCGTGCACCAATCCTGACGGTGGAAGTTTAAACACTCTCCCTAATTATATGCATTTCAAATGATAAGGCCAGCACTTAAGAATACCGATTAAATGGGTAGGGGTGCGTCTCCAAAATAGGGCGACGTAACCCTGTCATATTTGAAGACACACCCTAAGGCCCCGTTGAAGTGTGTAACTTTACGAAAAAATAACTGGATTTTCCGCTGCTCTTCCCTATTCCTTACGATTCCCATGGCTCAGAAATCCAAATCCAGTGCCAAGGCCCGGAAAGCGATCAAAGCTGCCTCGGCCAAGCCAAAACCTGTTATAAAAACGAAGAGCGCCTCCAAGGCCAACGGGGCGAGCCATAAGGCCGCCGCGAAGAGCCCGGTGAAGGCAACCGCGACGAAAAAAGCTGCCACCACCAACGGTGATGCGGAGGATTCTGAGACGCCGCGTCCCCCGATGCGGATGCCGCGCGATGCAAAGACGCTGGCCTTTTTCGGTCGGCAGAAGAAACGGCTGTTGGAATTGCGCGATCATTTTCTCGACCAGATGCAGAGCGTGGCGCAGGATAGCCTGCGTTCGCGCGCCGAGAACAACGAGGCTTCCGCCGTGGGGCAGCACCAGGCTGATGCGGGCAGCGATGCCTATGAAAAGGATTTCGCGCTGAGCCTCCTTTCCCAGGAGCAGGACGCGCTTTACGAGATCGAGGAAGCATTGAAACGGATCGACATCGGGAGCTACGGCATCTGTGAGATGTCGAACAAGATCATCCCGCACTCGAGGCTTGAAGCGATCCCGTTTGCCCGCTTTACTGTTGAGTGCCAGCAGCAGCTCGAAAAAGAGAACCGGGGCCGCCGCCGCTGGGACACCGCCCCGCAGTTCATGGATTCCGCCGAAGCCTTCTCCGACGAGGAGGAAGAGACATCGGAGGATGACGACAAGAAGAAAGACAAGGACTAAGCTATGCCCCCCGCCGCCAAACCCGCCCGGCCCCGCCGGCGCACGCTGCGTTCGCTGCCGAAGCGCCGCATCGATATCAACCTGGAAGCCGTCGATTTCAAGAACGTCGATCTGCTGAAGAAGTTTGTGACCGAAAAAGGCCGCATCCTGCCGCGCCGGATCACCGGCATGACGGCGAAGATGCACCGCAAACTCACGCAGGAAATCAAGCGCGCCCGCAACGTGCTTCTCGTTAAATAACCGGAGTTCCCCCATGTCCCGACTTTGTGAAATCACCGGCGCCGTGCCCGTTCGCGGCACGACCATTCTCCGCAGCGGTAAAGCCAAGAAAAAGGGCGGTATCGGTACGCACGTGACGGCAAATACGCCGCGCGTCTTCCAGCCGAACCTGAAGGAGAAGCGGATTTTCGTCCCCGAACTGAAGCGCTACATTTCGGTCAAGCTGACCGCGCGGGCGCTCAAGACGCTGACCAAGAACGGCGCCTACAAGACGCTGAAAAAGGCTGGCGTCATTTAACGGGCGGATTTGCCCAGGTTGGCGATGCCGATTATTCAAAAAATCATCGGCATCGCTGGCAAAGATGCGTTAGGATAATCGGATGCCTGCCGTCGCCCATCAACGCATTCTCATCGATGATCTTTTCGATATCATCGTCCAGCATAATGCCTCCGACCTTCACCTGCAGGAAGGGCAGCCGCCGAAGATGCGGCTGAACGGCGATATTCGCCCGATTCGCGACGGAATTCTGTCGCACGCGGAGATGGAGCAGATGCTGAGCGAGGTGGCGGGGCCGAGGCGCTGGGAGGCGTTCGTGAAAAAGGGCGACGCCGACCTGGCTTACGAGCTGAACGAGGATGCCCGCTTCCGCTGCAACCTGCACCGGCATCTGCACGGGCTGGGCGGGATTTTCCGTCTGATCCCGAATAAGATCGCGACGATTGAGCAATTGGGCGTGCCGTCGGTGATCAAGCGTTTTGCGAATGTGCGGGGCGGTCTCGTCCTGGTGACGGGGCCGACCGGCTCGGGCAAGTCGACGACGCTGGCGGCGCTGGTCGACTACATCAACAGCAGCTACGCGCGGCATATCATCACGATCGAGGAGCCGATCGAGTTCGTCCACAACAACAAGCTGAGCATCATCACGCAGCGCGAAGTGGGCGAGGACACGCCGAGCTTTTCCGACGGTTTGCGCAACGCCATGCGCGAGGACGCGGACGTGGTGCTGGTCGGTGAGATGCGCGACCTGGAAACCATTTCGCTGGCGTTGACGGCGGCGGAGACGGGCCTGCTTGTCTTCGGCACCCTGCATACGAACAACGCGCGCAAGACGGTGGACCGCATGATCGACGTTTTCCCGAGCAGCCAGCAGCCGCAGGTGCGCACCATGCTGTCGGCGTCGCTGCGGGGAATCGTGGCGCAGTTGCTTTTGAAGAAGGCGGACGGTTCGGGCCGGCTGGCCGTGAACGAAATCCTCATCGCGAACAACGCGGTTTCCTCGATCATTCGCGAGGGCGCGGTGGAAAAACTAACCGACGTGCTCATCAGCGGAAGGTCGGAAGGGATGCAGTTCATGGACGACGCGATCATGGCGCTGGTGAACAAGAAGCTGGTGTCGCCGCGCGAGGCTTACATGAAGGCCATTGACAAGGCGCGCTTCGCGCCGCTGCTGAAGGACGACGAGGAAGAAGCGAGTGGAGCGATGGCGGCGATTGCGAACAACGGCGGACAGCCGATCCCGAAGCCGAGCATCGCGAAAATGGTGCCGCGCATCGCGAAGGGATAGCTTCCAGGAGCTTGCTGAAAAAGGCCTTTATTAAGAAAAGGCAGTCATCCCGAGCTGGTCGAGGGATCTCTCGCTCTTTTTCTCCGAGGAGCCCAACGAGCGAAGTAGTTAGAGATCCTTCGACAGGCTCAGGATGACGACCTTTTTCAGCAAGTTCCTAGTTTTTCTTTTCGATTCCGCGCCAGAGGGCGATCCATTCGGCCGGAGTGAGATGCTCCGCGCGGCGTTCGTCCTCGACGGGCAGGAGATTGGAGAGTTTTTTTCGTCGCTGGGAAAAGCCCCGCTGGACGACGGCGGCAAAACTTTTGCGTTCCGAGGGTTGAACCGGAGGCGAGGCGACGGGCGTGAGCTGGACGGCAACTGATTCGACGTCGGGTGGCGGATAAAAAACCGAGCCGGGCAAGGTGCGGACGAGAGAAACGTCATAGGCGGCCTGAATGAGGACGGAGAGCGCCCCGTAGGTCTTGTTGCCGGAGACGCTGGCCAGGCGCAGGCCCACTTCCTTCTGCATGAGGAAGAAGAGGCGGGCGGGCGGCCCGGAGAGTTTCAAGCCTTCCATCAGCAGCGGCGTGGAGATGTAGTAGGGCAGGTTGCCACAGATGACGGCGGGCGAGGCTTCCAGTTTGGGCAAGAGCTGAAGCGCATCGCCTTCGCGGAGATCGAGTTTGCCGGAAGCGATTTCACTGCGGAAGCGGTCACGGAGATAGTTGGAGAGACCGCGGTCTTTTTCGAGCGCGATGAGGCGAAGATTTTTTTCGAGCAGTATAGAGGTCAGGGCGCCCAGACCGGGGCCGATTTCGACGACCAGCGCCCCCGGGTTGAGTCCCTCGACGGCTTTTTCCGCCAGCCACGCAGCGAGGTTCTGGTCGTGGAGAAAATTCTGGCCGAGTTGTTTGAGAGGGCGCAGGCCCCGCGAATCGAGGGCCGCGCGAATTTCGGTCAGCGTCATGGATATTTGGCGAGCCGTCCTAAAATTGCTCGCTGACGATGTCGAATACGTCGGTGTTGTTGATGAAGCCGCGCAATTGTACCGAGCCCTCGCCGCGGGAAGCGAGCCAGGCGGGTTCGGCGAGGGGCCGTGCCTGGGTCTGGAAGCGGAGCGCGGGCTGGGGCTGGAGGAGACCCGCTGGCGCATTGGTGGTGAAGGACCCATCTGCTTCGCGCTGGCGCAGCCAGGCGGCCTGGGCGTGGGAGAAGGTGGGGCCGCCGGGACCGGCGAGCCAGGCTGGCTGGGGGGGCGGGGCCATGGGGATCGGCGGCAGCCTGACCGGCAAGCCGCGGTCATCGACCGCGGGAGGGGATGCGATCAAATCGCCCGCAGTGGGCTCGGCAAGGGGGGCGATGGAGCCGAGGCTGTAGTTGTTGGTGACGATGACGAGGGCATCGGGCCCGGCATATTCGACGGCCGACTGGATGGCCTCATCGACCTGGGCGACCTCGCTGACGGCGATCTTGCCCAAGTTCCGGCCGGCGGCGCGGGCGACGAGGTTGTGTTCGATGACGAGGAAATAGCCGTCGATGTTGTAATTGAGGCTGGAGATGGCAGTGCGGGTCATTTCGGCCAGCGAAGGCTGGCGGCGATTGGCGGGCTGGAGGGAGGAAAAATAAAACGGACCGGGAGCGAAGAGGCCGAAGAGCTGGCGGGTGCGCCAGGTGGAGACATTATTGAGGTCATCACGATTGTAGACGATGCTGTAGCCGCGCGCCTTGGCTTCGTCGATGAGGTTGCGGCCGTCGCGGCGACCCAGTTCGTTGCCGGCATTGGCGGGGATGAAGTATTGCTCGCCGCCGCCAAGAATGATGTCGATGCCCGAATAGAGGAGATCGTTGGCATTGCGATAGGGGTCGGGCGTGCCATTGATGGTGGAATAGAAGGCGACAGGCGTGGGCTCGACAACAGAACTGGTGGTGATGAGCCCGGTGGCGCGGCGCGCCTGCTCGGCGGCGTAAATAAGGGAGCGGAGCGCCTCGTTGCTGTTGTTGATGGCGACGTAGCCGTTGTCGACGCGGGCGCCGCAGGCGAGGGCGGTGGCATCGGCGCCTTCGTCGGGCACCGGTTTGCCCGGGTCCTGGATGCCCAGCAGGGCGACGTTCCAGAGTGAGTCAACATTAAGGATTTCGTTGCGGTAGGCGGCGCGGCGGCGGGCATCGCCGATGGCGGGGTCGTCGGGATCGCCGAGGAGGGAGCTGCGGCCGAGATCATGCCGGGCCTGGTCAAGGAGGTTGAGGTCGAGGCCGTTAACGACGAAAAGAATGACCGCGTGCTGATGCTTGCGGACGAAGGTGTTGACGTAGAGATAGGCAAACCCGGTAAAGAGCACGAGGACGAAGAGGATCGTCAGGACGATGCGCCATTTCATAAAGGGGCCTTCATCAAACGGCAAAGGAGGAACTAAGAAAAGAGGGAAGTCTCGGGACAGCCGCGAAGGCTTCAACTCTTAAGCTGGAGCTCAAGGGTCGATATCTGGTCGCGGAGTGAGGCGGCCTGTTCGTAATTCTCGGATTGGACAGCGGCTTGAAGGCTGGCATGGAGGGTCTTGAGGCGACTCTGGTATTCCTGCATCCGGGCGGCGCGGCTGGGGACCTTGCCCTTGTGCTGGGTGCCCTTGTGCATGTCCTTGAGGATGACGCCGAGACCTTCGGCGAACGTGACGTAGCATTGCGGGCAGCCGAGGCGGCCGGTTTTCTTGAAATCGGGCTGGGTAAAGCCGCACTGGGGGCAGACGAGTTCCTCGCTGCCGGTGGATTTCATTTCGTCTGCGGCGCCGAGACCGAGGAGCATGTCGGCCAGGGAGAAGCCGGCGGGGTCAGCGACGCCCTTTTCCTTGGCGCACTTTTCGCACAGATCGATCTTCTGCATCTTGCCGCTGATGATCTGGGTCAAATGCACGGTGGCATTCTCGGTCTGGCAAACTTCGCAAATCATAGGATCAATATAGCCTGAAATCAGTAAATAGGAACGCCGGTGTTTTGCGTGCGGGCTTTGAAGTGGCGGATGAACTCCCCGGTGATGGGGCCGACGCGGCCGGAACCAATCTTGCGGCCGTCCACTTCGCTGATCGGCACGACCTCGGCGCCGCTGCCGGTGGCGAAGAGTTCGTCGGCCACGAAGAGGTCATAGCGGGTGAGATTGATTTCCAGGATTTCACGGCCTATTTCGCGGGCGAGGTCGAACATGAGACGGCGGGTGATGCCGCCGAGCGCGCCGTCGGAGATATGGGGCGTGAAAACCTTGCCCTGCTTGATGACGAAGAGGTTATCGGCGGTGCATTCGGCGACGTAGCCCTGCGCGTTGAGCATGATGGATTCCTGCGCGCCGTAGAGGT
Organism: Methylacidiphilales bacterium; assembly: GCA_021272165.1. Classification (GTDB taxonomy): domain Bacteria; phylum Verrucomicrobiota; class Verrucomicrobiia; order Methylacidiphilales; family UBA1321; genus JABDGH01. The sequence goes on from JAJSLK010000069.1 coordinate 19,234, forward strand.
TGCCTTCGATCTTGGCCAGAATGTTGTTGAGGTAGTTGAGCGACTTGATGGCCGGGCTGAGCGCGGCGTGACTTACGCGTTGGGTCGGCACGGTATTCACGCGCAGGCCTTCGGTGTAATATTTTTCCGGATAGAGCTCGATCGACGCCGCGATGATGAAAAGGGTCGGCTTGCTGCACTTGGTGGGGTTGAGGCCGAGATCGCCCTTGCCCCGGGTGATGACGAGACGGATATAGCCGTCGCGCAGGTTGTTCTGGCGGCAGGTTTCGAGCACCGCTTCGCGCAGGGCATCGCGGTCCATCGGGATGGTGAGCAGGATGGCCTTGGCGGAATCGTAAAGGCGGTCGAGGTGCTCCTCGAGAAGGAAGACACGGCCGTTATAGAAGCGGATGCCCTCGAAGACGCCATCGCCGTAAAGGAGGCCGTGGTCGAATACGGAAACCTTCGCGTCGGGTTCATCGAGAAACTGGCCGTCGAGATAGATTTTCAGGTGCTGCATGGAAAGAATAATATTCTGCCAGAGGATTTCCGCTCGGCAAGAAGCGATCTTGGGGCTGCCTCGATGATGCTGGATTGGCTTGAGCCAAGCCTGAAGTCGCAGTATATTTTCGCAGGTGGCACATGAATAACGACGCCCGTTCACGAGAAGAAATTCTCAGGGATACAATTGCCGAAGGTGTCCGAATCCAACACCAATTCCGGCCGGAGCCACTTTATAAGGCAACGGGCAAAGGAAGTTACCAGAGCGAGACCGTCAAAGAAATTGCCCGCGCCAAAAAAAGGCCCATTCGCCAGGGATGAAGCGTGCCTGGTTCAAGGATCGCACGTGGGAATATGTTGTCTTAGTCAACGCCGGACTATGCCGGAGCGGGAATGCCCTGCACCAACCCACCACGGACGGTTATGAGCAGGCCAGGGCTTTCTGGGTGGAGCATTGCGAACTGGAACTGACCCTCGACGAAGCCGTCGAAATTTGCCGCCGATGCCATCGTCTGGCGCCTTTTTGTTTTTACAATGGGAATACATTCGCGGCGATTATCCGCGATTGCATTGCCCATGCGGCTGGACTAGATCGATCGCAGATCGCCCTCGCCAAATCTCTGGCCGGTCATATGGTCGCCGGGACTGCCGAGCCGGAGGAAATCAGGCAATTCGGACAGCTCCTCCGTGACATTGACCAGGGCATCCCCACCCACGAAATCCTGCAATCCGGCTCCTGTCGCATCGGAGATCGTGTTCAGACCCCTAAAGGCACCCGACCGGGATCATTGTCCAAATCCATGCCGATAGGACGATCACTTGGAAATGTGATCAGACCGGTGCTGTAATGACATGCACGCCACACTCTTTAAGGGCCTATCCGTCGAAGTAGCACAGAGACTCACTTGACCAAGATGCCTTCCTCCAGCCGATAAATGCGCTGGCCGAGGGCGGCGATGGCGTTGTCGTGGGTGACGATGATGAGGCAGTTGCCCCGTTCCTGCTGAAGGCGGAGGAGAAGGTCGATGATTTCGTGGCCGGTGGCGGCGTCGAGGTTGCCGGTCGGTTCGTCGGCGAGGAGAAGGGCCGGGTTGTTGCGAAGGGCCCGGGCGATGGCCACGCGCTGCTGCTCGCCCCCGGAGAGTTCCGCGGGCCGATGATGGAGCCGGGCGCCGAGTCCAACCTGCTCGAGCAAGCCAGCGGCGAAGGCGGAATCGCTTTTGCGGGCAAGTCTCGCGGGGAATTCAACATTTTCAAGTGCCGAGAGTTCCGGGAAGAGATGGTAGGCCTGGAAGACGAAACCGACGGAGAGATTTCGCCACGCGGCGAGTTCGCGGCGCGACCAGCCATAAATGGAAGCGCCGTCCCATATGACCTCGCCCTGATCGGGTTGCTCCAGGCCGCCGAGAATCTGCAGGAGCGTGCTCTTGCCTGAGCCGGAAGCGCCCTGGATGGTGTTGAGGCCGTTACGGGGGAAATGGGCGTCGACGCCGCGCAGGATTTCGAGGTCGGTATGGCCGAGCCGGAAGGTCTTGTGGAGCGCGGAGCAGGTGAGGCGAAAGTCGTCGGTCACCATGATGTTCTAGGCGATGGATCGTCCCGGTTCAATGGCGGGGATTTTCGGCGCCACGTGTGCCCAGGCCCTGCCGGGCGTCGGGATTATGCTCCAGGGTGTAGATCCAGAGGGTCTTTTGATCAACGAAAAGGGAGGCATACCCGCGGCTTTCGAAGGCGAGGGAAATGACGACCGCCGTGGCGATGACATAGAGAAGCGGGCGAAGGAGCGGAAGGGAATCGGCCAGCTTTTGCAGACCAGCCACGGCGAGTCCAATGATCCCGATCAGGGCAATATAACCGAGATGATCGAGCGACCAGACCAGGGCCGGATACTTGGCGAGCAGAAGGCAGACATCGGGAGCAAGAAAGATGAGAAAGAAGCCGAGACCGAAAAGGACGTGGCGTCCCCAGCTTTTGCGCCAGATCCAGCAACTGGCGAGAACGATGAGAAGGATGAGGCCTGGAATCAATTGAGTGATCGTGAGCGGATCAATGGGCCACGGCGAATAGATCGGGAGTAGAGCAACCGGCCAGACGGCGTGCGAAAGGAAAAAGGCGGCGGCCACCCCGGCAAAGGCGATCTGGCCCAACGGGCTGGCGGGTGTGGCGATTACGGGAGGCTGGGGATGAAGTTGGTAGTAGCGGTGGGCGACCCAGATGGCGAGGAGGCCAAGGATGAGGGAGAGGATGAAAAAGGGCAGTGCGGCGCGGAGATCGTGTCCGTCGAGCCGGTTACGTTTCCACCAGGCATGAAGAAGAAGCGCGAGGGGGAAGGGCGCAACGCTGATTTTGCAGAGAAGAGCGATGAGGAAAAAGACGAGCGCGGCGCGGTAACAGCGAAGGGCCCGTTGTGGATTATCCGAGCGGCAGTCGTCGTAATCGAGGTAAAAGCAGGCGGCAATCAGGAGCGGCAGGAGCGAATGGGTGTTCTTGAGCTCGGCGATCCAGGCGACCGATTCGACGGTCATGGGATGGACGGCAAAGATCAGTCCGCCGAGCCACGCGAAACGGAGGCCGAGCTGATGAAACAGGCGCCAAAGCAGAAGCGCGCAGAGGAGATGAAACAGGATGTTGGTGAAGTGATAGCCGAAGGTGTCGGTGCCCCAGAGCCGCCACTGGAACCATTGGATGGTGCCGAGCACGGGGTAATATTCGTCAAGGCTGCCGGACGCGAACCAGAGTTTCCAAAGCCGGGCCGGATCGTTAAGGAGGGGATTGGCGGTGAAATAGCGGTCGTCATCCCAGAGCCAGTTGCCGTGGAGGGCCGGGGAGAAGACCCAGAAGCCCGCCAGAAGAATGATCGCGATCTGGAGGGCGATGGCAGGCCACCGCCCCGTCTTGTTTTCGGATGATGAAGTGGACGGCACGGGGCTGGAGATTTCGCCAGCCGAGGGCGGCCGGCTTATTTTTGAACGATCACGCCGATCTCCACGCGACGGTTCTTGGCGTAGGCCTCCTCGGTATCACCCTGGACGGCGGGACGGTCGGCGCCATAGCTGTTGGTGAAGAGGGCGGAGGCAGGCAGGCCCAGACCGACGAGATACTCGCGGACGGAAAGGGCGCGGCGTTCGCCGAGGGCGCGGTTATATTCGGGCGTACCGCGCTTGTCGGCATGGCCGGCGAGGAAGAGGCCGTGGCCCGGGTTGGCCTTGAACCAGTCGGCGACCTGCTGAAGCTTGCCGCGTTCGGCGGCGGGAATGGTCGAGCTGTCGAAGGCGAAATAGACCGTGTCGGAGGCGAGGGTCTGGTAATCGGCACTGTCGGGACTGACGTCGGGACGGGGCGAAGGAGGAATGCCGCTCGAATCAGGGTTCAGGTTGTCCGACTGGGGCATTGTGCCGTTGTCTCCTCCCAGATCTGTATAATGTCCCTTGTCTTCATCGCAGGCGGCGAGAGCGAAGGTTAAGGCGATGAGGAGCGGAGCGAGGCATTTCTTATTCATGGAGGCGTCAGAGTTAAGGGCTGATTGTTATGGTTGGGAGAAGAATTAGCAATCTAGAAGCAGGTTGTTAACGGGAGACGGTGGGTTCGCCGCAGCCGCCCAGGCCCACGTCGATGGGAAGGGAATGACCGGTGACGGTGTCGAGAAGGTAGAGGCGACCATCGTTGGAATAGACGAGATGGCGGGAGTCGCACGTCCAGGCTGGGTCCTGGCCGCCGGCGGTGGTGACCAGATGGCCATTGCGGCTGGCGACGTCGTAAACGCCGATCTGGAACTGCCCCGCGACGCGGGCGGTGAAGGCGATAAGCTTGCCGTCGGGCGACCAGTCGGGTTTGGTGCAGAAGGAATTGCCAGTGACCAGATGGTCCATTTCAGAAACGCCGCTGGAGCTGCTGATGAAGAGCTGCGGGCTGCCGTGGTCGTCGGAGGAGTAGACGAGGCGGTCGCCGGTGGGCGACCAGGAGGGACTGGTTTCGGAACCGCGGGTACGGGTGATGCGGACGGGTGTGCCGCCGCCGAGGGACATGGTGTAAATCTCGGGATTGCCGTCCTTGCTGAGGGTCATGGCGATCTGGGAACCATCGGGAGAGAACGACGGGCCCGAGTTGATGCCGGGAAAGAAAACGATGCGGGTGCGGCTGTTGCTGGTGAGATCGACGAGGTAGATGTCGAGGTAGCCGCTCTTGTACGAGGCATAGACCAGTTTGGTGGCGTCGTGGTTGAGGGACGGGCTGGCGCTGATGACGTGGTCGTGGGTGTAGGCGCGGGCGTTGTAGCCGTCGATGTCGGCGAGGTAGAGTTCTTTGGAACCGGTGGCGCTGGAGACAAAGGCGATCTTGCTGGAGGAGAAGCCGGGCAGGCCGGTGATGGCCTTGGTGATGGCGTCGGCAAATTCATGGGCGGCCCCACGCGGGCTGCCGCTGAAGGTCTGGTTGAAGATTTCAGAGCCGCCCCTGGTCAGCCGACCGGTAAGGCCCGATTCGGAGGCCTCGCCCGAGGCGAGATATTCGCCTGTGCCGCCGCCGACGGGAGTCATCATGCCGGTGCGGCGCAGGTCGTTGCTGACAACTTGCGTGGCCTCGCCGCCGCTGATCGACACACCGACGCGGGGCAGATTGCCGACGGTGACCTCCACGCCGCCTTCCTGGGCGTGAAGCCGGAGGGCAAGGAGGCTGGTGAGCGAGATTACGAGAAGGACGGTGAGGGTGACGGAAAATGATTTCACGGGGCGGGTGGGTTAGCGGGTCAGGTTAAAGGTGATGGGAATATCAGGCGGACACCCGTCCGGCAAGGGCTGATAAAGATAACCGAGGCTTTTGGCCACGGAGACCGCGGAGTCGTCGTAGGCCGAATTGCCCGAGGAACGGATCAGGGTAACGAGTTCGGGCGGCACGCGGCCGTCCTTCTCGACGTGGATGCGGATAATCGGGTTCACGGTGGTCGCATCGGCCAGGTTGGGCGGGGTCCACTTGCTCAGGACCTGGTCATGGATCGCGGCATAAAAATCGGCGAAGGAATTGGGATGCGAATTGGCCGAGCCGCTGGTGCCAGTTGCAGTGGCGGTCGTGGTGCCCTCGTGGGCGAGCTTTTGGCCCAATTGCGCGGCGATCTGCTCGCGGCTCAGGCCATTGTTGTCGGGACTGGAAGGGGTATCGGTGTCAGGTGCGTTGTCGTCGGGGTGCGTAACGGCCACCGGCTTCTTGTGATGGGGCTTCGGCTTGACCGGCTTGTCGGGCGCGGGGCCGTCGACGAGCTGGGTGAGATCGACTTTGACCTTCACCTTGGGCGGTGGCTTCACGACCGGCTTTTCCGGCACGAGCGGAGGCACGTCCGATTGCACCACCGGCTGGGGTTCGATCGGCTTCGGCACGGGCGCCGGCTTGGGCTGGATTGCGACGGGCTGAGGTGGGGGCGGAGGTGGAGCGGCATGCTGCGCGGCAGGGGCAGGAGTGGAAGCGCCGACCTTGGGGGCCTGCTGGACACCGGGCGTACCCTTGACCGTATTGCCGGGCGGCAGGAGCGAGATGAATTGTTCCGGCGGCGGCGGTTGGATGGCGAGGAATTGATAGAGAAAATAGAAGCCGGTGATGATGATCACATGAAGCAGGGCGACGAAGCCGAACCATTTCCAGAATGAGCTTTTGCTTTCGAGCTCCGGTTCGCCGTCGGGAGTCTTGCCGGGATTACGGCGCAGGTCGAGTCGGACCTGCTTTTTGGGCGAGGCCAAACGACGCGGCTGGGCATAGCCGGTGGTATGCTTCATCTCGGGTCTACTATATATGGTGGTCAGGCGAAATTGCCAGACCATTACGAAGATTATACGTATTTGACGTAAAAACCGTCCTGAAATTTCAACAAATTCCGGGATGAATGGTAAAGAAAATTTTAATTTCTTTACTAAAATAAATTTCTTTATATAGAATAAAGATCAAGGATATCCCGTCCCATGACCTATTCGACGCTATCGCCCAAGCACCAGACCACGCTCGGGATTGATCTGGTGCGGCAACTGGACCTTCACCCCGGGATGAAGCTTAAGCAATGGGTGGAAGGCGGCCGGATCATCCTGGAGCCTGTGCCGAGGGTCCGCACCGCTTTTGGGGCGTTGAAACCGAAGCGGAAATTCGTCTCCATCGAGGAAGAGACCCGCGCGATGGAAAAGGCGGTTGGGACGCAGGCCGCGCGAAAGGACCCTTGAGATGCCGCCGGTTTGTTTGGTGGACACCAGCATCCTGCTGCGGTTCCTGACCAACGACCATCCCCGGCATGGGGTTGCGGCTAGAAAGCTCATTGAGGATGCGGAAGCCGGGCGGGTCAGCCTGAAAATTCCGTTCATCACCATCGCCGAGACCATCTTTACGCTGCAAAGCCATTACGAGATCGACCGGCGGGACATTGGCCGCGAGCTGATGAAGATTTTGTCCGCGCCGGGGATCACCCTGACCTGTCCCGGCTGGATTTGGCAGGCGGTGGAAAGTTACCGGACACGGAACGTCTCATTTGGCGATGCCTGCCTGGCGGCGGAGGTGGAACAGGAAAAAATCGCCATCGCTTCGTTTGACCGCGGACTCGAAAAACTTCCCGGGATAGAGCGTTATGAGCCGGAGAAGTAACCGGCTAGATGTGGAAATCTTAAGTCCCGCAGGGACGCTTGAGCGTCTTTTGCGCTCATTCTCGTTCGGCCGTCCCGATGGGACGGGCCATTTATTTTACGGAAATCCGGCGATAAATCGCCGGGCTACTTTCTGCTTGTCCCTTGTATGTCGCGGATGAGGTAAGTTCCAGAGGTCGGCAGCAATGACGTTGTCGGCAACCAAGGTCCACCCGGCGGCTCGAACCACCGGGTGGAAGCAGCGGCGAGGTTGTGTG
>JAJSLK010000070.1 GCA_021272165.1 Methylacidiphilales bacterium
CACACAACCTCGCCGCTGCTTCCACCCGGTGGTTCGAGCCGCCGGGTGGACCTTGGTTGCCGACAACGTCATTGCTGCCGACCTCTGGAACTTACCTCATCCGCGACATACAAGGGACAAGCAGAAAGTAGCCCGGCGATTCATCGCCGGGTTTCCGTAAAATAAATTAAACGGCCCGTCCCATCGGGACGGCCGAACGAGAATGAGCGCAAAAGACGCTCAAGCGTCCCGATGGGACGCCTCGCCCTCTGGCGCGAGACCCGGCGATGAATCGCCGGGCTACTCTTAAGCGTCCCTGCGGGACTTGGGATTTCCATAGACAACCCGCGTTAGTGTGAACAGGCCCTAAGGTTGCAGGATGAGATCGCCCACGGGATCGGTCTCCTTCGACGAAGGATTGCCGAACCAGGTCATAAAGCTCTTGCGGCCTTGGCCGTCATCCTCGTTGAGGATGATGCTGAGTCCCAAATTGCCATTCGGCTCGGGCTTGAAAGGCGCAAGGCGGGACCAGGGGAAAGCTATCTCGTAGGTAACCGCGCCGGTGCCATCGCCCTTGCGCTTGGCACTGAGCTTCATGTCCATGACATCGCCACTGGGCGCGGAGCCTGCGTCAGCGGTCAGTGAACACCACGCCTGCAGCCCCTTCTTCCCGATTCCAACCGTGTAGTCGTACTTGCCGACGCTCTCGTCCTTGCCGCGGCAGGGATCGATCAGGAACTGGAGGCCGTCCTGCGCCCACAGCATGTTTCCCTCCTGCGCGCCCCCGATTTTGTCGTCGGTGACTTCGACACCGACATAGAGATACTGGTCGTCCCAGAGGAAACGAAGCGTACCGGAAAGATCAGCAGGGCCTCCCCACTTCACACCTGATCCCTCGAAGGCATAATACTGGCGTTCCTCGTCGAACTTCTCAACGGGTGCGTTTTTCCAATCGTCTTCATCCAACACGCCGTCGAAGTTGATCGGCCCCTTCACCTTGGGAACGGCGATAAAACCGCCCACGTAGCGCTCATGCGTGACGACGGTACCCTGCGAATCGGTGACCTCGGTCCGCAGATGGTAAGGCGTCAGCCGATCCGTTCCAGTCAGCGGCAGGGAGATGGTCTGTGACGCGCCGGGGTCGAGCGAGAGTTGGCCTTTGCTGGCGGCGCCCAACTGCGCTTTCACCGGTATATGGGAATGATATTCGCCACCGACCAGCGGCATCTCGTCGAGCAGCGAAACGGCCCATGAGACATCCTGCCTGGCTGCGCCGTTATTCTTCAGCAGGAGCTGAACGGATGGATTTCCGTCAGACCCCGCCGGGGCCGGTTCCAGCGCCGAGGAGAGTTGCGCGGCAACGCGGGGCCGAAGATAGAGCTCCCCGATGCGCGCGCCCTGAGAATTATTGATGTCGACGAGGATGTCGGCCTCCCGGACTTCCGTCTGTTCGGGAACAGAGAGGGTGAAGAGAGCCAAGCCGGGCCGGGTGGTTTTCTGAACTTTCCAGAAGGGCGGCGGATTCAGAGAGATGAAATCGGGCCATTGCGTCTGGATTTCAATCTGCGCCGTGCCTCCGCGTACGATCCCGGAGGAGACAGAGTTCACCGAGGCGGCGGCATCGCCCAGCTTGGACGCGAGCGCGGCTTTGCCATCGTAGAGCAGAACCAGCGGATCGGCATCCAACGTCAGGGTGACGCCCTTGCCTTCCGCATCGAGCGAGCGATGAGTGCCGTCAAGCCGGACGATCTCGACCTGCTTTACGCCGGGCAACGGGACAAATGCATCCTGCCGGTCGCCGTCCTTCCAGAGGACCTGGAGATCGTGCTGATTTTTGTCACGGAAGAGAAAGGCGCGGGCATCGGTTCCGTATTGCTTCTGCTCCACGAATTTCTTGACCGAGATCAAATTGAGCATGTCGAACAAGGTGATGGCGGTCAGCTTCGGATTGTATTTCTCGTAGCGTGAGTCGAAGACATTGAACGACTCGCCGTTGCTGCCGGCGATTTTCGCGTCGGGATCGGGATAGAAGAGATCGAACCACGACATGTTCGAGCCGCCATAGGCAAAAAAGATGGCGAACTTTTTCACCATATCGACCGCGACGGGATGCCGCGCCATGCCTTCGCTGTTCAGGCCAATCTCCGTCGACCAAATGGGATGGGGATGGCCATATTTCTTGAAGAGCTCCTGGTATCTTTGGAGCACCTGGGCAACATCCTGCGGACTTTCATAAACGTGAAAGTCGTAGTAGTCGCAATACTTGCCCATTCCGGCCTTGAAAAAATCCTCGGAGGGTCCGACCGACGTGCCGAGGACTTTGATATTCGGATCCATTTCTTTGGCGGTTTCGTAGATCGCCTTATAGGCCTTGATATCGTCGTCGATGCGATCAGCCCGCACGGGCGGTTCATTGCCGAGATCAAGGATGCAGGGATGAACCAGCCTGCCGTAGGTGTTGATCAGGTTTTTCGTGCCTTCTTGAAGGGCCTTCTCGTCGTATTTTTGCCAGTTTTCTCCATGGCTTTCGATGGCGTAGGATTCCGTGCCGAAGAGGGCGCCCATGCCATATTTTTGACAGAGCTCGACACAGGGAGCATGCGGTTCGTAAGGAGGCTCCGGGTTCCAGCCGCTCCAGATGTTCATGATGCGAATGCCCATGCGGTGCGAGAGCTCAAAGCCCATGGGCATGCGGCCGTCCCAATTGCGGCTGGTGAAGGGAATGTCATCCGGCTTGAAGCTGTTGTTGATGGCCTCGGGCACAATCGCCAGCGCCGAGTTATTGCGGAAGGGCTTCGCGTCCTTCTGTGGAATCTCGCCGTTGAGCTCATAATATTTCCCAGCCTCGAGCGGCATGCCGGCGAGATCAACGGAACCTTCATAGACAAAATTGTCGCCCTCCTTGGGCGCGACCTTCAGCGAAACATCCACCGGCTTGATTTGCTCCGCGCCCCAGTAATCGCGAATGACGAAATGAACGACTTGTTCCTCCGGCGCCAGTTCGTCCGGCCCCTTCGTCGTCAACGTGACAATACGTGAGTCGGTGGGATAAAGAAGATTGCCCAGCGCGACCGTGGAAAAGACGAGTCGATCGATATGGTGATGGGGAGCCGGTTGAAGATAGGTGGCGGAAAGAGCGTCGACCCAATATTGGCCGTAGGTCTTGTCGAGGAGGATGTGAAAACGCGAGGAGACGGTGCCTTGCGGAATCTCAAACTGCCCGCCGAAACTGTTCCAGCCGTTTTTGCCGAAAACATCGGAGATGGTGATCTCGTTGATGACCTTGCCGGAGGCATCAAGGCATTGGAGAATGACCTTGGCATCGTACGAAGAATCGGGTGAATAGAGATCGGGCCGGCAGCCGCCGTCAATTTCCCAAATGCCGGGCTGGGTCGGAAATGCCGGGCTGGTGGCGGAGCACGGTTTCTCGGCATCGAGCTGGGCGCGGCTCAGGAGAAGCGAACCGGTACCCTTAAATGCGGGTGAAGTCGCATCGATGGAGACGTTCCCTTCAGTCGTCCAATCAGACGGCAACTGGGTGATTCCCTCAAAGCCGGTTGAGAATGCGGGCCCCGAGGAGGCCTGCTGTTGCGGCGGAGGAGCTTGATCGCTCGCCGCGGGAGGCGATTGCTGGTTGCAGGCGGTTAAGAAGAGCGTCAGGCACGAGATTGCTGTTATCGCGCCGCTGGAGACGATTCTGCGAGAGGTAGTCATAAAGGGATCGTGAGGGAGTGCCGAGCGATTGGCCAAGGGCACCAGGGTTACGGAATGGATGAAGTCGTTTTGCCGGTTTGTACCGCCGGATCGACAAGAAACGCCAATGTAGTGATCGCGGTAGGCTTCGGCAAGATTGTAGAAATCAATGCCGGGCTGAGATGGCCGCTATCCGTTCCAGGTGGACCGCGACACGCGTGAGGACAGGCCCCGAGGAGAGTAAAATCTGCTTTACTGCAATGGCAACGCCAGTAATCTGAACCACTCCGCTCCTTGCATTTTCCGGTCTTTCACCTGTCTGAGCAGGTGATGGTTTCGAAAAAGTGGCACAAGGAAAGTGGTACATGGTTAAGCCAAATGAATTGGCTCGGTAGCTCAGCGGTAGAGCAGGTGACTCTTAATCACTTGGTCCAAGGTTCGAATCCTTGCCGGGCCACATTTCTTCGGCGTAATACGGCATCGGCTTGCCTGTGTTTTCCAACTTGTTACGTTAGGAAGAGAATGAGCCAGGAATCACGCCACGTTTACCCCGACGCCGATGCCTTGGCCAAAGGCGCGGCGATCGATCTCCAGCGTCACGCGCAACGGTGCGTGGCCGAGAAGGGTATTTTTACGCTGGCACTGGCAGGTGGCTCGACACCGCGGAAACTTTACACGGTGCTGGCGAGCGACCCGATGTTCCTGGAGTTTCCCTGGGACAAGACGCATCTCTTTTTCGGCGACGAACGGCATGTGCCGCCGACCCACCTTGACAGCAATTACCTGATGGTGCAGACGACGTTGCTTTCGACTGGGCGGATTCCGGCGGGCAATGTGCATCGCATCCGGGCCGAACTGCCAGACGCCAACCAGGCCGCGGTCGATTATGACGTGGAGCTGCATACCTTCTTCAACACAGCGATGCGGTTCAGCCAGTGTCCCCGCTTCGACATGATCCTGCTTGGGATGGGCCCGGACGGGCATACCGCTTCGCTCTTTCCCGGTAGCCAGGGGTTGGAGGAAAAAAATCGGTGGGTGGTGGCAAACTGGGTGGAGAAATTCAAATCGACCCGGATCACCTTCACCTTCCCGGTGCTTAACGCCGCCCACAGCGTGTGGCTGCTGGTCTGCGGGCCGGACAAGGCCGACATGATGTTTGAGGTGCTGATCGCTACCCGCAACCAGGCGAATTACCCCGTGCAACGAGTCAAGCTGCTCGACGGCTTCAAGGTGTGGTTGCTCGACAAGGCGGCGGCGGCGAGACTGCCGCGGTCTTATTAACTCCATGCTTATGCATCCCATCCGCATCGCTCCGTCGGTCATCGCCGCTGACTTCGGCAACCTGGGCGCCGACCTGGCCCGCGCGGAAAAAGGCGGGGCCGATATGCTGCACGTCGACATCATGGACGGCCACTTCGTGCCGAACATCACCTTCGGGCCCGACATCGTGAAGAAGATCAAGTCGCTGACAAAACTGCCGCTGGACGTGCACCTGATGATTTCGCATCCGCGGCAATACATTCCGGCCTTCGCGAAGGCGGGCGCGGCGAACATCACGTTCCACGTCGAGAGCGAGGACGAGGTTTCCCCGGCGTTGCACGATATCATTTTGAACGACTGCACGGCGGGGCTTTCAGTCAAGCCGGGCACTCCCCTCACCGCCCTGCGCGATTACCTCGGGCGGCTGGACCGCATCCTGGTGATGACAGTGGAACCGGGCTTCGGTGGGCAGAAGTTCATGCCCGACATGATGCCGAAGGTGGAGGAGGCCGCGGCATGGCGCAAGCAGGGCGGGTTCCGCTACGACATCGAGGTCGACGGCGGACTGGACAACACGACGATTCGAACGGCGGTGAAGGCCGGGGCCGAGGTGATCGTGGCAGGGACATCGGTCTTCGGCCACCACGAACCGGCGGTGGCGATCCGCGAGCTGCGCGAGAACGCGACGTCGGCGCTAAGCTGAGTTTTACTTCTTTTCCGCCGCGCCCGCTTTGGTTTCGGTGTAGCGGGCCATGAGCCAAAGGAGATCGGAGAGCCGGTTGAGGTAACGAATCACCAGCAGATCGATTTCATTGGAGGCGGCAAGCCGGGCGACGAGACGTTCCGCACGGCGGCAGACGGTTCGCGCGACATCAAGGGCGCCGGAAGCGACAGTCGCGCCGGGCGTAGCCCAGCCGTCGAAGCTGATTTTCTCCCGCTCGATTTGCGCAACGAGGTCATCGAGGTGCTGGAGCATTTCAGGCGCGAGCTTGGGATATTTGTCCTTCGCGTAGCGCTCGCTGTCCTGCGGGGCGACGGCGAGTTCGCCCATGAGCGCGACGAGCTGTTTCTGGATGAGGAGCAGCTCGGTCTTGACCAGCGGCAATTCGGCGTGGGCGCGGGCGAGACCAAGCGCGGCGTTGAGTTCGTCGACGGTGCCGTAGGTTTCGACGCGGGGGTCAAACTTGTCGACGCGGCGGCCGTACATGAGGCTGGTCTTGCCCTGGTCACCGGTGCGGGTGGCGATCGACATGGCGGAATTTTCACAGGAAAATCTTGGGGACACGATGCAAAATTTTGGGATAATCGCGGCATGAGTTCAGCCCGCCTGATGTGCGCCGCGAGCGGCCATGACGCCGACCTGCTTTATGCGACCCATTTCTACGCCGACGACCCGTTCGTCTGGTGGGAGGTCGCCGGCAAACAGCACATGGCGCTGACTCCGCTGGAGATCGACAGGGCGCGGCCGGTGGTGGCCCGGGCGGCGAAGGTGCGGCTCCATGCCATCGGTGAATTTTTGCCGGTAAAGGCAAAGGATCTGTCGGCGTGGGCGGTGATCACGGGCTTGGCCAGGCAGTTCCAGATCAAATCATTTGTGGTGCCGGAACAATTTCCGGCTGGGTTGCTGGAAAATTTGCGCCATGCAGGACTGAAGATCACGGTCTCGCATGAGCCGTTTTTTCCCCAACGCCGCGTGAAGACAAAAGAGGAAGTGGCCGCGCTGACCACGGCCCTGCGCGTGGCCGAGACAGGACTGCGGCGCGGAATCGAGGTGCTGAAAGCAAGCCGTCCGGACAAACGCGGTTTCCTGAAATGGGCCGGGCATCCCCTCACCTCGGAACGGCTGCGGGCCGAGATGGATTCAGCCGTGCTGCATGCCGGTGGAACGCCTGCGAACACCATTGTGGCCGGGGGCGACCAGGGCTGCGATCCGCATGAGCGTGGCCATGGGCCGCTGCGCGCGAACGAGACCATCGTACTCGATATTTTTCCGCGTCACGCGCGAAACCATTATTTCGGCGACCTGACGCGAACCGTCGTGCGCGGGCGGGCGTCGGAGGCCTTGCGGAAGCAATATGCGACGGTGCAATCGGGGAAGCGATGGGTCATGAAGCAGATGCGGGATGGCACAGATGGCACGGCTTTGCAAAAGGAACTGATCGAGCGGTTCTGGAATGCGGGATATCCGACCGAACAGCGGAAGGGCCGCTGGGTCGGGATGTTCCACGGCGTCGGACATGGGCTGGGACTCGATCTGCACGAAGCGCCGCGCTTCGCCTCGGGAAAACTTTTCAGCGGGTTGAGCATCACGGTCGAGCCAGGGCTTTATTATCCCGGCGTCGGCGGGGTGCGAATTGAGGATGTGGTAATCGTCGGGAAAACCGGCGTGCACAACCTGACGAAGTTCGAGGAAGAACTGGAGTTGAGATAAACCGATCAGCGACGGTCACAGACCGCCGCTACAATTTATGACCGAACCGAGCAGCTTTACGTTCAAGATCAGCCCCGAGCAAGCGGGAAAGCTGCGGGCCATCCTGGAGCAAAAGGGATTCGCCTTTCGCGAGGTGCCCTACACGCTTTACGGCGCACAGAAGGAAAAGTTGACGGTGAACGCCTACACCTCGGGCAAGCTGCTCGTGCAAGGCCGGGGCGCAAAGGAATTCGTCGAATTCACGATTGAGCCGGAGATCGTCGGCGAGGCGAAGCTGGGTTATGACGAGATCCACAACCCGGAGATGTTCCAGCCCCACCTGGGCATCGACGAAAGCGGAAAGGGCGATTTCTTCGGGCCGCTGGTGATTGCGGGAGTCTTCGTCAATGGCGACCTGCCGCGGAAGCTGCTCGATCTCGGCGTGAAGGACAGCAAGCAGATCACCAGCGACCAGAAGGCGCTCGACCTGGCCGACGCGATCAAGGACCTGGTGAGCTTGGACCGATTCAACGTCATCGTCATCTCGCCTGAGAAATATAACGCTCTCTACCTCAAATTCGGCAACCTGAACCGGCTGCTGGCCTGGGGTCATGCGACGGTGATCGAGAACCTGCTGACCCGCTGGCCCGATTGTCCGCGGGCGCTTTCGGATAAATTCGCGCACGAGTCGCTGATCCAGCGGGCGCTGAAGGAGCACGGCAAGAAAATCGTGCTGCAACAGCGGACCAAGGCTGAAAGCGACATCGCCGTCGCCGCCGCCTCGATCCTGGCCCGCGCCGCGTTCCTGACCCGGCTGAAATCGCTGGGCGAAAAGATCGGCGTGGCCCTGCCCAAGGGGGCATCAGTTCAGGTCAAGATCGCGGCGAAGGAGATCGTGAAAAAAGCGGGCCCGGAGGGACTCCAATCGGTCTGCAAGTTTCACTTCAAGACGTACCGCGAAGTGATCGAGGGCGATTTGCTCGATTAATCAGTCACCCGAAAACCTTTGACCACGCCTGCGGCAAAATTGGGATTCAGCGGATTGACTGTGACTCTCTTTTCCGAGGGGATGACGACCAGATCCATGTCTTCCATGGGCACGGCGCCAAGAAGAACCTCATCGCCCAGAACGACTGCGCCAACATAGCATTCCCGATTCTGAAACTGAATATGGATGGGGCCTACATAGGGACAAAGTTGCTTGCGGCCATCCGCGGTAGTCACCTCTTTCTTGGAACTTTCCTGAAGTTGAAGCTGGGCGGCCACATGGTCGGGAATGCATAAAAACAGCGCGCCCGTATCCGCCAGCGCCTCCACTTCGACAGGTCGAAGTGAGGGGACCCGCGGATTATCGAGCGATATTTTGGCCGGTAATAGCCCCATGCCGGTAATATGCCCCACTTGCGCCCGCGCCAAAAGCATCTTTTCCTGCACAATTTCTTGAGCTTCGCGGCTGATGCGCGATGATTAAACGTTAATGAATAACGCCCTTCTTGCCCTCGAAGACGGCAGCATCTGGCGTGGCCAGTCCTTCGGCGCGCCCCTGACCGTCAACGGCGAAGTCTGTTTCAACACGTCGATGACCGGCTACCAGGAGATCCTGACCGATCCCTCCTACAAGGGACAGATCGTGACGATGACCTACCCGCTGATCGGCAACACGGGCGTCAACCTGCTCGACGTCGAGTCGACCTGTCCCCATGCCGCCGGTCTCATCGTGCGGGAACTTTCGCCGCAGGTCAGCAGCTGGCGCAGCACCGAGACGCTCGATTCATACCTGAAGCGCAATAACATCCCCGGCCTGACCGGCATCGACACGCGCTCGCTGACCCTGCGGCTCCGCACCCAGGGTTCGCTTCGTGGCGTGATGACTTCTGAAAAACTTTCTGATGCCGCAGCGGTCGATCTGGCGAAAAAGTGGTCCTACCTGGAACGCGACTTCGTTAAGGAAGTGACCTGCGCCGCGCCTTACGACTGGGATCCCGAAGACAAGCTGAGCCGCGAGTGGACGCTCATCCAGGGAAAGCGCCCGGCCGGAGCGCCTCCCCTCACCGGCGAGGATTACCTCGCGCCGCTGCCGCCGGTCAAATACCGGATCGCAGCATTCGATTTCGGCCTCAAGATCAATATCCTGCGCCGGCTGCGGCAACATGGATTCCAGGTGCGGGTCCTACCCGCCACGACCACGGCGGACGAAGCACTTTCGACCAATCCTGACGGCATCTTCCTTTCCAACGGCCCCGGCGATCCGGCCGTCATCACTTACGCCCACAAGACGGTCCAGTCGCTCATTGGCAAGAAGCCGATCTTCGGCATTTGTCTCGGCCACCAGATTCTCGGCTATGCCCTGGGCGGAAAGACCTTCAAGCTCAAGTTCGGCCATCGCGGCGGCAACCAGCCGGTGAAGGACCTGACGACCGGCAAGATCAGCATCACGTCGCAGAACCATGGTTTCGCGGTCGATCCGAAATCGCTGCCGGCGTCGGAGGTCGAAACCACCCAGATCAATCTTAACGACATGACGAGCGAAGGGCTGCGCCACAAGGTCGAGCCGGTCTTCTCTGTCCAGTACCATCCCGAGGCGGCGCCGGGTCCGCACGATGCCAACTACTTTTTCCGGGAATTCGGTAAAATGATTGATAACTCTACAAAGAATTAGTAGCGTTTGCGACTATGCCCCGTCTCGTCGCACAGTCCCCGGAATTTGCCGGGCAATCTTTCGACCTCTCCGGGCCGGAAATCACCGTAGGTCGCGTGGCCGATAATAAAATCCAGGTCGAACACGCCAGTGTCTCGGGCCATCACGCCATCCTCAAACTCGATGCGCTCGATTACGTCATCCGGGACCTCGACTCGACCAATGGCACGCGGGTCAACGGCGAACGAGTCTCGGAACAAAAGCTCCGGCGCAACGACGTTGTCCGCCTCGGCAATATTGAGCTGCTTTACGATTCGGAACATGCGCCCCCAGGCCGGCCGATGCCGAATCCTTCGCAACGGGTCAACCTGGCCGAATGCAGCTCGAACGGTCGCCCCGCTGAATTCGTTAACGCTTCGCCCGTCACCAAGAGAGCCAAGGGCAGCGGTAACAAGATATGGACGTTGATCCTGGTTGTTCTGGGACTGCTCGCCGTGGCTGGAATCGGCTATTTCGTCTGGGTCGTTTTCCTGACGCCCACGTCAGTCTCGTAAGCCTAAGAATTGGGCAGTTCATCCTTGCCGCCGCCGCACTTGTACGGCGGCGCTGTATCCCGGAATCTTACTACCCGCCGTTCTGGCCGGCATTGGTCATGCCGGTGATGAGGGCGACCATGGGCATGAAGAGCGCGATGACGATGGTGCCGACGATCACCGCCAGCATGACGATCATGATCGGTTCGAGAATGCTGGTGAGGCTGGTGACGACGTTATCGACTTCGGTCTCATAAACGTCGGCGACCTTGATCAACATGTCGGGCAATTGGCCGGTTTCCTCGCCGACCTGCACCATGCTGGTGACCATGGGCGGGAAGACGCCGGACGCTTCCATCGGTTCGACGACCGATTCACCTTCCTTGACGCTGTCGTGAATCTTGCCGATGGCGGTGGCCACAACATAATTGCCGGCGGTGTCCTTGGTGATGTTGAGGGCCTGCAGAATGGGTACGCCGCTGCTGATCAGGGTGCCAAGCGTGCGACTGAAACGGGAGATGGCGGTCTTGCTGAGGAGATCGCCGAAGACGGGCAGGCGTAGCGCGATCCGGTCGAGGATAATCATACCTGCGGTCGTGCTCGATAAAACCTTGTAACCGACGACGACGGCGGCAATGCCGCCGATGACCAGATACCAGCGATCAATGAGCATGTGGCTGATGCTGATGACGAAGCGGGTGATGGCAGGTAGCTGTTGGCCCGGCAGGGCGTCGGCGAAAATCTGCTGGAATTTCGGCACGATGAAGACGAGGAGGAAGGAGAGGATCAGCATCGCGATGCAAAGCACGACGATGGGGTAGATCATGGCCGACTTGACCTTCCCGCGGATGCGCTGCGACTTTTCCTGGAACTCAGCCAGACGAGTAAGGACGATTTCGAGCACGCCGCCGAGCTCTCCCGCCTTCACCATGTTGATGTAGAGCTTGCTGAAAATGCCGGGATGCTGGGCCAGCGCCTCGGAAAACGTGCTGCCGCCCTCGACCGACTCAGCCAGATACTTCATGGTCGAGCGCATGACCGGATTGCGTTCCTGCTTGGCCAGCGTATTGAGGCTGCGTAGAAGCGGAAGGCCCGCGTCGATCAGGGTGGCGAGCTGGCGGGTGAAGATGGTGAGGATGCGTATCTTGACCCGGCCTCCCCGCTTCCTAAGCATCGGCCTGGCCTCTTTTGCCGAGGCGTCGCCCTTGCTTTCGTCCAGCCGCTGCGGGTAATAGCCAAGCTGCCGGATTTGCGCGATGGCGTCGTTCTGATCGTTGGCTTCAACGAAACCGGTGGCCTGCTTGCCACGGGCGTCAACGGCGGTATAGGAAAATTTGGGCATGGTCGTGGAATCAGTTGGTCACTCGGGTTAGGTATATTTCAAGACTTCTTCAATAGTTGTCTCACCTTCAAAAATGCTGCGCAACCCGTCCGCGCGGAGCGTGCTCATGCCCAGTTCGATGGCCTTTTGCCGGATAACCACGGATGGCGCACGCGCACTGATAAGCTCCCGTATCGGCTCGGATATATCGAGCAGCTCATAAATGCCCTTCCGGCCCCTATAGCCGGTCTGGTTGCACTGGTCGCAGCCTGTTCCGTAGTAGAAATTCTTGTCGCCCACGTCGTGGACGGAGAGGCCGATCTGGCGCAGGATCGCCTCGCTCGGCTCATAGGGCGTCTTGCAATTGGTGCATATCTTGCGCACGAGCCGCTGGCCGAGGATGCCCTCGAGACTGGAGGCGACGAGGAACGGCTCGACGCCCATGTCAATGAGACGCGCGACAGCGCCGGGAGCATCATTGGTGTGGAGCGTGGTGAAGACGAGGTGGCCGGTGAGCGAGGCTTGGATGGCGATCTGGGCCGTTTCGAGGTCGCGCGTTTCCCCCACCATGATGCGGTCGGGGTCCTGCCGCAAAAAGGCGCGCAAGGCGCGGGCAAAGGTGAGGCCAATGCCCTCGTTGATCGGCACCTGCTGGATGCCCTCGATTTCGTATTCGACCGGTTCCTCGGCGGTAAGCAGCTTGCTGTCGGTGGTGTTGATCCGGTTGAGGCAGGCGTAAAGGGTGGTCGTTTTGCCGGAGCCGGTAGGCCCGGTGACGATGAAGATGCCATTCGGCTTTTCGATGGTCTCGCAGATGTAATTGTAGATGCGCGCGGGCAGGCCAAGCGAATCGAGATCAAGGCGGACCGTGGTGCGGTCAAGCACGCGGAGCACGACGCTTTCGCCGAACTGGGTGGGCAACGTCGAGACGCGGAGGTCGACCTGGCGACCGGCCATGGTGGTTTGGATGCGGCCATCCTGCGGCACGCGACGCTCCGCGATGTTCAAACTCGACATGACCTTGACGCGCGACGTGATGGCCGTGGCGAGCGAGCGCGGAGGCGGCGACATTTCGTAGAGCGCGCCGTCGACGCGGTAGCGGATCTTGAAATCGTGCTCGAAGGGCTCGAAGTGGATATCGCTCGCACGGGCCTGGATGGCCTGGGCGAGGATGGTGTTCACATATTTGACGATCGGGGCCGAGGAAGCGCCTTCGATGTCGATGGCGTCCTCGAATTCGGCGGCCTTGGCAACGGCGTCACCGGCCAGACTGGCGAGGACATCTTCCATGTCCGACATTTCCGAACCATAGAACCGCTCGATCATTGTCTGGATCTGGGCGGCCGGGGCGACATAGATGGCAACGTCCCGCTGCGTGGCGAAGCGGAGATTGTCGACGACGTTCGGGTCGAGCGGATTGATAACCGCAATTTTCAGGACGCGGCCATCGAAATCGATCGGCAGGACACCCTGGACACGGGCGGTCTGCGGCGGAACGAGGCTGAGCAGTTCCGGCGGAAATTCCATCGTCGAGACCTCGACTACCTCGGTACCGAGGGCCTGGGCGATCATCTCATACATGTCGGTCAGGCGGATGATGCCGCTGTTGGCCACGACTTCCTCGATCGATTTGCCGGAACGGGTCTGCTCCTCGAGCAGGTCGGCCATCTGCATCTCGTCAATGATGCCGTTGTCCCGGAGGAAAGAGAGAAGCATTTCGGGATTCATGGCGATCTAGTCCTTGTCTCCCATGGTGGCGCTGATGACCTCGTCGGGGGTGGTCATGCCGGCCAGCACCTTGCGGATGCCGTCCTCGCGCAGCGTGCGCATGCCAAGGTCGCGGGCCCGCTGGCGGATGGCCGCGACGCCCATGCCCTCGTTGACCATGCGGCGGATTTCATCGTCGAGCACGCAGATTTCAAAGATTCCCATCCGGCCCCGGTAGCCGGTCTGGCGGCATTTGTCGCAACCGTGGCCCTTTCGGAAGTGGGCCTGCTCGAGCTGCTCGGGCTTGAGGTTGAGGGAGCGGAGCTCGGCTTCGGTCGGCTGATAGGGCTGGCTGCAGTTGGTGCAGATACGGCGAACGAGGCGCTGGGCCATGAGTGCCCGGACGGAGGATGCGACGAGGAACTGCTTCACGCCGATGTCAACGAGACGGGTAATCGCGCTGGGAGCATCGTTCGTGTGAAGCGTACTGAAGACAAGGTGGCCGGTGAGCGAGGCATTGATGGCGATGCTGGCGGTTTCCAGGTCGCGAATTTCACCGACCATGATGATGTTGGGCGCCTGGCGCAGCATGGCGCGGAGCGCGGCGGCAAAGGTCATGCCGACATCCATGTTGACCGGAACCTGGTTGATGCCGCTGAGCTGATATTCGACCGGGTCTTCCACCGTGATAATTTTACGATCAGGCTTGTTGATGGCGTTGAGACAGGCGTAAAGGGTGGTGGTTTTGCCCGAGCCGGTCGGGCCGGTGACGAGGAAGATGCCATCGGGCAGGCCCAGGATGCGTTCCATGACCGCCTCGTCATCGGAGAGGAAGCCGAGTTCCGGCAGGCCGAGGGTCAGGCTCGATTTGTCAAGAATACGCATGACGATCGACTCGCCGTGGTTGGTTGGGATCGTGGAGACACGAAGGTCAATCGAGGTGCGGCCATCCGAGCTGCGCATCTGGATGCGGCCGTCCAGCGGCAGCCGCTTTTCCGCGATGCTCATGTAGGACATGATCTTGAGGCGGCTGATGATGGCTGACTGGAGCTTCTTCGGCGGATCGGTCATCACCTGGAGCACACCGTCGATGCGGTAACGAAGGCGGAGCCTCTTTTCCATCGGCTCAATGTGAATATCGCTGGCCCGCATGCGGTGCGCCTCCAGAATCATGAGATTGACCAGCCGGATGATGTGAGCGTCGTCGCCTTCGTCGCTTTCCATCGCCCCGTCCTCGGACCTGGTACCCTGCTTGACCTGCAATTCATCACCGGAATAAGCGCCGATCAGCGAATGGACCATTTCGCTGGCGCTGCCGTAATAACGCTTCAGCGCGATTTCAATTTGATCGGGAGGCGCAACGACCGGATCGATTTCCAGCGTCTTGAGTTCCTTGCCGACGGTGTCGATGGCATCGAAATTGAAAGGATCAGTCAGGGCCACTCGAAGATGACTGCCGTCGAGACTGATTGGCATGACGGAGAGACGAAACGCCAACTGCTTGGGCAATGCCTTGACCGCCTCTTCCGGCACCATGTCGATTTTCTCCACGAAATCGACACCAGCTTCCGCTGCGGTCGTGCGCAGAATATCACTGTCGGTCACCAGCCCTCGCCGAACCAGTTCTTCGACCGGGCCATGGCCGTTCTTGCTCGCCGAACGGCGGGCCTCCTCCATGTCCGTGGGCTGAATCAAGCCGTGCTTGATCAGAAGTTCCAAAATAAAATCATCGTTAGCTGCCACGGCATTCCTTCTTACGCAAATCTTCTGCTAAAATAGTACATGCCATTATCGCTGCCAAGCATATGCAGCGGTTTGGCGTACGATTTTTACTGTTTACCTTGTCATTACGACGGAGGATTTCAGTCGCGATGACGGGGTGCGCCACTCAAAGACTCTGTGGAACCTTTTCGAGCTGATAGCATTCGATGATGTCATCGACGAGGTAGTCATTAAAGTCACCCAGCCGGATGCCGCACTCGAGGCCAGCCCGGACCTCGCTTGCGTCGTCCTGGAATCGCTTGAGCGTGACCACCGCGCCGTCGTAAATCGGCTGGCGCTTGCGCACCACGCGGGCGCGGGCGTTGCGGACAATACGGCCCGACTGGACGCTGCAACCGGCGACGGGAAATTTCGAGAGCTGGAAGACCTGCTTGACCAGGGCGTTGCCCAGCGAGGTTTCGCGGAGCTCAGGATCGAGGAGACCAACCATGGCTTCCTTCACCTGGTCGATAAGCTCGTAGATGATGCTGAAAAGCTTGATCTGGACTCCCTCACGCTTGGCGGCATTGGCCGCGGCGTTGTCGGTGCGGGTGTTGAAGCCGATGACGACAGCCTGGGACGCCTTGGCGAGCAGGATATCCGACTCGGAAATCGCACCGGCGGAAGAAAGAACGATTTCGAGGTCGATCTTCTTGCTTTCGATTTTTTTGAGCGCGGTGACGATAGCCTCGACTGAGCCCTGGACATCGCCCTTGATGATGAGCTTGAGCTCCTTGTGCTTCTCATCGGCGATAGCTTCAAAAAGATTTTCGAGCGTGATCCTCGGCGGGGCTTCGAGCTTGCCGAGCCGGATCTTGTCACGGCGGTCCTCGGCCAGTTCGCGCGCTTCGCGCTCGTTCTTGAGAACATTGTATTCCTCGCCGGGAGACGGCGCGCCGTCGAGTCCGAGCACCTTGACCGGGATGGACGGACGTGCCTCCTTGACATTCTGGCCCACGTCGTTGATCAGCGCCTTGACCCGGCCATAAAAGGGCCCGGCCAGGATGGCATCCCCAACATGAAGGGTTCCCTGCTGCACCAAGACGGTGGCAGTCGGGCCGCGGCCCTGTTCGAACTGCGATTCGATCACCGTGCCCCGGCTGAGTCCACGCGGATTGGCTTTGAGTTCAAGAATCTCGGCCTGGAGAAACATCATCTCGAGCAGCTTTTCGATGCCAACGCCCTTGGTGGCGGAGACTTCGCAAATGATGGTATCGCCGCCGTATTCCTCAGGAACGAGCCCCTGTTCCTGGAGCTGGCCCTTGACGCGGTTGAGATTGGCGCCCGGCAAATCGATTTTATTGACGGCGACCATGATCTGCACCTTGGCGGCGCGGGCATGGTTGATCGCCTCGATGGTGGTCGGCATGATGCCGTCATCGGCGGCCACGACGAGGACGACGATATCGGTGACATTCGCCCCGCGCGCGCGCATGGCGGTAAAGGCTTCATGACCCGGCGTGTCGAGAAAGGTGATGATGTTGTTGCCCCGCTTGACCGTGTAAGCGCCGATGTGCTGCGTGATGCCGCCCGCTTCCCCGGCGGCGACATGGGCCTGCCGGATGGCGTCGAGCAAGGAGGTTTTGCCGTGGTCGACGTGGCCCATAAGGGTGATGACCGGCGGGCGGGACTGAAGTTCGGAAGCGGCGACCGGAGCAGGCTTGGGTGGCTCAACGATCTTGACCGGCGCGTGGATCTGGCCCGCGCCTTTTTCGCGCTTTTCGATTTCAAAGGTAAAGCCGAGCTTGGCCGAGAGCTTGCGCGCAACATCTTCCTCCAGCGCCTGGGTCGGGCTGATGAAGATGTTCATTTCCATCAGGTGATGGATGATCTGGAAGGGCTTGAGTCCCAGCTTGACTGCGAGGTCCTTGGCGATGATCGGCGGCTTGATCACGACAAGCTTGTCCTTGAGCTGCTGGGCCGCCAAGGCGGCGTCATCCATCGCGGACGCGGCAGGCGCCTCGGTCTTGGCGGCCGCAGCGGAGACCGGAGCAGCCGGTTGGGCGGGAGACGGTACAGGGGTGGAAGCGGCGGGCTTCGCCTCGGCAGCCGAGGCATTTTCCACCAAACGTTGTTCCGAGGCCGTCAGCACCTGGCGACGGGCCGGAGCCTTGGGCGCGGCGGCTTTAGGCGGATGTACTTCCGCCGGTTCTTCCGCGGCCTTTTTGACCGGAGCCTCAGCCTTTTCGCGAGCCGGGGCCTTGGCAGTCTTCGGCTTCGACTCGCTGGTCGCGGTCTTGGCGGAAGCCTTTTTGGCCGGCGCGGACGGGGCGTTCATGTCGGTCTTGGCTTTTTTCTCGGGTTTATCTTTGGGCATGAGACGATTTCTGTCCGGCAAGATTAGCTCTGGGCGGGTTTCTGTACACTGCGTGCCTTGGCGTGAATTTCTCCAGCAATGGCCGGATCGAGATCGGGCACGGCGCCGGCGAGGTCATCCGCATCGACTTCGGCAATGCCTTCAACGCTGAGGAATCCGGCCCGGACGATCTTTTCGGCGACGCCAGGTTCGACCTGGAGCGACTGGGCCAGCGCCTCGGTCGCCTTGGCGAGTTTCTGCTCGAAGCCAAGCGCGGCGACTTCCTCTTCCTTCTTTACGTCGATCTCCCAGCCGGTGAGCTTCTGGGTCAGGCGCGCGTTTTGGCCACGGCGGCCAATGGCGAGGGAGAGATTCTCCTCGTCAACCAGGACGGTGACCTTCTTTGCCGCTTCGTCGACCTCGAGGGTCTTGAGCTTGGCGGGCTTGAGCGCCTCGATGACGAGTTCGCGGATATTCGGCGACCACTTAAAGAGATCGACCTTTTCGTTGTTGAGTTCGCGGACGATGTTTTTGACGCGGGCGCCGCGCATACCAACGCAGGCGCCGACCGGATCGACCTTCTCGTTGGCCGACCAGACGGCGATCTTGGTTCGGTAACCGGCCTCGCGGGCCATGGCCTTGATCTCGATGGTCTTGTCGTTGAGCTCGCTGACCTCAAGCTCAAAGAGCTTACGGACGAAATTGGGATGACTGCGGGAAAGAATGATTTCCGGTCCGCGCGGCGTGTTCTCAACCGCCAGGACATAGGCGCGGATGCGCTCGCCGGGCGTGTATTCCTCGGTGGGCACGCGCTCGCGGGCGGGCATGACGGCCTCGAACTTGCCGAGGTCGATGATGACGTCGGAGCGCTCGAAACGGCGCACCGTGCCGGTAACGATCGCGCCCATCCGGTCCTTGAACTCGTCGAAGACCATGGAACGCTCGATGCCGCGCAACGTCTGGTTCATCGCCTGCTTGAAGACCTGCGCCGCGATGCGGCCGAAATCCTTCGTATTAACGTCGACTTCAACCGTGTCGCCCAGGACAGCGTCGGGCTTCAGGAGACGGGCCTTGGGCAGGCTGATTTCGTCGTGCGGCAGGGTGACCTTTTCCACCACGACGAGCCGGGCAATGGCCTTGATCTTGCCCGTTTTCTGGTCAAGATCGACGCTCAGGTCGCGCGCCGGGCCGAAGCTTTTCCGGGCCGCGGCCAAAAGCGCGGCATGGACGGCTTCGTAAAGGAGCTCGCGTTTGATCCCGCGTTCCTTTTCCATGTAATCCAGTACAGCAATAAATTCTTGGCTCATAACGGTTTCCGGTGTGTCTCCCGGCCCAGGCCTACGATGGGGAAAAAAAAGGTGGGAAACCAATTAAGGCTCCCACCGCAGGCGCGGACCGAAAAAGAAAGATTATCGCTTGAACCAGAAGGGTCAAGAGGAAAAGGAGGCTCCTTCCCTGACATCTTTCCCCTTGCTGGCAAATAAGTGCCGCCCTACGTTCGGACATGGCCTCGTCCGTTGAATTCCGATCCCTTCCCCTTGCGGAAAAACTCCAATTAGTCGAGGACATCTGGGATTCCATTGCAGAAGACCAGAAGGCTCTTCCCGATTCGTCTGCGGCCGTAAAAGAAGTTCGCGAACGCAAAGCACGTTATCTGGCCA
This sequence comes from Methylacidiphilales bacterium, assembly GCA_021272165.1. GTDB lineage: Bacteria > Verrucomicrobiota > Verrucomicrobiia > Methylacidiphilales > UBA1321 > JABDGH01. Next base: position 19,260 of record JAJSLK010000070.1, read on the forward strand.
ATCCGGGTTCCGGCATGACATGGGAAGATGCCAAAAAGGAAATCCGTTCAGGTCGTGCCTAGAAAAGTCATCCTCGTGCCAGAGGCGCGGATGGATATCCGCCATGCCTATCCGTGGTACGAACAAAAGAGTCCGGGACTAGAACTCATTGCAAAAGTAGCCATGGGTTGCGTTGCATTTTTTCAGAGCCTTCCCGCAAGGCGCGAGAGAGGGAGTGATGCCGCAGCGCATCTTGACCGAAGGAGCAACGCCGCTGGAAGGCTCTGAAAAAGCAACCCAAAGGGCCGGGATTCTTTTGGCCGGCGGTTATGTCGCTCGCTCGTCACGTAGCAATGGCTATGCTCCTCGCTCGACTCCTTGCCGCCGGCCAAAATCCCTTTCCGGCGCAACCCATGGCTACTTTTGCAA